>JANQEN010000192.1 GCA_028278335.1 Chitinivibrionales bacterium | reverse complement strand
GGTGATATGGCCGAAAAGCCTGAAAGTCTTAATGGGCATAGGATTACAGGCTACTTCCCAAGCGTACATCCGGTCAAAGTCGTGGTGTACTTCTGCGCTTTTTCCTATTGCATAATCTGGGTTTAATGCTTCTCAGTGGCAGCAGACATCCCATAATTGTATACTTTAAGCTTGAATGTGGCTGACACCGAAGGTTGGACATAATGCCCTATTTAGTATATCGGACAAAAGGGCTTTAAACTTTAATAAAAAAATTAGGTAAGGCAGGATGGAAAGCGCAAAAACTTTAAAAAGAGCACAAGAGTATATCGAAGCAGAGAGCAATCCAATCTTTAAAGAGGATATTGAAAAATTAATCGAAAGTAATGATCAGGAAGCCTTAAACGATAGATTTTACACTGACCTTAAATTTGGTACAGGGGGCTTGCGAGGCAAAATTGGCGGTGGGTTTAATCGAATGAATTCACTTACCGTGCAACGGGCAACACAGGGGCTGGCTAATTATATAAAAAAAACAGTCCCCTCGGATAAGTCTTCGGTAGTCATTGCCTATGATAATAGAAATTACTCCGATCTTTTTGCGCTGGAAGCTGCCAAAGTTCTCTGTGGTGCTGGGATCAAAACCTATCTTTTTTCTGCTCTTCGTCCAACACCGGAGCTTTCCTTTGCAGTTCGCCATCTTTCTGCAACAGCTGGCATCGTTATCACCGCAAGTCATAATCCCCCAGAATATAATGGGTATAAAGTGTATTGGGATGATGGAAGTCAGATTGTTGCTCCCCATGACAAGGCCATTGTTGAGGAGGTCTTAGCAGTAGAAAATGTTACTGCACTCTCTAAAGAAAAGGCCAGAGAGGCGGGACTTTTAATAATGATCGACAAGGAGCTTGATGACCCTTATATAGCTATGGTCAAAGGCTTAGCTATCCGTCCAGATCTTTTAGCAGAAAAGGGACGTGATCTTAAGGTTGTGTTTACCCCCCTGCATGGGACAGGCATGATGCCAGTTTCACGGGCTCTTTTGGAATTGGGAATCGAAGTCATTTTTGTTGAGGAACAGAAAAATCCTGATGGCAACTTTCCTACAGTTGCATCACCTAATCCAGAGGAAGCCTCTGCTCTTAAAATGGCAATGGAGCTTGCCAAAGAAAAAAAGGCTGATTTGGTATTAGCAACAGACCCCGATGCTGATCGATTGGGAATTGCCGTACCCAATTCTGAGGGTGAGTTTGTTTTAATAAACGGCAATCAGTTGGGCTCATTACTCGCTGAATATGTCCTATCCGGTCTAAAAGAGCAAAACAAACTTCCAGAAGATGCTGCTATGGTAAAAACTATTGTTACCACCGAATTGCAACGCCGAATTGCCTCATATTACGGCGCAGCCTGTTTTGATGTACTTACTGGATTTAAGTTTATTGGAGATAAAATTCGCGAATTTGAAGCAACCCAAAAGCACACCTATGTTTTTGGTGGTGAGGAGAGTTATGGCTACCTTGTTGGTACCAATGTCCGAGACAAGGATGCTGTCTCCTCTGCAACCATGACTGCAGAAATGACCCTCTTTGCACTGTCCCAAGGACGTTCACTCCTTGAGCAACTTGATTTTATTTTTGACCGGTATGGCGTTTTTCAAGAAACCCTAATTTACAAGGTTTTTGAGGGTCAGGCTGGGGTCGAGCACATTAAAAATCTTATGAGCACCCTTCGCAATACTCCACCGAAAATATTGGCTGGACAACCGGTTTCTCTCATGAAAGACTATGCTAATGGTATGGTATCAGATTTCAAATCCGGAAAAGCAGAAAAATTAATAAATCTTCCATCTTCCAATGTGCTGCAGTTTATTTTAGAGGATGACAGCGTTATTACTGCACGTCCCTCTGGAACGGAGCCAAAAATTAAGTTCTACGCCTCCTGTTGTGAAGAGCCGGGTGTGCCGCTTGCAGAAGCCAAACAGACAGTAACAGAGAAGATTCAAGCGATCGAAAACGAGATACATTCAATACTTGCGGATTAGAGTTTTATGCCAGTTGCCAATAATAAAAAACCCAGAGTAGCCAAAGCCAAAGTTATTAAATCAAAAGAGGCTGCAGCGGAATCGAAAGCAGCCACACCCAATCCTAATGATCCCTTTATTGGCAAAAAAATTGGAAATTGTGAGGTCACCGAAAAGATTAATGAGGGGGGAACGGCTTATATTTACAAAGCCTTTAATACCTCCTTTAAAATGTTTCGGGTATTGAAGATTCTCAAACCGACCCTTATGGATGAACAGGATTTTCACATCCTTTTTATCCAGGAGGCTCAGCTCACCGCACGACTAGACCATCCCCATATTTTGCGTGTTTTCGACACCGGTGTTGTCGATGGCCACTTCTATATTGAAATGGAGTATATCGAGGGTGAAACCCTGCGAACGCTCATCTCTAAACGGGGCAAACTCAGTGAGCGAGAGATGCTACATATTACCTCCCAGATAACACGGGCATTAAAATATGCTCATTCTGCAAAGATAAAAACACCCTCCGGCAAAATTATCAATGGAATACTCCATCGTGATATTAAGCCAGAAAATATCATGATCACCGCTGACAACACAGTCAAGCTCATGGACTTTGGCGCTGCAAAACCATTGGACCTTTCCTCAAGTACCAATCAGGGTATGATTGTTGGCACCTTCCATTACATGTCTCCTGAGCAGATCGACGGCATGCCCATGGATGCCCGGAGTGATTTTTTCTCTCTGGGAATTGTCATGTATGAGCTCTTTACTGGCCAAAAGCCATTTGTCTCGGACAAATTACCTTCACTTATTGCAAAAATTCAGGCAAGTAAATATAAATCACTTAAAAAGGTTCGCCCTTCGATCTCACCAATGACCGAAGAGCTTATTGACAAATTGCTCTACAAAAAGTCTGGCTTTCGTCCTAAAAAGGCCGAGGAGATAGATGAAGCGATTCAGATATCATTGCAGGTGCAAACTGCCTGGGCTGCAGGGAATCGAGCAAAGGTACCCTTTTCTATTAGACAGTTTTATCCAACCCTTGCCCTCATTATTTCGATCCTTGCCCTTATTATTTCATTAACCTCTCGGGGCAGCAAACCGGCAAACAGTGAAAAAGAGATCGCCTCTAAGGAGGTCTCGGAATCACTCTCCTCCATGCTTGAACGAGGTAAAAAGGCTGAAAGGAAGGGACTTTGGAAAGAGGCGGTGAGCATCTACGAATTAGTTCCGGCGGTTAACAACGGCGGTGTTGCCAATGAATATTTAGAAGCACAAATACGAATCGCAGCTATATCCTTTAGTCAATTTAATCAATTTACTAAGGCGCGCGCAATTTTAGAAAAACTTCGAATGAAATATTCCGATCCTGCAATTGATGCCTACCTTGGTCAAATTTACTATAGACAAGCTCTCTACTATGAGGCATGCGAGCGACTAAAGGCTGCAGTGAATTCCCAAAAGGGATCAGTTATCCCTCAGACTAACGAATTTAAAAAGACCCTTCTCTATTACTTTGCCAACTCCTTAGATGGACAATACATCTATGTAGAAAAAACAGACCCACTCCTTGGGGAAGCCATTAAGGCCTGGGAAAATTTTATTGAATTTGCGGGATGCATTGTAAACACCAAGGACAAAAAGTGCAAATATGCCCGGGAGCGAGTTGGTAAGCTCAAAAAAGAACAGAAGAACAAAAAGAAAAATAATTCCTAGCTTTTCTCTTCCTCTTTTACTTGAGTGTCACTTTTCTGTTTTGTGGAAATGGCAAGTCGCCACATGTGGCGGAAGATATCAAAAAATCGTTCATCCTCATTGCTAGCCCCAAGAAACTCCATAGTAAACTCGGTATCATTCTTTAGATACACGGTAATCTTACTGGGATTCTCTGCGGTGGTTGAATGATTTTTTGCGATATCAAAAATCTGGTCCAAGGAGGCCACCTCTTTGCTCTCTGCTGAGTAGAGTGCAATTTTGTTTATAGAAAGCAACGCACCATCATTCTCTATACCTTTATTTGTGTAAAGGAATAATATTTTCTCCCCCTCAGTAACCAACTCTTTGCTCACCAAATAATCCATATCCTCGGCACTAAGGCTGTCACCAGGAATCAATGCGGCTTTACGAGCTCCCTTCCCTTTGGTACAGGAGGAAATAACAACCATCCCGCAGAGTAAGATACCGATAATTAATACTGGTACGGTTATTGATTTTGTCATCATAGGTTACTCCCTTTAACTAATATTTTAGGCTGCAGGCCCCAATTTTTACAGTTTATTTTGATAGGAATATAGTTATTTAATCATAAAAATGGAACATATTTAGGGTGAGTAGTTATATTTTATAGGCCAGTTTTCACAATATAATGGATAGTTTGTCTATCAAAAATAAAGGAACTCCATGAGCGAACAGGAAAACAATTTAAACAACAGCGTAAAAAAGATCTCGGTAAATGGAAAAACGATTTTCCTGGTTGGGACAGCCCATGTCTCAAAGGAGAGTGTTGAGGATGTTCGAAAAACCGTTGAGCTGGTTAATCCCGACACCATCTGCGTTGAGCTCTGTGAATCGCGTTATAACACCATTGTAAAAGGCGACTCATGGAAAAAAATGGACATCTTCAAAATTATTAAAGAAAAAAAAGCTGCCCTCTTATTGGCACAGCTTATTATGAGCTCTTTTTATCGGAGATTGGGAAAGCAACTGGACGTTAAACCTGGTGCAGAAATGATTGAAGGTATCAACCTTGCCAAGGAGCTCGATAAGAAGTTAGTACTGGCCGATCGAAGAATTGACATAACCCTAAAACGGGTTTGGGGATTTCTCAATTTTTGGAACAAGCTCAAAATGGCAAGCCAACTACTTGGTGGATTATTCTTTACCGATAAAATCGACGAGCAGATGATCGAAGAGTTAAAAAACCAGGACCAACTGGAAAATATTCTTGATACCTTTGCAGAGACATTTCCTGAAGTCAAGCATCGCCTCATTGATGAGCGGGATACATACCTTGCCCAAAAAATTAAAGAGGCTCCAGGAAAAACTATTGTTGCAGTTGTCGGTGCGGGCCATGTGCCGGGGATCATAGCGGGTATCGAAGAGGATCACCCCTTGGAGCCCCTGATGGATACACCTCCCCGATCACTTGCACCACTTGCCTTTGCTTGGGGAATACCTGCCATTATAGTCGCATTGATTGCCTATGGTTTTTTTAAAGGCGGAACAGAACACTCACTCAACTCGATTTACATTTGGGTGCTGGTAAATGGTATTTTTTCTGCACTGGGAGCAGCTGTTGCCCTGGGACATCCTCTCACTATTATCGCCTCCTTTATAGCAGCACCTCTAACAAGCCTCAACCCAATGATTGCTGCTGGTTGGGTTTCTGGTCTGGTTCAAGCTTTTGTAAAAAAACCAACCGTTACTGACATGGAAGAGCTTCCCAATGTAATCATGACAGTTAAGGGATTTTGGATGAACCCTGTGAGCAGAATCCTTCTTGTCGTTGTGTTAGCAAACCTAGGTAGCTCTCTGGGAACCTTTGTTGCTGGTGGCTGGATTGCGGGAAGACTATTTTAATCAATAAGCACTGCGTTGTATTGAGTACAGTATGAAAAAGATTGTAACCCTTTATAGTTTTTTATCGTTAATTTTCTTTATTTTACTATTGCAGTGCGCCCATAGAATACCGCCAACTGGTGGACCAGAGGATACAACGCCACCAAAGGTTTTAAAGGTTTCTCCACCATCGGGAACACTTAACCATCCACTCAATAAAAAAATCAGCTTCACCTTTTCCGAATGGATTGAACCACGGAACGCAAAAAAAAGCGTCACCCTCTTCCCACCTCCACCTGGTGGCTTTTCCATTGAAGTCAATGGTCGAACCTGTGCGATCACTCCCAAAGAAGCATTCGTCGATTCTACAACCTATCACATCTGCTTTTCTAGTGGTTTAACCGACTACCGCACAGTGGGCCTACAAGGATCGTACAACTACTTTTTTTCAACCGGAGCATCAATCGATAGTGGCATGATTACTGGATGTATTATTGCTTCTAAAGAGAGCAAACAACAGCCAAAGGTCGCGCTTTACCGAATTGATGGTGACACTCTTTTAGATTCAACTCTTCTTTTTTTACCAAGTTATTTGGTCCAAACCGATAGTTTGGGAATCTTTACTTTTAAACATATTCGTAAGGGATCCTACTGCCTGGTAGCTTTACAAGATAAGGACAATAATAATCGAATTACACCTGGCGAGGCACTGTTTTTGCCTCAGACAAAAACCTTTATACTCAATAGAGAAGCGGGTCCTTTTTTACTTTTCCCCAGTACCTCGGACACCCTTTCCAATAGGATTGATTCTGTTCGTGCTATCTCGCCTAAGCTTATAACCTGTGCATGGAAACAGGATTTTGTCGACTATGAAAATAACGAATTATCGCAATGGTCGGTTATCTCCTTAGATTCTACAGCAAAAGATCCTGAAATTGAGGCTCTAATGGAAGTAAGAAACTCAACGATCTGCGCGCTGAAACTTAAGGACACCCTCACCACAGGCTCCTATGCCTTAATTCGAAATATCAGTCATCGCTACTCCTTACCACCAAAGCAATCAAAAAAAGATTCAACAATTAAAATAGGTGCCAAAGTTGCTGATACCATTCGATTTAATGGTACAACCGAGACAGACACAATTCTACCAAAAATAACCGGGACTAAGCCTGGCAACAATGCTCCGGTTAACACTCCTATCACAATCTCCTGGTCTGAGCCGGTCCGTTCACTATCTTCGTCTTGCATTGCCACCGACACAACCGGAGATACTGTGCACCTCCATATAGACACAGTTTACAGCATGGTAACTACCCTGGTACCACAAAAAAACTTTCGTCCTGGTAAAGAGTATAATTGTACACTCCCCTTTGAATTGTTTGTTGATATGACCAACAATCAACCAGCTCCAATTCTTAAGCCATTAAAAAATGACTCAACACAAATGGATACAACAAAGAGTGTCACCATTACCTTTACCATACTTCCACTGAAAAAAATATGCATGAGCATCTCTGGTGGAGCTAATTGCCTAGAACCAAACAACAATCGCATTTGGCAGTTCAAGCCTTTGAGAACGAAAGACTCCTATGTTTCATTTGATAGCGCCGGACACTTTCGCTTTGACTCTATCCCCGCTTTTAAAGGTACCATTGCCTACTTTGTTGACTCTTCAAAGATTGACAGTAGCTACACTCCGGGTAGACTCTTTCCATGGCTAAAGCCAGAACCCTTTTACTCCTTTGAGGAAGATACAATCGAAGCGCGTGCCAATTGGGACATAGAGGGAATTTCAGTTCCAGCTTGCACTCCCTTTATAGAAAGCAGGTCAAAGCTGCCCCCCAAAGCAAATGCTGACACAACGACAGCAAATCCATCAGAATAAGAGTAAACTCTTTACAAAATTAAATAACCAGTCAGGGTCTATTTAGTATATTGACAGAAGCAATAGACAAGTGCTAATCATCGACTATTTCGTCGCGATCGTCCTTCCATGCTAGGAGGTCTCGGGTTCGACTGGGATGTTTTAGCTTGTTGAGTGCCTTTGTCTCAATCTGGCGCACCCGCTCACGAGAGATGTTGAAGGTCTCACCAATTTCTTTTAAGGTCTTGATACGGCCGTCATCAAGGCCAAAGCGCATGATGACAATTTCACGTTCCTTTTCTGTCAAGGTATGAAGCACCTTAGAGATGTTTTTGCGAAGCCCCACAAGAGAAATGCTCTTTGAGGGATCCTCAGCCTTTTTATCCTCAATATATTCACCAATGGTAGAGTTACCATCATCACCTATTTCCATATCCAACGAAATGGGATCCATTGAGAAGTCTAAGGCCATCTGAACCTTGGCTATCGAGGTACCCACCGCTTGAGCGATCTCTTCGGCATCTGGCTCGTAGCCATATTCCATGACACATTTACGACAATACTTTATAGTTTTATTAACCAGGTCTAAGGTGTTGGCAGGAATACGGATCGTCTTGGATTTATCATTAATGGCCCGTGTTATGGCCTGTCGAATCCACCAGGTTGCATAGGTGCTGAATTTATAACCCATACGATAATCAAAATTCTCAACCGCCTTGATCAGTCCACGATTTCCTTCCTGGATGATATCGATAATTTCCATTCCCTTGAGAACATATTTTTTTGCAATACTGACTACTAATCTAACATTAGCTTCAATTATGGCATATTTTGCGGCATTATACTTCTTCTCCCAATAGTCAAACCGCTCCATGAGATCCTTAATCTCTTCAGAGATAATATTCTTCTTATATTTTTTCAGAATATACTGGACTTGGCGAGAATTAAGGTTCAATTGGCGGCACAGCTCAACAATGGCATCACGAAAGGTGGTGATCTTCTTTTCAATTTCACCCTTTTTAGTTGCACTCTTTGTGGAGGCAGCTTCCTTGTTAAGTGTACCCACCTGGGTATTCTTTCTCTTTATTTGAGCAAAGGTTTTTATATAATTCTTTCGAAGCTCCTCATTTTTGTCCTCATCAACCTGGTCCTCCTCATTTAATTGCAGCACATCAATGCAATCAATCACTTTGGCTTTTAACTCCTCGGAGATACGGCTTAAACTGTCAAAGGCAATTGACGAACGAAAGGCCATATCAAAGAGTTTTCCCTGGGCAAATTCCATTTGACTGGCATACTGTGCCTCCTGGCCACGGGAAAGGAGCGGCACACGACCTACCGTATTCAAATACACCCAGGTTGGATCGGTATAATGGGCAGCACCCTTACTTGGTGAAGGATAGTGTCTCGGACTTACATGGAGTGGTTTTTTCTCGCTCACATAGGCATTGATCGTTACGTTCTCTTTTTCAAGAGTGGACCGTAACTCAACAATTTCGTTGGCGGAATCGGCAACTTCTTTAATCTGACTTTCAGAAACAAAACCCTGAAGGTTTGCAAGCTTCCGTAATCGATTAGTTTTCTTCTCTAAGGGGACACCGGATTCTTTTTTCTTTTTTACCATTCTTTTTGTAATGCTCCAAGATGAGAGATAAATTCTTTCTGGCTTTCTATGAGTTGCTTCTTAATATCAGAACGTTGTTCCCGTTTCAACTGTTTGGTAATTGCCTTTTGTCGCTGTTTATAGAGCTTCACCAGGCATTTTTTCGCTTTATGCTTAAGATCCTCTTCATAATTTTCTGTAACAACCTCTTTGGTCAACATTATGGAAAGAATATTCTTAAGCGCTTGATCGTCAGTGAAGTCAATAATCGAACTAAACGACCTGTTTTGCTCACAGGTGTCTATAATTAATGAATATAAATTATTGGAAAAATAATCGGTAAAAATTTCCTTGGTAATGTACTTTTGTGCAACTTTTAAAAGAGTGGGGTCTTGTAAAAGCAGGTGGAAAAAACTACCCATCTCGGTTTCTAGATACTGCTTGGCTTTATTCTCACTCACTTCGGCAGTCTCTTCTGACTGTGATGGCTTTACTCGACGCAGTTTATCGTAAAGCAACTGTTGGGGAATATCCAACTCTTCACTGATCTGTTTAATATAATCCGATTGTACAATGGGATCCTTTGATGCAGAAACAAAGGGAAGGAGATATTCCACAATGGCCGACTTTCCCAAAGGACTCGATTTATCGTGAAGAACATACGCTCTATTACAGAGAAATGTTAAAGCGTGTTGTGCTTGCTTAAGAGCTTCATTAAAGGCAGCAACACCCTTTTTTTTGACAAGCGAATCAGGATCTTCACCTGCAGCAAGTAACATGACACGCAAATCGAGTTGTTGAGGAGCAAGCACAAAAAGCGCTCGTTCTGCTGCGGAGAGCCCTGCAGTATCACCATCAAACACTAAAACAACCCGGTTTGTAAAGCGTCGAATTAAGTAACCGTGTTCTTCTGTCAATGCCGTACCCGAAGTGGCAACCACATTTTGAACACCTACCTGAAAGAGCGAAAGAAAATCCATATATCCTTCAACAAAAATGGCAAAGCCGCTCTCCTTTATATCCGGTCGCGCCTGATGAAGTCCATAGAGGATACGATTTTTTCGGTAGAGGATAGTATCGGGAGAATTGAGATATTTAGGCATCTCTTTGTCATTTAAACTTCTCCCACCAAAGGCAATGGGCTTTCCAACAATATCAAATACGGGAAAAATCAATCGATTGCGAAAGCGATCATAGCATCGCCCACCACTGGTTGAAGCAATAGCCAACCCTGCAGCAACAATTTTCTCCTCTGAGATTCGTAAGGTCTTTAAGTGGTCTGTCAGACTTGACCAGCCAGAGGGTGCGTAACCGAGCCGAAAATCTTTCACCGTCTGAGAGGATAAGGAACGGGATTTGAAGTAATCGATTGTCTCTGTCGATTGTTTCATTTGATCATAATAAAAGCGGGTTGCGAGCTCATGAATATGTAAGGCCTCAGTCTTAGATAGAGATCCTGTAGACTCTTTCTGTCTTTGCTGTGGAGCATAGGTGGGTAGTGCAACCCCAGCTTCCTCAGCCATACGGGCTAATGTTTCAGGAAAGGTAAGGCCTTCCACCTCCATAATAAAGGAGAATATATCACCTCCTTTTCCACAGCCAAAGCAGTGGTACATACCCTTATCGGGACTGACTACAAAGGAGGGAGTCTTCTCTTTATGAAAAGGGCAGAGCCCTTTTAAATTATGCCCAGCAGATTTAAGCTTTACATATCGCCCCACAACCTGGGCAATATCCAAGCGCTCTCGAATCGATTCTTTGACCTCAGACCGGTCCTGTTGAAATTGGTGATTCATGTACCACCCATAAAAGATTTATCATACCACATACACCGTTGTATCAAAAATAGTTTTATCCTCGATTCTACAATAGGAGTAGATGCACATTGGACAAATCCGGGTTTGCCAAATGAGATGGTTCGTCCTATTTTTATGACGAACATACTTAGTAATCCCCTTCCTTGTAGAGGTAATCTGTTTATGAAATCAACAAATCTACCCTTAGTTTCTGCTGTCATTGTTGGAGGAGGGATGGGAACACGACTTGGTGCCAATAGGCCAAAGGCCTTTATTTCTCTGCAGAACAAGCCACTTTTTAGTTATTCACTCCTTACCTTTGATACACACTCCTCTGTTCAGGAGACTGTTTTTGTGGTGCCCAAAGAATCACAGGAGGAGGCGCAGATCAGTATCAACGCCTTGAAACTTTCCAAGCCCTGCACAATCGTCCCCGGCGGAAAAGAGCGATGGCAATCTGTACAAGAGGGTGTTTTAGCGACCAAGCAAAGCGATTGGCTCTTAATCCATGATGCAGCCCGCCCCTTTGTGACCCATGCGGTCATTGACGAACTTTTATTGAAAAGCGACTCATTTCGCTGTGCAATTACAGCAACCTCTGTATCTGATACCATCCGAACCTTTGAAAAAGATCGCTGTTTAGAAACGGTTGATCGATCTAAACTACTTCGTGTTGGTACTCCGCAGCTATTCAATAAAAAAGATCTTTTAAAGGCATTTGATCGAGCTAAAACATTAGAAACACCACCAACAGACGAAGCCATGCTCATGGAGCAATCAAATATTCCTATTGCTTTTGCATGGGGTGATGAGCGGAACTTTAAAATAACAACACCGGCAGATTTAGCCTTAGCTGAGGCGTTGGCATCATTTCTATCAAAAAACTCTTAGGATAATATTTTACTATTTGAAACAACCATTGATAATTATTTCATTTTATGCAACATCAAAAAACTATCGATAAACGCAAACCTCTTACTAAATTGAGCGGGCTCATAGTTGCCTTGCTTACGCCCTTTACTGAAAAAAATGGAATCAGCCCCTCTATGCTTAAAAAACATCTGAGATTCCTTAGCTCTTCAGGGGTGAAATCGATTTTGGTTAATGGCACCACCGGTGAATTTTATGCAATGACCCAAAATGAACAGTTGCGCCTGCTCAAATTGGTGCGTTCCATCTTTTCTGGGACTATACTCTATCATATCCACACCAACTGTGTCAAAGAAGGTATCAATAAAATTCAATCGGCCCAAGATGTTGGCGCTGATGCAATTGTAACCCTTCCACCCTCTTATCCAGCAGGGTTGCCAAAGGAGGGAGTTATAGAGTTTCTTAATCAAATGCAAAAATCTACCAGAATTCCCTTTATTCTTTATAATTATACAGCCAACACAAAGAATCCAATTACGCCTGACATACTTTCATCGGTAAAGCACTTTGCAATAAAGGACTCCTCCAAAGACTTTTCGTTGATTCCATGTAGTAGCCGGTATTTTGTTGGTAGCGACAAAACGATTGTCAGTCCAACCAAAAAAGGGGCTGTTGGTTTTGTCAGTGCCTTTGCTAATTGCATCCCGGCACTTTATGTTTCCTTAGAAACTTGCCTTAAGCAGAAGAATTACAAAAAGGCACAACAGATTGAAAAGGAAATTGCCACACAAACAAAAGCATACACAGGACCACATAAAATTGCCTATCTAAAACACCGAGTGTCTCAGTCTATTTCGGGATATCCACAAACTGTCAGAGTGCCACTCTGTCAACAAATTACAGATTTTAGATAATTTGGACTCGATCCCATGCTCATTTATTAAAAGTCGAATTTACCTCTTTTTTTAGGTTGAACTGATCCAGTGCGAATTTTATTAAGGTCAAAGGTTTTCTCATATGACTCCTCATCCTTTACAGCATAGTAGAGTTTTCTTTGACCTCTAATAAATTGTTGAATGTAGGGATTTCGCGAGGCACGGATCTCTGCAGGAGTTCCGTGAAAAATTATTTTTCCATCATGGAGCATAGCAATTTTATCGGCAATTTTATAGGCCGATGCCATATCGTGAGTCACCACAATGGAAGTCATCTTTAGCTTTTCCCGCAAGTCGATGATGAGGTCATTGATTTTATCGGACATAATCGGATCAAGGGCCGAGGTCGGCTCATCGTAAAGCATAACTTCTGGTTCCATGGCTATAGCTCGAGCAAGCCCAACCCTGCTGCGCATACCACCGGAAAGCTCTGCTGGCATAACATTTTCGATACCCCGAAGCCCAACCATTTCTAATACATTGGCTACCGTTTTATTAATCGACTCTTCGGGCTCGGTAGTATGTTCTCTAAGCGGAAAAGCGATATTTTCCCCGACAGTCATTGAGTCAAATAGCGCAGCTCCTTGAAAAAGCATGCCAAATCGCTTACGAACCTTTTCAAAGTCACTGCTTTTTTTTGTGGGTGAAGAAATAATCTCATTATCGAAGAGTATTCTACCGCCATCGGGTAGCATCAGTCCCATGATATTTTTTAAAATCACACTCTTCCCATGGCCCGACTGACCAATAATGGCAACCACCTCTCCCTTATCAACATTAAGGTTTACATCTCGTAAAACAACTTTAGAACCAAAATGTTTTTTTAGGTGTTCGATTTTTAGCATGAGTCAATTCCTGCTAAATACTTCGTAAGGTTAAAAAGGCCATAAGAAAGTCAAAAAATAAGATCAATACCATAGAGGCCATGACAGCTCGTGTCGTTGCCTCTCCCACACCTTGCGCACCCTTTCGAGCTTGAAAGCCAAAGTGAGCCCCGGTAAAAGCGATAATCGCTCCAAAGACTGTTGTCTTTGAAATGCCGATCATCATATGGGGTACTGAGAAAAAGAGCCTTAAGCCAGAGAGATATTGATGCATGGTAATATCTACAAATAAAATTGCTGTGATCACCGATGCTGCAAAAGCTAACAATTCAGAAAATATTACCAATACGGGAATCATGATTACACTGGCCACAACCTTGGGTACGATAAGGTATCGAATCGAATCTAAACTCAAACAGGTCATGGCATCAAGTTGTTCACTGGTCTTCATCGAACCAACTTCTGCTGCAATGGCTGTTGCAATGCGACTTGCCACAACAAAGCTGGTTATAACGGGACAGAGTTCTGTAACCAAGGATTTGCTCACCGCGTATCCTAAATATCGTAATGGAACCATGCCTGCAAAGAGAAAATTCGCTTGCACAACAGTCTCCCCACCCACAAAAATGGAAGTAACTACAACCAAAGGGAGTGATTCCACACCTATAACAAACATTTGGTGAAGTGTAAGATTAATGTTTTTAAAAAGAAGATGAACGCGGCAACAGGTTTTCCAGGTTAAATCAGAGATATAGGTAACGTGTCGTAAAAAAAGACATACTGTATCTACCACTCCCCAGAATAATCTACCCGGTCCGGTAAAGAGTGGCGTCATCATGGTTAAAACCTTTCATCGTCGTCGGAGTGGATAATGTCAAGGTCTCTGAAATTAGCAAACTGATCTATAAAAGAGACTTTGACCGTTCCGCAGGGACCATTTCTCTGTTTTCCAACTATCAATTCAGCAATATTTTCAACCTCTTTATATTCGGCGGTATCAGTACCACCCTCTTTGTTTCTTAAGTACACAGCCTCACGATAAATAAAGAGAACCAGATCAGCATCCTGTTCAATTGCACCGGACTCACGAAGATCAGAGAGTTGCGGCCGATGGTTTCCTGTTCGTTGTTCAACAGCTCGGGAAAGCTGAGACAAGGCAAGAATAGGAACGCCAAGCTCTTTTGCGATTTCCTTAAGAGAACGGGAAATTTGAGAGATCTCCTGTTGCCGGTTTTCCGAACGGCCAACTACCCCCATAAGCTGCAAATAGTCTATAATGATAAGGCCAAGATTTTCCCGCGCTTTTAGGCGCCGGCATTTTGCCCGGATTTCCATAATGTTAATCCCCGGAGTATCATCAATAAAAATGGGGGCCTCGTAGAGTGGCCCAGCAGCAATCCCCAAACGATTTCTCTCTGCCTTATTTAATTTTCCGGCACGCAAACGGTGAATGTCTATCTCTGCTTCTGCACAAAGCATCCGTTGCACCAGTTGGGCCTTGGACATTTCCAATGAAAAAATTATTCCTGGAGTAGCTTGCTCTGCATGAACGCAAGCATTGAGTAACATAGAAAGACAGAGCGAGGTTTTACCCATACCCGGCCGAGCAGCAACAATAACCAGATCACCAGGATGAAATCCAGTAATCATTTCGTCAAGTTTGGTAAAACCAGATTTTACACCACTAATCCCACCCTCGGTACTATACATCTCAATCTCTTCAAAGGTGTGGGACAAAAGATCACGAATAGGCTCAGGCCTATTTTTAATCGTACTATCGGCAATCTTAAATATTTTCGCCTCAGCTTGATCAATAAGCGCTTTGGCATCGGCATCAGGGTCAAAACAGTCAGTGGTGATCTCTGCAGAGGTGGCAATGAGTTCTCTAAGCCGTGCCTTTGATTCTAATATCTTAACATGATAGGCAATGTTTGCCGATGTTGCCACATTGTCAACCAACTCACTTAAATACGCTTCTGTTCCAATAGCCTCCAAGAGCTCCTTTTTACGAAGTTCCTCGGTGAGGGTTATAATATCAACAGGGATATCATCCTTGTACATATTTCTAATACAATGGAAAATGTGCCTATTAGCGGTTGCATAAAAGCACTCATCATTCAGTAGCTCCATAGCAGTATCCATGGCATTAGCATCTATAAGAATGGAGCCCAACACGGTCCGCTCGATATCAAGGGCCTGAGGTGGCACTTTTGAAGATAGGAGTACCTCTTTAGTTTTCGTTGTTGCCATATAATCCTTTTTCCCGTAGCATTGATTGCAACTTTTGTAAATCTTCCCAAGCTGGCCGTTTATACTGTACATTCCTTAAAAGAGCAGCCGGATGATAGGTTACAACAACGGGTATACTATTATAAGTATGTATTTCTGAACGCAATTGGCCAATACTTTCTTTTCGCATCAGAAGCTCTTGTACAGCAATTCTACCTAAAAGAAGAATAACCGAAGGTGCAATGATACTGATCTGACGCTTTAAAATCGGTACACAGGCCACGGTCTCTACCTGGTTTGGATTTCGATTTTCTGGAGGTCGACACTTTAAAATATTTGTAATGAAGGCATCTTTGGTTCTATCGATATTAATTGCCGCAAGCATTTTTGTAAGCAAGGCACCAGCCTTGCCCACAAAGGGCTTTCCCTGTTGATCCTCATCATAACCCGGTGCTTCACCAATCACCATAAGCGGAGCCGAAGCATTGCCCGATCCAAAAACCATATTCCTGCGACTTTTGCTCAAATCGCAGGCACAGCACTCCTTTACCTCGTTATACAGCTCGATCAACTGCTCCCGAGTATCCATCCCGGAGTGACCATAATTTCCCGAAGCCTCATGTATTGTTTGTTGCTCTGGCTCTCCTTTTTTTGAATGAGGATAGTGCTCTTCTACTTGCTTGGTGTTATAAAAAATGTAGTCTGGAATTGACAGTTCAGCTTGCTGACGAAAGTAAGTTGCCGCGAGTTTTAGGCTGCTATTACTCATGAAGCAGACCTTTTTCTGCTGCAATCTCCTTAAGAATTGCTTTGGCGCAGTCACTCTTACTCATAGGTGCGTATTGTTTGGCTTCTTTATCTTTATAGAGTATGGTTATTTCAGAGGAGTCCTTTTCCAAAGAGGTGTCTACCCTATTGTAAACCATTACATCGCATCCTTTTTTTGCCATCTTCTTGTGCGCTCGCTCTAGACCACTCTCTGTTTCCAATGAAAAGCACACTAAAAACTGGCCTCTCTTTTTATGGGATAGGCTATAGGCGACATCCTCATTTTGAACAAGTTCAACAGATAACTCTTCAGATTTCTCTCTGTCAATCTTAGTTGTCTGTGATTTTTTAGGACGAAAGTCACTAATTGCCGCAGCCATAATGCAAACATCCACCTGATCAAAATGCTTGTGCAATGCCAAAGACATTTCCTGAGCTGTTGCCACATCAATCCGTGTTACCCCCTCAGGAAGCTCAACAGAAGTGGGACCGGTTACAACGGTGACCTGTGCACCCATGCATAGAGCTACGGATGCCAAAGCTGCTCCCATCTTTCCTGAGGAGCGGTTAGAGATCACCCGGACAGGATCAAGAGGTTCAACAGTGGGCCCCGACGCAATAAGAAAATGTTTGCCTTTGAGCACTGGTGGTAGATCAGCATGCATCACAAAATCAACGATCGATTCTAAAGCGATCATACGACCGGGACCATCATCGCCACAGGCTAAGGCACCGGTACCTACGGGAAGTAGCGTAAAGCCACGACTTTCCAAAAGGGAAATATTATCAATCGTAACGGGCTTTTGCCACATAACGGTGTTCATGGCAGGAGCAATGAGTGTTGGACCTGCAAAGGAAAGAACCAATGTTG
This sequence comes from Chitinivibrionales bacterium, assembly GCA_028278335.1. Lineage (GTDB taxonomy): Bacteria > Fibrobacterota > Chitinivibrionia > Chitinivibrionales > JANQEN01 > JANQEN01. Next base: position 88,193 of record JANQEN010000192.1, on the reverse strand, counting down.
TTAGAAGATTATCTCCGATACCATGGGCAATTTTTGCGATAGTATTAGCTGTGGCTGGAGCGATAAGCATAACATCAGCCCATTCTGCCAACCTGATATGGTCCATATCATATGCTGCATTGGAATCATCTGTATAGATTGGGTTTTTTGACAGAACTCGAAGGGCCTCTTCTCCCACTAAGGAGCGCGATGATTGAGTGAGGACAACTTTTATTTCAACAGCATGTTTCTGCAATAGACGAATAAGGAGAGGAATCTTATAGGCTGCAATTCCTCCACTTACCCCAATAAGAAGACGGAGTTTTTTTTTGTTCATAATGCTGACTGATTTTCTTGTGTAAATTCATGCTAGGCATGAACAGAGAAAAAGCATTATAACGGTGTGTGTTGTGACTATGTAATTAGCTAAAACTAATCTACAGGTTTTTCTTCTGTATTTTCTACCACACGGCCTTCGTAGAGTCTCTGCAAAGCCATGGTGGTTGGCTTGTCTGTTGGTTCAATAATGTCAAGTCTGATCTGATCATTAATAAAACGTGCTTCCTGGGCGGCCATTATCACAGCTTTGTAACGGTCAATCCCTCTTTTTTCTAACATTTCCACATCAAGTTCCATCAACGATTCTGACATAGTTTACTCCTGCTTTTTATTGTATAAAAATCGATTATTTTCAGATTATTCTATATTTAACACCTGTTCCCGTATTTTTTCAATATTTTCCTTAAGCTCAACACTCCAAAATGAGATCTTGGTATCATTAGCCTTTGACCCTATGGTGTTAGCCTCCCGATTCATCTCTTGAAGAATAAAGCCTAATCGCTTTCCAATGGGCTCGTTGCTATTGAGATCGGCATCCATCTTTTCGATATAAGCATGAAGGCGGGTACACTCTTCGGTTATGTCAAGTCTATCCGCCATAAGGGCCACTTCTATAGCAAGGCGCGAGGGTTCCATTGACTTGTTGATCAGCTGCTCTAATTTCTTTTCGAGTTCCACACGATATCGTTTTATTCGAAGTGGAGCCCGTTTCTCAATTTTTTTTACAGTTCGAGATATGGAGCGAACAATCTTCTTTATCTCATTAATAAGATAGGTTGCTTCCTTTTCCCGCTGAACCATAAAATCCATAAGAGCGGTCTGCAACACCTTTTTTAAATGCTTCCAAAGGGTCTCCTCTGTAAGAGCTGCATTCTCTTCCTCAACAATATCGCTAAAATTAAGGAGATGAGAAAGTGACACATCATCCTTTAATCCGTGCTCTTTTTTAATTTCTTTTAAGATGGACACATAGTTTTTAACAATATTACGATTCCATGACAACGTATTGCCGGTATCCTCTTTCGACCAATTTATAACAACAGAAACACTTCCTCGGTTAATCTTACTCGTTAAAAACTTTTTAACCTTTTGCTCCATACAGGCAAAAGTACGGGGAAGCCGAATCTGAAAATTGAGGTACCGGTTATTGACGCTACTGATTTCTACCCGATAAATTCCAGAGGGCATTGAAATTTCTGCCTGACCAAAACCGGTCATACTATAAATTGGCATACTTCATCCATGTAAAAAGGGAAGGCCACAAAATATCATATTATTTAAATAAAAAGCCAATCAGACAAAAATATATAAACCGCTAAATTCACGCAAATTTGAGACTCATCTTTTACAATGATATGTTATCGATATGAATAAATTGAAGGAATACTCTTATTTGATGGATCATCAGGGCTTCTACGCCATCGCCTGTGCATCCAGACCCACTGCTCGGGTGTATTAATAATACCCTCGCTTAATAGGTCACTCACTTTTTGTGTATTGATTACAAGGTCACGAGTGAAGTCACCAGTATCATCCATCTCCAATGGACCATGCAAAATAAAGTCATGACTTTCGTCGGGATTTCTTTTAGTAATTGCCACATAGAGTGGGATAGTAAAACGCATTGCAATACGAATCGGGCTACTGGGCGTATAGGCAGGATGCCCTAAAAAATCGGTGAACACCCCCTCGATATTGGTATCTTGATCAACCAAAGCTCCAAACAAATAACCCCTTTTTAACAGCCGAATAATCTCTCTTCCACTGCCATCTCTATGGAGATAGGTGATATTATTCTTAGTCCTAAAAGTATTAATAAGCGTATCAACTCGTTTATCATACAGCTGCTGACCAATGGTTACACACTGTATACCCTGCCTGGCCAAGGCATGGACGGTCATTTCAAAGCACCCTAAATGGCCTGTCAGTGCAATAACGCCATCGCCCCTATGGTAAGACTCTAAAATAGGATTTTGATCATTGGTTTTTACAATCGAAAAAAATCGACGATTATTACAACTTGTTAAATACAGAGAATCATAAAGGTTTTTTCCAAGATTGTAATACACAGCCTTTGCTGTTTTCTCAATAGTTTCTGTGGACCAGGAAGAGGAGAATATTTTTTGAAGGTGTAAAAACGTTCTTCTTCTCTCAACCGTTGGAACATTAAAGAATAATCGCCCTACACACCCGAATAGTGCAAGTCCCGGGCTACGCGGCAATATTTTTAAAAATAACAGCAGAGCCCGGATAACAATGTAGATCAGGTCATTTCGTCGTTTCTTTAGAAATGACTTGGCCATTCACTAACTATCTTGCTTAATGGCAATGGCCACAGGGAAACCATGAATATCTGCTTGCTCACCCGCATTGCTCGCATCAGGTTTTTCCCAGACAAGCGAGGTTGCCAATGTTTCATTGCAGATATAGTGCTCAAATTGGGCGAGTGCCTTTTTGAACTGATCATCACAATCGCAAACAATCACAATTCTATCGGTTACATTAAAGTCTTGGCTTTTGCGAAGGTTCTGAATTCTATTGATGAATTCACGGGCATGACCTTCATTTCGCAACTCTTCACTAATTTCTGTATTGAGTGCTACAGTAACCTCACCCTCGGTCTCAACCTCGATACCCTCATGTTTGGTGCGGCGGAGTTCAATATCTTCAAATGTAATTGGCTTGTCTAAGATTGTAATTGATCCACCGGCCTCTAAATCACGTATCTGCTCTTTTTTCAAGGCCTCGATCTCCTTTGAAGCTTCCTTCATTTGAGGCCCAAACACCTTACCAAGATTCCTAAAATTTGGCTTTGCTGAGATCTCAACCAAGGAGTCCTCGTTACTGTCCAAAACTACCTTCTTTACATTGAGCTCTTCGATGATTAGCTGATCCATCATCTGTACTAATCCACGTTTGTGTTCATCTCTGATCACAACGGTAAGCTCTGAAAGCGGTTGTCTGTTTTTGATATTATATTTGCTTCTTAACACCCGCCCCATACTTACAACCTGGCGAACTAAGAACATCCTGGTCTCCATCTCCAAATTGACCAAGCTCTGATCAGCTTGAGGATAGGCAGTCAAATGAACACTTTCCAGGGCAGCTTTATCAACACTACCAACGAGATTGCGATAAATAGCTTCTGTTAAAAAGGGCAAAAAGGGACACATGACCCGGGAGAAGGTCACCAACACATAGTATAATGTTTCATAAGCATACTGTTTATCGCTGTCATTTTCACTTTTCCAAAAACGGCGTCTACTGCGACGGATATACCAATTAGTAAGGTTTTCTATAAAGTCAACAAGGAGCGGGACCACCTGGTACAGGTAATACTCTTCCATCTCTTTGTTTACCGATGCAACAACATGATTCAACAGGGAAATGATCCACTGATCAAGCTCGTTGGGACTTGATGGGGTTTTGATCCCATCCGGTTTCCATCCATCCACATTGGCATAGGTAACAAAAAAGGAGTAAGAGTGCCAAAAGGGAAGAAGAATCGATCGAGCCATCTCCATGACGCCTTTGTCGCTAAACCGCAAGTCCTCGGCCTTTACAGCAGGCGAGTTTATAAGAAAAAGGCGTAGGGCATCGGAACCAAGTTTGTCCAACACCTCCTCGGTGGGTGTATAATTTTTAAGCCGTTTTGAAAGCTTTTTACCATCTTCAGCAAGAATGATTCCATTTACAATAACATTTTTAAAGGCTTCCTTTTCAAAGAGTGCCGATGCCAAAACCGTGAGCTTGTTGAACCAACCTCTGGTTTGATCCAACCCTTCGGCAATAAAATCAGCTGGAAAGCTCTTCTCAAAGACTTCTTTGTTTTCAAAGGGATAATGGTTTTGTGCATAGGGCATAGATCCTGATTCAAACCAGCAATCAAGCACCTCTGCAATGCGGGTCATGGGTTCACTACATTGAGGACAATAGAGCGTCAGCCGATCAACTATATGACGGTGAATATCCCGTTTGTCTATTTCGGTACTGCAAATCTTTTTAACCCAGGAAGGATCAGCACCGACCTCTTTTAATTTTTTTGGTGCCTCTTGTGCAATAAAGGCAACCACCTCCTCCACAGTCTTTGTGTGTTGAGTGGTACCTGCTGCAGGATCTCCCTTACCTGCTAAGGCATGTAACTGTTCAAGACTTCCCACACACTCTTCATGACCGCACTGGCAAGTCCAAATTGGAATGGGGGTTCCCCAATAGCGATTACGAGAGATGTTCCAATCTGGTGCCGTCTCTAAGGCCTTACCAAAGCGTCCCTCTTTTAAATGATCTGGCACCCAGTGTATTCTCTGGTTATTTTCCAGCATATTCGGCTTTAGTGGATCAATCTTTACAAACCAGGCATCGATTGCTTTATAGAGTAGTGCCGTATCACAACGGTAACAGAAGGGATAGCGATGCTCGACTTTTGCACGATGGATTAAACGACCCATTTTTTTTATATCTATTATGATTTGTTCGTCTGCATCAAAGACCAATTGTCCCTGATAATCTGACACCTCTTCAGTAAATTTACCTTCAGCATCAACAGGGCACATGATGGGTATCCCCATTTTCTCACCAACTTTAAAGTCGTCTTCACCAAAGGCCGGCGCAATATGAACAATACCGGAGCCATCTTCAGTGGAGACAAAATCTCCATCGGTTATTTGAAAAAACTTTTCATCCCTGCCAACAAAATAGTCAAACATAGGTTGATAGCGAAGTCCAACAAGGTCTTTGCCCTTTACCGTACCAACGAGCTCATACTCTGACTCATCATTATAGTAGACAGGAAGCCTATCCTTGGCCATAATAAAGGTGATGTCCCCATCGCGCACCTTTACATAATCAATATCCGCTCCAACGGCTAGCAAAACATTGGAGGGCAATGTCCAGGGTGTGGTTGTCCACACTAAGATTTGTGTATTGGGGTCATCAACCAAAGGAAAGGTAACGGTAATAGAGGGTCCCTTTACATCACGATACCCTTCATTGAGTTCGAAATTAGAAAGTGGTGTTGCACAACGGGGGCAATAGGGTTGTACGCAAAATCCTTTATACACTAACTTCTTGTCCCAGATCTGTTTAAAAACCCACCAAATACTTTCCATATAGGGTGGATCCATAGTACGATATTGATTGACAAAATCAACCCACCGCCCCATACGTAACACGACCTCTTCCCACTGCTCAGTATAACGAAGCACAATAGAACGACAGGCTTCATTAAAAATTGCAATCCCCAATTTTTCTATATCCTGTTTGCCTGAAACCTTTAGTTCCTTCTCCATTTCATTCTCAACAGGAAGACCATGGCAGTCCCAGCCAAAACGACGCTCTACATAGTGACCACGCATTGTCCAATACCGGGGAATAATATCCTTAAGAGTTCCCGCCAGCAAATGTCCATAGTGGGGTAACCCAGTCGCAAAAGGAGGACCATCATAAAAAACAAAAGCCTCTTTATCCTTAGTTGCTCTCAAGCTCTGCTCAAAAACTTTCTCTTTTTGCCAATATTCAAGCACTTCCTTTTCAACAGCGGGAAATCGAACCTGAGTATTTACGGGTGCAAAATTTTGTTCGCTCATAGTTGTTCTAACACCTCTTTAATTAATGTAACTAATTTTGGTTCTGCTTTATTCGCTGTGGCGATGATTTTCTTTATATCAACAGACTCCAATGCATCGGGTAAACAGGCATCGGTAATAACAGAAAGACCAAGCACCTTCATGTTGGCATGAACCGCAGCAATCACCTCTGGAACGGTACTCATGCCAATGGCATCGGCTCCAAGGGTTTTAAGCATGCGATACTCTGCTTTAGTTTCCAAGCACGGGCCAGACATTGCTGCATATACGCCCCGTTCAAGGGGAATCTTCTTTCGTAATGCTGAATCAATCACCATTTGCAGCAGCTCTTCTGTGTATGGTTGCGACATATCAGGATATCGATCACCGATTCTATTATCATTGGGACCAATTAACGGATTATCACCGAGTAGATTTATATGGTCAGTAATGGCCATAATAGTTCCAGGAGGAAACAATGGATTAATACCACCCGCTGCATTTGAAACAATAAGAGTGTGGATACCAAGAAACTTCATGACCCGAACAGGAAAAACAATCTGTTGCATAGAATACCCCTCATAGTAGTGATATCGTCCCTGCATAGCAAGAACGGTTTTTCCTGAAAGTGTTCCAAGAATAAGCTTCCCAGCATGGGCTTCAACAGTCGCCTCTGGAAAATGAGGAATTACCTCATAGGGGATTTCTACATCAACAGCAATGTCATTGACAAGTCGGCCTAATCCAGTGCCGAGTATAATTCCGACATCTATGGAATTGGAGTATTTTTCCTCGATAAAACTTTTTGCTTCTTGAATTCTTTCATAGGTTTGGGGCATTATTGATTCCTTTATCAATTATAGTATATACAATTTTCTTCACATTTATGCTACACAAGCGGTTGTGGGGGCACCTCGTCCATAGTTTCTGTTGGATGAAAGCTCTTTTTTGCAAAAGCAGGCTTTGTTGTCTTCACACTACTCTTCTCATCCTTGATGCTATCAGAAATAATCTCCACCAGAGAGAGTTGGTCCCGCAGCATCGATTGAAACCTGGCTAAAAAACTATCTCGTTGAATCTTGAGTGAATTGAGCTCACCTTCCAACCTGTTAACATTTTGTCTACTCTGATCCTCATATTTATCCGAACGAATTTGCGCATCTTTAATAATAAGCTCTGCCTCTTTCTGAGCATTTAAACGGGCTTCGTCAGTTGCTCGCTGTGCAGTAAGCAATGTTTCGCTCAAAGTACGCTCAATTTTCTCGTACTCCTCGATACGTCCCTGCAACACCTTAACCTTTGTGGCAAATTCATCATTCTGCTTAATAATCTTCTCATACTCATTTGCCACCATCTCTAAAAAGCTATTAACCGCATCTTTGTCAAAGCCGCGGAGGACCTTTTTAAAGGGTTGTTTTCTAATATCAAGAGGGGTAATACGCATGGCAATACTCCTTTTCCTTTATGCATCTTAGTACAGAAACATTGAACGAATTAAGAACCGTTTTATCATATTAATAGCTACAAAAATTACGATTGGTGAAAGATCAAACCCCATTGCCTGGATAGGGAGCAAACGCCGAACCGGCTCAAGCACAGGATCGGTCACCCGATAAATAAAATTGACAATTGGATGTGTTGGGTCAGGGCGAAACCAGGACATGACAATTCGAATCACCAGAATAACTTCAAAAATTCTTAAAAGGATAAATAAAAGTTGCATTTTAATAACGCTCCCCAAGAATACGCGAACCAACGCGGATCATGGTTGCACCCTCTTCAATAGCCATAGCAAAATCTCCACTCATGCCCATGGAAAGCTCGAAATTTCCCTGCACAAGATGCTGACAGCATTCTCCAATTGATTTAAGCTGTTTAAAGCTGTTTCGAACTGCTTGAAGGTTGGTAGTCCAGGGTCCAATAGTCATCAACCCGCGAAAATCAACGTACTCACACTGTGAGGCTTTCTCACACAGAGAGGGCGCATCAACAGGATCACATCCTGACTTTGCCGTCTCATTGGAGGTATTTACCTGCACCAACACCTTCACCCGTCTATTTATTACTTTGCAATAGTGGTCTACCTTGGAAAGTAATTTTTCACTATCTATCGAATGAATCCAATCAACCAAGGGCACAACCTTTGATACTTTATTCGACTGGAGGTGACCAATCATATGAATCGTTCTATTGTCAGAAAGCTTGGGAACCTTTTCAATAATTTCTTGTACCCGATTCTCTCCAATGTCGGGATGATTGCTATCCACAACAGCTTGCAGTACCTCTGCGGGCCATGTTTTAGTTACCGTAATAAGACGAACTGACCCAGGATCACGCGCAACTCGCTGACAAGCCTGTTCAATCTCTTCGTGTACTTTTTTAAATTGAATATCCAGTTGTGTAACCATAGCAATGCTTTTTTGATTATCTCATATATAGTATTTCTATATATTAGAAATACTAGGCATTTAAAACCTATAAATATAATATAAGCAATAAAAAATCGGGTGACCAATGTCAGAGGGGCCTGAAAATGTTCTTATAATCGCAGAACTATCTAATATTAATGGAGGTTCAGCAAAATTGCTATAGCTAGCCAATTTCCTCAACAACTGAGTAAAACGTCTTCACACTTTCGACTAGCACCTCTTTAGTAACAACAAGGGGCAACATAAGATAGAATACATTTCCCAAGGGACGCATAAAAACACCCTTTTTTAGAAGTGTCGTTCTAACAGCATCAGCTCGAGTCACTGATTTGTTGCCAAAGCGAGCAGTTCCAGGCTTGAGCTCAACCGCACCAATCATTCCAAGACAACGGGTGTTATCCACAGAAGGAAGACCCTCAAATTGATCGATTTCTTGCTTCAACAATTGACCTAGCTCTTCTGCTTGTTGAACAATGTTATCTCGTTTGTAAATTTCAAGTACCTTCAAAGCCACTGCAGAAGCAATTGGATTACCGGCAAAGGTGTGGCCATGATAAAAGGTGTTATCCTCAGGAATATCGGTAAAGGTCTCAAAGATCTCATTTTTTGCAATAGTCGCACTAATGGGAAGGGTGCCTCCGGAGAGCCCCTTGCCCACACAGACTATATCTGGATCAATATGGGCATGTTCATGAGCAAACATCTTACCGGTCCTGCCAAAACCCATTGCTATCTCATCGATAATTAACAGGATGCCATAGGTTTTACAAACCTCCTGCAATTTAACCAAATATTTTGGTGAGTAAATACGCATGCCTGAGGCACCTTGACAGAGGGGCTCTACGATTACGGCGGCCAATTCTTCTTGGTGCGTGGTGACAATTTCTTCCATCGATCTAAAGCATTCCACTGAACAGGTACTCTCCTCTTTTCCTAAGGGGCACTTCCGACAAAAAGGGGTCATGGCCTGAAAGGAGGGTACAAGGGCATTCTTAAAGGGTTTGTGAAAGGACTCAACATAGCCAACAGAAATGGTTCCAAGCGTATCACCGTGATAGTCGCCGGTTAGCGTGGCAAACTTATGACGCTTAGGACGTCCTACATTATGCCAGTACTGAATTGACATCTTTAGCGCAGCTTCGATGGCGCTCGCTCCATCACTGGCATACATCACATGTCGTTCTGAATTATTAAAAAGGTGGCACAGCTCCTTTGACAAATGGATCACCGTAGGGTGAGAAAGGTTACCAATAATGCTATGTTCTAAGAGATCCGCCTGTTTTTTAAGTGCCCCCATGAGCTCTGGATGACAGTGTCCTAAATTAGAGGACCACCATGATGAGATTGCATCTAGATATCGATAGCCTTCTACATCGTACATATACAGCCCACTTGCTCGCTCAATAATAGGCAGAGGAAGAGACTGAATAGTGGATAATTTGGTATAGGGATGCCAAAGATATTTTTTATCTATTGCAAAAAGATCCTTTGAATTGCTGACCATATTTATAGCTCCTTTAGAATATCGTAGGCTGGAGAAAGGGCTTTGTTGCTAAATGCTTCAAACTCTTTTGGTTGGCTGAGTAAAGTGTTCATACTGTTTATGTAGGGAATATCACCAAGGATTGGCACCTCCCCTATTTCAGATATAATGGTTCGGTTATCGCGCTCAATATAGTTGCGGGCTGGCTCAACGGTTTCGCAAAAAATGAGTCCTGCCACTGTTAATCCGGCACGGCGAAGTTCATTAATGGATAGTAAGGTATGATTAATGGTGCCGAGCCCAGGTCGAGTTACTAAAACAACGGGAAGCTTCATCTCTTTCATCAAGTCAAGCATCATATCCTTTTTATTGATTGGTACTAAAATTCCTCCCGCACCTTCCACAATGATTGTTTTATGTTGAGTGGAAAGCACATTATATCGTTCCAATATTGTATCAACACAAATTGATTTTTTTTCCAGAGAAACAGCAAGGTGAGGTGAGCAGGCGTGCTCGAAAGTAAAGGGACAAAGAAATTCCTGTTCCTTTAGAGTCTTTTCTATTCCCGCAGCCTTAAGAACAAAGGCGATATCGGGAACTATCCACTGTCCATTTTGTTTTTCGCACCCAGTTTGAATTGGCTTCATCGACATTGCATCCACACTCTTTGCACGAAGATATGAGAGTAGCGCTGCAACGGCCACTGTTTTACCAGCGTCAGTATCGGTGCCAGTCACAAAGATGCTTTTCATTGTTAGGTCCTTTTTTGGGCACAAATATACATAAGTGCATAGGTTGCAAAAACTTCACCCGAGCTCGATTTATAAGTATTATCATAATGGTCACAAAGCTTTTTAAGCTCTGATCGAGAAAGTAAGGAATCGGAATGAGAAAAGGTACCACCGGTTACTCCCTGTTTATTTAAAGCCTCAATCAATTTCCTGGTACTGGGAAAGGTAACCATAACTTCCTGTTCAAACTCTTTAGAAATGTCAAAATCATTATCTTTAAGCGCCTCTCTTATCGCAGAAGGTTTTGGTAATGGTGCCTGTACTGGTTTATCGGGTGCAACAGCAAGCCGGGAATTATGAAGCTCCTTTAGTGTTCCCTCTTTCATAAGACTGAAAACAAATCGTCCTTTTGGTTTTAACAGTGAATTTACTTTTGAAAAAGTCCTTTTATACGGTGTCATCCAGTGAAGTGAGGAACTACTAATAATTAAGTCAAAGGTGCTAGTATTTGACAGTGTATCAATAGATTGCTGATGGAATTGAATACCCGAAATGGAAGCCATTTTTTTTAAAGCCACTGCTATCATTGCCTCTGCTATATCAATCGCGGTAATCGAAACATCGGGTAATGCTCTTTTAAGCTTTTCTGTTAAAATGCCCGTACCGCAACCGATCTCTAAAATATGTTTCGAGCGACCTCTATCTCCGACCAAGTCAACAACTTTAGCTGCGGCAATATGGTGTACGTCCGCATAGGTGTCGTAGGTATGCGCTGAAGCAGAAAAGCGAGCAGCAACTGACTGGCGATTATTCATCAAATCCTTTCCTCTTCAACAATTCTTTTAAGAGAAGGTGTTATTGATTCGCTGAAAACATTTGGAAGAGCATGTCCAACATCTGGTATAACCTGCATGGTGCATTGCGGCAAAGCCTTATGTAGCTCTTCCCCAGCAGCAAGTGGGACAATTTTATCTTGCTCACCATGTATTAGATGTATGGGAATTTGAATGTTTTTTATTGTATCTCTTAAATCCACCTGTTCCAGATAGTGTAATCCATCGACCAATAGTCCATTCTCTATTGTTAATGCCTCGTTTGCCATGCTGTCTATCATCACATCAGATGTCCCATGGGGATAGGAAGCATCATGAAAGAAAGCTTTCAACGTCTTATGTGGTCGCCTGGTAAGGCCAATCCTGAGAGCACGAACATTTTGAGCAGGTACCCCACAGGTATAGAAATCATCAGCACAGAATCGTTGTGTTGCACTCAACAAAATGCACGTTCTAATTGGCACTGTATGGTAAGACAAAAGTTCCAAGGTGACAATTGCCCCCATTGACCACGCTATTATAATTAACTCTTCCTCTATTTTTGCGCAGGTCTCTTTTAATCCTAAAGCATAGCGTGACAACTGAGCTTCTTTGTCAAATTGACTTGTAGGTGCCTGTGTTCGTTGTGCTGCTAATGTTGAAACCGATGTTAATTCTTTACTCACTGTATTTGACAAGCTGTCCGACAGACCTCTCATGCTTTGATCTCTATGTGCCCAACCTGCAACAAACAGAACTCGTGTATTTCTCATAATAGGCCCATTTCCTTTGCGCAGGCATAAATGTTTTGAGCAGTCTCTTCGAGCTGTGAATAGCTATGTGCTCTGGTCACAGAAAATCGCAGTCGGGCACTACCAACCGGTACCGTTGGTGGCCTTATAGCAATAGCAAGAATGCCAACTTCACGTAAACTATTCGAAAAGTCAAGTGCCTTTTGAGAATCACCGACAATTATCGGAATTATCTGACTTTGGGAGTTTCCAAGAGGAAGCCCGAGCTGGCTCAGTTTTTCTCTAAAAAAGTTGGCCTTTTTTAGCACCTCTTCACCCATGTTTTTTTCATGAGTGACTTTTCGAATTGCCCCAAGAATCGAGCCGATTACTGAAGGAGGAAGCGCTGTTGTATAAATAAAAGAGCGGGCCCGATTTATCAGTAATTGCTTGATTTCATTTGAACAGGCAACATATCCACCATAGGCTCCAAGTGCTTTGCTAAAGGTCCCCATAGAGATATTTACCTGCTTTTCAAGGCCAAGAGCATGGACCACACCCTTTCCTTGGATTCCAAATACCCCAGTTGCATGAGCCTCATCAACCATGATCATAGCACCATACTGTTGACCTACCGTAACAATCTCCTGTAAAGGAGCAATATCGCCATCCATGCTAAAAACCGACTCTGTGATCACAAGTTTTTTGTCACTTGACTTAGTGGTATTAAAGAGTTTTTCAAGGTGATCTGGATCATTATGATTAAAGCGATGTACAGTGGCTCGGCTTAAAAGGGCTGCATCAATAATGCTTGCATGGGAAAGTCTATCAACAAAAATATGATCCTTTCTTCCCATAAGTGCGGTAATGGTTCCTAAGTTTACTAGATATCCGCTACCAAAGGTCAATGCCGCGGGATACTCCTTGAACTGAGCAACCAACTCGTCCAGCTCGCTATGATAGGGTCCTGTGCCCGAAACCAATCGAGATGCCGTTGCTCCACACCCCTGCTGATTTAAGTATTGTTGCGCTATAGCAATGACGTCAGGATCTCGTGAAAGGTTAAGGTAATCATTGGAAGAAAAATTAATGAAGCGCTGTCCCTTCGATGAAATCATATCTTGATTATGTTCAAAAGTAGTGAGTTTGCGCAACCTAGCTTGAGTGCTAATTTCTTTTAGCGCCCTTTCAATCCATGATTCATTTTTCATTGACACTTTTTTCTATTCCAATGTATTTGGCTAGGGTTGTTCAAAGGAAATCTCAAGGTCCTTGAGCATCTGTACATCCGCATCAACATCGCGCCCAGCAACAGTCAACAACGGACCAATCATCATGCCGGTTGCCCCAGCATAAAAGATCATTGATTGTAAATCCCTCAGATGAGTGCGACCGGCACACACCTTAATCTCTGCGGTTGGATTTGCCATCCTAAATAGCGCAATAGCTTTAATAATTTCCATGGGAGAAAGAGGAGTGTTATTCTGTAGTTTTGTACCAGACACAGGGATATGAAAGTTTAACGGAATTGCATTGACCCCTTCCTCTCTGAGAGTAAAGGCTAACTCAATTCGTTGTTCAAAACTTTCGCCCAATCCCAGCAAACCACCACAACAAAGTTCTAATCCGGCTTTCTTGACATTGCGTATCATATCAAGCCTACTTTGATAGGTGTGTGTTGTGCATATGGTAGGAAAAAAGCTTTCAGCCGTCTCAAGGTTGTGATGAAACCGTTTGAGGCCGGCCTGCTTTAATTTCTGTAACTGTTCTAAGGATAGGTTACCTAAGGATGCACACCAAGCAGTACCATTGATCTCACCAGTTGCAATGGCCTGGCAAAGTGTATCAACTTCCTTGTCGTCCATTGAATCACCACTGGTCACAACACCAAAATGACCAATAGGATAGGCTGCATGTTTCGTAAACTGCTCAACCATTTTCTGAGTTGAACAAAGCGCGTAGGTTTCTACATCAGTTTTATGGTGAGCTGACTGTGCGCAAAAAGTACAATCCTCCTCACAGGCCCCACTCTTTGCATTTAATATTGAACAAAGATGCGCCTTATTGCCAAAGTTGCGAAGCCGCAAGGCATTTGTCAAGGTAAGAATTTCGGGAATTTCCTCGGATCGTGCCTTAAGAATTGCTAAAGCGCAACTTCTGGAGAGTGGTTGCTCTTTTGAAACAACCTTACATAGTTCATTAATTTCATGTTGTATCATAATCTATCCAAATCTTACATCAATCCTTTTTAAAAATAGGGGTATATAAAATATATCCAGAAAATAGCTAAAACCTGAATTGGTGAGTTTAGAGTAGGAAGATGTGCAAGGATGCTTAAAAAATAATATGTCCCTTTAACGGAAAATTATCAAAGAGCATCAACTCTTTAATTCATTCAAAATGCATATCCCAAAACACGCTATTGGTTCATCCCATTAGGAATAAAATGGAATTTGTTTTAGGGAGATACTCATTATAACAAGACAAAACTGGATTATTTTTTATCTTGAGAGCTCTTTAATAACGACTCAGTGTTTATTCTTTTTAGCTTAAAATAACTTGTCAGAACTTTATTATAATATCGAATAGAAAGTGGTGTTTTATTCTTAATTGTGTTTAATATCACCCCTGGTCCCTGATTGTAGGCTGATATACCAAGCTTGAGGCTCTTAAAGTAAGATATCTGTTTTGTCAAGTAAGCAAGCCCTAGGGGAATATTTATCTCAGGGTTAAAAAGGTCTTCTTTTTTAGTAATAGTAATCCCCAACGGTGCCCCAACCTCTTTAGCAGTCCCTAATTTCAATTGCATGAGCCCAAAGGCACCGCTATAGCGTCCATCCCGATATTGTCCTTTCGCACGGGGGTTAAACAGACTTTCAACATGAATAACAGCTAATACCAAAAAGGGATCATAGCCAAAGGATTTACTATTTGTATAGACTAAATCAACAAGATTCCAAAGCACATCCTTGGAGAGTCTGTTTCGGGTGAAGCTATTTAAAACAGCGGCAATCTTCTGACGATTTTTTAACTCCTGTAATTGATGAGATTTTGTGATATAGCCAGCTTTCGATTCAGAAATCAGTCGGCCATTTTTCTTCATTTGAGTATAGTTGATAAGTACCATTGTTCCCTGAACTAGTAAAATCGAGATGATTACCACAACAAGTCCGACACCTAACAGTTCAGAGAACCAAAGATGGTTCTTACGAAGAATAATGCCAAAATGACGGGATATACGACGGGTTCTCATGAGAAACCTTATTGTGACAACGAATCTGGTACAAGTCCCAACTGGATCATTGGTTTTAGCCGACTTTTTAAATCTTCAATTTCAATCTCGGTGACCTGTTTCCATTGCTCATAATCTCGAAGTTCTGCTTCCTGCTCTTCAATCTGCTCTTTCTGCATATTAATAATTATTCCCAAGGATATAAACCACCCAGTAAGAATAACAAGAAAAATTATAGCCACAGGAACAGAAACTCTAATACCGGTTTTTTTAGCTAGGAAGTTGCCTTGACGCAATAATCTCTGAAAAAAGCCCCCCGAGGAGAGACTTTTTGCATCAGTATAGATCTGAAAAATGTTCTTATAGGGTAAAAATGCCTTACTGACCATTTCATTCTTGAAAATGAGTTTAATGTTTCCTTCCTTACCCTTAATAAAATTAAGCAAGTTTAAAAACATTGGAGCAACCGATTCATGGATAGTGCTCACTTTTTCAAGATCAATGACAAACTCTCGATTCCCATCACGAATAAAATCCTCGAGCTTTCTTCGGATATTGGGTATTTGTTCTTTATTAAAAGGGCCTTGGAAAAAAAGCCAAATAGTATGGCCACGGCTTTCAATTATTATATCGAGAGCTTCAGATAACATCGGTAAAAGAACCTCGCAGTCTTATCTTTTTACAAATCATTCTTCCCAACAGAGACCATGCGGAGTTTTCTGGCAACGAAACCGGTGTGGTTATTATAATGCTTGTCCCTTGATACCGTCCCAATTGTGATATGGGATAACTCCAAAGCGTTACTGGCTTTTGGATAACGAACTGAATTTCTGTGCCGATCTTGTGATCCCGCAATGAAAACTCACGGATATTCTCAAGAGTCAATCGCTCACGGACTAATTTATCATATACGATATCATTACACACCAAGGCAGCTTGCTGAGATGAGGCCCCTGGAAGAGAAAAGTTAAGTCGGACAGCAAATTTTACTGTATAGTCTGTCAAGGAGTGATTTGCCAGTTGATACCCAAAGGTGAGTTCTGGCTTATCCTTTTCTAAACCAAACACTTTTTCTATATTGAGCGGAAATAGTTTATCTCCAGATCGAATTGATCCTTGTCGCGTCATAACCGCCTTAACACTGGTACTGGTTTTCTTGATCTTATACTCAAACTGACCATTGTAAAAATCACCGATCTGGTTTTCTGGATTTCCTAAAAACTCAGCTCGTTGACAATCCTCTTTTAGGAAATAATCAATGAAAGAGGTACAGGAATCTCCGGCAACAATAATTCGTGGTGGCTTGTGTGATGTGGGGTTGTACCCTGAAAAGAGATTTACTGATCGTAGCCGATAGTCAAGCTCGAAGATCTGGCCACCATTCTTATGGTCAATATAGATCTTAAAGCTTCGATTTGACATGATGATGCTTTTAGAGCCATTCTTAAGGAAGTCAGCAATACGAATTTGGCCACCGCGAATTTTGTCCTTTTTGAGGAGTTCCCGCTCAATAGCAACCATCTTGCTAAAGGTGTACATACGATCTTTTATAAATTCAAAGCCACTTTGTTTATTGGGCAGGTAACGATTACAATCTTGGGCAAGGTATAGTTGTTCTTTGACAGACTGCAATTCTTTACCCTGTTCCTGCTCATGTGAACAGATATTACTTGCCACATCGACCATCTTACGCTGTAAAATTCCTAAGGAATCAAAGGCATAGAGAAGATTAGAATCATGTTGCTCTGGTTTTTCACTCTTATATTTAAAAAGAAAACTGGGACGAATTGATTGCAATCCCAGTGGCGTCGTAAGCGTGATGAGCTCACTTAAGAGGGTCATCTGATATTTTATAAGCAGAGTGTCCAATGATTCTGCAAAGGAGTGAATCCAACGAAAGGCATCTTTACTACGTTCAGAAACCAGCGGGCAGAGGTAATGAAGTACTACCATCTTTGATTGAGATGTATTAATCGACTCCTCTACCATGTTATCCATCCAGTCTTGGATCTGTGCTGGTGCATTATGAAAATGAAAATCATAGGATGGTATAACTATCATAGTATGCCCGGCCTGCTCAGTAATCCAATAGCCACAGTAGTTCCGAGATTCTTCTTGTAACACTGACCGTGACAGTATTGTATAGTGTATACCATTGTTTCTAAGTGGTTCAATAAGCGAAGGTTCCCAGTTTGAAAAGGAGGGCATATATCCCCACGGTTTACATCCGGTGATCTCGTCAAAAGTTTTAATGCCCTGAGTAATATTTTCCTTTGAGAGCCAAAGAGGAGAAAAGCTAATAAGTGGTTCTGTGTATCCGGGAGTCAACCACTCTAAACACTTCTCTTTTCGAATATCGTTGAGGCGGGAAAGTAAAATAGGATCAAGGTGCTGAAGTAGATATCCTGGCAATGTCAAATTGGCACGAAAATTTGGATGCTCCGTGACAACCTGAATTAGGTCGTGAGCAAACTGATCAAGATACTTCCGCAGTTTGTCTTTCTTGAGAAGTACATTTTTATAGGGGTGAATTATTAAGGCCAGACCGTCGCGTTTCATAGGCACATTAAAGTATATATTGTAAAAACTTCGATTTCAACAGTTGAGGATATATATATAAATTTAGGTCTTTTACAGGAAAAAATAGGTGGTCTTGATAAGCCTTTTGATATATAATAGAGCTGGCAAGATACAATATACAAAGTGCTTAAGAAAAAGAAAAATATAAAAACCTTTTCTTTAACCGTTAGCGATTGATATTTTTAACCTTGTTTTTTTAGAGAATAACATTATTTATATATACTTATTTACTCAATTTTTTGGAGGAAAACATGCCAAAATATGTATACTTTTTCGGTGATGGCAAAACCGACGGCAACGCAACTATGAAGGAAACCCTGGGCGGTAAAGGTGCAAACCTTGCTGAGATGTCAAATATTGGGATTCCAGTACCTGCAGGTTTTACCATCGCTACTCAAGTCTGTGAATACTACTACGCGCACAGCAAGAAAAAACCACAGACCCTTAAAAAAGAGATCGATGCAAATATTGCCAAGCTGGAAAAAGCCATGGGCGCGCGCTTTGGCGACAAAAAAAATCCCCTGTTGGTGTCAGTGCGAAGTGGTGCAGCTGTCTCAATGCCAGGTATGATGAATACTGTTTTAAACCTTGGTCTCAACGATGATGCTATTGAAGGCTTAATCGAAAAAACAAAAAATGAACGAATGGCTTGGGATTCCTATCGTCGTTTCATCAACATGTTTGGTGATGTGGTTATGGATATCGAGCATGAACATTTTGAAAAAGAGCTTTCACGAATCAAAAAGAAACATGGTCGTGTTCTTGATACAGAATTGACAGTAGAGGAACTTAAGGAAGTTGTCGACGCCTATAAAATGGTTTACAAAAAGCATGTCAAAAAAGGCTTTCCTACTGACGCGCGCACACAACTTGACCTCTCCATCGACGCAGTAATTAAATCATGGAATATCCCTCGTGCAGTTACCTATCGCCGACTCAACAAACTCTTCGGCCTTAAAGGAACCGCGGTTAATGTACAGGCTATGGTTTTTGGTAACATGGGCAAAAACTCCGGAACCGGTGTTGCTTTTACAAGAAACCCTGCAGACGGCACCAACAAGTTCTTTGGCGAATACCTGATCAATGCACAGGGTGAAGATGTTGTTGCTGGTATTCGTACTCCTGATCCAATTAGTACCTTACAGAAAAGGATGCCTAAAATTTACAAACAGTTAGATGGCATTCGTTTACGCTTAGAGAAGCATTACAAAGAGATGCAGGATGTGGAATTTACGATCCAAGATGGCACTCTCTACATGCTTCAAACGCGTACTGGTAAAAGAACCGGCCTTGCTGCTGTTAAGATCGCCGTTGATATGGTTAAAGAAAAGCTTATCAACCAGGAAACCGGTCTTATGCGTATTGAGGGAGATCATCTCAACCAGCTCCTCTTTCCTATTCTTGATTCAAAAGCAAAAACCGCTGCTGTTAAAGATAAGCGCATCCTTGCTAAAGGTCTTCCTGCAGGCCCCGGTGCGGCAAACGGTCAAATCGTTTTTGACGCAAACACCGCCGAAGCATGGGTAAAGAAGGGTAAAAAGGTTATCCTGGTTAGAAAAGAGACCTCACCAGAAGATGTTAGTGGAATGTGGGCAGCCGAAGCCGTGGTAACCTCCACTGGTGGCATGACCTCACACGCTGCAGTTGTTGCTCGTGGATGGGGCAAGTGCTGTGTGGTTGGCTGTGGAGCTTTAGTCATTAACTATGGTAAAAAAGCTATGACTGTTAATGGTAAGACATTAAAAGAGGGTGATGAGATTTCTATTGATGGATCAACCGGTGAGATCATTTTAGGTCATGTTGACACCACCTCTTCTCCTGTTGTTCAAGGTATTGTCCATGGTGATAAGAAAGCCATGAAGCATCCTATTTGTAAAATGTTTCAGGAAATTATGACATGGGCTGACAAGGCAAGAAAAATCAAAGTTCGCACCAATGCTGACTCTCCTAAGGATTCCAATAATGCTCGTCTCCTCGGTGCTGAAGGTATCGGTCTTTGTCGTACCGAGCATATGTTCTTCGAAGGTGAACGTATTTGGGCTGTCAGAGAGATGATTCTTGCTGACGATGAAAAAGGACGCCAAAAGGCACTTAGCAAACTGCTTCCTCACCAACGTAAGGATTTCGAGGGAATCTTTAAGGCAATGGACGGCTTCCCCGTGACAATTCGTCTTCTTGATCCTCCATTGCATGAGTTCTTGCCACAGGACAAAGCAGGGCAAACAGAGATGGCCAAACGCCTTGGCGTTAAACCCCAGGTGGTAAAAACAAAGGTTGAGAATCTTCACGAGATGAACCCCATGCTTGGTCATCGAGGATGTCGTCTCTCCATTACGTATCCTGAGATTTGTGTCATGCAGGCAAGCGCTATAATCGAAGCCGCATGCAATATGACTAAAAAGGGTGTTGCTGTTCATCCTGAAATCATGATCCCCCTTATTGGCACAAAAGAGGAATTCGACATGCTTGAAAAACTCATTCGTACCAAGGCTCAAGAGATTATCAAGAGCAAGGGTGTGAAGGTTAAGTACATGGTAGGAACCATGATGGAAATACCTCGTGCAACCCTGGTTGCTGATCAAGTTGCAGAAAATGCTGAATTCTTCTCCTTTGGAACCAATGACCTCACTCAGATGACTTTTGGTTACAGTCGTGATGATGTGGGAACATTCTTGCCTGATTACATTGAGAAAAAGGTTCTCCGTGAAGATCCCTTTGCCTCAATTGATCAAAAGGGTGTTGGTCAACTTGTAAAGCTAGCCGTTGAAAAGGGACGGGCCAGCCGCAAAAAGCTTAAGTGTGGTGTTTGCGGTGAGCATGGTGGAGACCCAGCATCGGTTAAGTTTTTCGTTAATGTTGGATTAGACTATGTTAGTTGCTCACCTTTCCGTGTGCCGATTGCACGTCTTGCCGCTGGTCAGGCAGCTCTTGAACAAAAAGCTGCTAAGAAGAAGGCAAAAAAGAAATAGAGCAACCTCATTTGGTAAAACACACGGCCCACAGATCTTTCTGTGGGCCGTTTTTATTTGGTATTCTCCTCTAATACTCGATTCTCGGAGATGGTAAAAATTATTTTATATGAAAATCGAATACATCGTTAGGCTTCATTCACAATCATCACCGAGGAAATTCCACACAGTACTCAATGAAAAAGGAATCAGCTATGGCAGAACCCCAACTTATTATTATGGCCGCAGGAATAGGCAGTCGGTACGGTGGTTTAAAACAGGTAGATCCTGTTGGTCCATCAGGAGAGATAATTATTGATTACTCTCTCTATGATGCGCTTCGAGCGGGTTTTAAACGGTTTGTATTTATAATAAGAAAAGAGATTGAAGAAGTTTTTAAAGAAACAATCGGCTCTAATATTGAGAAACATGCCGAGGTCTCCTATGTATATCAAGGATTGTCCAAGCTTCCCGAAGGATTTATACTTCCCGATGAACGAGTCAAGCCCTGGGGAACAGCTCATGCGGTGCTCTGTGCAAAGGATGTTATTGATGCTCCCTTCGGAGCCCTTAATGCAGATGACTTTTACGGTTCTCAAGCCTATCAAGTGTTGTATGACTTCCTTTCCTCGGCTGATGATTCGTCAGTAGTCCCAACTTACTCAATGATTAGCTATGCCTTGGAGAACACTCTGACAGAGCATGGACATGTGGCTCGAGGAATCTGTTCAATTGACAACGAAGGATTTCTCTCCAATGTTGTGGAGCGAACAAAAGTTAAAAATATTGATTCAGCTCCTCACTTTACTGAAGATGGAGAATCTTGGATTGCCTTGCCTCGAGATTGTTTGGTCTCAATGAATATTTGGGGATTTACTCCTAAATTATTTAATGAGCTTGAAACACAGTTTATTGATTTTCTTTCAACCAACATCACCAATAACAAATCAGAATTCTTTATACCAACTGTTGTAAATGAGTTAATCCAAGAAGATCGCTGCAAGGTCTCTGTACTTAAGACAAATGATCAATGGTTTGGCGTCACCTATCAAGAGGACAAACCACAGGTAAAACAGGCCATTTTGGCATTAATACAGCAGGGCATATACCCTGAAAAGCTTTGGTCTTAGTCATTCTAGGAAAAGACTCTTATGAACTCAACACCCTCAATTGCAATTGACACAATCATAGACAAGGCACTGTCCTATTGTCATGAATTACCTCCTAGCACGGAATATCAAAACCTTACACGAAATATTCGTGAACTAAGAGATCGCCTGGCTGGTGGTAAGTTACACATTGCAGTATTGGGCCAGTTCAATCGAGGAAAGAGTTCCTTTATTAATGCACTGTTGGGTATGAAGGTTCTCCCTGTTTCCGTTCTACCCATAACCTCAGTTCCCACAGTTATTGCCTACGGCAAGGAAAATGCCTGCACCATCGCCTTTTCCGATGGCCAGGAACCACAATCAACTTCCGGATCGACAGAGGCTGTTCATGAACTTTTAGATCGCTATGCAACAGAGAAGAACAATCCAAGAAATCGTGAACATGTGTCGGAAATAACGGTACAATGCCAGAGCGAGTTACTCCATCATGGAACAGTCATAATCGACACACCTGGATTTGGCTCTACCTATATTCACAACACACAAACCACCTTAGACTATCTATCCACCTGTGATGCCGCTCTATTTCTTCTTAGCGCCGACTTACCTATTACTCAAGTGGAACTTGATTTTTTACAAAGCGTTGTGAAAACGGTTCCTCGAATCTTTTTTATCTACAATAAGATAGATCTTATTAACAAAGAGGAACGGGCAACTTCTGAATTATTTATTAAGGACACCTTACGAAAAACGTTCGGCATTTCTCTGGATGTACACCTGTTCTCGGTGACTGCAAAGAAATTAGGCAATGGCTATGGTGACGAATCGCTCTATGAAAAACATGGTTTTGCTCGTGTTGAAAAGGAGATATTGGATTTCCTCATACGAGAGAAGTATTTCGCTCTCTCCGAAGCCTTGACTGGCAAGTTCTCCTTAGCACTATCAACCATTCTCCAGATTTTGCACGACCGTAGGCAGGAGCTCATCAAACCAATAGAGGAGAGTCGTAATCGTCTTTCCACAGTAAAAAAACTTTTAGCCAGCTTAACAGAGGAACAGGAGCGAGCGCTCTCCCTTGCTGAGGTTGAAGCAAAGGCATTGATTGATTTTCTTAGGAAATTGGTTCACTCAAAGCGGGAAAGCCTTCGTTCACGCTTTAAGGACCTTTTGACAAAGTTATGTCCAGAGAAACCAAAAAAGTCTCATGAGCCAATTATCACCTCTACTTTAGCACAGCTTTTTGAAGAGAGTGTTAATTTGATTTATCTTTCTACCCTTACTGAGCTGAATAAACCGTTACGAAAAGCGACAAATGCTCACAACCGAGAGCTTGCAACCTTAATTGAGCATACAAATTTAAAAAATGAAGAGCTTGTAGACTCAGAATATCAGCCATGTAAAATCTCTCTAAGTGTTGAAGAGTTGGACACAACGAAACCTTGGGAAAGACCAATGTCATCATACGCTGTGGCACCCTTTAAAAGCACAATGCTCAGTCGTCTTGCCAGCCAAGAGAAGCAACGTCAGCAAATCATCAATTACTATACCACACAAATCATTAATATTATAGACACAAGTCTTGAAGAACTTATCGAAACAATTGGAAGCGATGCATCAGCTCTCTTTTCAGAATTTACTAAAGAGCTGAAATCTGCTTATGAAGCCCTTGCGAAAACAACGCGAGAGATTGAAATTAATGAGCAAGCAATCCTCAAGAGAGAGGAAGATGCTGCTAACCCTGATTTATTAAAGGTAGAATCTCTTATTGATGGTTTTGAGTCAGTAAAAGAAAGTGTCCTCTAATCCTATTCCTAAACCTACCTGCGATACTGCGCTGCGATTGGAAATCGTCTTCCTAAACCAAAGGCTTTTTTAGTAATCTTTAGTCCCGGTGCAGCCTGGCGTCTTTTATACTCATTTTTAATAACCGCATCGGCAATCCATAAGACAATATCCTTATCATACCCCTTATTTAGAATCGCCTCTGTTGATGCATTTTGTTCGAGCATCATCTTAAGGATATCATCCAACACTTCATAATCGGGAAGTGTATCTTGGTCTTTTTGGTCCGGTTTTAGCTCGGCGGATGGTGCTTTGGTAAGAATAGCTTCGGGAATATACTCTTTGTCGTTATTTATAAATCGAGCCAGCTCATACACGGTAGTTTTATAGAGATCAGATATGACACTAAGTCCACCATTCATATCACCATAAAGCGTACAGTATCCTACAGCAGATTCGCTTTTATTGCCCGTTGACAAAAGAAGTGCATTAAACTTGTTAGACAGAGCCATAAGAAGACTACCACGAATGCGTGCTTGAATATTCTCTTCAGTGACATCCGGTTGACATCCCTTAAAAAGCGTAGCCAAAGAGGTATTAAAGGTATCATACAAAGATTTTATCGGAACTGTATGTAGCTGAATCCCAAGATTTTTTGCAAGTATCTCGGCATCGGCAACACTGCCCTTGGATGAAAACTGTGATGGCATTGATACACCAAGGACGTTTTGTGCTCCTAAAGCCTTTACCGCAAGAGCACAAACAACCGCAGAGTCAATCCCCCCGGAAAGACCAAGAACCACCTGTTTAAAGCCACACTTCCGTGTGTAATCTCGAACACCCAGGACAAGAGCCTTGTAGATTTCATCGATTGAATTTTCAACTAACTTCGGCAGGGAAGCTTTCTCTTGCTTCGTGTCAACAACCCGAACACCTTCCACAAAAGAGGGAAGTGCTTCAATAAGCGCACCAGCTTTATCGAAGTACATGCTGGAGCCATCAAATATGAGTTCATCATTGGCTCCTATCATATTAACAAACACAAAGGGAAGGCCATGTTTCGACGCGTGATGGTTTCCGAGCTCAAAGCAACGCTTTCGCTTTCCCAAATAAAAGGGAGAGGCAGAACAATTAATGATAATTGTCGCGCCCTTTTGTGCAAGCTCTTCTACTGGATCTAAATCATAGAGTGGTTGGTCAAAGAGTTCCTTTGGATTCCAAATATCCTCACAAATAGTAATACCAAGCTTCTCACCTTTAAAGGGGACGATATTGACTTCTGGGGAAGGATCAAAATAGCGAAGCTCATCAAAAACATCATAGGTAGGAAGAAGTGCCTTATTCTGCTGAAACACAACCTTGCCCTGATAAATCAATACAGCAGCATTCACAAGCCCTCTTCCATGAGCTACTGTGTTTTTTCTGGCCAAACCAACTAAAAGACCACAATGGGAGTATTGCTTTGTCAGATCACACAATTGCTCTACAGCCCATTCACCCTTTTCAATAAACCAAGCATTCTCGACAAGGTCTTGTGGTGGATATCCTTGCAAAAACATTTCTGGAAACACTAAAAGATCTGGGGACTCATTGGCAGTGTTCTGCAAAGCCTCTTTAACAAGTCGAAGATTTCCTTCGACATCGCCAACAATGGCATTTAATTGACATAGTGCTATTTTCATAGTAGTAGATCAATTACGGTTAAACTATTAATGACCGTCCGGTCATCTCTGTAGGTTGTTCTATCTCCATTAAGGCAAGTGCGGTGGGTGCAATATCACAAAGGCTACCATCTTTTCTCAAGGAAACATCGCCAGCACCAACAACCGTCAAGGGTACCACATTGGTTGTGTGAGCAGTCATCGGTGATCCATCGGATAACTTTGTTTGCTCTGCATTACCATGATCAGCAAACAACAGGGCAACACCACCTTTGGAAAGTACCGCCTCAACCACATCATGCACACAGGTGTCAACGGTCTGGACAGCCTTGGTAATTGCTTCATACACACCAGTATGACCAACCATGTCACAATTGGCAAAGTTACAAATTACCACGTCATAGGTATCGCTATTAATTGCCTGTACTAATTTGTCGCGCACTTCAAAGGCACTCATCTCCGGTTTGAGATCGTAGGTTGCAACTTTGGGGCTATTAACCAATACACGATCTTCCAACTCAAAGGCATCATTATTAAGGCTATTAAAGAAAAAGGTTACATGGGCGTATTTTTCCGTTTCTGCACAGCGGAGCTGCTTAAGCCCCTCTCTTGCCAACACTTCGCCAAAGATATTCTTATTTTCTAATTCAGGAAAAGCTTCAAAAAAGTTCCCTTCGTCATAGTAGTGCGTCATCGCTACAAAATGAACTTGATGATTTATCGTGTTAAATTCAGAAAAATCTGATTCAACAATAGCCTTTGTCAACTGCCTTGTTCTATCAAAACGAAAGTTAAAAAATATCATTACATCATCGGCACCGACACCGTGATAATCAATTAAACGAGGTTTAATAAATTCGTCACTCTCGTCTGCAGCATAGGAATCTTCAATAGCGTTTTTCCAGTTCTCTACCTTTTTACCAGCCCCCTCCATTATTGCTCGATAGGCAATCTCTGTTCGATCCCATCGAGTGTCACGATCCATGGCATAGTACCGCCCAATTACGGTGGCTACCCGACCAACACCAATTCTATCGATCCCCTCTTGTAGGAAGGTCAGATGCTCCAGAGCAGATTTTGGCGGTGTGTCACGACCATCGGTTAAGGCATGAATCACAACACGGTCTAATCCTTGCGATTTGCATAATTCCAAGAGAGCATGACAATGGCGAGTAACTGCATGAACGCCCTCTTCCTGAATTAAACCCATCAAATGGAGTGTTGCCTTTTTATCCTTAGCATGAGCAATGGCATTAAGAAATGCTTGATTCTCAAAAAAATCTTTGTCCTTAATAGATTTATCAATTCTGGTTAAGCTCTGATACACAACGCGACCAGCACCAATATTTAAATGGCCGACCTCACTATTTCCCTGGTATCCCTCAGGAAGACCTACCCCTTCACCGGAGGTGTTAATTACTGTTGTTGGGTTGGTACGCTCATATAGGTCAGTATGTGGGGTGTTCGCTTTAAAAATAGCATTGGAATCTTCTTCATTACCCTTTCCCCACCCATCGCGGATGATGAGGCAAACTGGTCTTTTCTTCATAGTCGTTTTAGTCCAAGTTGGTTAATAATTCATTGTTGCTGGTGGTACTATGGTGCATGCAAAAAGTGGCAGCTACTCTTGCTTTGTTGAGTCAGAGGTTTGTATTGCTTCATTCTCCTTTGAAACAGCAGGCTGTTTCTGATCCTGCTTTTCTGCCAGCTCTGCTTTATGGCGCTCATAGAAGTTCCAATCCTCTATCTGACCGGTTCCCTTACAGGCCCAGCATTTACCTACACCATCACAATAGCGGCATTTACCTGAAGCCTTACAATAGGGACAATCCTCCTCATACTCCAGTCGCTCGACACCTCGTTTTGGATAATTCTTTGTGCTTGTTTTCCTTTTACCAGTTCCATTGCAGTAAGTACACTTACCCTTTCCATTGCAGTAACTGCACTCTCCTGGTTTAGGAACGCAAAAAGGGCACTCCTTTTCATCATAACGCTTCTTTCTTTTATCCATCCGAGGATTACATGATGCAATAGCCAGAGCAGCTATGGAGGCAGCGAAATCCCGACGTTTCATGATTCATGTCCTTTGATACAGGTTTACTCTATATTATTTCTAAGACATTTAAAATAATTGATGCAATTTTTAGTGAGGGAAGCCATTGTTATTGAAGTCACTCCTTGAACTATGGTATTATATGATATACTAACACAATGTGAGTTAAACATGACAAAACCAATGAACAACATAAAACAGCTAATTATCCTCACCACCATAACAACGCTCTTTTACTGCCTTCTTTTTGTTGTTCGCACAGCCTTTCCAACCATAGAAAACTATTTTTATGACTACAAATTCAAGTTTATCAAATCCACGACCCCAAATGAAATTGTTATTGTTGGAATTGATTCAAAGGCTATAAAAGAGATTGGTGAGTTTCCCTGGCCACGGGAAGTCTTTGCCCAATTGATCAAACAAATCAATGATGCAGACCCTGCTGTTATTGCGCTAAATTTTGTGTTCCCTCCCCGTGTTGATGATCCTGGAAGTGATAGCTTACGAAAAACCTTAGAATCGATCAACCAATGTGTCATGGGTATGCACTTTGAAAAAGTTACCGACCATGCAGCACCAACTGCGTTGGTTGCGCCTCTTGCCTATGAGTATCGTTTTAAGGAGAAAAAAAATAGTGAGACAATCTTTAAGAATTTTTCCTATGCTGCAAAGAAAGTGGAATTTGGAGATCCCTTAATCGCCAAACACGCAACTCATGCAGGATTTCTTAATGTCTCAATCCATGAGTCCAACAGAACGGTCCGAGAATTGGTCCATGTATTACGAGCAGGCAATGAGTTTTATCCCTCCTTTGCACTTGCTGCTGCTGCATCTTTTCTTAATATGAAAAAGGAAGATTTAGTCTTAAATGGTAACGGCTCTGTTCATCTCAGTTCTAAAAAAATCCCCTTAATCCGTAATCAAGGCTCTCTTCGCTTAAACTTTCGTGGAGAACCAGGAACAATAACGACTCTCTCAGCTGCAGATATTCTCTCTAATAGTATTACACAGGAGCAGCTCCAAAACAAGTTAGTTTTTGTTGGTATCACCACACCCAGTGCTCTACCAACTGGCTTTTTTACCACCCCGGTAGCCAAAACCTTTCCCGGTGTTGAGCTTTGGGCAACAGCCACTCTAGATATCATTTCCACTACCTACATTAAAAAGGGAGTGATCATCTCAATTATTAACTGGCTAACAACCTTACTTCTCTTTCCCGGATGTCTATTCGTATTTCGGAAATGGCGGCAACTCTCTACCCTACTTTTTTGCCTTTCAATCACAACCATAAGCATAATTTTAGAACTCTCCCTCTTTATGCTTTTTCGTTATTATTGGAATTCCACCTATCATGTTTACGCTCTTTTAATACTTTGTTTGTGGTCCTTTGGACAGAAATATTTAACCACCTCAACAACCACGTCCTGATTTTTTATGAATGATTTCAAATCATTTGTGGTTGAATCTCATCACATCATTTACTACCCTATTGACTTGATTGATGCGGTGCGATATTATTCCTATATGGTTCAAAAATAGAACACATTATATATTTAAGCTATTCTATCTTAAAAATTAACCTGGTCTTCTATATTTATGTCTTACTACTACCTTGAAATAACCCGGGGAATTGAAAAGGGAAAACGCTATCTTCTAAAGGATGGTGCCATTAGTATTGGCAGAAGCTCATCCAATACCATAACACTTCACTCTGCAGAAAAGACCGTGTCTGGTCATCATGCAATTGTATACAAAACAGAGGATACCATTTCCATTCAAGA
The DNA here is from genome assembly GCA_028278335.1 of Chitinivibrionales bacterium. Lineage (GTDB taxonomy): Bacteria > Fibrobacterota > Chitinivibrionia > Chitinivibrionales > JANQEN01 > JANQEN01. Next base: position 58,979 of record JANQEN010000192.1, on the reverse strand, counting down.
CATGCAAAGTACCAATGGGACCTATCTTAATGATATAAAGATTGAAGAGCATGAAGTAGTAAAGGGTGACAGCATTGGTTTTGGTATGAAGGGTCCCAGACTTCTTCTTGTAGTCTCAGAAAGTCAACTCGACTTAATGGCTCCAACCAACAATATTCCTGGAGAAGACACCCGTGCTCGCACATTAGAAAATAGCGGCCCCTCTATAACGAAAAAACCACCAACCACATCAACGGTTGATTCAATTAAGACATCCGGCCCTGGCACAAGAAAAGACAATCCCTTTATTGGTTCAGCCGCTTCTATGACAATGGACATCGAGCGTAAGCTGGTTGACAATCGGATTCAAGCCGATGACATGCACTCCTTGATGAAAAATAAAAAGCGCCTAGAAAAAATCCTTGATCGGGGCAATCTCAATGAGGCACAATCTACTCTTCTTGCCAGTGCCTATGGAGCAAAGAAGAAGAGCCATAAGCGTTGGATCTGGATTGTCAGTTCGATTGCTGCACTATCGTTGATTACTATCGCCTTCTTGTCCGTCCGGATGCTTCACTATAAACAGATTCTTAATAAAGGTATGAGCTTAGAAGACCAGCTTGACTCCTATGAACAAAAAATCTTTGAGGCCAATACCGACCCAGAGGCAAATAAACTGCTTTTGGCAAAATTGATTAAAGAGTTGGAATCAACAAAAAAACAATTGGCCACCGTAAAAGAAGAACTTAACGAAGAGGATGTAGAAAAATTTTACACCGATGATACAGAGCGCTATATCGCAGGAATCATGAAGCGATTTGGTGAAACCGACTATCATATTCCCCCCACAATGACTGAACGAGTTAAATATCACATTTCTATTTACTCGGGTCGACTCAAAAGAACCATTGGGCGTTATCTTAAACGTAAAGACCAATACTTCCCGATGATTCGCGAAATTTTTCAGGATAAAAAGCTTCCCCTTGAGTTAGCCTATATATCAATGCTGGAAAGTGGATTCAACCCAAAAGCCCTAAGCCACGCTGGAGCACGGGGACTCTGGCAATTTATGCCAGCCACCGGTAGACGATATGGCCTTAAGGTAAATAACAACATTGACGAGCGATGCAATCCTCGAAAGGCAACCTTTGCCGCTGCTGAATATTTTAAGGATCTCATTGCCGAGTTTGGAGGCAAAAGCTCGATCATGCTTGCTATGGCTGCCTACAACGCTGGAGAGGGACGAGTCCGAGGTGCACTACGCAAAATCGAAGATCCCATGCGTAACCGCGATTTTTGGTACATCTATCGCATGGGCTATTTAGCTGAAGAGACCAATGAGTACATTCCTCGCATGCTCGCCCTTATGATCATTGATGAACACCCACAGGTCTTTGGCTTTGAAGGAACAGGTGTGGCTCCTGTTCAAGAGGTTAAGGAAGACGACTTTATCGAGCTTGACTTCTAAAACACTTCCTCTATTTACATCTGCAGTTCATAAAAACATGTCAATCGAAAGTATTGATAGGTCTACTCTTTATTAAAAAAGTGTGTCTGATTACACTGAGTAACCAGACACAAACTATACTTTAACCTAAACATCTCAGTTGAATGTGAGGAAACCGGTCTAAGTTCTTGTCACTAATGGTATTGTCATTTCATTCTTAAGCAGAAGGTAAAAGTTGCCTTCGGCAACAGTCTATTATAAATCTTGTGCTTTCGAAAAACGCAGGCATATCACCTGAAGATATGTCGAGTATTTTCGGAGTGCCAGTAGTGGCAAGGGAAACAGCGGTTTACCGCAGGCAACTGAGATTTTTTGGTTTAAATTAAAACTTAACTTCCGGAGCTTTGTCCGCGCCTTCGGCTGCCTCAAAAAAGGGCTTTCGTTGAAAACCAAGAATATTGGCAAAAATACTACTGGGAAAACGACGGATTGCAGTATTATATGCACGGGTTGCTTCATTGTACCTACGTCGCTCTACAGAAATTCGATTTTCCGTTCCCTCTAATTGAGACTGCAATGCCAAAAAACTCTGATCAGCCTTAAGATTAGGATAGTTCTCCATCACAACCAATAGACGTCCCAAGGCAGAGGTTAACTGTCGGTTGGCATCGATCTTATCGGGAATACTCTCAGCAGATCCTACCCGAGACCGTGCATTGGTGACTGCGGTAAGAACCTCTTTTTCATGCTCCGCATAACCCTTAACGGTATTAACTAAATTAGGTATAAGGTCAAAACGGCGTTGTAGTTGGTTTTCAACCTGTGCCCAAGCTGCATTTACCGCCTCGTCAAGCACCACAAGATTGTTGTTTACATTTCGTAACATCAACACAACAACCAGTAAAATCGCACCAATAATTAGCAGGTTTTTAGTTCCTTTTTTCATTGTCTTATTGCTCCTTATGAGTCAGAGTATCTACCTCTTCAGTTAATCGATCAATATCTTTTGCATAGTCATCAAAAAGCGTATCATAATAGGCAAGCTTTTTCTCCTGTGCATTCAACACCTCAGAAAGAGAGGATGCTCCTAAATTATAGACATCCTCCACAGCCGAAATAATCGAGCTCTTTGATTTAGGGATAGTCTTTTCCTTAAGCACCAACAAACCCTTAAATATGGGGATTAATCGCCGAAGCGATACCGATAGCAAGGAAGCTAACAGCTTATTATTACCCATACACTGTACAAAGGAACGACGAAGGTGAATTGCCACACTTTTAAGTTCACGCTCGCATTGCAGTCGGATATGTTCATGTTTGATCTCAAGATTTTGTAAAATATCCTCTCCGTAAAGCACTCGATAATTGGACTGCATATCTAAAAACTCTACGGGGTAAGTGTCTAAGGAGCTGGTAATGTACGCTTGAGTCATAAAAAAAGGTGTAGCCACACCGCTCTTTGCCCACTTTTTTTGTAAAGGAATACTTGGAGCCACTGTCGCAATCGAATTATCCGTTAACACAATGGCAATGTTTATATCAGAAATTCCCGGTCTGTATTCATGGGTTACCGCACTGCCATACATAATCAGGCTTAAAATAGCGTCCTTAAAAACTTCCTGATAATCCTGTACCAAGGGAGACACTATGTCATTTGGATTTTTAATTTTCTTCATTGTATTATTCCTTAGAAACTTCCACTGGATCCACCACCACCGCTCATGCCACCGCCAAAGCCACCAAATCCGCCGCCGCCAAAGCCACCTCCTCCAAAGGAGGAGCGGCGTGAGCCACTCATAGCGGAGAGCAACAGCCAGGGGAGCATGGCTCGACCCATGGGGGTCCCCAGAAGAAATAGAATAAAGAGTATAAAAAAGAGTCCCCGCACAAAGCCAAAGGGGCGACTTTCTACCTGTTTTGGTGAGACAGCCATACGATGACTGGAGGGAACAAGCTCCTCCATGGTATAGCCCTTCTCCTTTGCAATCAACTGGGTGAGGGAAAGAAATATGAGGGTAATGCCCTCATCCCACCTATTCTGCGCAAGGTATCGATTCGTTGCATTTTGGCGAATTTGACTTGCCATAAGATCGGTTATATACCCTTCGGATCCATAGCCAACCTCGATGCGAATTTTTCGCTCCTTCATTGCTAAAAGAACGAGCACACCTTCGTCCACACCCTTTTTCCCAATTCCCCATGCTTCATACAGTCGATTTGCCATATCATCAACATCATTGCCTTCTAAAGATGCGGCGGTAGCTAAAACCATAGCCACACCGGTTTTTTTAAAAACCGAGTTACACAGCAAATCTAAGGAGGCATTGGTGCGCGCATTGAGAAACCCAGCAAAATCATTAATGGGACCAGTAGGTTCTGACTTGAGTATGGAGCCACTAACAGAAATTGTGATTCCAAAAAGTATCAAAAGAAAAATTAAGCAATTTGTTTTTACTCTCATCATTGCAGTTACATCTATTCACGAAATGACGTTTTAATGATTTATTTAAGTTATCGGTAATATATAATGGGCATACCTACTATTAAAGCAGTTTTTTATTAGGAAACCAAAGAGCCCACCTTGCACCGCACCAATTTTTAAGGCTATATTAAGGCAGTAAGGCACTAAAAATTTATCACACCATACCATACAGGGAGGAACCCATGGGAAGAGTAGACCCGCACTCCTACACCGATTTAAGCCAGGGAATTATTACTCATTTGGATTGGACTATCACTGTCGACTTTGGCAAAACACGACTTGTTGGCACAGCCACCTTGACACTTGAAAATGCATCAGAAGGTTTCCTTGATCTTGACACCCGCGACCTTTTTATCGAAGCCATTGTCGATGGAAGCGGCAATGCACTCCCCTGGGAGCTTAATGAAACAGAGAGCTTTATGGGAGAACGACTGCGGATCAAATATTCTAAGGGGACACAAAAAATTGCTATCACCTATAGCACTTCTCCTCAGGCATCAGCGCTTCAGTGGCTTGCACCTCAACAGACCTCTGGTAAAGTACATCCCTATATGTTTAGTCAGTGCCAGCCAATTCACGCTCGCGCTATGCTTCCAATTCAGGACAGCCCCAAAGTACGCTTTAGTTATACTGCCGAAGTGACCATTCCAAAGAAGCTTACAGCGGTTATGTCAGCAGCCCCAGGAATAAAAAAGGAATCCAACGACAAAAATGTTTGCACCTATTCCTTTTCCATGCCCCAACCGATCCCCTCCTACCTTTTAGCTATTGCTGTAGGAGACATCGTGTCTAAGGAGCTTGGTCCTCGTTCCTGTGTGTATGCAGAACCCGAGCTTATCGAAGCGTCGGCCTGGGAATTTGCTGAAGTTGACGCGATGCTAAAAGCAGCAGAGGAACTCTTTGGCCCTTACAAATGGGAGCGTTTTGATTTTATCGTCATGCCACCCTCCTTCCCCTACGGTGGTATGGAAAATCCCCGTCTCACCTTTTTAACACCCACACTTCTTGCTGGTGATCGTTCTCTTGTCAATGTACTTGCCCACGAGCTGGCTCACTCCTGGACAGGCAACCTGGTCACCAATGCAACCATGAATGATTTCTGGCTTAATGAAGGGTTTACAGTTTGGGCAGAACGGCGGATCTTAGAGCGTCTCTCTGGGAAAAATGCCAAAGCACTGGCCGCAGCAATTGGCTTTAATGGCTTACTTAATGACATTGAACGTTTTGGTGAAGACTCTCCCTACACCCATTTAGAAACCGACCTTTCCGGTACCGATCCCGACGAAGTCTATTCGGTGGTGCCCTATGAAAAGGGCTTCCTCTTCGTCTCCCTTTTAGAGCAGACTGTTGGCCGTGAGCGTTTTGACCAGTTCATTCGTAGCTATATAGACACCTTTGGTTTTACCTCTATCTCCACAGAAGAGTTTGAATCCTTTCTTGAGAGCACTTTGCCAGGAGTTCAACAGAAGATTAATGCTAAAAAGTGGATACAGGGCCCGGGAATTCCCAAAAATAGTCCAACCTTTAAAAGCGACGAGCTCACCACAACGCAGGCTCTTGCAAAGGGATGGTCACAGGGATCACGCCCAACGAAAGAGGACACCGACAACTGGAGTGCAGAGTTGTGGCAAATCTACCTGCAGGGACTCCCCAAAAAACTTGATATTGACGAGTGCGAATGGCTAGAAACCACTTTCGATCTCAGCGACACCAAAAATGTTGAAATACTTAGTTCCTGGCTAACTATTGCAGCAACCTCCTCTTATGAACCAGCTTTTAAGCGCATTGACACATTCCTTGGCTCCATGGGACGAATGAAATTCCTTAAGCCGCTTTACAAAGCTCTCTACAATAACAAAAACACAAAGGATCAAGCTCGAACAATTTTTACCAAACATGCAGAATCCTATCATCCTATTGCAAAGGCTGGATTAGAGCAACTTTTAGAATTAAATGCTTAACTCAAAGAAGCTAACGCATGCCCTTCTTTAATCAAAAGAAGGGCATGCGTATTGTTAAACCGTCCTTTCTTACTTTTTTTATCCAAACAACATCAAACATCAACAATTAAATTTAAATTTGATTTTGTATTGTTACAATACTATATTGTACTTATACAATATCATTATTTTATTATATTGGACAACAGCAATATTAAGGAGCACCAATGCCACCTCTTAGCAATGCAGAAGCTGCACTGTTAGGGCTTCTATCAGAAAAACCCATGTATCCCTATCAGATTGAACAGGAAGTCCAATATCGAGATATGCGATTCTGGACAGAATTATCCATGTCATCGATTTATAAGGTATTACGAAAGCTCCACAAAGAGGGCTTTGCCACGAAAACCAACAAAGTAAGTGAAGAGAATCGTCTACGAACATTTTACACAATAAGCCCAAAGGGCAAGCGAGCTTTACGGCAAACCCTCAAAAAACTTCTTCGCGAACCTGAGCATATTCGATGGCAGATAGATATTGGTACCTACAATAGTGATCTACTTCCAGACAAAAAGATATTAGACTGTCTTACCGCCTATCGCGAAAACCTTTTAAAAAAGATTGAAGGATACAAAGAGCTTTTGCATTTTCTAAAGAAGTCGGGCTGTCCAGACCACCGGTTTCATGTTGCCTCACGACCAATGTACTTGCTCAAAGGAGAGATTGCCTGGGTTGATTCAGCGCTTTTAGATGTCAAAAAAAAGAAGGGTGTGACTCATGAACAATGAATACTATGCTGCGAAAGCACTGGATTATTTAAACTTTTTATGTTCCGTTAAGCCGAATCGCAGGACCGGCTCAGCCGGGAACAAAGCTGCAACCGACTATTTTGCCAAAATCATAGCGTCCTTTGGCTACAACTTAGACCAAACGACCTTTCCCTGTCTCGATTTTACCGCGAGCAAAGCAGTCTTGACTATTGGCAATGATACGTATCCTATGCACGTAAGCCCCTTCTCTTTAGGATGCAACATCGAGGCTACGCTTGAACCAGTCTCCTCTGTTGAAGCATTAGAGCAGTGCCATGGAAAAGATAGAATCCTTTTACTTTATGGTGATCTTTGCAAAGAGCAACTCATGCCAAAGAACTTTGTTTTTTACAATCCAGATCATCACAAAAGGATATACTCGCTTCTGGAAAGCAAGGCACCACAGGCAATAATCACCGCCACAGGGAAAAATCCCGAATTAGTTGGTGGTGAATACCCCTTCCCTATGATCGAAGATGGAGATTTTGACATCCCCTCGGTATACTGTACCGATGCTTTAGGTGAGGAACTTGCTCATTATCGTGGTGATACAGCACATCTCTTTTCTGATGCAAAACGGATTCCGGAAACCGCCTGCAATGTAATTGCATCAAAAAAAGGTATACAGTCAGAAAAAATTCTTGTCTGTGCACACATTGATGCCCGAGGTAACACACCAGGAGCATCGGACAATGCTGCAGGCACGGCAGTTTTGCTTCTTCTTGCTGAAATGCTTAAGGAGTATCAAGGTCGATTTAGTCTGGAAATCATCGCCTTTAATGGCGAGGATTATTACAGTGCCGGTGGACAGATGGATTATCTCAAACGATATAGGGATAGGCTCTCATCGATTGCCTTAGCAATCAATATTGATGATGCCGGTTTTGTAAAGGGGAACAGTGCCTACTCTTTCTATGCCTGCTCTGAGGAAGAACAAAAGCTGGTGGAGTCAATTTTTTCTCAGCACTCCTCCTTATTAGCTGGAGATCAATGGTATCAGGGTGATCATATGATTTTTGCACAGCAAAATCGGCCAACCATTGCTATTACCTCCGAGTTGATGCCCGAGCTGATGGCAGAGTTTACGCACACTCCAAAAGACACACCAGACATTGTCGACTGTAACAAACTTGTCGCGATTGCCTTGGCTCTTAAGGATCTTCTTTTACAGTATTAAGAGACTCTAATTCCTCAAGCTTGGCCAGGGCTTCCTTTTTCCGTTTCAATCGATAGCGGGTAACAACATAGCCAATTAAAAAAAGAAAGAGAATTCCAATCCAAAAGAGGTACTGGTCTAAAAGCCATAAAAATTTTCCATGGTGAGTCAGAACATGCTTACGATAATAGGCCTCAATCTCTGGTTCTGAGTGTTGAAGAATCACCTTGACCCCAGCCCAAAATGATCCTGATTGTTGCGCTGCAGAAAGTATCTCCCCTAAAAGCTCAATGCCATAGGTATCAATCAAATAGTCCACAACAAGCCTACTTTGCGAATAGGCAAGCTCGGCCCGAAACCGTCCAAAGGAATTTACTGAGTCAATCGAAGCAAGGGGCATGAGCGATCCCATAAAGAGAGCCCGGGACACCACAATTGCTTCGCGCTCAGACGCCTCTCCAGAGAGAGTCATTGCCACTCCTTCATGAAACCATCGGGGAATATTGAGCTTTGGGTATTGTCGATTGAGCACTATATGCACCATTTCATGGACCGTTGTTTGATAGAGGTTGTGCTCTAAAAAGGGCTTTTTATCAGTGAAAACAACGATCTCATTGAATCCAATAGCCGCGCCAACACCCCAATCCGGAAGGGGATACTTCGTTTTTTGTGCCCTAGCAGAGGAATAAAAATGAATTGCAACCGGAATAGAATCTTCATGAGGCACCAAAGAGAGCATGGCTGTTATTCTTTGGTACTCTTTTTCCATTTTTTGAGTAGTAAATCCCTCAGGCACATTACCAAGTAAAGAGATATTACTCAGAACAGGAAAATAAAGAGCTACCAGTAGAATATATGTCAGTCGATAGAGGAAAGCCATTGTTCGTTTGTGAAATTCAATCCCACTGCATGATTTTGGATTGGAAAAAAATGATAAAATTTAAACCTTTAGATTTGAATATACGACAATGAAGGTATTGGAGGGAAACAAAAGGGGGAAATAAAAAAGGCTCTGCTCTTACTTACTTAGTGTCATTAACACTTCCTTGGAATGGTGGTCTTTCTCTCAAATAGGGCGTTGTCCACAAAAGGTGGCATTAACTAACTATCTGAAGCAGAATTCCCGGTATAAAATTATTCGTTAAATTTTACCGGTGTAAGTAGAACAGAGCTAAGTGTATTATATATATAATATACTATAAAATTTCCCCTTTTGTTATTATTAATATTTTTAGCATATCTTGTGGTCCTTTAATACGAATAACACAACTTATAGCAAATTTTTGCTCTTCTTTGGAATTAATTTTAACCATCACATAGCAAAATTAGATATAAAATATTGTTACCTCTAACCCCTTTAATTAATTGGGGTCGCAAAAAATAATATTAGAATACGTTTTTCCGCACCATTTATTTTACCCTTAGGTAAAAAAATTATCAAATTAAATGATTTTTTAGTTAAGACACCTCCTGTCAGAGGATCAAAATGAGTACATTTATCGTAGAAGGCAGACAACGCCTCTCTGGAAATATCGCGGTCTCGGGAAACAAAAACGAGGCATTACCACTCATTGCAGCATCACTGCTTTGTAAAACGCCGGTTGAATTTACTAATGTTCCTGATATCGGCGATGTGCGGGACATGCTGCGCATTGCATCATCATTAGGGGCAACTGTCTCGGAGTTTGAGGGGGGATCAGTTTCTATTTGTGCAGATCACATTGAAACGTCACTATTACCCACCCAGCTTTCCCAACAGATTCGTGGCTCCATCCTCTTTGCCTCCTCTTTGCTTGTCCGCACAGGCAAAGCACTCATTCCCCAACCTGGTGGCGATACCATTGGTCGAAGACGTATCGACACCCATTTTCATGTTTTTCAGGCAATGGGAGTTGAAATTGAAAAGCAACGGTACCAAACAGATTCCTCGGAAGAGGGCTTTCTCTATGCGCTTACTACGCCGCAGGGCCTACGGGGAACAGAAATTTATTTGGATGAAGCATCGGTAACTGCTACTGAAAATGCACTCATTGCAGCATCTGGTGCACAGGGCACCACGGTTATTGCCAATGCTGCCTCAGAGCCCCATGTTCAGGGTCTCTGTGCTTTTTTACAAAAGGCCGGTGTGTCTATTGAAGGAGTGGGCTCAAATATTCTTACCATTCATGGAACAGACTCCTTTAATTCGCCTATTCATACTGTTGGGAGTGACTACATAGAAGCGGGCTCTCTTATTAGCCTTGCTGCAGCAACAGACTCAGCCATCACCATAACTAACATTGATACCCATTTCCTTCGAATGATTCTCTTTCAATTCGAGCGGCTCGGTGTTTCCGCCGAGGTTGATCAGAATCGTCGATCAGTCCATATCCCCGACAACCAGACCCTTCGGGTGCGCAAAGACTTGGGTGGTGCGATTCCCCGGATCGAAGATAGCCCCTGGCCTGGATTCCCCGCAGACCTCACCTCGATAATGGTGGTGACAGCAACTCAATCAGAGGGGACCTGCCTAATTCACGAGAAGATGTTTGAATCACGACTATTCTTTGTTGACAAATTGATAAGCATGGGTGCACAGATCGTTTTGTGTGACCCGCATCGTGCAGTGGTGGTTGGCCCAACCCAATTGTATGGATGTGCTATCAGTTCGCCAGATATTCGGGCTGGAATGGCCCTGTTAATTGCAGCCTGTGCTGCCGAAGGCACTAGTGTGATTCACAATGTCGCTCAAATAGACCGTGGATACGAAGAAATTGACAAGCGCCTCATTGCCTTAGGTGCGCAAATAACTCGATCCCGCAAACAGCGACGGAGTAGCGATCTGTACCAACCACCCTCGGATGAGCGCTAATGCGATATTGTATACTGGGCGCTTGCCTACTTCTTGTAAACTGTAGCCAACAGATTCGTCAATTCTATCCTGACTCATTCTATTCGGAAGACCGTATTTATCAAAATAGCACCTTGAAATTCTCCCTTAACTTTAGGGACAACTGGAGTCTTGTAACAAACCCTAACAATATGGACCGCGCTGTCAAGCGATTGGCTCGAGGATTTCAAAAGCAGGGAATCGAGCTGCTCTTTGTAGGTTCCACGGTTGATGCTCTGCAAGGTGTCCAGGGAGTTGCAGCCAATCTTAATCTGCCAGTACTAGAGTATGCACAGATGTATCGGGACATGAACAAAGAAACGGTCAGCAATGATTCCGGTCTTGTCAATATTCTTGTTGAAGGAACGCCAATGATACGCTGGAATTATAATAAGTTCGGCTATCGATTTGTGGAATACTTTTTTACTATTGACACCTATAACATGCGCATTGCCTTCTGGGCAACACCACCTATTTTTGACCGTTTTTCTTCGGTCTATGTATCCATCATCTCATCCTTAGAAGTCATGGACCAATATTAAACCCAGATTATACAATAGGAAGCAGTTCAGAAGCACACCACGACTTTGACCGGATGTACGCTTGGGAAGTAGCCTGTAACCCTGTGCCCATTAAGACCTTCAAATCTTACTAAATCATAATCTTGCACTTCTGCATCTATTCCTACTGCATAATCTGGGTAAAAAAAAGGCTGCCCAATATAAGGCAGCCTTTACAGATAACTTTGATTTTAATATGTACTAACGAACAAAGTCGGTTCGTAGATCTTCAAAAATAATATAGCGGTCTTGGCTATTATCTGTGATTGTCGAGTCGTAGGTCTCTTCGTTGGGATTCTTTACCCACTTGACCTTACCATCGACCTTTTTCTTGTCCCAGAAATTATGCTTGGCAATCTTAAATCGATCTATAAAAAGATGAATGGTATCACCTTTACAATCATATTTTCCAAAGGATCGAAATTCCCAATCCTCTTTAAAATAGGGAGTACTCTTTCCATTCTTTTTCTCAACCAGCTTCACTGATCCATCTTTATTAAAGGTGAAGACCTTCTTTTCAATCGCCTTAACTGATGGGTCATGTTTGTGTTTGGTGACGTTGGTACAGGTCCATGTACCAATTAAACGGGGCTTAATTTCATTGGCCCGCTCTTCATTAAATTTGATTTGGGGCAGATAGTCTTTTAATTGAGTTATATATGCCTCGGCTTGTAATAGCCAATTAAGGGTAACAAAGGAATCTATAACTGCAACAACGCTATCAGCATATTTTTTCTGCAAACCAGAAAAGGCAGAGATCTCTCTTATTAATCCTTCACGTTCAGACTTTACCCACGGCTGTAATCTAGCCATGTCCTGCTTGTATTGATCCTCAGCTTTAGCCACATAAAAACGCATGGAGTCTGCTGATTTTCTTGCAAGTCCAATATTACCATCTTCATCAGCACTTACGGTCTGATATAAAAACACTTTAGCACGTGACAAGGAACTGTCGGGGACACCCTTTTCCTGTAACTTTTTAATTCTCTGTTCAGCATTATCTATAGTTTTCTTGCTGACACCGCAGCCAATCAAAAAAAGAAAAGTAGTGAAACAGAAAAATAGTATGACGAGCTTTTTCATAGAAATTCCTCCGCTCCTATCTATGAGAGGTTAGATTTACATTTAATTCATCTTAATATATCAGCACACACCCTTTGGGTGTAACGTATGTAATATAGTTTAAATGAACAATACCTATCCAATTATTTTACAAAATTAGACTAAGCTAGGAAAGTCTTTCTAATCAGCAAAGTGAGCAGAATATTTTCGTTACCCTATTAACCAAAAACCATAGGAATTGCTTGGATAAAGTTGTGAGAACAGTCATAATTTTACCTGAGATAATGAAATGGGTTTATCAATTTTTTTAACTTTGGTTATATTGAAGGTACTATTTTTACTGTTTCCCAATGTGTAGAGGAAAGGGTGTATTAATTAGCAAAAGGACACAAAATGATAGGCCAACAGTTGGAAGTCGGAGCAACAGTACACAATTTTAAAGTTAACCAAATTAAGCCAATCCCTGAACTTCGATCAGAGGCAGCCCTATTTACCCATAAAAAAAACAAAGCACGGCTTCTTCATCTTTTTAATAACGATGCGAACAATCTTTTTTGCATTGGATTTCGCACCCCGGTCTATGATAATACCGGTGTACCCCATATTTTGGAACACTCTGTTCTTGCAGGCTCAAAAAAATTTCCCCTAAAGGACCCCTTCAAAGAGATGCTCAAAGGTTCTTTACAGACCTTTCTCAATGCGATTACCTATCCTGATAAAACAATCTATCCGGTGGCAAGCCAAGTTGAAAAGGACTACTTTAATCTTGTTGATGTATACTGTGATGCCGTGTTTAACCCCTTACTTTCCGAGATGACCTTTGCCCAAGAGGGCTGGCACTTTGAATTGGAAAAACCGGATGGCCCAGTTTCGCTCAAGGGTATCGTATATAATGAAATGAAGGGTGTCTTTTCTGATTTTCGAAGCCATGTGTCGCGAAAAACGCTCTCCGAGCTCCTTCCTGATACTACCTATTTTTACGAAAGTGGTGGAGAGCCAGAGCACATTTCCGATTTAACCTGGGAGCAGTTTAAGGCTTTTCATGATAAGTATTACCACCCCTCAAATGCCTTTATTATTCTCTATGGAAATATTCCTTCGGAAAAAACACTGGCCTTTTTAGATAAAAATTACTTAACACATTATGACTATGGAGTGGTTGATTCAGAAATCACTCCACAACAGACCTGGGATAAACCACGTTCGGTCACGCTGACCGCTCCCTCTTCAAAAGAGGATGATGGAACTGCCAGCGTCATTCTTTCCTGGCTCTTAGAGTCCTCGACTGATCCAATTGATGGATTGTGCGGACGTATTTTTTCTCACTACTTTTTTAATAATGAAAGCTCTCCCTTACGCAGAGCCCTTATTGATTCCAAGCTTGGTGAAGACCTTGATGACATGTGCGGCTTTGAAGGAGACTTAGTGCAGGGATTATTCTGTGCAGGATTACGTAAATCAGATCCTAAGGATGCAGAAGCTATTCAAACGCTCATTCTTGACACAATTAAAAAAGAAGTAGAAAAGGGACTCGACCCCGAGCTTTTAGAGGGCTCTATTCGACAAATTGAATTTACTCTCCGTGAAATTACCGATGGCTCTCACTTTCCCTATTCTTTAAAGCTTTCAGATCGAGTTTTTCGCTCCTGGATTTACGGAGGTGACCCTCTGGCGCATCTTTGCTTTGAAGAACCGCTAAGTTTTTTAAAAGAAAAAAAGAGAGAGGGAACAGCTTACTTTACCGAGAAGATCAAAAAACTCTTTCTTGAAAACACTCATGTATTACTCGCTACAGTCAAAGCTTCTGCTGAGCTTGGTGAATCATTGGGAAAAGAGTCAGAAGAGCAGGCACAGCGATTGAGCAAAAATTTTTCAGAAAAAGAGAGAGCCGATTACTACAACTTGACCAAAAAGCTTTTAAAGGAACAAACCGCTAAGCCATCAAAGGAGGCATTGGCCACCCTTCCAAAAATTGACAAGAAAGACCTGCCGCTCAAAAGTAGAACAATTCCCATTGAAATCAAGTCAATTGAGGCAACGCCCTTTTACATGCATGACATCTTTACAGCCGGTATTGTCTACTTGGACATTGGATTTGATTGTCTGGGGATTTCTGCTGAGCTATTACCCTATCTACCACTCTATGCTGAACTCATCACCCGGTGTGGTGCCGCAGGAAAATCAAGTGAAGCCATGGCAAAAAGAATTTCGTTGACCACCGGTGGTATTGGCACATCAGATATTTGTGCCACTCGATTCGGCACCAAGGATGATCTGGTGTTCAAAGGATTCTTTCATGGCAAATCGCTCCCTGAACGCTTTGGAGAAATGGTTGACATATTTATCGATCTCTTCACAAAGCCAGAGCTTGACAATACAAAACTCATTCAAGACATCCTCTTGGAAATGCGAAACGATCTCAATGGATCGGTACTGAGAAGTGGGCACCATTTTGCTATTGCTCATGCTTCAGCCCGCCTCTCTCCATCAAAATATGTTGAAGAGGTTGTAGACGGCCTTTCCCAACTTCGCTTTCTCAATGCAATTATTCAGAAAGGTGACTACACAACTATAGTCGAGGCAATACATAAACTACACGCTCTGGTTGTGAGTAAAAATCGCTGTCTCTTTTCAATGACCTGTGAAAACCCAAGTCACTATAAAAATGAGCTCGCACGAATTTTGGCTCATACACCTGAAGGTATTGACTCTTCTGACCCAGTCGTCGTTACTCTTTCGGAGTCTTTAGAGCCTGTGGGCATTGAGATAAACTCCTCGGTTAATTATGTAGCCCAAACATGGCTTGTTGATCAGGTAACACCAGACACCATGGGAGAGCTGCTCCTATTGTCTCGTGATCTCTCTACAGGATATCTGTGGGATAAGGTGCGTGTTGAAGGAGGAGCCTATGGTGGTATGGCATCAATATCCCAAATTCATCCCGTTATCTCTTGCGCATCATACCGGGATCCCAATGTCACATCGACTTTGGACACCTTTATCAAGGGTTTGGAACATAGCAAAAAGGGTCTTACTCCTGAGGAGGTTGAGCAAAGTATTATTGGAACTATTGGCCGAATCGATCAACCCCATAGCCCGCATAGTTATGGTTTTGGTGAGACATTAGCTCGTCTTTGTGGGCGAACTCCAGAAATTCGTCAACAGATTCGTGAGGCTGTTCTTTCATGCACTGCCGAGAAGTTAGCTAACCGCGCTGAGGCTTTACTTAAAGAAAGCAATAATACCATATCTGTTTTTGGGAGCAGCGATGCCTTTGATACTGCTGAAAAGGATGGGCGCTCATTCAAGCGAGAACCTCTCCTTCCAACTTAACCTGAAAGCACTAGTCGTCTTTTGAAAGAAGCTTCATATAGAGATCATAATTCTCTTCATCAAAGCAGGTAAAGAAAATTTTTTTCAAAGAGGTAACCTGCTCCACAATTGTTTGAGTTGTAGCGATTGCGATTTTTGCGGCCTGTTTTTTGGGGAACCCATATACACCAGTGCTGATATTGGGAAAAGCAATCGATTCACAACCTGCCTCTATGGCTAGCTGAAAAGAGCGCTTATACACACGTTCTAAAAGAGACTCTTCATCATGGGTACCACCTTGCCAAATTGGGCCGACCGCATGAATAACATATCGTGCGCTCAGAGCATAACCATCAGTGATCTTTGCATCGCCAGGTTCACAACCACCAAGAGTTTTGCACTCTTCTAAAAGCTTTGGTCCTGCAGCCCGATGAATTGCACCATCAACACCGCCACCACCTAAAAGAGAACAATTGGCAGCATTCACAATAGCATCAACTTTTAATGTGGTAATATCACTTTTACACACTTCAATTAAAGCCTTCACTAGCACATCTCCTTTAAAATGTTTGCTATTCATTATATATACTGCAAAATAGCAAATAACGAAAAAAATTTGCCTAATTAGTTTAAATCCTTTATGTTTATATGAAGGAAAGATTAATCACGTTTTCTGTGAAAATACGCAAATTTGAAACGTTGTTGATCTAACCTAAAGCGTATAGACTATAGGTGAGGCACATGAAACCTGGAGGCGTTCAGGAATTCATCAGCTCACAGGGGTCTTAAAAAGGGAATAGTGGAACAATGCAAGGAGATAGCGCATGAAGAAAAAAGAATTTACCTTAGACAGCATCCTTGAACAGGCAGCAGGTTTTTCAGAGCAAATCGATCGACTCCAAGCAACACAATCATCACTAAATCAAACAAAATCGGATCTTACTTTAAAAGAGAAGGCTCTTGAAAAAGAGATATTCTATCTTGCCAAATCCCTGAACAGTTTTCAGCAAGACACCATTTCGAAGCTGGCGATTCTCTACAAAAAAATATCTGAAGAAAACAAAAAATATGAAAAAAAGCTCACCTCCCTATCCGATGAGTTAGCTAAAGCAGAAAATCCAGACACCAAGGAAACAATGAAAATCAGTATACCACAAATTCAGGAGATGAGCGATTCAAATGTGGTAGATAAAATCATTCAGGATAAACAACAGAAGGGTAAGAAGCCCAAGACCAGTGTCATTGCGATCGATTCAGTTGAGCCTAAGCCAAAACAGGAGGTCGCCGAGTTTGACGTCTCTTTGCCAAAAGAGCCAAAACCTGCACCTAAACCTAAGAAAAAGCCGAAAAAAGAGGCAATAATTGATCTTGATGATGTTCATGAAGAAACCAACTTAATTACGGATGTTGATACCTTTTTACCAAAGGAACCCATCCAAGCGAAATCAGAGAAAAAGAGCCCTGAAAAACCGGTTGAGGTTGAAGCTCAAAAGGGTGAAGAGATTTTTCTCTTTGACCTTTAAACACCCAATTCATAGACAGGCAGATTTTAAATAATTATATTTTTGATCTAAATATGGGAAAATAAAACTTTTATTAATACCAACTCTTCTGAGGAGTGACTATGCAAAACGATACCTTTGAACTATTTGACAACATTTCCACTAAGACCAAAGATTTTTCAGATAAACTGAAGAAGCTTGAGGATACCTTTGAGGGTATTCAAAAAAAGCGTGTTGACCTGGAAAAAAAAGAGAAGGAAATAATGGATGGAAAAACAGTGCTCAACACAGAAGTCAATCGTTTTGAAAGTGATTTACTCACTCTGATGAAGTCAATGATTACCTTTGAGAATGAGTCTATTAGTTCCTCAAAAGAGCTTTACAGAAAAGCAATCGCCGAAATTGAATATCGCAAAAAGGCCGAATCAACACAACGGGGTGTTGTTGAGGCTGCGCAGAAGGTCCTTGCGGAAGCTGCGCAAAGAGCCAAGGCTGAAGCCGAATATCGTGCAAAGGTTGAGGAAGCACAACGTAAGCTGATTGAAGAAGCGCAAAAAGCTCAAGCAAGTGCCGCTCAGCAGATTCAAAACGAGCTGACAAAGGGGATCGCTCCAGAGGCAGCTGCTAAAAAAGAAGAGGGAAAAGAGAAGGTAGATGAGAAGGTCTTTGAAATCCCTGTTAAAGCAAACAAAGAACCAATAAAAG
Source organism: Chitinivibrionales bacterium (assembly GCA_028278335.1). GTDB lineage: Bacteria > Fibrobacterota > Chitinivibrionia > Chitinivibrionales > JANQEN01 > JANQEN01. The sequence goes on along the minus strand of JANQEN010000192.1, from coordinate 41,156 downwards.
ACAAAAAGTAGAAGATAAATAATTCTATATATTAAAAAAATGGCTCTACTTCTTGTAGAGCCATTTTTTTATGCTATTGCTCCCTATAAATTTTCAACCCAGATTTTTCAGTAGGAGTAGATGCAGAAGTGCAAGATTATGGTTTAGTAAGGTTTGAAGGCTTTAAAGGGCATATCTACAAGGTGATATGGCCGAAAAGCCTGAAAGTCTTAATGGGCATAGGATTGTGCTTCTGCGCTACTTCCTATTGTATAATCTGGGTTAAAGAGCTATTTGGAAGTGATTCTGGAATATAAGAATACTGGTTTAAGTAAGAAAGTGCCTCTTCCTTGTTTGCACTATTGCTCCAATGAATCGGCAATCCTCTCCTGGAAAATCCTCGAAAATAGGTCATCTGTCTCTTTGCCAAGCGATGGATATCCTGAGATAAGTTTTTGAACATTTCACTTTTTGAAACTTTTTTGGTCAAATAATAAACAATATGCTTATACTCCATACCAAATAGCTCCAATCTTTCAGGAGTTACTCCCCTATCCAACAAAGCTACAACCTCCTCAATCATACCTTGATCAAGCCGAATTTGAAGTCTGGCATCAATTCTTCTAAAAAGCTCACCCCGTTCCACAGTCACACCAAGTGTTGCCGCTTGTAAATCAGGTGTGTTGCTAGCACCGCTTACAGCTGGATGGTCCTCGATATAACGGGCAACTTCAATAGACCGAACAATCCGTTTCTTACTGCTGACGTCTGTTCTTTTTAATCGGATTGGATCAATCTCATTAAGCTGCTTAATAAGTGTTGGCCTATCTAATGCCATAAGGGACTTGCGTAACTCTTGATCCTCAGGCACGTTAGGTACATCATATTTTTTTAGCACCGCTTCTATGTATAATCCTGTACCTCCAACAATGATAGGTACTTTTTTGCGCGACCAAATCTCTCTTATTACCCTACTGCAATCCTGCTGATAATGGTAAAGTGTGTAGGTGTCCTTTGGATCTGCAATATCTATGCAGTGATAAGAAACAATCCCTTGAGGAGAATCATATTCCTCAAGGTCTTTACCTGTACCTAGATCCATACCCCGGTATACCTGACGAGAATCTGCCGAGATGATCTCTCCATTGAAGGCATGAGCAACAGAAACAGCCAAATGAGTTTTGCCTGTCGCTGTTGGCCCACATATAACAATTGCATTCTTTTTCACCTCGATCATGCCTGGCAAAATACAATTTGGGTTGATCCAACCCTAAACCAAATAGACCTTTTTCTTGCAAATTATCATTATTCATTTTAACATATATTTGGTACTATTGATAAATTTTCTCTCAACAGGTAGGGCAAGAGTAATGCAAAAGAGGAAATGTTTTTTACTATTGACTCTTGGAGTTCTTTTTTGCCTATGCACCTTTGATGACATCGACGACACTCCTCTTACTATGTCAATTGTAGGCACCTCCTCGGATACTGTCTCTCTGTGGCCTAGCCTCTCATTTTTATTACATCCTCCTTTGGCAGATAGTGCATTAGAATTGCAAATCATTCCCAACCCCGGAACCATATATAGCACCGCTCTTAATACATCACGAGACACGGCAAAACTTACGGTAACTGGTTTACTAAAAGGAAGTACCTTGTACAATATCACATTAAAAAACACCATCACGGCAAAAAATGGCAAGACTCTTTCTCCCGAAGAAAGCATCTTTGAAATAGTAACCCATCCATCCGAAAAGGAACCGAATGACCAACAACGGTTTGCCGATACATTATGGCTCATATGCTTTGGTATTTCAACGCCAATGAGCGATACTGACTATTACTTTTTACCGGCTCCTCACGGCAAAACGCTTACACTCGCCAGTCACCAAGGTCTTTCCGGATATAGATTGGTTACTTTGAATGATGTAATAATCCATAGTGATGTTGAGCTTGCCGAGAGTAAATCAATTACTATTGCAGACACCATTTCTACACCGCTCTATTGTAGTATTTTTTCGGTTTTTGAAAATGATAGCCGTTATGAAGTAAGGTTTAAATAATAGGGAAACAGCTTTTTTGAGGATAGGTTACCATGAAATTTGATGAACAAGGAACAGCAACGATTCAAGCCTATCTGGACAATCCAGCAGACCAAACTTCTGTATGCAATCTGGGTTCGCTCTATTGGTCATACCTTATCGACTCGCTGGGTGATTTAATCCATAATGGCGAAGACATAGCACCATTTTTACAGGAGAATATGGACTTCATAAACAATGGCTGTTTAGAAGAAATCGCCCAAGTTAGTAACGATCCCTTCCCACAAATCCACCTTTCGTCACAACAGCAGTATCGTCATTTAAAAACCTTCATTCCCACCACATGGTTACAAGATTTACTCTGGCGAGCTAACTCTGGAGACAAAAAAACCATACTCAAAGATGAAATACGACAATGTGAAATCCAAGCATCCATGTTTAATAGTGAAATAATCTCTTTACAAAAGGAGCGATTGGAGTTTCTCCTCAAACGATTTACCATTCGAGCTGACAAATCAACCTTAGCCTTGATAAAAAATCTTACTGAAATTGATCGTCTAACCTATCAAGACTTGCAGAATAAAAAAGAGGTTGCCCGAGGAACATTCTTACCAGTTGACGAGAGACGAAAGATGGTTGCACGATCAAATCTGTTGATGGAGAAAAATCGATTAAAGGATAAACTATTCTCTCTGCTTGGCTCTTCAAAGGAAAAAACGCTTCTTAGAAATTATGGCACCAAAGTCCTTGAGCTGATAGAAAAAAAGATTGAAAATGAAGAGAAAATGAGAAAAAAACAGAGTCAATTGTCGACTCTTAAGGATGATAATTGTACAGTTTCACCAGGGGAAATTGAAAATCGATTACGACGAGAGTTAGAATACCTACGTGACTTAGTAAAATTGAGTGCGAAGCGACTTCACATGGAGAGCTGTTCGGTTTTTCGACCAGGTACTCCTTTTTTTACCTTGGATGAAGCCTATGAATGCTTTGACAGAATCCTTGAGTTTGACCCACGACTCTTTCAAAATGATCGGGTTCTTATATTTGGAAAGCCATCAATACTCATCTATCCTGGAAATGGAAACGGTCTCTATGATTGGAAACATAACCGTTTTATCATACCGCTTTTCCCTCCAAATGGTGATTGTATGGCATCTGTTGCCAATGCGGCAATAGAGTATCGTTTGGATGTTGATATTGACAAAAGGCTCATTTCATCATACCAAAAACTTCCTGAACAGAAACATATTCGATCAACTGTCGCGTTGCGGACAAACTTAACTCGCGATTATATCAAATGGATGACCTCAGAGTATCAAGGATTTAAAGTGCTTTCAAAAAACTCACGGTTCTGGTTTGAGCATGAAATAGCTCCATCACGAAATGACATCTTTTGCCCTCCAGAGTATCAGCCGTTCATTTTAGGAAGAGAAGCTTTTCAATCACTTTTAAATGATATTGAATCACGATTATCAGGCCAATCTGAATCGAGTCAAAACGCTGATCTTTGGGTTGCCAGTATTCTCAATTTTCAACAGGGAAATTTCAAAGAGACATTTAATTTGCTGAATGAGCTGCTTAAAAGCAATCCAAATTATATTTTTGGGTACTATAATTTGGGCATTGTGGGCATTAAAATTTCCCAAAAACAGATGGCCATAAAAGGTTTTCGAGAATTTATTAAACGAAAACCGCAAAGTTGGTGGGCCTCTGTAGCGAATGAACACTTGCGCAGACTTCAAACGAATTAGTAGCTTCATGTAAGGAGATCTCTTTGGCTCGCCTGCCAATCGTATCTATTGTTGGAAGACCCAATGTTGGGAAGTCCTCTCTTTTTAACAGAATTCTTCACCGTAGAATTGCTGTGGTCAACGACACCCCCGGTGTAACTCGTGACAGAAATTACATGGAAACATCATGGAATGGGATAGACTTTTGTATAGTCGACACCGGTGGTCTTCTACCCACCTCTCGTGAGAGCATCCCCCAGGAGATAAACCGACAGGTTGACACAGCACTTGCCGAGTCATCGGCAATTATTTTTCTTATTGATGCACAAGCAGGCCCAACAGATCTTGATTTGCTTATTGCACAGCGTCTTCGGAAAACCTGTTACAACAAAGTAATTCTTGCTGGGAACAAAGCTGAATCCTCCTCTTTGGACTATGAGGCTTATCAATTAACCTCACTGGGATGTGGTGATCCCTTACTTATTTCTGCTCTGCATGGCAAAGGTGTTGGTGATTTATTAGATGATGTTTGTGCTACATTAAAAGAAAATCAATCAGATACAATGCCCTTTCATGAAGAGGTTGATTTGAGTTTGGCAGTTATTGGCCGACCCAATGCAGGTAAATCATCCTTTGTAAATAAGGTGCTTCAAGATGATCGTATGATCGTTGACAATGTCCCCGGAACCACCCGTGATGCTATTGACAGTATTGTCATGTATAACAAAAAAAAGGTCCGTATCATTGATACGGCAGGTCTAAGACGAAAAGCACAGGTCAATGATGACATTGAATATTACTCAAACTTACGTGCCTTGGGATCAGTAAAAAGGGCCAATGTATGCGTCCTTCTGATTGACACTGATCGAAAAGTTGGTGAGCAGGATTTAAAAATAATTGCTCATATCAATAAGCAACGCAAGGGTATTATCATCTGCTGGAATAAGTGGGACTTGGTTGAAAAGGATCATAAAACCTTTGACACATTGGTTGCAGAGACAAAAAAAACATATATGGAACTACAGTATGTCCCAATGATCTCCATTTCTGCCCTGACAGGCCAGAGAGTGCCTCAGGTGCTTGACACAGCCTTTGGTGTATTAGAACGAATGGAAAAACGTATCAAACCCGCTCAATTACGGGAAAATCTTTTTACGTGGACCCGTCAACACCCTCACCCCTACATCTCGAGTAAACAGGTTCGATTTTTAGGAATTAAGCAGCAAAAAATTGAGTACCCCCAATTTAATCTGTTCTGTTCTAACCCGGAAATGATAACTCCAGCCTATCAACGGTTTTTGAGAAATAAAATCCAGGCGGAGTATGATTTCTCAGGATGCCCGGTAATTCTCACTTTTAAGCCAGCAGGTGTTCCAGGACAACATAAAGAAGAGACTGACGATTCCTCTTCTGAAAAGGAGCTATAAATGAATATTGGTATTTTGGGAGCAGGAAGCTGGGCTATAGCTCTTGCAGTTCTGCTTGAAAAAAGAAATCATTCTATTTCTCTTTGGGAGTTTAATCAAGAGGATGCTCAGATGCTTAGTGAGAGACGCGAGCATCCAACTAAGCTCCCCGGTATTACTATTCCAGAATCTATAACCATTACCAGTGACATTACTGTTCCGATTTTATCTTCAGATTACATCCTTGTTGTTGTACCAGCACAAACTGTGCGTGCTACTATGAAGACCATTAACGAAGTTGTTGACCAAAATTCTATCGCAGCAATCAAAGGATGGATTTTAGCCTCCAAGGGCATCGAATGTTCCAGCTTAAGCTTATTAACCGAAGTTGTAACCCAAGAACTTTCTGTGGTTGATTCAAGTAAACAGGTTGTTCTTTCGGGCCCTTCCCATGCAGAAGAGGTATCTCGCGGTATCCCAACCACCGTTGTCGCCGCTTCACAAAACAATGAACTTGCTGTTGAAATTCAAAATCAGTTTTCAACAGACAGTTTCAGGATTTATACAAATAATGATGTGGTAGGTGTAGAATTATCAGCTAGTGTAAAAAATGTCATCGCCTTAGCTGCGGGCATCTGCGATGGACTTGGATTTGGGGATAATACAAAGGGAGCGCTTTTAACACGTGGTATGGTAGAGATGTGTCGACTGGGTCGAGCCATGGGCGCAGAGGAGATGACCTTCAGCGGTCTTGCTGGATTCGGGGACTTAATCACTACCTGTATCAGTCAACATAGTCGAAACAGGAGAATGGGTGAATTGATCGCCTCAGGCCTCACCATGGATGAGGCTCTCAATAAAATGACTATGGTAGCAGAAGGAGTTGCTACCACAAAATCAGTCTACAACCTTGCACAAAAGTATAATATCGACATGCCTATTACTACTGAAATATACAAAGCTCTCTATGAGGATAAGTCTCCTATTGAAGCTTTAAAGGATCTTATGCGTCGAGAATCTAAACCAGAGCGTGACTAAATAATCACGTTCTCAATGCAACAAGTTGACTATATAGCTTCGCCCATGTATATTTTTTTTATACTTTCATCGCTTTAGTTTGATCTTTTATAAACAAGTTTTATTTTGAGGCTTCTATGTTAAGTAACCAAAAAACCTATTATTCCATCCGTGAAGTGTGTGAACGAACAGAGTTGGAACCGCATGTGTTGCGATATTGGGAAAGCGAATTTCCCTTGCTGCGGCCAAAGAAGAATCGAGCTGGAAATAGGGCCTACAGGGAGAAAGATATAGACATCATTCAAACAATAAAAAGCTTATTGTATGATGAACAATATACCATTTCCGGAGCAAAAAAAAGACTCACGACGATGAGAGTGACCTCACCTCAACCAGAAAAACCATTAGAGCCAAAAGATAATCGCAAGCTCATAGAAAGTACCGTTTCAGAGTTGAATGATGTGCTTTCATTATTGCAAAAAATTGAGACATAAAAACCGTAACTAAAACCACCTAACTCATAAACTTTCTCTATTCCATGAAACTATCAGTCGTAATTCCCTGTTATAACGAGAAAAAAACCATTACAGAAATTTTAAAGCGTATTCATGCGATTAACATTGACAAAGAGATAATCGTCGTGGACGATTATTCTACTGATGGTACCAGAAAACTCCTTGAAACCCTTGATGATCAGATAGACGTACTGGTACTCCAACCAAAAAACATGGGCAAAGGAGCTGCGCTCAGAACTGGTTTTCAAAAAGCCTCGGGAGACTTTGTTATAATACAAGATGCCGATCTTGAATATGATCCTCAAGATTATCATAGACTCCTGACCCCACTTTCCGAGGGTATTGCTGATGTTGTCTATGGTAGCAGGTTTGTGGGTAGTGAGTGTCACCGAGTCTTATACTTCTGGCATGCTATGGGAAATCACTTCCTTAATCTTCTTTCCAACATGTTTACCAACTTAAACCTTACCGACATGGAAGTGTGTTACAAGGTATTTCGAACAGAAATCATAAAAAATATTCCCCTCAAAGAAAATCGCTTTGGATTTGAACCGGAGATCACCGCAAAAATTGCCAAAGCAGGGTATCGAATTTATGAAGTAGGAATTTCCTATCAAGGAAGGACTTATCGAGAGGGTAAAAAGATTAATTGGCGAGATGGAGTCCGTGCAATTTATTGTATTCTGCGATATAATTTATTCGCCTAGGGTAAAGTCATTTCTACCTGATCTAAGCCAATAGCATCAATTCATTATTCAAAAGAGTTTGTTATTGCTATACCTGACAATACAACTGTGGCTACACTTCCCACAATTGCCAGAATATCTTTAGTTACCTGAAGTCTATTAATATAGGGCTTCTCAGGAACCCAGATTGCATCACCAGCTTCTAACTTTTCAACTTCCCGAGGTTTCAACCAAATACCACTACCACCCTTAATGATAGTAATCGATCGCTTTCGTGCCCTCTCATTGTATCCACCGGTAAGGTTTATATAGTACTTATAATCTGATCCGTTCTTAAAGCTCACAAGGCCGGGTGAAATGACCGCACCAGTAACCTTTACTGATAAATTTTTACGTGCAATTGTGATCTCATCTTCATCACGCAAAATAATATTATAAAGAGCGCTACCATTTTCCATAAGCTCTTCAAAATCTATACTAACCTTTCCACCTTCCTCAGTCATCTTAGTTTTTAAATAGTTTCGTTCCAAAGGTGTCAGATTCTCCATAGGGATTCTTCTCAGGCGCTGGTATTCACGGTCATCATCAAACTTTGTCAATCGCTTCCTGATGATCTTGCTTCCCTTTAGAAAAGCATCGGTTGTAAGACCACCTGCCATGGCTATCACCTCAGCTAACTTTGTTTTATCCTTTTTAATTGGATACACACCAGGAAATTTTACTGCCCCAACCAGAGATACCTGACGGTGTACACGATATTCCGGTATGTTACAAACCAGAATGCGATCGTCTCTTTTTAAGAGAAAAGAGTAGAGCGATGAATCTTTAAAAGACAACTCAAAAGAAATAAGAGAATCTATATCATCAACAAATCTATACACGATAACGTTCGTGGAGTCTGCATCACGAGATAATCCACCAGCTGCGTTTATTAATGTGATTAATGAATCCCCTGGCATATACATATATAATCCAGGATAGCTAACACCCCCATAAATAGATAGCAACTCTTTTTTTGCCGGTACAAAAACTCGATCTCCCTCCAATAAATAGGGATTCTTATCTATGATATTACTATGATAAAAGAGAGCAAGATCAGCAAAGCGTTTTGGATGATGCTCATTGGTGATCTCAATTCCACGAAGTCTAAAAGTGCTGTCATCCTCAAACCCATCAGCAATTTCAAGCAAATCTGATACACGGGTTGCTCCATTTACTTCATAAAATCCAGGAAACCTAACCTCTCCAAGCACATAGATTTTAAATTTACGAATACTTGATAGAATCACAGAGATTTTCATCTCCTTATATGCTTGGCTGATAACTCTTTTTATTTTTTCTTTTCCCTCTGAGAGAGTAAGATGTTTAATATTAATCTCGCCAATTGAAGGTATTACCAATATCCCCTCTTGATTGATGCTTGCTTCAATTTTATCATCTACACTCCCCCATAAATAAATGGTAAAGCCATCGCCAGTACCAAGAATGTAGCTATCGGGGTTGATTTGGTTATCAAAGCTTGATAATGCGGAAGAGGGTTTTTCGGATCGCTGAGATCGCTCTCTAAGGACGGTAAAATTATAATCATTAAGCTCTTGCATTCGCTGCTTCTGCTGCTTCACAGTCTCCTGATAATTCAAAGGATTCTGATAAAGATCAATATCCTGTGCTAAAAGAGGCATGCAGATTAACAACGAAACAAACAAACCATAAAAAAAACGAATCATGTTACAACCTTGTTATTACTTTGGAGTACTATTGCCAAAAGAAAAATATAATAAAGCCAAAAAGAACCAAAGGCCTTTTGAAACCAGAAGGTTTCCTGGGTCAAGCCACTAGCTAAAAGTGCAATGGTGAGGAAAAAAAACATTCGGCAGAGCATATTGGTGGAGTATTTATACAACTCCTTGAGTATAAAGAAAAAGAGAAGTATGAATGAAATGAACCCAACAATACCAATTTCTAAAAGGACATGGAGAAAATTATTGTGAGCACCAGTTGCGCTTTTTGCAATACCCCAAATTACGAATTCATAAGGAATTGAACTAAAGGTACCTATCCCAATACCAAATAATTTTTGAAGAATACCAACTTTAAGAAAATGCAAATACGCACCGTACCAAATATAAAATCGCGAATAGGAGCTTAAATCAAGAGTTCCTGTATCTTGGGAATGAAGGGTAGCATTTACAATATCCTTAAGGGGTAAAAAATTATATAGAAAAACTAAGGCAATTGCCACTATTGATAGGTTAAGGATTATCTTCGTTTTAAACCGAAAAGATATAACTATTGCGAATAATACGGATATGGCGATACCGAATATGGCACTTCTACTGGCTGAAGCAAAAAGAATATACAGTGAAATGAACCCAGCACACGCATACAACACTTTATAAAACAATCGATTGGATGAAAAAAATCTATACATTGAAAATGCCATAGGGATTATCATGCACAAGGCAATCATAGAGGGATGATATGTAAAAGTACCGGATACTCCTCCCATGTCATAATTGCTAGAGGGATTAGAATAGCGAGTTTGTATTAAGATAATTGGCAATTGAAAAAGAGACAGAATAATACATAATGATAATACTCTCTCGATATCCTCTTTGCTAAAAAATTGAATGGAAAAGATTCTGAAAATAATGAACAATTGACAAAGTTTAATAAGGTACCAAAGCGAGAAATATATAAATACTCCCTCGAAATTCACTACGTTGAAAAGAAAAGAAAATAGGGCGCATAGAAAAAATATTATTAAGAATTTTTGAATTTTCTGAGCTGATACATTTTGAAAGACTCGTTCACCATCCTGATTTACCCCCCCCCCCCAATAACCTAATAAAACAATTAGGAATGCAATATCGGTAAGCGTTACAGCAATGAAACCTTTGTCAAGTAAAAAGCCTCCATAAAAATTTGAAGCAAGAAAAAAAAATGGTATTAATCGGGGAATAAAAACAATAACAAATAATGTACCAAACACAAAGGGTATGCAAATGAGGAAATATTGCTCAGTCATTGCTGAAAACAAAGTAATCAACAAAGAAAAAGCTAACCCTAAGTAGAGAAAGATCTGACTACTATTTTTTAAAGACCTTAAGGAGTTCATTAAATAATTTTGTGTTAACAATGTATGTTATAAAAACATGGTGCAGTATTATTAATGAAAGAACAATAATCATATATACAGAAAATATCACAACACAAAGCACCAGGCGCTTAGGTCTTACTTTATATTCTGGCACAAAGGCTGGATCAATAATTTTTAAGCTTGAGAAATCTCTCGCCTCCTTTAATCGTGCCTCTTCAAGTTGCTGAGTAAGCAGCAAGATCAATCTATCCTGAACTTCAATCCCCCGTAAAAACTCTTTATATATAGGAGCAAGATCAGCCGATTTAACAAGCCCAATGAAAACATCAGGATCAGAGCTTTTTTCAAGCCCCCTTATCCTATGTCTTAAAACAGCATTTTTCTTTTGTAACTCCTGGACCAGAGGAAAAGTACTACTATAATCTATTCTCAATTCCTTTAACTTAATTTCATTTGCAATAAGCTGAGCTTTAAGGGTGGCATAGCTTTCTAAGGTAAGCTTCACCTGTTGCGAAATATTGTACACCTTATTTTCTTTTTGAAATTTGTTAAATTCCACTTGCAAGCTATCATATATAGCTCGATTAAGCTCTAATTGTCCTTCAATAAACTGTCTATGTTGTTTACCTCTATCGACATTTACATGATTTAACATTGAATCAATAAGGAAAAATGCATATTTAACAATTTGATAACACGTATCAGGAGAAGTATGATAAGAGCTTAAAGCATAGGAAATATGTGTTGCAACACCAAGACTTCCTGTTTCTTCTATTTCCATAAGGATGTCTCGCTTAAGTCGCCTGTTAGCTACCTCAAATTTATTAGGGTTGGCATGTAATTCAAATTTTTGGTAATAATTAAATTTTTCAATTATTCTTCTTCGCAAAGCCTTACTATTAAAGATAGTTGCGATTTGTTGAGGCATGATATTTGAGGAATAAGAAAGTGGTAATGCAGAAATATTTGGCATAAATCCAAACATTGAGTTTTCTTTTGGAGGTGGGAGAAATGTAATAGATGATACAAATTGCTTTTCTGCAAAGTAAAAACTATAACCAATTGCTATTATACTAATTAGAAAACAGTTAGCTAGTATTAACTTCCATCGCTTAAACAATACTACTATAAAAGAAGTAAAATCAAAAAAATCTTTCATACTATTACCTTACTCAATAAAAAAGTGCCTTTAACTTGATTGAATAAAATACAAAATTTTTCACTTAACATGACTATTCATGACCTCTTTTTAAAAATTGGGCCCAAGCTTTGGAATACTGTGGAGGGTGAGATATAAGAATTAATAGAGTAATACTGATACCAACCACAATTCTTTTGACAGATGTTCATGGTTTGCCTGAGTTTTTTTGCATCCGCAGATAGCAACCATTTAGAGAGATCAACTTTTCGTAAATCGGGTCCTTTAGATTCCAAAATATGGCATGGGTAATATAAAAGTCCATCCGGGGCAATAATTATTGACGCTGAGGAGCATCTTTGATTTCGAAACGCTTTAAAATATCCAATTGGAGTGTGAATAGTTCTTGGATATTTCTTATATAGCTCCAAAATGATTGATTCGAGCTCGTCTATATTGGGAAAGCTATGTTTTGCCCCTTCCATTGGAGATGCAGGAATTATTACAATATTTACTCCCGCATTATAGCACGTTCTCACCTTATCTTCAAGATTTTCGATGGTTTCCTGAGTGACAACAACTTGAACAGATACTTGAGTTGAAAGGTTTGCAATTTTTGGAAGCTGCTCAAACATTCCAAGATTATCGTGCCCTTCATCAATTGAGATATGTAAGAAATCAATATATTTTGCGTACTTCTCAATGGAATAATCAAACATGTTTTTCGCGCTGGTGGTAAATAAAAGATAAAATTTACATTGTTGAGCGTATTCAAGAAGCTCACCAATATCATCTCGTAAAAGTGGCTCCCCTCCTTCAAAACTTGTCATAAGAATTGGTGATCGAGAAAGATTATCTAATATTAGTTTCACCTCTTCTGTGGAAAGGTCAAGACTTAAATCTTTATTCATATTACAAAAAGGGCATCCAAAATGACAACGAGAGGTAATCTTAAAAGATGCATAAAATGGATACACAGCCTCACGCTTTAAAAAATTATTCCACAATCCTTTAATCGTTGGTATATAAGAGGGAGTCGGCAATAGGCGCATTTTATTCCTTAACCAGCTCTAACACTACTTGTACTGTTCCCTTCTCAATCATATCAATTCTCTTTGCAGCTTTGTAAGAAAGATCAATAATCCTTCCCTTGATACTCGGCCCTCTATCATTGATCCGAACAATGACACTTTTACCATTTTCCAAATTGGTTACCTTGATTTTGGTATTAAAAGGGAAAGTGTTATGGGCAGCAGTCATTGCATACATGTTATACGGTTCACCACTAGCAGTGGTTCTGCCATGAAACTTTCTTCCATAATACGAGGCAACACCCTCACTTTTATGCTGTTTCTGAATGGACTTACTTGTTTTAGTATTTACTTTTACCGAGTTTTTTGACGATGGACGAATATTGTTGCTGGCACTACAATTCAAAAACAAACAAAGAATAATACTAAAAAAAAAGGTCAGAGGCAATATCATGCAATTTTTGTTCAAGTGAGCTATATAAGGTCTAGTTGAAATGGGTTCCTCCAAAATAACAAGATTATGATAAAAATAGACCATGCAATTCTAATATTGTATTTACCCTCTCTTCTTTGCAGTAGTTTTGAACTCCCTCCAATATTTTATTTGATATGAGTGGATCAACAAAATTTCCAGTTCCAATCTGTATTGCTGAGGCACCAGCCAAAAAGAACTGAAGGGCATCCTCATCATTCATTATGCCCCCCATGCCAATAACCGGAATATCTACCGCTTTACAAACCTTAAATGTCATAGCTACGGCAACTGGTCTAATTCCTGGGCCTGATAATCCCCCTGTTCCAGCTGCAAGGACGGGCCTCTTATTATTAATATCAATAACCATTCCAATGAGTGTATTAATGCACGAGATTGCATCAGCCCCACCATTTTCAGCAGCTTTGGCTATAACTGAAATATCCGTCACATTTGGTGTTAATTTAATTATAAGAGGTTTCTCTGTTAATGCTCTTAGATTTTCAGTAAGTGACTCAACCATCTCTGGATCAGTCCCAAAGGCTAGGGCTCCTTTTTTTACATTTGGGCAGGAAATATTAATTTCATAACCAAATATCTCGTTTGAGGAATCTAATTTTTTAACAACTGAATAATATTCATCCTCTGTTGCTCCGGCAATATTTGGAATAATTGCACTGGGAAGGGTGCGTAAAAAAGGCAGCTTATCTGTTATAAACTTATCAACACCAACATTTGCAAGACCAATAGAATTAAGTAACCCCGATGGTGTCTCGATGATACGGGGCATATCATTTCCAGCACGAGGATGGAGGGTTACCGCTTTAGTGTAGATTGCCCCAATTGAGGAGAAATCAATCAATTTCTCATATTCACTTCCATACCCAAATGTACCAGATGCCACTCCGATTGGGTTGGCTAAGGTGCTTTTTCCAATCTTTACGCTTAGGTCCATAGGATATCCTTGCTATTAAAAACTGTCCCCTCTTTGCAGACTCGAGCAAATCCTGGTTCCTGTTTTATTTTAACAACACACCCCATACACGCACCAACACCGCAGGCCATGGTCTGCTCAAGAGAAACCTGGCAACTCGTAGAATTTTCTAATGCGAATTCATGACAAGCTTTTAACATTGGCAAAGGACCGCATGCCATCAGATGGCCGCTATTTAGAATGCCATCATCATTTATGCTTTTTAAATAGTCTATTGTTGTTCCACTAAATCCATCAGAGCCATCATCAGTGCAAATGACTGGATTTATATTTTTAAAAATATTTTGATTCGGAATTAATGTTTTACTTTTTGCCCCAAAAACAAAATTAAAAACTTTATTTCCCCTTTGTAGCGTCTCAGCTAAAAAAAGCATTGGCCCTAATCCAATGCCACCAGCAACAAGAATAATTGGTCGATCATCTTGAGGTTGAAAAAACGTGTTTCCCAAAGGACCGATAATATCGAGCTCCTCATTTACACCCATTGCAGCAAGCATCTCAGTACCAACACCCTTTTTCTCAAAAATAAAGGAAGCTGTATTGCCAGTAATATCAAAATTAGAAAAAGCAAAAGGTCTACGAAGCAATGGTACTGTGGTATCAGAAACTCTTATAGTGAAAAATTGACCCGGTAGTGGTGTATCATTCTCAGAACTCCATTTAAATTTCAATAAATAGAAGTTCTTTGATAATTTTTGAAACGTTAGAATCTCTGATTTAGTATAAACCATGTAAATTACATAATCCTAAATATAAAATTTAATCGCTATCTAAAAACCTTATATGCAAATTTATTTAAGCCAATTGGTGCATACTTTAATACAATTCTTAGCAACACTTTCATACCAAGTTTCGGCAAACGCAGATAGGCATTAAAGTGTTTAATAAGCATGAGTGATACTTTCACCTCATTTTTTATATTAACCCAGCTTGTTCTTCTTTTCCAAAAATCTTGAGTGGTTCTAAAATAAATCAGTGGTTCATGAATATTATACATTTTAACATTTAGCATTATTGCTCTTGCCCACAAATCATAATCTTGACTTTTCTTGAACTTCTCATTGTAAAATCCAACAGAGTTGATGAATTCTCTTCTAAAGGCAACCGTCGAATGCCCAAAGGGATTTCTTGTGTATGCCCAAGGTAACAACTTCTTCTGGGAAGGCATTTTTTTATAAAACGTTTCAACACCATTTTCATCTATTTCAATACATTCCGACCCAACAAGAAGAACCTCTGGCTTCTTATTGAATTCAGCAACAATCTTCTCAATTCTGTCATTTCGAGCAATATCATCAGAATCCATTCTAACATAGATATCAGCGTCAAATTTTTTAATGGCTCTATTTAAAGTTGTAGCTAAACCAACATTTACTTTATTTCTAAACAGTTCAAGTCTACTATCTTTGGTTTGAATTGATTCCAAATATGCATCAATAGATTCTGACGAGGGACCATCAATACAAACGACCAAAGAAAAATCCCGAAATGACTGACGTAAAATGCTTTCAACGGCCTTTATAAAAAAATCAACTCTATCATTTTTTACTACCGGTAATAAAACACGAATGTCTATATGTGTACTCAAATTCTACAAGCCCAGTTTTGTCATATATAAATGTCGTTTTCCTTCATGAACAGAGTCAAAAAATATTGACTTACCGTCTAAAGACCATCTAGGATGAAGATCGCATCTCGTTTCACCATTATAATTTAATGGTTCAAGAAACTCACCAATATCCTCAATTTCCTCGGTCTCTTTATTAAATATAAATAGTTGTTTATACCTAGCCTTGTTTGGATAGGAATCACATACCATTTTATTTTGGAAAAAGCTTGGATGACCATCACCAAATTTCGACAATATTGTTGAAAGAGGCACCACGTCATTAGTCTTAATATTGATTGTATAAAACTGATCACCCAACATTTTATGTGTTAAATAGCCAATAATATGTTCATTCCCATACCAACAACAATGACTCACCATATTATCATCCGCCAAGATAGATACTCTCTCTCCCTTACTATCACTTAAGACAAGGCTATCAAAGCGAATACCCCTTGATGTGATCCATCTGTGTAGAAAAACAAAATGATTTCCATCAGGTGAGATCATAATATGATTAACAAGGTGCTTTGCCCCATGCATAGACGGTTTTTTATGTAATGCAATCAATCTCTCGATTGTAATAATTAAACTGATGTTGCCGGTTAAAAAATCAATATGAAAGATTCCATCATTATGATTTTTCATATAGTCAATTGCTTCATTTTTTTTACGATAGCCATAATCAGGTCTTAATTGGTGTAATCGATTAAAATTTAAGGAGAGAGCAAAAATATCTTGAAAACAATCATAAATTGGAATTTTAATTTTTTTTATAAAACTTTTGCTTGTCACGTCAATAATTTTTGAAATATACATGCCATCTTCAAAGGCATTATAGATAAATTTCCTTGTATTTAGCCATTGTAATTTAGTGCCCTGTTGCCAATTGTATGCATATGATTCATCTATCTCAATAGTCTGACTCGTTCTACATTCGGTAAGATAAATCTTTATTGGTTGTGTGCTATCTGGCACATTTTTTGTACCATTTTTTTCGACACTATGAAAAAGGATGTACTCATTGGACTCATTAATGGGTGAATTATCATAATAACCAAAGAATGACTCTTTATTCCCACTGGCTATTTTTACAATAGGAAATTTTGATTTATAGGCATGTTTCTTTCTATATATAATAAAATTTATAGTCTGATAGGAACGCTTGATTCCTTTTTTTAGAAAGGGAAATCTTGACAGAAATCGTGCTAGTATTTTTTCAAACAATGTAAATTGTGCCATATTGATATATGCAATAATCCATTCAATTCTAATGTTGTTGGCTCAACAACTTCCTAATAACATTTTTTGCCAGTTGAGTCTCGGTAAATTTTTCTTGAACCCGTTTGTATCCATTTTCTGCAAGACTTAGTCGTAGACTTCTATCGATGATCATCAGTGTCAACGTTTTAACAATTTGTTCCATGTTATTTGGATCTACAAGGTATCCAGAGTATTCATCTTCAATCGCCTCAATCATTCCACCAGCACGAGAACCTATAACGGGAGTCTTGCAAGCATTTGCCTCCAAAAAGACAAGACCAAAGCTTTCCTTTTTACCTCTAAGGCTGAGCAACACAAATACATCGGCAATTTGATAGAAATCTCGAATTTTTAAAATATTCACTCGGTTCGTAAATATTACCTTACTCTCAAGTTGTAGTTTTTTGGTTAATTCTATCAGTTTTGATTTATTTGGCCCATCGCCACATATAATGAGCTTTACATTATCAAATTTCTTCTCAATCTCTTTTAGAGCCTGAATTACCAAATGTTGCCCTTTATCTTCCACTAACCGAGAGGCTGACATAAGCAAAATATCTCTCTCTTTAATTCCATACTCATGCCTTAAAGCTGTTTCATTAAAGCCATGTTTGTAGCAAAATATCTCACTATCAATACAATTTAAGACTTCAACCGCTTTATTCCCAAGATTAAGCCTTCTCTGTATCCACTCTTTCGTACTTTTACTTACCGTAATAACTCTTTGAGCATTCAATAAAAGAGCTTCCATGTTCTTTCTTGAATAAAAAAAATGATTAAGCTGTATCGTTTTTTCGAAATGATGAGATATTTCAGTACCGTGAATAATTACGCCATATTTTGGCATTAGTTGTTTGAAACTTGGCGAACATAGAATTATCTGTGCACCTTCGTTTGTTATAAGGCAAAGATCATATTTGAATACTAAAAGATGCTTTTTAATAATAAATCGCCAAAATAGTAATGAAATTTTCTTTAACCATGGATGGCGATATATTAAAATGCCCAAATTCTTTAGATTTACATCTACGACCTGTTGATCATTTTTATAGGTTGTATAATTTTTTGTAAAAATCGAGACTTCATGATTTAACTTAGCAAGACCCTTTGCCAAGGTCATACTATATGATCCTGCACCACCAACATAGGGGGGGAACTCGGTAGTTACAATTAGTATTTTCATTATTTAGTATACCTCGATCACAAGGAGTCTCATGCTCTTTTATTACCTATGTCAACAGGTCATTATAAAGATCTATATATTTACATAAGGTATTATCAAAGTTAAAATCCATTGCCCGTTTTTTTGATTGTTCGGTGTAATAACTTCGCAAAGCCTTATCAGAATACATTCGAAATATTTGATAAAAAATATCTTCAAAATCTTTAGGTTTTGCAAGTAGGCCAAACTCATTTGACCGCCCTAATAGTTCTGGAATTCCTCCAACCCTTGTTGCAACAATAGGAACATGGCATGCCATAGCCTCTAAAATTGACATCGGTAACAGCTCATCTTCTGAGGTACATAAATAGAGATCACTTCTTAACAGAAAGGGATAAACATCTTCTTGAGTACCATGACAAATTATATTGGATTCTAACTTGTTTTCCTTAATATAGGCATCTATTGTCGAATGTGTATTATCATTTTTTCGTGGAGCACCAACAATATGGTAATAAACTTGATTGTGTCGAACAACCAGCTTTTGAATCGCCTTTAATGCATATATATGCCCTTTAACCTCAGACAAATTTGCTATTGTTGTAATATGAAATCCGCTCTTTTTTGTATATTGTTCATTATTTTTACGAATTTTATTACGGATTTTTTGATAATTAATTCCATTGTAAATTAAAAGACTTTTCCTCTTATTTACTAAGTACTTAGATTGATGCCTCTTTTGGGAGTTCTCAGATACATGAACAAATTTATGAATGAAAAACTGTGAAAAAAATTCAAACATTCCAGTTCTTAATGTATGCTTGAGTCCTGATAAAATGTGAACTGTATGCAATATTTTTTTAAAACCACACAATCTTATAAATAAAACAAGCCCCAATCCCCCTAGGCCAGTATGAAGATGCACTATATCTGGTGAAATTTTTTTTATCAATTTGCGAAATGCAATAAATTGCATGATAAATCTTTTCTTATAAAAAAGATATGTTGGAATTTGTATTTCTTTAAAATCCTTATACATTTCATCATTTTTAGCAAAGTACAATATATTTACATTAAATTTGTTCAATTTTGCAATTGCTGACAAATTATAAAGCATGCCCTGGGCACCACCCCTTTTTAGATCAAAGATTATATAAAGAATGCTTTTATCGTCTGCCATGAGTTATTAGCCTTATTTTTTAAAACATGAGTCCCAAAAATAATAAATCATTTTGTCTTTAACTCAATAGTTGCTGGGATGCTCAAAGCTCTGTAGCGCTCTTGATATGCCAATGACATTTTTTGAGCGGTAAATTTTTGTTCAACAATCGAATGTACCTTCTGTGCTAATTCTTCTCTACTTTGTTTTAGTATCTGACACATTAATGTATAGAGAGACTCAACATCATAGGAATTAAAAAAGTAATCCCACTTCTCATTTTCAAATATTTCGTGATGAGATGGTATATTGGATAAAATAGGGGGGATTTTACACGCCATTGCTTCTAATACGGTATTTGGCAATCCTTCTGACAAAGCTGCTGAAATATAAAAATCTCCTATTTTTAAATATTCTAACACGTTATTTGTATGACCAACAAAAATGACGTTCCTGTTGTTTTCTGCATTCGAAAGAAGTCTTTCTTTTAAAAAACCATCTCCCAATATGAATAGCTTTACTCCAATTTTTCCAAATCTTTTAAAAGCTTCAATAATTGTTTCCATATTTTTTCTTGGGATTAAACTACCAATGGCTATAAATACTCGAGCTGTTTCTTCAATACCAAGCTTTTCTCTAAGCCCTTCTTTCTCCGTTGCATTTTGAGGAGTAAATTTGTTTACATCCACCCCATTTTGAACAAACGTAAGGTGTGAATATCCAATTTTATAAAATTTTTCACACAGCTTTTGAGAACATGTGACGACATTCCTCCCTCTTTTAATTGCTAATAAGTGTAGATACGACAAGGTAGTACCCTTTATTAATCCAAATTTTGAGGGCATGTCCTCTTTGGGAAAATTGCGAATAGTCATCACATGCGGTAACGTTAGATTAGCTTTTTGGGCAATTCTATCAGCTCTAACGCCCTGTGTATGAATTAGTTGTGGCTTTATTGTTTGAAAAAGGGTTCGGAGTTTCTTTTTGCCAAATAAGAAACCTTTTATTCTACTCAAATTTAGAGATTTAACTGGACAACCAATTTTTTGAAACTCCTGTATCATCGTATTTGATGGTTCAGGAGACAATGTAATAATACTTGGTGCATATGAATCTTCGTCTAAATATTTAAGAATATTCAAGAGCTGGTTAGTTGGACCACACTCTCTCAAAGTTGAAACGACATAACATATCTTTACTTGTTCCTGCTTTCTCACCTTACATCCAATACTATTTATTCTAAAGATTTGTAGAAGGAATTATAATTTTGAACCATTTTACTTATGGAAAAATCTTTTGATCTTTCATAACATTTCTTAGACAATTCATTATAAAGCTCTGGTGATAATATTAACCTTTTTATAGCTTCTGATATTGCTCTTGAGTTCCCAGGTTCCACAAATAATGGGTAATCTGGAATATTTTCAAGGAGTTCTCGATGCGGAGGAATGTTTGTTAAAATAATGGGAAGCCCAACACTCATAGCTTCCACTATAGCGATATGAAAACCTTCCCATAAAGAAGATGCTACAAAAATATCGCTCTTTTCCAAAACGGATTTGACATTGTTGGATAATCCCATCAGTAATGTGTTTTGTAAATTGTTTTCCATAACAAAGTCATTGAATTTTTCTAAATATGGACCTGTCCCATAAATTTCTAATGAAATTTTTTGAGTATGCTTCTCTAACTGCTTCATTGCCTCAAGCAAATATATTTGACCCTTTTGATCAAACAATCGCCCAACATTAATTAGTCTGATACTAGAATTTTTCTTTGGTAAGCATTTAGGTTTTTTAAGATCATATTCAAAGGAGGGAGCGTTATAAATCACAGACATCTTTCTTTTGGGATACAATTTTTTATCAACACAAAATTGTTTGGCACATTTAGAGACTGCTATTAGGTGAGTTGATAACAGCGAAGTGATTTTTCTTGATTTCCAATCACCAAGATCTCTTTTCAATTCCATATTATGTATGGTACACACTCGATATTTAATACCAGCCAAAAATGCTGCAATTTGACCAAACAAATCTGAGATCAATAAATGTGTATGAACAATAGTAGGTTTTTCCTGTTTTATCACATTTAAAATTTTCTTAATTTTATAAAAAGGTCCAATATTTTTTGACAAAATATCGAGGCAAATAATCCTAATCCCCTTCTCTTTAAACTTAGCTGCCAGGGCTCTCTTGTCCTCTAAAATTACTACAACAAAATCAACTACAGGATTCCTCTTCTTTAGGCCATCACAAATATTTAAGAGCAAAGATTCTGCACCACCAACATTAAGGTTATTAATGATGTGCATAATTTTAACCATATTTTTTATTTCTCATTTCCTGAGCGAGTAAGGTAAACTTTAAGTTTGCTCCCAACTTCAATTATCACGGGAACTTTTAATATTAGCAATAATAAAAAATAGGAAGTACAAAATAGTGCAAAAAAGGATGCCAATCTAAAAATTTTTAAACCTACAGATGTAACTGCAGATAATTGTAAAAAACCAGTTAATGTTAAATATAAGATTAGTATGGTAATTAAACCTGCAATAGTTGGTTTGTAAATTAGCTTACCAATATGTGTAATTTTAAAATTATTATTAACTCTTTTAATATTAGTGAGTTGCAAAATGTTTCCTAATAAAAATGCAATTGAAGAGGCCAATGCAAGACCAATTACTCCATACAAATATCCTAAAACAATGTTTAAACAGATATTAACAGTCGACGAAATGATTGAAAACAACATGGCATATTTAGTTTTTCTGTATGAAAAATAGACTTGAGAAAAATATGCCCCTAGTGGTGCACAGAGTACGGTAAAAATATAACACTTAAGAACATTGGCAACAATTACGGTATCCTTCGATGTGAACAGACCCCTTTCAAATAAAAGTTCAATTATTGAATAGGAGAAAAAGAAGATGAAAAATGTCATACCAATAGCAATGATGAAAATTGTCTGTAACCCTTTATAAAAAGTATTGATATATTCTTTTTGGTTGTTTGGTGAACTGAGCTTTGAAAGGATAGGAAAATAAACAGCACCGATAATATTCGCTATTATTGCTGAGTTTACTGTAATTTTACTACAATAGTTTAAATGTGAAATGCTTCCGGTTCTTAAAAAGGATGCAACAAAAATATCTGCATATTTTATCATCCAAACAAAGAAACCTGAAAATAGTATTGGCAATAAAAGAATCACATATTCTTTTACATAGTGGTTCCAAAATTCAAATTTAATATTGATAAAAAAGCCATTTTTATAAAACAGCATAAGATGGAATAATGTCACTATAAAAAGTGCAACGATATGTGCAACAGGAGCTCCAAAGATACCAATATAACGAACCAATACTAAAAAAGCAACAATCACCAATAAAGACCGCAACATTGATACAAAGTATCTCTGAACAAATTGAAATTTATAATTTAGCAAGGCAGATCCAACACCGCACATATTGGATAATAATACAAATAAGCAAAGTATTTTCAAGATTGAAGATGAAAGAGCAAGTTGAGCAGAGGTCATGCCAGGTGCTAGCAGAAAAACGATACTCTTGGAAAAAATAAACATTATTAAGGAGATTAAGAAAAAGAAAAGTATATTCGTTTGAATGATTGATGAGATTATCTCTTTTTGCTGTGGGTGGTTTTTATACTTTGAAATAAAAGGGATAAATGAATTTATCTGCGAGTTTAAGAAAAGAGAATTAAAAGCAATAAGAAAACCAGAAACAACTGCATAGGAATCCATTTTCTCTGTTGCACCAAAATAATATGCTATTAATATTCCAAAACTAAGGTTTAAAACATTAGTAAATATTTGAATGATGCTGGAAAAAAATGTTTTCTTTATGAACATTGATTGTTATGTCTTACCTAGGATTTATAAATCTTCCTCACAAAAAACTCGGGTCGGCCTTTAGAATTCTCAAAAATCCTAATGATATATTCCCCTAAAATACTAATTGAAACCAATTGTACTCCTCCAATTAGGCAAATTATCAGTATCGTCGATGTCCATCCCAATATTGCCTGGTGAGATACAAATTTTTGATATAACACATTACAGCTTAATCCAAATGCCAAGAGCAACATGGCAAATCCCATAAGCAAGCTAAACTGTAATGGAATGTGGGTATAGTTAAAAATGCCATCCATGCCAAGTTTCATCAATCTGAAAAAAGTCATCTTTGGCTTGCCCGTTTTTCTTTTATCCCGATGATAATATAAAGGAACCTGTTTAAAACCGCTCCAATTTCGAAGACCGGGAAAGTATCTATTACTCTCTCTTAGATTACAAATTGCTCTGACGACCTTTTTGTCAAGCAGAGAAAAGTTCCCCGCTTGAACAGGAATAGCACCATTTAAAAGAGTTTTCTGAAAAGAATAGAACAATGAAAACACCATTCTCTTAAGAATAAATTCCTTTCGAGATTTTTTTACCGTATAGACAACATCCGCGCCACTCTTCCACTTGTCAACCATCTCAGATAGCAGCTCAGGAGGGTCCTGTAGGTCACCATCAAGCAATATGAGCGCATCACCCTCAGCAAAGTGGAGACAGGCAGAGACTGCAGCTTGAAGCCCAAAGTTTCGAGATAATTCAATCACTTTAAGACAAGGATCCTCTCTTGATTTTTCTATCAGATACTCCAAGGTTCCGTCATCACTGCCATCATCAACAATAATAAATTCGTACTGAAGACCTGTTTTTTTTATAGCAGTTAAAACTCGCTGATAGAGCTCATCTACACAGCCAATCTCATTATAGAGCGGGACAGCAACTGATATTTTCTTGTCAGCAATATCATCACCAAGCATACATACTCCTATGCAGTAGAGTTATTTCTTCCTTTGAGTAAAATAAATTAGCGCCTTTTAGTTTTTTATATCTATATGAGCCAAATTCTTTTTACTTAATTGAGATTATAATTTTCCCTATAAATGCGCTAGTGGGTTGAAAAAAAACTTGATTTAAAATAGTATAAAGGTATATTATTAATGACAAGATATTGTACTAACAAAATTACTTAATACTACATATTCTACAGGAATAAGTAATGTTCCGTAAAAATAAGCATACATGGTATTGGCATTCTTTATGGGCTCTATTATTTTGCTATATCCTATTTTCAATAGCAAAAGTATTTATGAAGGAAGTATCGAAAAAAGGGGAAATGGGAAAAAAGAAGGGTGATACAAGCTATAATTTTGAAAATCTTTTCGTATAAACACTAAAAGTGCCTTAGGCATGGTTAATGATTTTGTTGGTTCCTTTCTTTTGAATCTTTTTGTATTTTTAAATAATTAATAAATATTTTTATAGAGTTTTAGATGAAATGGTATATTTTAACATTTAAAACAATGGACAAAATTAATGACATCTAATTTCTTAGCACTAACTCTTTTTGCAGCACTCTTCGTTTTACTGGGTATCACAGTTGGCCACTCAATTTTGATATTAAAAATTCGCAAAGAGGAAAATCGAAAACGAGAGCTTGAATTAGCTATATTAAATAAACGAGCATCGGTACTGAAAAAGAGTAAGAAGATCTCTCACGACTTAGAAGAGCTGATTTATAAGGCTAATGTTCAAATGGAGATTGATAATATCATTCGTCGAAATGAATAATATTAAGGTTTTACTGACTAAAGTGTCGTTGGGTCCATATCAAGTAGTTTGAGTAAATTTTTTCCGTAATTATTTTTTTGCATAGGCTCTGCAAGTTGTTTAAGTTGCGTTGCGTCAATGTAGTCTTTACGAAAGGCAATCTCTTCCGGGGAGGATACTATAAGTCCCTGCCTATTTTGGATTGTTTCAACAAAGAGAGATGCCTGAAGCATTGAGTCATGTGTTCCAGTATCAAGCCATGCAACCCCACGACCTAACAGTTCAACTTTTAGGTTTCCTTTTTCTAGATACATATTATTTAAAGAGGTAATCTCCAGCTCACCTCTGGCAGATGGTGTTATTTGAGAGGCATATTCAGCAGCATGCCCATCATAGCAATAAAGGCCGGTAACAGCAACGTTTGAACGGGGGTGAGTAGGTTTCTCCTCAATGGAGAGTGCTTTACCGTGGCTATCAAATTCAACCACCCCATAGCGCTCTGGATCAGTGACCCAATAGCCAAACACGGTAGCTCCTGAAGGATCAGATACTGCATTAAGTAAACTGTCGACAAAACCATGTCCCCAGAAAATATTATCTCCGAGAATTAACGTTACTGGCTTTTTGTCTGCAAACTCAGCACCGATGGTTAACGCTTGAGCCAACCCTTTTGGTTCTGGTTGTTGTGCATAAACAAAAGTGAGTCCCCATTGTGACCCATCACCTAAAAGATTCTTAAAAAGTTTTGCCTCATGGGGAGTTGTGATGATAAGTATTTCCCTAATACCAGCGAGCATCAGAACCGACAAGGGATAATAGATCATCGGTTTGTCATATACCGGAAGCAATTGTTTGCTAACAGAAATTGTTGCCGGGTGCAGTCGTGTTCCTGCACCGCCGGCCAGAATAATTCCTTTCATAGTATTTCCTTTGTCAATTCTTGTTTGTCTTTTTAAAAAGACCTCCATTTTAAAATGGAGATACAAAATCCTTTAATAGAGGCGACATGGCGTCCTTATCAGATAAAACAGGCTCTTTAACTGGCCAAGAGATATTGAGCTGTGGGTCATTCCACAAAAGAGAACCCTCAGATTCAGGTGTATATGGATTGTCATTTTTATACATAAATTCTGTAGAATCTGAAAGCGTACAAAACCCATGAGCAAATCCTCGCGGTATATAGAGCATAAGAAAATTTTCTGCAGTTAGTGTAACGCCATCCCATTGCCCAAAGGTCGGTGATTTTTTTCGTAAGTCTACCACCACATCAAATACAGATCCACGAGTTACTCTAACAAGCTTTGCCTGAGCATGAGGGGGATGCTGGAAATGAAGACCTCGAACCACTCCCGCTGTAGCAGATAATGAATGATTGTCCTGGCAAAATTGTGAAGTAATCCCAAGTTCTTTAAATTTCTTTTCAGAATAGGTTTCTAAAAAGAAACCTCGATTATCTTTAAATACCCGGGGTTTAATTAAAAAACAATCATTGAAGATAGTTTTAACTATTTCCATAACTAATATTTCCCAACAGCTGTTAGCTCATGTTTTTTCTGCAGCTCACGCCACCAACCAGTATTATTCAAATACCACTGAATAGATTTTTCTATACCAACCTCAAATGTAAGAGAGGGCTCCCAGCCTAAATCATTTTTTATCTTAGATGCATCAATAGCATATCGTCTATCGTGACCAGGTCTATCTTTAACAAAGGTGATGAGGTCTTCAGATTTATTTAAGATTTCGAGGACTTTTTTAACAATATCGATATTTTTCCATTCATTATTACCACCAATATTGTACACATCGCCAGGTTTCCCCTTGCTTAATACCGTCGCAATTGCAGAGCAGTGGTCCTCCACATAGAGCCAATCACGAATGTTCTTCCCATCACCATATACGGGCAGTTGTTTGTCATCTAAAGCATTAGCAATCATCAAGGGGATCAACTTTTCTGGATACTGGTAAGGGCCATAATTGTTAGAACATCGAGTAATAATCCCAGGAAAACCAAAGGTCTCAAAATAGGATCTGACGAGTAAATCCGAGCCAGCTTTGCTCGCTGAGTACGGGCTATTTGGAGCAAGAGGTGTCTCTTCTGTGAACAGTCCATCCTGCCCTAGGGAGCCATACACCTCATCTGTTGATACATGAACAAAGCGTTTCTGAGAAAAATCATCTTGCCAAGCTTTTCTTGCATTTTCCAGTAATACCTGAGTGCCAAGAATATTTGTAGTAACAAATATTTCAGGACCTGTAATGCTTCTATCAACATGCGATTCCGCGGCAAAATGAATTACACCGTCAATTTCATGCTCTTTAAATATTGATTTTACACAGGCAGCATCAGTTATATCACCTTGTATAAAAGTGTACCGAGAACTGTCGCGATATTGCGTAACATTTTCTGGATTACCAGCATAGGTTAAGACATCAATGTTTACAATTTCAATCTCAGATTGCTGTTTCATCATGAAATGAATGAAGTTGGATCCAATAAAGCCGCATCCACCAGTAACTAATATTTTTTTCATAGATATCCCATTGTGAGAAATTCAGTTAAACTCAGAATTGATAAAATACATTTTTGAACATATTTTAATACCGGTAAAAAAAAATACATCATTATCTATAAGGAAGTTCTCTTCATGAAAAGAAAAAAGGCCTTTATAACCGGTATCACAGGACAGGATGGTTCCTACCTTGCAGAACAACTTCTCCAAAAAGGGTATGAAGTTCATGGCATCATTAGGCGATCAAGCAGCTTCAACACCAAACGTATTGACCACATTTATAAAGATCAACATGAAAAGGATGTTAATTTATACCTTCATTATGGTGACATGACCGACAGTAGCAACATGAACCGTCTCCTTGAAAAGATTGAGCCCAATGAAATTTACAACCTTGCAGCCCAATCTCATGTAAAGGTCTCCTTTGATGTTCCTGAATATTCTGCAGAGGTAGATGCAATTGGTACGTTAAGAATTTTAGATGCAATTAAAGAGACCGGTATTACCACAAAGTTTTATCAGGCTTCCACTTCTGAGCTATATGGCAAAGCCCAAGAGGTCCCGCAATCGGAGACGACGCCTTTTTATCCACGATCTCCCTATGGTGTTGCCAAATTGTATGCTTACTGGATTGTAAAAAACTATCGTGAGGCATATAATTTATTTGCCTGCAATGGAATCCTTTTTAATCATGAAAGTCCCCGAAGAGGAGAAACGTTCGTTACCCGAAAGATTTCTATGGCTGTGGCAGCAATTAAAGCTGGGAAGCAGGATTGCCTCTATATGGGGAATCTTGATGCAAAGCGAGACTGGGGATATGCACCGGAATTCACTGAAGGTATGTGGCTGATGTTGCAGGAAGATAAACCTGACGATTTTGTCCTTGCAACCGGTGAAACCCACACTGTTCGAGAATTTATTGAAAAAGCTTTTTCACGACTGGACATTGCCATCTCTTGGCAAGGTAAAGAAGAGGGTGAGGTTGGTATAGATGAAAAAAGTGGCAATACTTTAGTACGAATTGACCCCAAGTATTATAGACCAACCGAGGTTGAGCTCCTATTGGGTGATCCAGAAAAAGCAAAAAATCAACTGGGATGGCAACCCAAAGTCAAATTTGAAGACCTAGTCAATATTATGGTTGATGCTGATTGGGAAAAAATAAAATAGACAATTCATAAACCATTTCAGAGTAATTGGTATGGAAAAAAATTCTAAAGTGTTGGTAGCTGGTTACACAGGCCTTGTAGGCTCCGCTCTTGTAAGACAATTACAGGACCAAGGATATTCAAATGTTCTCTTGGCTGACATTTCCAATCTGGACATGACGAACACCCAAGCGGTTAACGATTTCTTTGCTCTAGAGCAACCAGAATATGTCCTTTTGGCAGCTGCAAAAGTTGGTGGGATCTATGCAAACAATACCTATCCAGCAGACTTTATTTACATTAATTTGATGATTGAAGCAAATATTATTCACGCCTCCTTTAGGAATTCAGTTAAAAAATTGCTCTTCCTTGGCTCTTCCTGCATTTATCCTAAGCTTGCTCCACAACCAATGAAAGAGGAGCACTTGCTTACGGGAATATTGGAACCGACCAATGAACCCTATGCTGTCGCAAAAATTGCCGGGATCATAATGTGTCAAAGCTATAACAGACAGCATGGCACCAATTTTATTTCAGTAATGCCCACCAATCTTTTTGGGCCCGGTGATAATTATCATCCTGACAATTCTCATGTTCTTCCTGCACTTATTCGAAGGTTTCATGAAGCAAAAAAAGCCTCTTTGAAAACTGTCACAGTTTGGGGAACAGGAACACCTAAAAGAGAGTTTCTCTTTTCCAATGACCTAGCAGATGCCTGTATCTATTTAATGAATAATTATAATAGCGGTGAAATTGTCAATATTGGAACTGGTATTGAGGTGTCAATTAAGGAGCTGGCCGAGACTGTAAAAGAGGTTGTTGGATTTAAGGGCTCCTTAGAATTTGACCATTCCAAGCCGGATGGTACTCCCCGTAAATTACTCGATTGCACAAAGCTTCATGAGCTTGGGTGGAAACATCGCACCACTCTGAAAGAAGGTATTTCAATTGCCTATGAGGACTTTTTGCAATCTAATTCATAAATAGGTGACCTTGAATAATTGAGCTATGTTTCGAGGCTGAGCGAAAAACCTTTGGATGAATCACATGAAAAAGGCAAATCCACTGCGATTCGTCGGTTGAATGTAACGAAATCCAAAGTGTTTTGTAGCCAGGCATAGTAGGAAATGAATTTTTAAAGTTACCAATAGTATTAACTTTACAAAGAAATCATTAAAACCGTTATGAAAAAAGTTGCATTAATAACAGGCATTGCTGGTCAAGATGGCTCCTACCTCACGGAACTTTTATTAAATAGAGGGTATGACGTGCACGGTGTTGATCGTCGTTCCTCACTTTTTAACAGAAGTCGGATTGAAAAAACGCGAAGAGAGGCTCAGAAAAAGGGTCTTGTATTTGAACTATATTACGGAGACATTTGCGACGCAGGCAGTCTTTACCGAGTTATTTCAAAATCAAAACCTACTGAAATTTACAACTTTGCCTCACAGAGTCATGTGGCCATCTCCTTTGATGAACCTGAGCACACTACCGATATTAATGCTAACGGTGTTTTAAGGTTACTTGAGGCTGTAAGAAATTTTGAATTAAAGGATTGTCGTATTTATCAAGCATCAACATCAGAACTTTTTGGCAATGCCTTAGAAACACCACAAACAGAGAAGACACCCTTCCATCCTCGTTCGCCCTATGGAGTGGCCAAATTGTATGCCTACTGGATTGTAAAAAATTATCGTGAGCATTATGCAATGCATGCCAACAATGGCATTCTTTATAATCACGAATCACCCCGTCGGGGAGAAAACTTTGTCACAAGGAAAATCACTTACTCTCTGGCAAAAATTAAAGCTGGCGATGATCATGCCCTGGAACTGGGCAATTTAGATGCTCAGAGAGACTGGGGATACGCCAAGGATTATGTTGAAATGATGTGGCTCATGTTGCAACAGGAAAAGGCAGACGATTATATAATCGCAACAGGCAAATTACACACGGTAAGAGAGTTTGTTGAGAAGGCTGCTCATGTAGCTGGGTTTGATTTAGTTTGGGAAGGCGATGGTACTAAGGAGGTTGGCAGAGATAAATTAACAGGAAAGATAATAATAAAGGTTAACCCCAAATTCTATCGTCCTATAGAGCCACATCTTTTAGTCGGTGATGCAACAAAAGCAAAGGATAAACTCGGTTGGCAGCCAAAGGTCTCCTTTGAAAACTTAGTCGAAATTATGATGAAAGCTGATATAGAACGCTTTTTATAAACTTTCTCTTACTACATCTCTTTAAATTGAAAAATCATTGAGCGGAATAGAAGTAGGAAGCTTCTCCGAGGGTAGGTTAAAAAGCATGAGTGGAACCCAACGGATGGTAAGATGCTTTAAGTGTAAAAAGGTCAGAGCCTCAATAACAGCAGAGTACCAAGATTGAGTGGTTGCTACTAGCAAAAGATCAATTTGTTTCTGGTCAAGAATTTTTCGTAAATCCTGAATTCGACCTATTACAGGATATCCTTGAAACACAGCTGGAATCGTCTTGTCATCTTCTGTTGGCCATATAACCCCATAAATTTGAGCTGTTTTATCTGCTTCAATATTTTTTATAAGTATAGATGCAATAGTATCATTACCTAAGACCAGCACGCGCCCCGTAGTGTAAATCTGCTGTTTGACATTTGTCAAAATCCGTGGTAACAGTTCTCGCCATCCGACGAGGACAATCGAAATAAGCAGAGCCGATATACCAAAAGCAATTCGTGAAAGCGCCATTGATTTAATAAAGTACACGCCAGAAAGAAAGATTGTTGAGGCAACAAGTCCGGCAAAAAACGTGTTTTTTGCAGAATAGCGCTCTGAAGAGTATACACCTCGATAGGCATAGGTCGTAATGAAGGCTATTGATATAAATAGATGCATCCCTATCATCATAAACTTATCGGCTACCACATAGAAGTTTTCCGGAGTAACCAAAAGAAAACGCAATGTTATCACTGCCCAGGTTACAAAGTTTATCGTAAAAAAATCTATAAAAAGGGCTGTTGATGATTTAAGAAATATCGTTCCAATATTCAATGTCGCTTGGATAAAAATACCCAGAGTAAGAAGCCATCCCGGAAAAAAGGTGCCATAGGAGTGTTTATACTTTTTCGAAAAAATTATCATGGACTCATAGAAAGCCAAACGTGTCTTAAGTAAATTTTTTGTACTACTTTTTCCCTTAAAATGGACTATTTGTGTAGTTGGATTATACCATACTTTATAGCCAAGCTCTTTACAGCGAGCACAAAGATCAAGATCCTCTCCATACATGAAAAAGTCTTTATCAAAGCCACCCATCTTATTAAATAGCTCTTGTCGAACAAACATGTATGATCCAGATATAGCATCAACTTCCATGCTAACATCTGGATTGATATGGGTATAGAAATATTTTCCCAGAGCCTTACTCTTAGGAAACAATTTATTTAGGCCAAAAAGATAGCTGAATCCACTGAGAGGCGTTGGAAAGCTCCTCCTGCATTGAATCTGAAATGTTCCATCATGCTTAATAATTTTTGGACCCAAGATGCCAACCTCTTGATGCGATTCCATAAAATCAAAGGAGACCTGTAATGTATTTTTTGAAACAAGGGTGTCAGGATTAATAAAAAGTATATACTCTCCTCGACTTCTCTGAGATCCCACGTTACAGGCCTTGCCAAAACCAATATTATTTTTTAAGGAAATCCATTTTAACTCTGGAAACTCTTGAGTTAATATTGACTGAGAGTCATCCTCTGAAGCATTGTCTACAACAATCACTTCAGCTCGATCATAGAGTTCTGCTTGCTGCAAAGACCGAACTAATTGGGCAATCTCATCGGGGACCTTATAGTTGACAATAACAACGGAGATGAGTGGAGAAGGCTCTTTTTGTGTCATAATGCAAACAACTATTTCTTTCTTGCACTAAATAGAGACATCAATCGTAGCTTCCAAAGAAGGGCTAGTGCTTCTTGGACAATTTTAGTTGACATCTTTGAAACACCTATTTTTCTATCAGTAAAAACTATCGGTATCTCTACGATTTTAAATCCCTGTCGCCAAACATAATAATTCATCTCTACCTGAAAGGAGTATCCCGATGAAGCAACCTTATTCAGGTTTAGACTACGAAGGACCTTACTTTTAAAGCATTTAAATCCACCAGTGCAATCTTGTACTGGAATTCCAGCGACAATACGAGCCCCCAAATTACCAAAATAGCTTAACAGCAACCGAGACATTGGCCAATCAACAACATTCACCCCTGATATATATCGGGAACCAATCACAAGATCAGCATCTTTGCTTGCCTTAATAAAGTCAGGCAAATACTTGGGATTATGAGAAAAGTCCGCATCCATTTCAAATATTAAATCATACTCTTTCTCCAACGCCCACTTGAATCCGCAGATATAGGCTTTACCAAGCCCTTCCTTTTTCTTTCTATCAACAATAAAAAGGTTTTCATGAGATTGTGCCATCTCTTTAACGCAATCGGAAGTTCCATCCGGTGATGAGTCATCAACGATTAGTATATGCGCAAGGGGTAGCTGTTTTCTAATCTCAGGAATAAGAAGAACAATGTTTTCCCGTTCATTATAGGTTGGGACAATAATTAAAACCTTGGGTGTGGATTCAGATTCCAAATTTACCTCATTCATATCGATTTCTTATTCCTCACTATTATAGAGATCAAGAAATATAACACCCTTCTCAATTTTGGAGCAAGAAAAGAGTATAAATTTACAAATAGAACAGCGCTATCTTAGAAATATCAATTACGTTTTCGTATTTAAAAAATTTTATTACGTATTTATTTTCTTCAGTATACTATAAATGCTTATCAGGATGCGGTTATTCAATTTATTTTAAAGTGGTTAATGTTTTATATTTATAACCTTTTTAAATCCTATAAATACAAAATGTGATTCTTATATAATGCTCTCAATGAAGGATAAGTACATCATGGAAAATGAACTCATAAATCTTCCTGAAAAAATAAAAGACCTTGAAAAACGAGTTGATAATCTTCGGAGGTTTCTTTGACATCGACCAGAAACGGGATGAAGTATCAATATTAGAGAAAAAGACGACCGCTCCTGATTTCTGGGATAAATCTGAGGAAGCTCAGAACACATTAAAGCGTATCACCCTTTTAAAAAAGGTGATTGAGCCTTGGGAAAAAGCACATCATGACGCAGAAGAGGTGGGTACCTTTTTTGAAATTGCCCAGGAAGAGAGTGATACCGCGGCTATAAATGAATTAATCCCCCAAGTACAACAATTAATCCAGGAAGTTAACCATTTAGAATTTATTCGCAAACTCAGCGGAGAGGATGATGATTGCCCGGCGATCTTAACTATTCATAGTGGTGCTGGAGGTAAGGAGAGCTGCGATTGGTGTGACATGCTCTTCCGTATGTATTGTCGATGGTTTGAGAATAATGATTATGCCTATATAATCCACGACATACTACCTGGCGAGGTGGCCGGTGTAAAAAGTGTCACCATCGAGGTGCAGGGATACTATCCCTACGGACACCTTAAAGCAGAATCGGGCGTACATAGACTCGTTAGAATTTCACCCTTTGATTCAAATGCCAGACGACATACCTCATTTGCCTCGATCTATGCATACCCCATCGTGGAAGACTCCGATGAATACGCAATCAACGAAGAGGATATCCGCATTGACACCTATCGGGCAAGTGGAGCGGGAGGTCAACATGTTAATAAGACCGATTCTGCTGTTCGTATGACTCATATTCCGACTAATATTGTTGTTCAGTGTCAAAATGAACGCTCTCAGCTAAAAAATCGAACTGTAGCATTAAAGCTTTTAAAAGCTCGGGTTCGCCAATATTTCAAGGAAGAAGAGGAGAAAAAAAGGGAAGAGAAATTGGCTGATAAAAAGAAAATTGAGTGGGGTAATCAAATTCGATCCTATATTCTTCACCCTTACAACCTTGTTAAAGATCATCGCACTTCCATTGAAACATCAAATGCCCAAGCTGTCTTAGATGGAAAAATTGATGAATTTATTGAGGGCTACTTGCTTTCCTTTCAATAACAAAGCCCCAAAAAGGAGGCTCACCATGCCTAGATTTAAGTTTGCAGTATTAACTCTTCTATATTTTTTCCTATTCTTAGTTGTTGCTGATGATATGGTCCTTGAAGTGGACGATGGTTTATCAGTGCTCCTCCATGATGATCACACCTGGCATTACGCAGCTGATATATCCCGACGATTAGAGCAAAATACGACCGTACTCCTTGAAAATGGTGAGTCGGTGTATATCAAAACCAATGGCACTTGGGACATTGTGCAGGGAGACACTCGATCACTCTTATCTGGTGCTGCTGAGCTTGGAGAAGCGTATTCTAAGGGGACTGCGCAAGGAGCGGATCAATTTGTGGCAAACATGAAAGCCATGGATATGGCAATTAAGCATCTTGCAAAACAGATTGGAAAGGCAACAAACAAAAAAAATATCACCATAGATCGTCTTCATTTTTGCATTGAAGAGGGCGATAAGGATATTGAATCATCAGAAAAATTGTCCGGCAATATTTGGCGAGTCCAAGTGAAGTTGACCGTTGGTCAAGAGCAAATAAATGCTATTCTTGATTGTGCCCAAGATGAGTAACATCAATCGCTCATTTAAGGAGAATAACTTCTATTAACCTGTCTCCAGAAAAAAAAGATATTTTATGAGTAGGTCTCTATCACGTATATTCGATCGTAGAGAGATTAATTATTGGTTCAATGAGTTAGCGTGAACAAACTGGATTGTTTTGGAGGTCACAACAAGTGGGCTTGATAAAAATTGCAGTAGTTGGTGTGGGAAACTGCGCAAGTTCTCTTCTTCAGGGGATTGAGTTCTACAAGTCTCAAAGAGAGTCCCAAGCTGTCGGACTCATGCATTGGGATATTGGTGGTTATAAGCCCTATGATATCGAAGTTGTTGCGGCTTTTGATATAGACACACGAAAAGTGGGTACCGATATTAATGAAGCCATTTTTGCACCACCCAATTGTACAACTATTTTCCAACCATCTATGCCCCAAACTGGTGTTATAGTAAAAATGGGTAAATCTCTTGATGGTATCTCAGAACATATGCAAGAGTATGATGAGAAGAGAACCTTCGTTGTATCTACGGAAAAAGAGCCTACCAAAGAAGAAATTGTAGCGGAGCTAAAAAATTCAGGAGCTGAGATTTTAGTTAATTATTTACCAGTGGGTAGTGAAGAGGCCGCCCGATTCTATGCAGAATGCGCTTTAGAAGCGAGAGTCGCTTTTATCAACAACATGCCGGTATTTATTTCCAGCGATGAACAGTGGGCAAAGAAGTTTGAAGAATGCAACATCCCAATAATCGGTGATGATATAAAAGCTCAATTAGGTGCTACCATAACCCATCGGGTGCTTACCGACCTTTTCAAAAATCGTGGTGTAAAGCTCGACCGTACATATCAGCTTAACACCGGAGGCAACACCGACTTCCTTAACATGCTCAACAAAGAACGATTGGCCTCTAAGCGAAAGTCAAAGACCGAAGCTGTTCAATCGGTTACAGCAGAACGCCTTGAAAAAGAGAATATTCACATAGGCCCTTCTGATTATGTCCCGTGGCAAAAAGATAACAAGGTCTGTTTTATTCGTATGGAGGGTAAACTTTTTGGTGATGTACCAATGAATTTAGAGCTGAGACTCTCCGTTGAGGATTCTCCAAACTCTGCAGGAGTTGCGATAGATTCAATTCGATGTTGTAAAGTAGCTATTGATAGAAATATTGGGGGCGTTCTCTATTCTCCCTCAGCCTATTTTTGCAAACATCCCCCTAAACAATTTACCGATGAAATAGCACGAAAAATGACCGAAGATTTTATCAAAGGTGATCGTGACGATTAAGCCAAACACCTATTGATACCCCTGTTGCTCTAACTGTTCATAGCCATGTAAATATCGCAAGTAATATACCCACTTCATTGGACTATGGTCAATGATACGGAATCGATAGGATCTATTTTTCCGTCTACATTCAAAAGTATCTTTCCGCTGGTATACATAATCGGTAATCTCCTTTACTGGTAAGGAAAAGGATTGATTCTTATCCACACCAACAAAGAACAACTCCTTTTTTGTCAAAGTCAATTTTCCCTCAGCCACAATATTTACAGAGCCATTAGTATTTACTGTACAGTATTGCACTCGTATATTCTCGGAAAGCTGCTCAGTACTTTTTTTACTGGCAATCTTCTCACGAACTTGTTTTTTATGCCAAAGAGCCCACTCATAAAGATTTGATTCACCTTCTTCTTTTTGCTCTCGAGTAAGTCGAAAATGTGAATCCACCTTCCAAGAAGCATTGCAGTGTGTACAGGAGAGCATATCACCCTGGGTTACCAATGTATCCTCGCTGCGGCATTCTTTACAGATCCAAATAAATCGATGTAGTCCTTCGGCTAAATTCTCACCGGTAAATCTCATTTGTTGATTATTTTTATCCTCAATATCATTATGAGAAAGGGAGGTAACCATCTCATTTAAAAGTTCCTCTTCACTCATGGAAGCAATGCTTTCCGGTTTGATAACCCGACAAGAAACTCGGACAATACCTTTTCGAAAAGTATCCGCCCACCAAGGTTTACTGAGGAAGTTTCCCCGAACCCGCATAATCACGCAGGGAACCTTTGCTTTTTTTATAATTTTCTCTATTCCAGCATAAATAACTTGCGTCGAACCATCCCAAGTCGTCTGACCCTCAGGAAAAATAAGCACCGGATAACCAAGACTTAGACGTTTGAGAGTCGTTTTCATTGCTTTAAAATCAGAGGCTCCTTTTTTTTTGGGAAAGGTTCCAATATTTTGCAAATACCATCGCACTATCCAGGGAGCTTTGAAGGCATCCTCGTTATTCATGATTGATATGGGATATTTACTATAATGACCCACAATCCAAGGATCGAAAAAGGTACCATGATTCGAAATCATAATAAAGGGAGGTTTAGGGATGGGATCAAAGGAATCCTCTTTTCGAATATTAAACTTTTGGCGGATATAGGCATAAACAAAAAGACGGGAGAGTCCCCAAAAAATCGAACGAACCACATAATCAAACACTCTTTTCATACAAGCCTTTCCTGTTCATCATACATTAAATTTAAAGAGTATAATATCACCGTCTTGGACAGTGTAGTCTCGCCCTTCCTGGCGAATTTTTCCTGCAGAGCGCAGGGATGCCTCAGAACCATACTGCTCTAAGTCAGTTAATTCATAAACCTCTGCTTTAATAAATCCCTTTTCAAAATCTGTGTGAATAACTCCTGCTGCAGATTGCGCATGTGTACCCGCTTTGATTGTCCAAGCGCGGTTCTCATTCTCATTGTGAGTAAAAAAGGTTCTCAATCCCAAAAGTGAATACATAGAAACAGCTAGCACATGCAATCCTGATTGAGAAAGCCCTAAACTCTCTAAAAACTCCTGTCGATCCTCTTGGGGAAGTTCTGCGATTTCAGCCTCGATCTTTCCACATATTCTAATACATTGAGCACCTTGATCTTGAGCAAACTTTTCAATGGATAAAACTTGCTCAGCATCCATTTGCAATGCCTCTTCGTCAACATTTGCCACATAGAGGATATCCTTCATAGTTAACAAATGAAGTTCTTCTAACCATGATTGTGAATTATTATCAGTAAATATTTCTCGAAGATTATTTCCTTTAGAAAGCTCTGAATGAGCTTTTTTAAACAGCTCCAATTTGGATTTCGCCTCTTTTTCGCCGGACTTGGAAACCTTCTCCATTCTCTCAATTCCCCGTTGAACTGTTTCTAAATCCTTTAGAATCAATTCAGTTTGTACAACCTCAACATCGGAAATAGAATCACACTGTCCATGGACATGACTCACATCTTCATCAGTAAAACAACGAACAACATGCACCAAAGCATTTACATTCTTTACATGCCCTAAGAATTGATTGCCTAATCCCTCACCCTTTGATGCACCCTTGACAAGACCGGCAATGTCAACAAGCTCCAAGAAGGTAGGAACAACTTTTTTTGTTTCTAAATAGGTAGTCATGCGTCGTAGGCGATCATCGGGTATTGCAACAATACCATTATTTGGATCAATAGTACAAAATGGGTAATTTTCCGCTGCGGCACTACCCTTACAGAGGGCATTGAATATAGTTGACTTTCCAACATTAGGTAATCCAATTATGCCAGCAGTTAATCCCATAACTCCCTCTTTATAATTAAGTAATTCGTTGTATGGCATATAAAATAGCATTGGGATTTAGTGATACTCAATTCATTACGTAAAATGTTGGATCTAAAAAGAAGAATAATATTCAGCCCTTTTAATTTAAAGGGGGCATCCAGCATATATTTTATATTTGTAAAAGAACTCCAAAGGATAGAATAACTATGGAAGTCGATCCACAATTACACAATTTACTAAAGACCGTCACCATTTTTTCTGGGATTGAAGATAGGTTTCTTGATGAAATTTGTTCGAAATGTTCTATTGTAAAGATGCGTAAAGATGCCATTCTCATCAAGGAGAGTACTGAAGCAACGGATATTTTTATTATTCTTTCTGGGGAAATTCGCATTGTTCTTAACATGGATGAAAACCCGATTGACCTTATTACCTTAGGACCAGGAAATTGCATTGGTGAAGCATCTGTCATTGGGGTACAGGATCACAGTGCCTCAGTGATACTCACAAAAGATTCGGAGTTTTTAGTATTATCCCGATGTGCCTTAATGCAACTCTGTTCTGAGAATAAAAATGTTTTTTCTATGTTAATACTGAACATTGCACGGGAACTTGCGCGACGACTGCACCAAGCAGACCATGCACTTATCCATTATATTGACAAGACAAACAGCAAGAAAAAGTGATGGAACACCGCTAAATATGTGTTAAAATCCGTCCATTATCGAAATGTTTTTGTAGTTGCTAAAAGAAAGAGCCTGTTCAATTTGTAAATCCTCATTTTGTAAAAGATCTAATTGATAGATGCTTTGCTTCGGGAGAAAACTACCATTAGAATCGGTAAGCACACTGACAACGGGTTTATCGGAGGCAATCTTATTGGTATCAACAACCTTTGCCAAACATTGGTTACTTAAGAGTACCAAGCTACCAATGGGATACAAGGACATATAGGTAAGAAAGGCCTTTACAAAATCAGAGGCAATCAAGCCTGCCTTTGCCATCTTAATAAGCGTTTCGGCTGCTTGGTATGGAAGATAAGCAGGCCGATGTGGCCGGGGAGAGGAAAGGGCCTCATAAACATCAGCAACCTGCACAAGCTTAGCATACCGATGAATAAGATGGCTCCCACGCTGCTTTGGATATCCTGTGGAGTTTTCTCGTTCATGTACTTGATAGGATATGTACATGGTAGACTCCGGCAGCCCCCTTACCTTTTCTAAAAGATGTAAACCCAAGATAGGGTGCTTTTGTACTTCATAAAAATCTTCTTTGCTAAAGCGATCGTGCTTGTAACGAATCTCATTGGGAATTAAAAGCATTCCGATATCATGAAGAAGCGCTCCTACACCAATCTCAAGGACCTGCTTTTTGTTATAGCCATAGGAAGCCGCAATATTAATTGACAGAATACACACATTTAATGAATGGTGATACAGGTATTCATCGGAATCGGGATTTGTCCCAGAGATATTGAGCAATATGTTTTTATCGGTAAGGAAGATATTGGTAAACTGTTTGATAATATTGGAAATTTCACTTGAACAATTTGTATTTCCCTTGACAAGAGCATCTAAAACATATCTTGTTTTTTCACGGGCATTTTTATAGGCCAGGGAAATATCGTTTAGGTATTCTTTACTCCGTTCCCCCGGCTTAAGCTGGGTAATCCCTACTTTTAATGGCATCCCAGAGGGAGTGTCAGGGACAGAGCTCTTTTCAGCCAGCTTTTTATCAATTTTAATGGAGATTTTACTATCGGTTAGTTTTTCAAACCCTTTTTTTCCAAATTCAAGATCAAGATCTTCAAGCTGGGTAAACTCCTTTGCAATGATCTCCATAATCTCATCATCTTTACTTGATTGAATATAGAGCTCAAAAATATTCCGTTTATTCAGAACAGCCAGATGCTTTTCAGTGATGATGGTACCTTCGCCAATAAGGAGTTCGTCTCGCTTTGAATAGAGATTTTGTTTAGCAATTGTTCCAGGTTGAAGGTTTTCAACGTTTATTCTTTTCTTCATTCATAAACCCTTACACTTCAAATGCTTTGTATCAATGAAGTTATTCTCTAAGAATGACAATTACTCAATAATTATACAATCACTGCAACTCACTGGCCAGTGTTAAGTTAAGCTGAAATAATAATCATTTTTTCTATATCGATCATAAAATGGAATCATGTGATATTTCTGCCTTAAAGGCATCAATCAATTGCTTTAGGATCAATTAATCAAGGGTAGTTTATCCCAGATCATGCAGTAGGAGTAGATGCAGAAGTGCAAGGTTATGATTTAGTAAGACTTGAAGGTTTTGAAGGGCATATCTACAAGGTGATATGGCCGAAAAGCCTGA
>JANQEN010000209.1 GCA_028278335.1 Chitinivibrionales bacterium | reverse complement strand
TTTCGGCCATATCACCTTGTAGATATGCCCTTCAAAACCTTCATGTCTTACTAAATCATAATCTTGCACTTCTGCATCTACTCCTACTGCATAATCTGGGTTTACGTTATGGTTGCGGGTCGGTTTGAGTACTTCGCCATCCCTCTTCAGCGTATCTATTGAGCCAAAGCATAGTGCTCTCTGGAAGAGTGGTCAGATGATTGTGGTTACATTTAACCTCCTGGATCGATTGCAGATTTACAATCAATGGAGGAAGAGTAGTGAGGGCATTGTTATCTATGTGTAATGTTGAAAGGAGGGTGAGTTTATTAATAGCATTGGGTAGTACAGTAAGTTTGTTTCGTCCAAAATCTACACTGCGAAGCTTGGTAAGTTCGGTAAAGGATTGGGGTAATTGAGTAAGGTAATTATTACTGCACCAAAGTTGCTCTAAGCCAGGGA
The DNA here is from genome assembly GCA_028278335.1 of Chitinivibrionales bacterium. Classification (GTDB taxonomy): domain Bacteria; phylum Fibrobacterota; class Chitinivibrionia; order Chitinivibrionales; family JANQEN01; genus JANQEN01. The sequence continues at coordinate 43,257 of JANQEN010000209.1, read as the reverse complement.
GGAGCCCAAATGATTCTGGAAGCATGGTTATTTGATTATTGTCAATGATCAGAACCCGCAGCTTTGCCAGTTGATTGATCTTTGATGAAAGGGTCTTGATAGTATTACTTGAAAGAAAGAGCATGTGCAATGAGTCAAGCTCATACAATTTTTCAGGAATCGAATCAATTGCATTCATCCTCAGAGAAAGGATCTCAAGCTTCCACAATGAAAGGATCTCCTGGGGAAAGTGAACAAAGGCATTGGTATCCAAAATAAGGTGTTTGATAGAAGTTTTATGGGCCATTGATGCTGGTAGAGAACGTAGACCATTTCCTGAAGCTTTAAGGGTTATCAAAGTTGGCATTGCCTCAATAACACCAGGAATGGTGTCTATATTGATATGAGAGATGTTTATATGCCACAGTCGTGGCAGTTGGGCAATCTCGGCTGGTAAATCTTCTAAGGGATTAAAACTGAGATTTAAGAACTCGATAAACTCACAGTGCCTGATGGATGGATGAAGAGATGTTATGGCCCTATTGGAGAGGTTGACCTTTTGGATAGTGCCATTGGCAATTTCAATAATCGAGGCCCACTGATCAAGTGAGATCCCCTGTTGCTGTAGAAAGGAAGCTAAAGTAATACTATCGGTATTAAATGGTTCTCCTCGCTTTACAATGACCGAGTTGGTTTGATACTCCTCTACCTGCACCTGGGTCTGGATTGTGGGGAGCACTGAGACACTATCGATTGCTATATCTTGGTTATGAGACTCTTGCAGAAGGCATGAGTAACTTCCCAGGGGCAATCGTTGGAATTGAGCAGTCTCTCCTTTAGCAACCACTACTCTTCGGGCCATACCATATAATTCGACACTCACAGAGTCGGTGATGGTCGTGTCTGAGACGGTTATGGTTAATGAACCATACTCCTGTAATACAATGGTGTCCAACTGTTGCGGAGTTGCCCCATATCCCCAATACCCTTTGTAAATAGCACCATAGGCACTATGACTACTAATATCGAGTATATAGTTATTTGGAGCAATTCCCTTAATCAAGCACTTACCTACAGAATCTGTGGCCGCTACCTTGATTCCAGAAGTACCTTTATCAACAGTAAAATCAGCCGGCCTAAGAAACACAGTCATCCCAACTGCAGCAGACCCATCAGGAAGTTGCACTATGGCAATTATACCATTGGTTGTTTCCGAGCTGTTCTCAATTCCTGCAGTATTGTCCAAGGCACAGCGTATCCCAAGTAGGACCAGAATAAGAGCAGAGGTCAACCATAAACGATTATTCATGATTCCCCCCTTTGGTAACTTCGCTGAGGGGAAATATCTGCATGTTCACCTGATACACAGAACTTGCTCGTATATTACTACCCTTAATTTGCAAAATTGATTTTCTAAACTCCCGGGCAAGCTCCTTAATCTCATCAATGTCCTCTGGTGCAATAGCAATGGTCATTGTTGATATATCCCGGAGCTCTTTATCATGACGCTCTAAAGACTCCTTTGCCAATTCTATGGTCTGTTCCTGAAACAGCCGCACAGCCAAAGAATTCCATTTCTCACCAGTGGTAATACTTTTCTTGGTCAGTAAAAAATCTCCCTGCCCATTTTGTTCAACAAAGCCAAGATTTGTAAGTAGATTAACCGATTCCTTTGCTGCTTTCACCCCAATGCTTGGACTGAGCATGGAAGAAAGCTTTTTGTAATCCCCATCAAAGCCATGCATACCAATGAGCGAGCGGATAGCAGTATGATACCATTTTTGATAAAAGGCGTATTGATTCTTCTCTACTGTGGAGGTGTCCATCCCCCGAAAACTTAACAGTTTTTCAAAGAGTTCCTTTGACTCCTTTTTCGTTTTGGCTTTCCCAAAAAGAACCAAGCTATGAAAATAGGACGCCTCCTGTTCAGAGAATTTGCAAAATTCGCAAATAGGGCTAATAGAACGTTTTGAGATATGATTTTTTCCTTGAAGAACCTTTACTAAAAATCCAGGGTCCAGCTTTAAATATCGTCCCATGAAGCGATAGGAAAAGAAGAAGTTCTCCTTTTTCCGTTCCCTATAGTAATCCCGAAGAAATTCTTGGTAGTCGAGATAATCAAATACCTGTATCATGGGTTAACAACCATTCATAGTATTTAAATAGAAGATCACGTTTTTACAATAATACACCAATTTTCACAAAAACACAATAGGCAACAATTATTTCCGTTGAACTATTTTTTTCAACACCGCACCTTCAACATTGCCATTTAGTGGCTTTTTAGAAGCTTTCTGAATTAACTGCTTGGAATAGACTCCTTTTTTTATCAACACTTGATGGCCATATTCAACCATTCACAAAAAAGGATATATATCGATGGGATATAAATTATTGTGAATTTGATGAGAACTTCTTCTTCATTTCAGCAAAAAAGTCTACATTCTCCTGTTGACGATCCTGCTCCTCTTTTTCACCAAATTTGCCATCACAGTGCTCTTCGGGGATTTCATAGATAAAACGACAGGGTTTGACATCAACATTCTTTTTAAAGTAAACCTTGGTACTGGGACAGGAAAGATAGAGCCGACTTTTCGCACGGGTCATGCCTACATAAAAGAGTCGTCGTTCCTCTTCGATACCTCCCTCCTCAACTGACCGCGGAGAGGGGATCACCGCACTGTCCAGCACGGGCATAAAGACAACGGGAAATTCCAATCCCTTTGCTTTGTGGAGGGTCATAATGATGACTCCCTTTTGTTTTTTCTCCTCGTCAGGGTCATCATTGGTAAGAAGCACGCACTTCTGCAGATAATCTGCCAGTGAGCCACCCTTTGTTCTCTTCTCGTACAGCTCAATACCGTGTACAATCTCCTCAACATTTTCCAATCGAATGGGCAGTGACTTCTCATTCTTGTAGGACTTTTGCAAAAGGTCAATATAACCAATATGATCAAGTAAGTTTTTCGTTGTTGTAGCAAGGCTCTTCTTCTGAAACAATATAGAGAACTTTTGATAAAAATCTATCAGGCTCTGTAACTTTTCTGCTTGTATGGGCTGCAATTCACGAAGCTCATTAAAATGCTCAAAGGCATGCCAGAGAGAGGTTCTTCGTCTTCCAGCAAGCTCCTCCAGCTTTTCAATGGTTGATTTTGTGATCCCCCAGTTAGGAACCTTAATCATGCGAAGGAGGCTAACCTCATCATTGGTGTTTCCAAAAAATCGCAGATAGGCAAAGATATCCTTTACCTCTTTTCTGTCAAAAAAGCTCATAGCTCCCTGAATATGATAGGGAATCCGCTGAATGCGAAACTCCTCTTCAAAACGTCGCATGAGCGCGTTCGTCCGAAGTAATATTGCATGACTCTTATAGGCAAAGCGTTTCTGTTTTACCTGCTTTTGAATGGTTTCAATAATCCATTGCACTTCTTCAAGCTCATCTGCAGCAAAGTAAGTCGCTATGGGAAAATTGCTCTTTTGCATAGCCTTGACTTGTTTCAATTTTCTTTTTTGATTGCGTGCGACAACGCCATAGGCACCATTGACAATATGCTCTGTTGATCGATAGTTTTTGTCAAGGATCACTGTTTTGCTTTTCTTAAAATAGCTTCCAAAATTTAAGATATTTTCGATCTGGGCACCACGCCAGGAGTAAATTCCCTGGTCATCGTCGCCAACAACCAAAACATTATTCTTTGGTGCAGCTATAAGCTGAGCAATTTTCATCTGCACTTGGTTGGTATCTTGAAATTCATCAATGGAAATAAATTTGTATCGTTTGCGGTACACCGCAAGCACTTTGGGATGTTTTTTAAAGAGCTCCAAGGGTAGTAAAAGAAGATCGTCAAAGTCAACCAAATGTCGTTTTTTAAGAACGGTCTGATATTTTTTAAAAACTCTGGAAACCTTATTCTTTTCTGGATATTCCTCAGAAAGCTGATCCGGTGTTAAATTGCTATTCTTCGCAAGACCAATATCCGAACTGTAGTTTAAGGGATTTTCCTTGGCAATGGTCTGGCTGGTGGACCGCATAATCGTCTTGAGGATTGAAGTTCGCTCATTCTCAGCAAGAATTGAGAAATAGTCGGCTAACCCAACGTGTTCACCAAATTCACGAAGTACCTTTACCCCAAAGCTATGAAAGGTGGATATGGTCATTTTCTGTGCAGTTTGCTTTGAAGTGATCTTTGCCACCCGCTCCTGCATCTCCCGAGCAGCTTTATTGGTAAAGGTAAGAGAGAGAATCTCTTCGGGCTTACACTTTTTTTCCTTTATAAGCCGAGCAATCCGAAAGGTAAGTACCCTGGTTTTACCACTACCAGCACCTGCCAACACTAAAAGAGGGCCATCATTATGACAGACTGCTTTTTTTTGGTTTGAATCAAGGTCTTTAATAAACGAAGTCACGAATCCCGGTGCAAATCCTTTAATTCTTTGTGGTACACTGTTTTCAAATGTTCAAAATGGGATTGTAATATAGGTTTTATGTGATGCTTTGGCAATGACTAAAGTTGCTAAAATTTTCTTCAAATTGACAATTGCCTTTAAGCCTTTTCATAATTATTTTGAAGTGTCGTTTCACAGTGGCAACATAGAAAATATAATGATATCCAAGCACAATTCATTCAAGTCTCCCCTCTTTACCTATCTCTTCATCCTCTTAGGATCAATTGCTCTTTCAAGCGCGAGTCATCTTGTTTTATTGAATTGCTCCCTTTGTTTGGGCAAGCAATTGGGCTATACAATGCTTATAGGTCTTCCTCTGGGTGGTATTTTAGGTATTGTTATGCAAAGGCTGTTTTTCTTTCGACCGCCGCATATCTCTGTTTTTGGCATTCTGATTGGACTGGCCAGTGCAATCTTGGGGATCATGTTAATTATTATGGTAGCAGGAATCATTGGCGAAGCAGTTCTGTTTATCACTCCCTTTCTAACATCCCTATTAGTGTATCTTGGTTATAGTATGGGAACTATGCTTTTTAACGTACTACAAGAAAAGTTGCATAGATGATGCTTATATCAAGGTGTGCAAATAGTGATAAATTAGCTACTCTCAGAAACACCACAGTTATTGTAGAATAATGTGTTAATTTTAGTTTTTTGAACTATTTAGACCCATTTTGCCGACTTGCATGGTCACAAGGCAGACGTCATCTTTGAACTCTTTTGTGTCAGAGAAACTCTGGATTTCATCAAGAATTGAATCCAATAGTTGGTTACAGGTGAGAGAGATTCTGTTTTGAAGTGTATGGAGCAATCGTTCCTTGCCAAAGACTTCACCATCCCCATTTTCCACCTCATAGATTCCGTCGGTATACAAAAGAACAATGTCATTCTCTGAAAGGGGTGCTTCAAACACGGTATATTTAAATGATTTCAATAGCCCCAATGCTGGTTCTGATCGGCGATCTTGGCCATACACCTTCTCAATGATCCCCTCGCTTCTCCGCATAATAAAGGGACCCGGGTGACCGGCATTGGTGTAATACATTTTTTTCTTTTTTAAATCAACAACTAAATAAAATACCGTAGCAAAGATTCCCGTATTGAATTGGGACATGATTGCATAGAGTCCCATGTTCAATTTTTCAACAAATATGGCAGGGTTACTGGCAGCTGGCATGAGCTCTTCGATGAGACCCTGGAGATAGGCGGTTAATAAGGAAGCACGTGCACCATGACCCATAACATCACAAATAAGCACACCCGCTTTGGAATCAGAAATGGGGAGAATATCAAAGAAATCACCCCCCAGGGTTGTCGCTGGTATATACCGATGCAAATAGCGCAGACTGCTTTTATCTTCGGGAACCTCTTCTGGAAACTGGGAGGGTAATTTATTAAGGAAGGCCATTTGGACTTCCCTTGCCATGTTCAAATCTGCCTCCATCTCCTGGTTTTTTATACTTAATTCTAAGGTGGTTTTTTCTAACTGCTGCTCCGCGTTCTTTCTATCGGTAATATCGAACAAAATACCCAAGCATCCAAAACTGTTTCCCTCAGAGTTACGGAGGACCGTTGACAAATCAAGAACCCACTTGACCGCACCACTTTTTGTCCGTATTTTGGTGTCCGAGAGCCATCGATTGACCTGACCACTTTTCATACGATGAAAGGCCTCTTCTGGAGGTAACTCTGCTAACTCTCCTTTGTTCTCTATACTAATGATATGCCGTTCCCAGATATCCGGAGTAATCTCATCCGCAGCAAATCCGGTAATATCTTTTATCCCCTCGCCAATATACTCATAGGAGTTGGTTACATAATTTCTTCGATATACGGCAGTGCTTCCTTGCTCCAAAGCTTGACTAAAGGTTGCAGTCACCTTTTTCCGTTCATCTTCCTCTTTTTGACGTTTTAATCGCTCGATCTGATACCGATACAATGCTGCACCAATAGCCATGACGATTAAAAGAAGGATCATATAAAACCACCAGGTCTGCCAGAAGGGTGGGATAATACGAATGGCTATGGAGGTTCCCTTCTCATTCCATACACCATCACTATTAGATCCCTTAACACGGAAGACATACTTCCCTGGGGGAAGCGTTGTATAGGTTGCCCAACGGCGATTTTTAACATAGTTCCACTTTTTTTCCAGCCCCTCCATGATATAGGCATATTGATTACGCATGGGATAGACATAGTGCAAAGCAGCAAATTCGAAGGAGAACACATTATCCTTATAGGAAAGCTTAATGTTTTTGGTTGCAGGTAAGGGCTTTTCTAATATGGTTCGACCATCAGACATCACTCCCATGGGTACGGGCGTATTGAAAATCTCAAATCCAGTTACCACGATTTCTGGGATATGTTGATTGTCCTGAATATTATCAGGATGAAAGATATTAAAGCCATTCACCCCTCCAAAGTAAATCTCTCCTTTTCTATTTCGAAAGGCGGTTCCGGTATTGAATTCATTGCTTTGAAGTCCGTCCTTGACATCATAGTTCTTAATCGATTTTGTCTTTGGATTAAATCGTGAGAGTCCCCTATTGGTACTCATCCAAAGATGCCCAGAATGGTCTTCGATAATGTCATAGATAAGATCGTCTGGTAAACCATCCTTAGTGGTAAGATGGGTAAAGATATTTCGCTCCCGGTCAAAGCGATTGAGTCCACCACTCACCGTGCCGACCCAAAGCACACCCTGGGTATCCTCATAAATTGACAAAATAAAATCTTTGCTTATACTATTACTATTGGAAGGATTAGCTCGATAGTGGGTAAAGGTTTCAGTTGCAGGATCAAATCGATTTAGACCACCACCAAAGGTTCCAACCCACAGTATACCAGCTCTGTCCTGAAACAAGCAATAGATCCGGTCATTACTGATAGTTTGAGGTTTGGTTGGATCGTGACGAAAATGAGAAAATGTTCTGCTCCGCATATCATATTTGTCTAATCCACCTCCATTGGTACCAATCCAAAGGACTCCAGTAGTGTCATACACTATAGCTCGGATCCGATTATCCCCTAAGCTCTTAGGATTTTTTGAAGAGTGTTTAAATCGAACAAATTTACCACTACTTCGATGAAATCGATTTAGTCCTCCACCGTGGGTCCCAATCCACAGATACCCCTGTCCATCTTCACAAATGGCAAATACCCGGTTATCACTTATACTATTAGGATTTCTTGGATGATGGAGAAAGTGAGTAAACTTCTCTTTTTCTCTATTAAAGGCATTCAACCCTCCCCCATCTGTACCAACCCAGACAATACCCCTTTTATCTTCATAGATTGGCCTTACCGCATTGTAACTTAAACTATTATTAGTGTAGGGTAATTTTCGATAATGGAGAAAACGTTGCGCATCCCGGTTATAAAGGTTTACACCACCTCCACGGGTGCCAAGCCAGATTCCACCATGTTTGTCCTCATAGAGTGCTTCGATACGATTATGGCTGAGACTACTGATTTTATTAGGGTCATGCATAAAGCGTATAAAGCTATCCCTCTCTCGATCGTACACATTAACCCCACCATCGTTGGTACCGATCCAAAGCATACCCGAAATGTCAACCAATAACTGCTTGATGTTGTTATCACTTATTGAATTGGATCGCCTTGAATCATGGTTATATCGAACACTGGTACCGCTTCGTGGGTCAAACAAGTTGAGCCCTCCGCCTTCGGTACCGATCCAGAGCTTTTCTGACATATCTTCACATATGGCCATGATTTTATTACTACTTATACTCCGGTGGTTATTTGAATCATGGTTATACCGATAGAAACGGTCTTTGTTTTTATCATAGGCATTGAGCCCTCCACCATAGGTTCCAATCCAAAGTATGCCATTTCTGTCAACGTAGAGAGACTGGACAATATTATGACTCAGGCTGTTAGGATCAGCTGGATAATTATAGTAGCTAGTGAAGGTTTTGCTTTTCTTATCGTATCGATTGAGGCCGAATCCTGTTCCGACCCAAATGTTTCCTTCATTATCCTCGCAGATGGACAGTACCCGGTCATTACTGAGGCACTTCTTTTTTGTTGTACAATGAACAAAACGGGTAAATATCCCTGTTGAAGGATCAAAGCAATTCAATCCCTTTTCTGTTCCAACCCACAGCATACCCTGCGAGTCTTTAAACAATGCAAGAATAAAACTGTTACTAATACTATTCTGGTTCTCTTTATCATAGGTAAAGATGGAAAAAGAGTACCCATCATATCGATTAAGTCCAGTTTCAGTACCAATCCAGACAAATCCTTTATTGTCTTGGACAATACAGTTGCCGGAATTTTGTGAAAGACCATCCTCAATTGACAATCGACGAAATTTGATATCCCGTTGCATAGAAAAGAGATTGACAATCAGCACTAATAGAAGAGGAAGGATATGATAATATTTATACTGTTTAGATACCCCAGCCATGGCAATTCTATCTCTTTTATTTAAACAATCCCTGACACTTGACACAAAAACCTTTTCAACCACCTTATGAAGCATTGTTCAATTCAAACGCTTTACACATCTTCTTACAATTGTAATATATAGATAGCATACTCGCAAGCGTAAAATGTTTGAGTCTATGTTTGCTCAATATTTGTAATTTCAATTTGTTACCAATAATAGCTCTAGGGTAAAATAGATAATGGAATTCATTTTTGTTCTTAAAGTTAGAAGTATTTCAATCAAACCCAAGCCTTGTTTGTTCTTGCTTTTTAAAGGGTGATTTCGATTGGATGTTCTACGCCATGCCATAAAAAAAAGGCCCGATAAAACGGGCCTTTTTTTTACACTATGTAAAAATCGTATTACTCGTCCTCTTCTTCGTCCTCTTCCTCATCATCTGCTTCGTAATCACTAATTTCCGGTTCTAAACGCTCGGTCTCCTCTTTGTAGAGGTCGTAAATATTTTCTTTACTGCGCAAATATTCTACTAACTCCTCTGCTGTATCTTCCTCTAAAATAATCTTTGTCTGTCGAGTCACTCGTTGATTTGCATCCCAACTTTTGAGTACTTCGCCGGTTATTTTAAAAGCATCATCGACTGAAACAAAATGAATCTCATCAGCGCGGAAAGCCAGACAGGTGTTCTCATCAACACAGGAGTATTCGTTTAAATAACGAATATGTAACTTCTTTGCATCAGCAGAGTAACGAATACGGTAGAATCCGGTAACCATGAGGTCATCCATAAATTCCGGTTTCGTTCCTGCATACTTAGTCATAAAAAAGATATAGGATAGTTTCTTCTTTGCAAAGGAGGCACGAATCTTTGTATGCTTACATCCATATAAACCATAGGTTCCAGTTTCATAATTGGGATCGGCAATTACCGGTGAAGGTATCTCTTCGGGTATCTCTCTAATTGGCAATTCCGATACTGGATCGGTGTTGTAATAGACAATCATCCCTCCCTTAGATCCCCGATAATCCTGCCAGGGAATACTACCAACATGTGTTGGGACTATACCGGTGATAAACATTTTTATCTCCTTTTTATTTGTAAACGTGGGGCTAAAAAGTCAAAGCCCGTATGATTTTATATCATACAGGCTTGATATAATAAGATACGTAGCGCACAATACAAAGTCAAACGCTATATAAGAAACATGGCATCCCCATAGCTAAAAAATCGATACTGCTTGGCAACCGCTTCATTATAAGCTTTTAGTACCAACTCACGGTTGGCAAAGGCAGAGACAAGCATTAAAAGAGTAGAGCGTGGCAGGTGAAAATTGGTTATCAATCCGTCAATTATTTTAAAGGTGTATCCAGGGAGAATAAACATCTTTGTCGACCCCTTATGTGCAGTGAGTCCCTGTTCCATGGAAGCACAATGTTCTAAGGTACGGACTGTGGTTGTACCTACGGCAATCACCCTTCCCCCGGCATTTTTTGTCTCTCTTATCTCATCAACAGCCTTAGCGCTTACCTGGTAGAACTCCTCATGCATTAGATGGTTGGAAGGATCCTCCTCTTTCACTGGTCTAAATGTACCAATTCCTACATGAAGGGTAATGAAGGTACTACTAATCTGTCGGTCCTCTAGTTGTTTCATTAACTCAGAAGTAAAATGAAGTCCTGCAGTTGGTGCTGCGATAGCTCCATTATGTTGTGCGTATATTGTCTGGTAAGTCTCTTTATCATGGGGATCAGCCTCTCTTCGGATATAAGGGGGAAGTGGCATAGAGCCATAGGCTTCGATTACTGAATCGATGGAATCGAATACCCCCTCTTTTAACCTAAGTGTTCTACTACCATCCTCATTATGGGAGACAACCTCTAAAAGGATATTTCTGTTTGCCTCAACTGCAATGGTTCGTCCGACCTTAAGTCGTTTTGCTGGTTTTGCTATCACTTGCCACGTTTGTTCATCAACTCGATGAGTAAACAAAAGAGCAATACGAGCACCAGTATCTTTTATACAGACAAGATTTGCAGGAATAACACGAGTATTATTGAACACCAAGCGATCACCGGGTTGCAGGAGGTCTGGCAAATCATTAAAACGGTGATGGCCTATAGTAGCATCTTCTCGTCCAACTTTTAAAAGACGCGAACTATCACGTTTCTTTAGCGGTTCTTGAGCAATAAGCTCCTCAGGCAAGAAATAATCAAATTCAGAGGTTTTTGGCATAGAGTATCTGCTTTAAAAGAGTCCTAAACAGGGGTAATCTATTTTAGTGGGATAAAATATATTTGTACTATGGATATACTCATAGATTTTGATTGCACAGCAGCACCCTTTCTCGCGCTCTACGCAGAGACGCACTTTAAATTTTTTCGATTTTTTCCGAGTTTACTTTTTAAAAGAGAGCCAGAAGTAATCTTTGATATGCCCAAAAGAGTGGGGCCAAATCGAGATATACCCATCCTACTTATTTTAAATGATATTGATTCCTATCCTGTTTCTGTAGAAGAGGTTACTCTCTCCCTTTCACAAAATGGCCAAAGCCAGATTGTTTTCTCTGAAAAAGATTGCTCATCCTATTTGCTTAACCATCCCTTTGATTTTCAATCACAGGTATATCTTTTTACTCTTTCTCATTCTAAAGTTGAAGAGGGCCCCTTTTCTATAAACGGAAAGGTGAGCCTTGTACAAAAGGGAAAGAAAAAAACCATACTCAACGACAATCTTGCGCGCTCATCAAAGGCTGCACTTACTGCTTATAAATCAAATGAGGAGCTTCCTGGACACAATCATTGCCTCTATGGCGACTTACATACCCATTCACAGCACTCCCGAAGCCATGTTGAATTTGGCCCTCCTTTGTCAATTATTGATACAATGGCTCATGCCTGTGGTCTCTCCTTTGTTGCCATTACTGATCACTCCTATGATCTCTCTTGCTCTATGGCAAACTACTTGAAGGAGGATATTCAATTACAAAATTGGCATTGTATCAGAGAGGAGATAGCAAAAAAGCAAAAATCCTTTAAAACATCAATTCTCTTGGGTGAGGAAATCTCTGTAATAAACAAGCGAAAAAAAGTGGTTCACCTGGGAGCTGTGGGTATCAACACCTTTATTCCCGGTTCCCAGGATGGTGCACGAAGGCAAAAGAATAAAAAAGACTTGACCATACCCGAAGCAACAGCCGAAATCAAAACTCAGAAGGGATTCTCCTTTGCAGCTCATCCAGGAGCACGCTCTGGATTCTTACAACGGCTACTATTGAACCGTGGCACTTGGTCCACGAGCGACCTTCTTGACACAGTCGATGCATTTCAAGCAGTAAATAGCGGCTTTGCCCCTTCGTGGTACCGAGCACGGAAAATGTGGATCGAGCAGTTATTGTCCGGACATCAACTACCGATCATTGCTGGAACTGACGCGCATGGTGATTTTAATCGTTATAGAGCTGTTGGCACTCCCTTCCTTTCTTTATATGAAAATGAAAGCCGTTATTTTGCCCAATCAAGAACTGGTATTTATTGTACAAATCAATCTCCGACAACGATTCAACAGGCCATCAAAGAGGGAAAAACATTTATTACAAATGGCCCCTACTTATCCATAAACCGTACGCCAAAGAAACAGGATTCCATGGTCTCCAATGCAACACAGGATATAAAAACATCCCAGGTGGTTATCATTAGTGATAGTTCCCCTGAATGGGGCAGCTTATTTGTTTTGCGTGTATTTCGGGGATATCTGGAATCAAACAAAGAGGTTCTTCTCATGTTAAATAATTATGAAGAGATCAATCCTTATAGCATTGAAGAGACTATATCCTTTGATGGCACCAGAGGCCCTGGATACATCCGAGCTGAAATTGTGGCAAAAAAGAAGAATGGTACAGAGACTCAGGCAGTTACAAGCCCCTGCTATTTTGGCTAAACTATGTAGGATTTTCTCTATTCAAATCTGTTAAGGGAAAGAGTTGAAAATTGACCTGACAGACCCGATCAATATCAGTGTCATTTTGAATCAATTCAATAAGCTCTTCACGGAATTCATCAACCCTCTTTTTAATGTGCTCATACCCGCTCTTTGAAACACTAAGCGTCAATGCGGAGAAACTTCGATTCTCTCGTTTAAAATTATAGAGGGCATCTTTAGAAATATCAATGGTGTTGAGTACAAAGTTATTAATGACGACCGAATCAGTATTAAATCCTGTGGTAATATGTTTTGAGGAAAGTGAAAAAGTTCCATCTTCATTTTTTAAGAGCAGTCCAAGTTTTTGTAAAACAGAAACTGCCTTTTTTGCTTCTAAAACGGTGATTCGAGGCACGACCATTTTAGCCAGGGTTTTATAATCGCCTTCAAAGGTATAGAAGTTAAAAATCGCTCGAATAGCAGAGTAGTACCAGCGATCATAAAACTCATATTCGTCTGGAGAAAGAGTGCGAGTACGCCCCTTTTTGAAATTGATCATATTACGAAAAAATTGCTTTTTCTTATCATGTGATTTTGCTTGATTGTAATGGACCATCAACTCAAAATAGCGAGCTTCTCTCTTTCGCAACTCTAATACACCGGATATTTTGGGTATCATCGTTTTGGAAAGCTTACTCTTACCCTGAATAAGCTGAGTTAAAAAACCAGCGGATTTAAATCCAGCTTGTGCTGCAATATAGCGATAGGTGAACCTTTTCTCAGACTTCTTCTTATCAACGACTCTGTCTTTGAGAAATTTTCTAAAGTCTGTGTAATCAAAAACATCTACCATGTAATGGTATTCCTTCTCATGACTTATTTCTACATTTTACTCACCCCAGTTGATACTATCACCTTCCTACTGAGCATCGATTTTGAATTGAGTTTTAAAAAGAGAGTACATTATAAACACTTTGTATCAATTACATATATATAAAGTACCACAAAAGAGATGTATTGTCAACTTTTTGTTTAGTTATTCTACTTTCATATTTTGAAATTAATAACATAAAACACTGTTTTATATAAAGTTACATTTTTTTTATTTTAGTTTATTAGCTATTTAATTAAGTGTGTACTTCCATCTTCAGTATTAAACCACAGAACCAGCTCATTCTCAATTTCAGTAAAGCACTGTTTTAAATTGCGACACTTTCGGCAAGGATAAATACGTTTATGATCTTTAACAGCCTTCTTGATCAGTTTTTTCTCTTTTTTGCTCATGAATCCTCCCCAGGTGTACCAATATTATCTATTCCCTAACTATAAATGTAACAAAAAAAGCATGCCCTGTCAACATTTTTGTTTAGTATTTTATATTTATTTTATAATCATTTTTTATATTATTATTTATTTTTCATAATGTTACATTATATTTTTGTTTAGTTTATAAATTATTATTTTCAGTCAATTCCTTTTGCCAGTTCCAATCCATACGTGGCGCAATAATTCGAATCAACCAACAAAGAGATCAAATCAAAATTATTATGAATTTAAACATTCCAGAGGATGACTAAACAAATTGTGACGGTCAATCAAAAAAAAAGATCAAAAATTCAACGGGTCTTTGATTTAAATAGAAGCCTGTGTCCTTTGCATTACAGGTTGTGTCATAACTCTCTTAAATTGGCTCAAGTCATTACGAGCGAGGCGTGGTAATCTCGCTTTTTGAGCCAATTTATGGGATTGCCACGTCGCTATGCTCCTCGCAATGACATCTTTTTGCAATTGTGATAGAGTCTCATTAGCTCATGTCCTATTTACTATTGCTATTAACTCTTTTCCAGAAAATAAAGATTAATCCTAAAAAAGCTAAACAGGAAAGAAGTGGTGCAACAGGACCAGCCCAAGAGTAGCCAATACCTTGGGGAGCTTTTTTTAGAAACACAGCAGTTGCAGCAATACCGACCCCCAAAAGCCCCTCACCCCCAACAAGGCCTGACCCAAAGAGGATACCCTTTTCCCGCCTTTTCTCTGAGTGCTCAACCGAGGTGGATCTTTTTTCAGCGACCAATCTTACAATGCCTCCCAAAAATACTGGGACCATAGTTGATACTGGCAGATACACTCCCACAGCAAAGGGTAGACTAGGAATTCGACACAACTCACACAATAAAGCAATACCAACCCCAATTCCCACAAATACCCAGGGAAGATTCTGTTGTAACACACCTTCAATAACCACTTTCATAAGGGTCGCTTGGGGAGCAGGTAGGTGCTCTGTTCCAAAGCCATAAGCCTTGTGTAAGAAAATTATGGTCAAACAGACAA
Source organism: Chitinivibrionales bacterium (assembly GCA_028278335.1). Classification (GTDB taxonomy): domain Bacteria; phylum Fibrobacterota; class Chitinivibrionia; order Chitinivibrionales; family JANQEN01; genus JANQEN01. The sequence continues at coordinate 28,165 of JANQEN010000209.1, read as the reverse complement.
AAACACCCGATGTTAGCACACCAATAAACTCACCCACCTGTTGTCGTTTCGGTGTTGCACCGAGTAAAAAACCGGTCTTTAGATCCTGCGATGTATCCCCTGCAATTGAAGCGGCGATAGCCACAACACATCCAATGGTGATAGCTGCGGCCTTCCCATCATCCCCTACCCAGCCAAACAACAAGAAGACTGTGGATGTTAACAGAAGGGTGGCAATGGTCATACCACTTGTTGGATTAGAGGTCACTCCAACAAGACCCACTATTCGCGATGACACGGTAACGAAGAAAAAAGCACAAACAATAACCAATAATGCAGCAATTGCCCGTTGCCCAACCCCATCCAACACATGAAATATATGGGGCACAAAGGTCATAATTAAAAACAGGACAACAATGATGAGCCCCACATGTTTTAAAGGAAGATCTCGATGTGTTCGGGGAACTTCACGCTGCTCTTTGCCCACCCGGGAAGACAACTCCTTTGCTCCAATAGCAAAGCTCTGCATGATTGTGGGAATACTTTTAATAAGGGTAATGATACCGCCAGTGGCTACAGCACCAGCTCCTATATAGCGGATGTATCGTGTCCATATCAATAATGCAGCCATCTCTGAAATGGGCAGGGCAGTCTCCGGATAGAGAGGCATGCTCCTTTGCGCTCCCCAATAGGCAATTGCGGGAATTAAAACGAGCCAAGAAAGGAGGCCGCCGCCAACCATGATCAATGAGATGCGGAACCCCAAAATATACCCAACCCCAAAAAGAGCTGAGGAGATCTTGCATCCAATTTCACTCTTCTTTAAAAAGGGAATTGCCATGGTTACCTTTGAGGGGAATAGGTGAAGACCACTTATTAATAGCTTGTAGAGAGCACCAATACCCATGCCCCAAAAAACATTTTTTGCATGACTGCCCCCCGTATCGCTGGCTACCAATACTTCAGCACAGGCAGTACCCTCAGGGTAGGGCAACACACCGTGTTCTTGACCAATTAAAAACTTTCTTAGGGGTACCATAAAACTTACACCAATAAGACCACCGCATAGAGCAAGAAGGGTCATTTGCAATAGAGATGGTTCCAGTTGCCACAAAAACAGTGCGGGCAAGGTAAAAATGATACCGCTGGCAAGGCTACTTGAGGCAGACCCAATGGTCTGTGCCATATTCGCTTCCAAAATGCTATTTTTCATGCCAATCTGCTGTAAACAGCGAAAAGCCGCAACAGTCATGATGGCCACTGGAATTGAGGTTGAAATAGTAAGCCCCGCAACCAAGCCCAGATAGGCATTAGCAGAACCAAAAACTACACCAAAGAGTGCGCCAAATAACACAGACTTAATTGTAAACTCACTTAAAGATTCAGCGGAAGTCACATAGGGGACATACTCTTTTCCCTCTGGAATTTTTGTGTAGGCTGATCTATCTAAACCTCTTTTTTGCGCCATTGCAAGATCTCCCTGATTGGGTGATGATATATGGAGGGTGATATAAGTGATTCTAATATATAAGAGAAGGAATGCTCTGACAAGGTTTATTCATGGTACATAGCTCCACCAAAGGCATCAAGACGCCATGGAAATCGTGAATGGATAGAAACAGCTCTACCAATCCCCTTCTGCATGAGTTCCTTGAATTCCTCTTGAGTAAACCCTTTTTTAATGGATATCCTTCCATCAGTAAAGGCAAAGCTGTTTCTCAATAACAGTCTACTGACAAGAGAGTAGGCAAAAAATGCACCAGAAGTCCTTGCAATATCACTGAGAAAGAAACCCCGACGTGCCCTGCTACTTATTATCTCGACAAGACGAGGAATTGCTTCTGTTGAAAAATGATGGAGGAGATGGTTAGCAAAAACATAGTCGAATTGCTCATTATTTGAGCTAAGGTCATAGACATCACCCCTTTGCACTTCAATTTCCTGATAGGTGCTACAATTCCTTTTTGCAAAGGCAACGACCCGTGGATCTGAATCAAGACAGACAATCTTTATATCAATTGAGAAAGAACGACACTTTTTTGCAAGACCAATGGCAATATCTCCACCCCCTGCGCCAACATCCAAGAAGGTAAACAGTTGATCGCTCTTTTTGCGCATGTCATCAACACAGGCATTAATAAACTGAGAGGGTCGAGAAATAATCCGATTTATCCAAGCAAAGTGCCTCAAGGTCTGCTCTAATTGCACGGTACAACTGGTTGGATCATCCATTCGCTCTATTTCATTTGAACGGATAGACAAATCAGGAAACCAGTAAGATTTTATCTGTGAAATACGAGAGATCATGTATATTCTTACCTATGAAAATCGATTTAAAAAATCCGAATAGTAAACGACAGGGAAATGTTCACATATTCAATATCGTTGCTCCCAAGTATCATCTTATTACCCGTGTTCTTTCCTTCTTTCGAGACACCTCTTGGAAGAAAGCCATGATTAACACCCTTCCTCCTTTAAAAAATCCCGTAGCCCTTGATGTAGCTTCTGGTAGCGGTGATATAGCCCTTGGAATAAGAAAGAAATATATATCGAGCACAGTTCTGGGAATTGACTTAACCAGAGCTATGTTACCGGTTAAGAGATACAATGGGACAGACAATTCTCTTGGTTTTGCAGTTCAGGATATGAACCTTTTAGGAATACAAGATGAAAGTATAGATATCATCACTGGAAGCTATGCGCTCCGTAACGCCCCTCACTTATCAACCACCCTAAAGGAGATTAATCGCGTTTTAAAAATTGGTGGATATGCTGCTTTTTTAGATTTTTCAAAACCTAAAAGCAAATTCTTTTCTGCAATAGAACTCTCTCTGTTACATTTATGGTGTGGGTTATGGAGCTTTGTATTCCATCAAAAATTATTTGTGTACACCTATATACCAAAAAGCTTACATGCTTTTCCTAATCGACCAGAGCTAAAAAATATCTTAGAACACCATGGGTTTCAATACAGAAAGAGGAAGCTTTTCTTTTTTGGTGTCATTGAAATGATAGTATGTCAAAAGGGTGAATAGACAATGCACCCAAGTAAGTTGACTAGAGGGCTCTCAAAATTTATTGAAAAATTTCCTAAAAGGATTGTTTTTCTTTTTATTGTAGTCACCTGTGTAATAAGTCTGGGAATTAAAAAACTTTCCCTCACCTCCAGTAATCGTGTCTTTTTTAATTCATCAAATTCCTTATTAAAGGAAGTTACTCTTTTAGAACAAAAGTATGGAGAAGAGAATACTCTTTTTTTCTGTATTGTGCCTAAAAAGGGTTCAATTTTCACTCCTCACACATTTCAGGTTATACAATCCTTAGAAGACTCATTACAAAAATATGATGAATTGATTCAACTCTCATCAATTCTGTCCTATAAAAAATTTGAAATGGGATTTGCTGGCCCCAATCTTAGCCCGCTTATTCCTAAACAAGGAGATTTTCACGAATTAAAGATGTCCGAAATATCAAAAACATTAATGAACGATTCATTATTGCTAAACCAACTCCTCTCGCCATCAGGGCAGGCCACCGGCATTAAAGCAAGCTTCCAGCTCAAAGATGAAACCAACATTAATACTTTCGCAAAAAAGATGTATAAACTAGCAAACTCCATTGAGGAGAGCAATCCTCATGTTGAAATTGCTGTCACCGGTGGTATAATGATCGATGCTGCATTCTTTTCTGCCAGTTTGCAGGATGCGAAAATTCTCATTCCCTGTATGTACCTATTGGTTTTTGTCACGTTGTGGTTAATTTCAGGTTCTCTTTTCTCGGTATTCAGCGTGCTGTTGGTAGTTCTCTGTTCCAGCAGTATTGCCATGGGATTGGGTGGTTGGTTAAAACTGGTTCTGTCTCCTCCATCGTCAATTGCGCCTATAATAATTTTAACTGTTGGTGTTGCGGATAGTATTCACATACTTGTCTCGTTTTCCCATCACCGAAGACAGAAGTTCAACACAACACTCGCTATTTCAAAGGCTCTTAGCAAAACATTCGTTCCCATAACCTTGACAAGTATTACCTCAATAATTGGTTTTTTAAGTTTGAATTTTAGTGAGGTCCCCCCCTATCGAGATATGGGTAATCTTGTTTCTGTTGGTATTGGTGCAGCCTACCTTTTTACCATTTTGTTTCTCCCAGCGCTGATGAAGATTTTCTCTGACACACTCACCACGCGACACAACACCATCCACGATATTGTTGGTTTAAAGCTTGGCTCTTTTGTGGTTAAACATACAAGAGTTCTTTTCTTCTCTATGTCACTTCTTTCAATAGCAACCATTTTCGGTATTCGATCAATAACGTTCGATGATGTCTTTTTAAATTTTTTTGACAAAAGGTATCAATTTCGTAGTAATACGGATATGGTGATAGACAACCTGACAGGACTTGACTATATAGAATGCTCCTTCAAACCTTTTAAGAATAGTGCTATCACAGATTCATCCTATCTTGCTCAGGTCAATGCCTTTACTCAGTGGGTAAATGAGCAACCTGAGGTTATCCACGCAATCAGTATAAGTTCAATTCTTTCTAAATCCTATACTGATATATATGGTCATGCAAAATATACCAATCAGCGTCCTAAGCAGGGCATGACAAAATCTATTATCAAGAGATACAGGAAATTCCAAAATACCCTTAATGGTCCGCCTCGTCTTATCAGCAAAGATGGCAAAGCAACGCGCGTTTTGATTACCCTAAGTCGAGTCTCTGCCGAGGAGATACGCTTTTTGGAAAATCGTATTAAAGCCTGGATCGCAGATAGCTATCATGGTAAATCTCATATAGCCAGTACCTCTTTGCTTTTTGCACACCTTTCAGTCCAAAACACTAAGAGTATGCTGCGTGGTGTTGGTCTTTCCCTGTTGCTCATTACCGTATTGATTATTGTATTTAGCAAAAGTTTACGATTGGGATTACTTAGTATCATCCCTAATATTTTTCCTGCTCTTATGGCCTTTGGTATCTGGGGATTTCTCTTTTCTAATGCTGGCTTGGGCTTTTCTATTGTGTCTGCCATGACCCTTGGAATTATTGTCGATGACACAATCCATTTTCTTTTTACCATTCGTCAGGGAATCACTAAAGGCCTTTCAATAAAAGAGGCGATTATCTATGGGTATCGCCATGTTGCCGATGCAATTGTATTTACCTCAATAATTTTAATTGCAGGATTCTCTATTTTGGTCTTTTCAGGATTCAAACCGACTGTAGAAATGGGAATTCTTACTGCGCTCATTATTCTTTTGGCACTCTTAACTGACCTCTTTCTATTTCCAACTTTATTGATATATTTTTATAGAAAAAAAGGGGATACATCTATTCCTGCTGCAACAAAAAACTGTGAATAGCCAATCCAGCACCATAGGCTGCTAGTAAACACCACTCCCCTGTTGCTATTCCCTGTTCCAAGATTCGCTCTAATCCAAAGAGTACTGTAGGTGATGACATGTTACCAAAATCAGATAGCACAGCACGGGTTATTTGCATTTGTTCTGTTGTCAACTCTAGCTTTTTTTGCAAATTCTCAATCATTTTGTCCCCACCAGGATGTAATGACCAATGCTTCACATCAGAGACAGAAAGCCCCTCCTCGCTCAGCAGCTCTGTGATCAATGGTGGTACCAATGCACCAATGACATCAGGCAGTTGTGGTGACAAACGATTGTTTAGGCGTCCCTTCTTGTAAACATATCGCACATCATCTCGCTGGGCTGGATCATAAAAACTTTTGGTACGCTTAAGTGTAAGTCCCTCATTACCGTTCATTATGACAGCAGCTGCAGCACCATCACCAAAGATAGCATTGGAAACAATCAGGCTCATATCGTTCCCCATTTCAAAGGTCGCGCTGCAAATCTCAACTGAAACAGAGAGGACAATCTCATCTGGATTTGCTGCAACGATCGACTGGGCAAGCTGAAGGTTTGGAATTGCGCCAGCACAGCCTGTGCCAACCATATCATAGGTCTTTATGGAGGGGGAAAGATTGCATGCCTCAATTAAATAGGTCGCTATTCCCGGACAGATATACCCCGTGCAAGTATTGACTATTAATGTAGTCACATCGGTGTAGCTTATGTCTAAAGGATCTAACGCCCGATCAATTGCTTCAGATGAGAGCGAAACAGCCCATTTTGTAAAGCGTTCAATCCGTCGATCAGGATCCTCATTTTTCAATGATACCAATTCGTCAATCGAGGAAACTGCTAAATAACGTTTTTTTATGCTGGGATGCTCAAATACTTTTTGCATCACGTCCATACTTCGAGTAAACAGTTCATCTTTATAATACTGAGAAAGCATAGATGCTGCAAACTCCTGTTCAATACCAAAGGGAGGATTCGCTGTCCCCACAGAGATAATTTTGGCAGAATTTGTTTTTTCGGATCCAATGTTCGACATTTCTATCCTTTGTTTATATCAGTAGAACCAAGCGAGTTGAGTATTAAAAATATCACAATTCTTCTTTATAGGAACAGTATTAATTAATTTATATTATCAACTCACAGGTTAAACAATTCATACATTAACAAAGGGCTACATTGTTGTGACAGAAGCAGACATTCTCGAGAAAACCAGATCAGTTATTGCAGAAATATTGCGGGTAGATAAGGAATCCATCACTGAATCAAGTAGTATTAAAGGTGATTTAGGAGCAGACTCCCTAGACCAAGTATCTCTTTTAATGGCTTTGGAAGAGGAGTTCAAGGAAGAGATATCCGATGATGATGCTAAAAACCTCCTCACTGTTGGTGATACAGTGGCTTTTATTACGAAAAAAATTTCTGAAAAACAGTAAACCATTCAACATATGAAAAATCGAGTCTGTATAACGGGTATTGGTTGTGTCACACCCTTTGGTTTTGGCGTTGATGCGCTTTGGGAAGGCTGTCTTAATGCTAAAGATGTTATTGCACCAATTCCTGAGCAGTGGTCCCGTTATCATACGTATTCATCAAATATATGGGCTCCATTGCCAACAATCGACTACGCCAAGCATCACCTTTCTCGGGTTGATTGTATGCAACAGGACACTGTTTCTCTTTTGAGTGTTGCCGCAACTCACGATGCACTTGCTCAAGCCGGTTATGCTCTCACTCAAGCAAATGAACGGAAAAATACCTGGCACATTGAATCGATTGAACCGTATAAATCCGGCGTGTTTATTGGTACTGGAGTGGGAGGACTAACCTCTTTTATTGATGCTGAAGCTCATCATATTAACACTCCTGTCAAAAAAAATATTAATACACTAAAAGAAGCGGTGAATTATTCAGAGACTTCATCTCTATTTGACAACCTCGGTGGTACCCTACAATTTCCACCCCGTTTTAATCCCTTTATTGTCTCCATGATCATGCCCAATGCCATCGCAGCTCAATTGGGAATCCGCTACTCTCTTAAAGGTGCCAATGAAACAACATGCGCAGCTTGTGCTTCTGGTACCATAGCAATTGGTCGCGCCTTTGAATCAATTCGCTCAGGTAAACTCGATTTTGCCTTAGCTGGTGGAGCTGAATATTTGGGTGATCGCTTTGGAGGGATTTATAGAGGTTTTGATGCAGCAAAGACCCTGACTCACGATTATAGTGATCCACAAACAGCAAACCGGCCTTTTGATAAAAACAGATCGGGCTTTCTCTTTGCCGAAGGTGGCAGTGCGATACTCATTCTAGAATCGCTTAATAGAGCTTTACGTCGAGGAGTAGAACCTCTAGCAGAGATTGTGGGCTTTGCAGAGTCCTTTGATGCACACAATATAATGATTATGGATCCCTCTGGTGAAGAACTGAGAAATCTCATCACTCAAACCTTAGACGATGCTAACCATGAAGCCGTATCAGTGGATTATATCAATACCCATGGGACCGGCACACAAGTCAATGACCCCATTGAAGCATCGGTGATCCAATCACTCTTTGACAAGAAACCTATTGTCAATTCGACCAAATCTCTTACTGGCCACACCATTGGTGGTGCTGGTGCGATCGAAGCGGCGATAACTGCTTTAAGCCTTTTTCACCAAACTACCCATATCAATAAAAACTTAGAGGAACCTATTGAAGATCTTTCATTTGTAAAAAAGGTTGAAGAGCATACGTTAAATACCGCTTTAACACAATCCTTTGCCTTTGGTGGTCACAACGCAGCTCTTTTGCTAAAAAGACTCTCTCAACCCGAATAATTCATAAGCCTTTCTATTACGAAGCTCTCAGGCATGCCATCTTTAGATGTGCTCGAAATTGAATACCTCAACATATACTGTTTCTCAAAAGTTTTGTCCCATGATTTTTGACAAAACTCTTATAGAAACAGTTATGCCGCAACACAACATAGGACAAAATTATTGAGAAGCGGTATAACTTACTATGCCTTCGCTATTCAATTTCTGTGCTCCTCCAAATCTGACAAACCATACAGCTTCTCATGACAGAAGTTTATGAATTAATCGGGTTAAATCCAATGCTTGCTTTCTAGAGCATCACAGTCAAGTTTTTCAGCCATGGCCATTGAGTCTTCTCTAAATGATTCATTTATTGACATGGATTTATCCATCCAATCATAACAATAGCGACACAGATCGCACTCTAATTCACCACAATTCCTTTTTTGCACTCCCGACAAAAACCCTTCAAGCTTTGTATTATCAATGTAAAGAGGAGCGACATCTTTTTCAAAGGGCTGATCTAAAATGGCTTCAGCGTATTTTTTCATCGCCAAAACGCTTTTAACTTTAACAGTGGCTGGTCGAAACATCATGCGAATCATGCGCAGTCTTTGGGCTAAGGGAGCCTTAGACTGTTTGGATATCTGAGCTATCGGGGCAATGAGTTCATACAAATTCCCCTTAAAAGAGCGTTTAGAATAGGCCTCAACTCGTCTTAATAACAAAGAACTAGGACAGCTTCTCTCCAAAATTTTAAAATTGGTGTAACCCATATCCTCATATATAGAAAGATCCTCAGGTCTAATCCAAGTACTTCGGAGATAGTTTATTGGTTCAGCTAATCGAGTCTTTGAACAATTAAGAAAGCAATAATCCAAACAAAGCCCCTTTAGTGGATCACCCTTTCGCGAGGATTGTGTTAACATATTCATATGAGTTAACTCATGCGAACAATTTAATAGGCAATTGGCATTTGCTATTAATTGTAAATCACAGGAAACAGCCTTTCGTATCGCCTCAAGAGTTTTAAAATCTCTGTTACAGGCAATGGCACTTAAACAGAGGGTATCGGCACCCATATCCTGCCACTGCTTTGCTTTACGTGGTGAATCAACCACAGCAAAGGCACTGATGCGAACTGCAAAGTGGGGGTACTGCTTTTTAATCAATCGTAATAAAAATGGAGAAGCTACAGTAAGACTATTCACACCAATCCGAGAGAGAAATTCCAGTATGGATCGAATCTTTTTTTGCCCTTTTTTTGTCTGTTCAATCCCATTTAGGGTTGCTCCATTAAGGAGGTAATTAAAGTGAATACCCTTTCCCTGTGCTTCACGCACTGCAGCAATCAGTTTTTGTTTTGAAGTTAGCCGTAATGTGTAGGTTGATCGTCCACCACCAATGAAATCTCTATCTAACTTTCCAAAAATTTCATACACATCTTCAAACTGAGCTAGCTTACTAACTAATCCCGGCTCAAAGGTATAGGCAACACTAAGCTTCATGTAAAACTCCCGATGCTTTTCTGCGCTTTAATTTTCGATCTCTTATTCGGATTAGCCGAGGACGATTATAACGCTGTACAATAATACAGGGCATATTTGCCAGGAGAGCATAGATAATCATGATCACTCCTGCATACCAGGGATTAAAAAGAAAAAAGAGAGGCGATACTAATATAACCATCCAATGAGCAAACTCTCCTCGACAGGTTTCTTTGACAAATCGGTCTAGATAGAGATCGTTATTTTGAGCCAATCCCTTTTTGGCAAATCCCTGACTAAACCAGGAAGCACCATCAGGGAGCTTATCTTTCCATGATTCTATACCAAAAAGTGCATTATATAGTTTGCCAGCTTTTTCCCACTTTCTAATGCGATACAACCACATCTGTTCATTAAAAAGCTTAACCGGTAGTAAGGTAGCGCCATAGGCAATTGACATATGCAGTATAAACCAAGCGATACAATCAATTATTACCGTCCATAGATTATTTAAGTGAATAATTCTCATATTTAGGATACCTTTACAGAGCGTCCCCGCCAGGTAACTCTTTTTATAATAAAAATGCTTATGTAAGACCGAATAAAAACAAAAACAAAGAAAAGGGCCATTACTGGGTAAAGGAGCATGCCGAGAAGATTAAAATTACCAATTCTACGGCAAAGTATCAGAATTTGAAAAAAGAAACCACCGTATAAAAAAGCATAAACTGTTGAAAACCCTTCTCGTAAAGCTGGTATTGAAAATGATAGTAACGCCCCAAAAAAGGTGATAAAAGTGCCAGTCATCCATAGGGAGGTTGCCACAAGATAAAGGGGACGAGTGATTGAAGCGCCTGTTGCAAAGCCCTTTGTCCAACCCTCAATTAAATCCTTCAAACCATTAGGATACATACGAAAGGAAATTGTGCCTTTTCCCCCATAGCAATACACTGATTTTTGTGCATGTAAAAAAAGGTTTCCCAAGGCTAAATTTTCCAAAACTTTTTGTTTTACCGCTTCATGACCACCTAAATCAAAGTAGTCCTTTTTGCTACAGAGCATACAGGGGCCAAAGCTGCCAGAAGGTCGAACCCTTTTGCCAAATATAGTAAAGGCTCCGATCCCAGCCATTATCATGATATTGAAAAATAGCGATAGGGATTCATAGCCTTTTTTCATTGCATGATAGGGTTGAACGGTTACCATCCCAGGATTGGCCATATAGGTATGAAGGATTTTCTCTATCCCCCTAGTATCAAAGGTGGTATCAGCATCAACAAAGAGCAAAAGCTCGCCTTGCGCTTCTTGCGCTCCAAGCCAGCAAGCCCAAGTTTTACCGGTCCATCCCTCGGGTTTATCGACAACACCGAGCACCTTTGCACCATATCCTTTTGCAACTTGAGATGTTTCATCAGAGGATTGATCATCAACAACAATGATCTCGGTGAGTCTATCTTTTTGATTATGTAAAGATTCTAGTAGTTGGGCAATATTACTCTCTTCATTTCTTGCTGGAATAATGAGCGAGCAAGAGGGTAATGTGTTGGTTTTGTCTAATAGTTTACAGTAAGGAATACGCCACAGCAATAGCAACCCAATGATCCAAAAAAAACATGCGAAGAGCGCTGCAATAAGAAAAAAGGTCGCCATGATATGATTTTACAACTCGCCATTTATTAGCTTAGCTGTATTATAGCCACTTAAGGTAACCATGGGCATTCCACCACCGGGATTAACACTACCACCAACAAAAAAGAGGTTTTTATATCTGCTGCTACGTTTAGGCGCTTTGAGAGCAAAGTTCTTTTTCATGTCCGAGACCACCCCGTAAATCGAACCTTTATTTGAATAGTATCGTTTTTGAATATCTAAGGGATTCCACATATCTTTAACAATAATATGCTTTCTAAGATCGGTGAGGCCCACTCGCTCTAATTTGTCAATGGTCCGATCGGCTAACTCTTCATAATCTTCCTGCGTGTAATTATTCTTCTCATGCAGATAGGGAATATGGGGAAGTATCTTGATGTTATCACACCCTTCGGGAGCAACGGTGGGATCGGTTCGCTTGGGAGCAACTAAATAGATTGTTGCATCCTCCGGTAATTTATGTTTGTTGAAGACCAAATCAAAGTGCTTCTTTTGATCCTTGGAGTAAATAAAGTTATGATGAGCCAATTGGGGATACATTTTGTCAACACCCAAATGAAGCACCAACCCTGAACAGGCAGGCTCAAACCGTTTCAATTTATTAAGGAAATGCCGGTTTTCATTGCAAAGTTTTTCATACGCGGGAATCACCTCCATATTGGAGACCACATAATCAGCCGAGATGGTTGTGCCATCTGCTAAAGCTATACCGGAAGCCTCACCATTTTTGGTAACAATCTTGGAAACTTCGGCATTACATTGGGTTGAAACTCCTAACTCTGTGGCTAATTTAAGAAGCCCTTCTGCCAAGTTGTACATACCACCCTTGACGTACCAGAGTCCATACTCAAACTGAACCCAGGGCATGAGATTCATAAAACCTGGTGCATTATATGCCGAAGCGCCTACATACTTTATGAAATAGTTAAAAATGTCCCGAAGATATTGACTGGTAAAGTAGTGACTCACTCCTCCATTCATGGTACGAAAAATATCCAATTTAAAGAAGAGATCTAACCATGAATAATTGGTAAAAAAGCTGCGTGCAGTATCAAGACCCTTGTCAAAATATTTCTCTTCCACAACAGCATACTGATCTTTTGTGTACTTGATAAATCGTTGAAATTCCTTACCTGAACCGGGGATTTTTTCTTCTAAATGTGCCTTAGTTGCCTGCATATCTGCTAAAAGATCAATCACGGTACCATCTTCAAAAAAGTTACGCCAATGCGTATCCAAAGAAACTATATCAACATACTCATTAAAGTTCTTGCCAGCTTCTTCGAAGAGCTTTTTAAAAATATGGGGTAAGGTTAATATAGAAGGGCCAAGATCAAAACTAAAACCCTCCTTTTTAAGAATATTGAGTTTTCCACCGACCTTATCATTCTTCTCAAAAAGAGAGACTGTATATCCTCGATTTGCACAGGATATTGCAGCAGAAAGGCCACCTAGACCGCCACCAATTATTGCTACTGATTTTCCATTTTTTTCCATAATAGATTGTATCTTTAAGTAAATGTCATAGATTAATATTTTGAGATAGAAATATACATATTTCAAGAGGTGTGTAATTGTTAGAATTTATTATTGTATTGAATTTTAAAATGGCAATAAGATCGCTTTATGTCGCTGAAAAAAAAATGATGACTAGGGATTCCTATTCTTTAACTGTTCAAGACCCATCATTGCCATTTTATCCTTGGGATTTACAGTGAGGGCCTTTTGATAATAGAGCTTTGCCTCTTTGTAGCGTTTCTTTTTTTTGTAGATATTTCCAAGAAATCCAAGGCAGGTACTTCGTCCCCATCGCGGCTTAAGCGGTGTTAAAGTCATTAATTGTTCATTTTTATATAAATCTTCAGCCTTTAACAAGTACTCCTTACTTGTTTTAAATCCACCACCTAACAAGCTCGGTGTGTGATAGTAGCTCATTCCCACCAGATAGTATATGCGAGGATTGGTGGAATCGATGGCTAGGGATTTTTTTATATTATCAAAAACCTTTTTTCCCAATACAACCGACGTGAGCGGATCCAAATATATTCTCATACCGTAAAGAGTGCCTAATAAGGCAATAACTTCGGCATGTTGTGGCTCCCTTTTTTGGGCTACTTGAAGAAGGTCAATGGCCTTTTGGATATGATATTTTGCTTGTCTTTTATCTTTATCTTTTTCATAACCAAAAAGGAAATAGGAGACTAAATAAAAGTGAGAAACTGCCTGCCAATAGAGTGTAATCGTGCTCTTCTGTGCAATCACTTCAATATCACTAAAGTAAGTAGCTGTTTTTAAAAAGAGATCCTTATCCCAGGCATCATAGGCTCTATTAAATAGTTCAACTCCATCGGAAACCTTAACAATGAGAGTACTATCATTGGCAAAAACATTTCCAATTGTTAAAAAGAGAAGTAACAGTATTATTGAAAGTGTATATATTTTTGGTTTTGTAATCATAAAAATCTAAATGTCAAATTTTATATATATTCAACTTATCCAATTTCTTTCAGCATGAATATAAAAGATACCATAGATCGACAAAGGATTTATTTCCAATCGGGAGCCACAAAGTCAATCCCATATCGTATTGAACAGTTGAATGCTTTAAAAAAGACCATAATAAAATGGGACAATTCAATTATAGAATCTATTCAATCAGACTGTTACAAACCAGTAACAGAGATTTACTCCAGTGAAATAGGCTATGTTCTCTCAGAGATAGATCATCATATAGGAAAAATTAAAACATGGACAAAAAATAATAGCGTCGTCACAAAGCGAATAAACCTTCCAGCCAAAAGCTATTGGTATTATGAACCCTATGGAGTTGCTCTTATTATAGGTACCTGGAATTATCCTATGGGCTTGCTCTTTGCACCGTTGGTAGCAGCAATTTCTGCAGGAAATTGTGTGCTTCTGAAGCCCTCAGAACAGGCACCACACACAGCAAAATGCCTTGAAAATTTGATTAAAGAAACCTTTGCAGAGGAGTACATTGCCCTAATACAAGGCGGCCCAAAGGAAATTCATACAATAATTGATCAATCGGTTGATTATATTTTCTTTACTGGTGGCATAAAGGCTGGAAAAGCGATTGCTCAATCAGCAGCATCAAATCTCATTCCCTTCGCCTTAGAACTGGGGGGCAAAAACCCCTGTATCGTTGATAAAAATACTCCGCTTAAAAATGCGTCAAAGCGAATTATGTGGGGTAAGCTCTTTAATGCTGGTCAAACCTGTGTTGCGCCTGATTTCTGTTTAGTCCATGAATCGGTGATGGATTCTTTTATTAAAGAGTGTATCCAAGCCATCCATGACTTTTACGGGGACTTTCCGGGAAAAAGTAAGGATTTTGCGAGAATCATTAATCAAACGCAGTGGCGACGACTGACACAACTACTTGACTATGGAACAATCGCCTGTGGAGGAGACTATAATGAAACAGAACTCTATATGGGACCAACATTAATAACCAATCCAGACATGAGTAGTCCCCTTATGAAAGAGGAGATCTTTGGTCCCCTGCTGCCAATACTTCCCTTTACACAGCTCTTGGATGTACTCAATCTTTTAAAGAATATGCCCGAGCCTTTGGCACTCTATTGTTTTTCTGAAAGCAAAGACACACAAACCACGATTAAGAATAATTCGCGCTCTGGTACAATCTGCTTTAATGGCACCTTACATAGTATCATTTCCAATACGCTTCCCTTTGGTGGAGTAGGGGCCAGTGGAATTGGACGATATCATGGAAAAGCTGGGTTTGAAACATTTAGTTTTAAACGAAGTATTATGAAAAAATCAGCTCGATTTGGCCTTGATACAATGTACCCTCCTTACAGGGTATCTTTAAACATGCTTAAAAAAGTCTTTTCTTGGCTAATGTAAAAAAAATAGGTATTCATTTCATACTTTTTTTATTTTGATACTCATTCAATAAATACAGATCAGGAACAGAAAATCTATGAGTAAAAAAGTTATTATTATTGGAGCCGGACCTGGTGGTCTAACCTGTGCCATGTTGCTTGCCCATCAAGGCTATGACGTTACTATATATGAAAAAGAGGATCGCGTAGGTGGAAGAAACGCTGCCATAACTATTGACGGATACACCTTTGATACAGGCCCCACCTTTTTAATGATGACCTTTGTTCTCCGGGAGATGTTCAAAATGGCGGGCAAGGAGTTAGATGACTATTGTAAGGTTACTCCCCTTGATCCTATGTATAAATTGGCTTTCCCCGATAAAGAGCTGTGGCCAACTTCTGACCACAATAAAATGCATGAACAGATACAAGCATTTAGCGGAAAATCAGAGAAAGGGTTTGTAGATTTTTTAAATAGAGAACGGATTCGGTTTGACAAAATGTACCCCTGCTTGCAACGTCCCTATGACAAAATTAGCTCACTCTGTTCGCTTACTCTGTTAAAAGCACTCCCCCATCTTTCTTTGGGACGATCACTCTATGATGTTTTAGGTGATTACTTTTTAGATGAACAACTCAAGATAGCCTTCACCTTTCAGGCAAAATATTTAGGCATGTCGCCCTGGGAGTGTCCTGGCCTCTTTACTATGATCCCCTATGTGGAACATAGGTTTGGTATTGACCATGTAGAAGGAGGGCTGAGTCGAATTTCAGATGCCATGGCAGAGGTATGCCAAGAAAAGGGAGCCTCAATCAAACTGAATACTGAAGTTCAAAAAATTGTAGTATACAATGGCTGTGCCAAAGGGGTGGTTTTGAATAATGGGCAAGAGGAATTGGCAGATGCTGTTGTTATCAATGCAGATTTTGGTTACGCCATGGAGAAACTATTTGATGAAGGCGTTATAACTAAGTGGACTCCGCAGAAATTAGAGAATAAAAAGTACTCCTGCTCTACCTTTATGCTCTATCTTGGATTAGATAAACTATTTGACGAACCACACCACCAGATCATTTTTGCCAACGACTATAAAGCTAACATAAATGACATTGTTTCTTACAACTCTCCCTCCGAGGATATGTCCATATATGTAAGAAACGCAAGTATCACCGATAAAACATTGGCTCCAGAGGGGCACTCTGCACTGTACGTATTAGTCCCGGTTGCCAACAACAAAAGTACTGCTTCCTGGAGTGATCAGGATACAAAAGTTTATCGTGATAAGGTGATCAAGCGAATAGAGGAGCGCTCCTCAATGAAGAACCTTGAAGAACATATCACAGTGGAAAAGGTAATAACACCATCAGATTGGCAAGACACTCATAATCTATTCCTTGGGTCGACCTTTAACCTAGGACACAATCTTACACAGATGCTCAATCTCAGGCCGCACAATAAGTTCGAGGAAGTTGACAACTGCTATATCGTTGGTGGCGGCACCCATCCCGGATCTGGATTACCGACAATTTACGAATCAGGAAGAATCTCTGCAAAGGCAATCATGAAGGATATTTAATCTACTGCATGAGACTCGGCTATCCCTGCATTAATCGATCTATTGGCTGTACTGCCAACTCAACCTTCCGCTTAGCCTCCTATAGCGAAGAACGACTCATGCAATCAGTCTCCCACAATCTGGAGTGCTTACAAAAAATCCTTCAATACAATATTCAAAAGGGGCTGCTCTTTTTTCGCATTAGCTCTGATATAATCCCCTTTGCTTCCCATCCGATTTGTCAGTTTGATTGGCAGCACCATTTTAAGAAAGAATTAAAACAGCTGGGAAATATTATTAAAGCAGGGCGTATGCGTATCTCTATGCATCCTGATCAATTTGTTGTACTTAACTCACCAAAATCGGAGGTGGTAAAAAAAAGCATTGATGAGCTGATTTACCATTGCGAGCTACTTGACTGTATGAACCTTACCAAACGTGCAAAGGTCCAAATCCATGTGGGTGGTGTATACAATGAAAAAGAGAAGGCTATGCACCGTTTCATTGCGACCTATCAAAACCTTCCAAAGGTAGTAAAAAAACGATTAATCATAGAACATGATGAGCGATCCTATTCTTTACAGGATTGTCTAACAATTCACGCTAACACCTCAATCCCCATTGTATTTGATACTTTCCATCACAGTTGCCTTAATAGTGGTGAAACTATTTCTGCGGCACTCAAAAAGGTTCAAAAAACTTGGGGTCGCTATGATGGGGTACCTATTGTCCATTATAGCAGTCAACAAGAAGGTGCAGTTAAGGGGAAACACACCCAATCTATTGACATGAAGGATTTCAATCAATTTATTCATGAGTCCAAGGCCTATGATTTTGATATAATGCTTGAAATTAAGGATAAAGAAAAAAGCGCATTAAAGGCTCTGAGAGCATTAAAAAAAGTAAGAAAGGTTAACTAATCTATGAAGCTTGGAATTAGCTCCTGTTTGCTTGGAAATAATGTACGCTACAATGGTGGACATACACGCGATCGTTATGTAACAGAACAATTGGGAAAATTCATTTCCTGGATACCTGTTTGTCCAGAGGTTGAATGCGGACTATCAGTTCCCCGGGAGGCCATGCGCCTTGTTGGTACAGCAAAAGAGTATCGTTTGGTAACTATAAAAACAGGTATCGATCATACTAAGCGAATGCAATCATGGAGTAAAAAACGCTTAGAGCAATTGGCAACAGAGGAGCTTTGTGGCTTTGTTTTCAAATCAAAATCACCAAGCTCAGGAATGCGCGGTGTCAAGCTCTATTCACCAAAGGGAGGTCAACCTTCTCACAATGGCATCGGTATGTTTGCTAAAGCATTTATGGATCGATTTCCCGAACTACCGGTAGAAGATGAAGGGCGGCTCCACGATGCAAAAATTAGGGAGAATTTTATTGAGCGAGTTTTCTGCTTCTCCCGATGGAAGCAATACACTGGAAAAAAGATTTCTATCCAAAGCTTGATTCAATTTCATACAGATCACAAACTAATGATTATGGCTCACAATCCAAAAGCACTAAAAGAGCTTGGGGCTCTTGTGGCTTCCACAACACGCCAGACTCTCAATCGCAATTCAACGATATACATCATCACGTTTTTAGAGGCTATGAAGTTAGTTGCCACCGTGAAAAAGAATACCAATGTTCTCCAACATATAATGGGATACTTTAAGAAGCTTATTACGAAAGATGAAAAAAGAGAATTAGTTGAAGTAATTGAAAACTACCATTCAGGATATGTTCCTTTGGTAGTACCACTTGTCCTACTTCAACATTACGTTAGGAAATACAACGTGGAATATTTAAAGCAACAGCACTATCTCCACCCCCATCCCAAGGAGCTAATGCTGAGAAACCATGTGTAGTTTCCATTAATTTTGTAAAGGCTAATAATTTTCCGAGTAGACGTTTGTAGCACCCTTGGTGCGTAAAAGATCAACCACATCCTGAACCATATCAGGATTTCCCGACACATAAAAATCATGATCATTCACATTGCCATTGAGTTGCTTTAATGGTTTTGTAACCCGCCCATGGACATGATTGGGCACATTCTCCTGACTAATGCAAATGGTCGATTCAATATTCATGGATTTATCATACTCTTGAAGGTATTCATTTATGAAGTTGTCCTTAGCATAGCGACAGCCAAAATAGATCGACGCTTTCTCATTGCTTTTGTCATTTTTAGCTAGGGATTCCAACATAGCAAGCTGTGGTGCAATACCGGTACCGGTAGAGATAAAGACCTTTCTATTGGTACTTTCCCGAACGGTAAAATCACCCATAGGAAAACGGATTGTGCTATAATCTCCCGGCTCAATTGCATGAAAATAGTCAGCGTATTTGCCACCAAACTTCATCTCAATAATAAATTTGAGAATATTATTCTTTGCGGTGACAATAGAATAGGAGCCATAATCAGTATCATTATACTGAATACGAGCATACTGTCCTGCACAATATTCTGTTTGTCGATCAGATTTATAAGAAAACTCGTATATAGTATCAGTAAGCTTCACTTTATCTACCAATTCTGCGCGAATCTTATCACTGTGAAGGGAATACCCCTGCCCCTTAGACTTTTTGAATCTAGAAATTAACCTCTTGCCACCAAAACGCGAATAGAGCCGAGCAGTTGCCACCACTCGTACAAATCCAAAATAGCCATTCATTTCTGCTGCAGTTGCAACACCCCCCATCATGGCGCCACCAACACCGGGGGCACAGACATCGGTTCCGCTCAAGTAGAGACCTTTTATAGGTGTTTTCACCTTAAATCGTTGCTCGCTATAAAACTGTGGAGTGGGTCGAAATCCATACATAGGCCCACGACTGCGATTGGTAAAGTACTCCATTGTCAAGGGTGTAGCCACTTCGCAGTAATCGATCATATCTGAGAAACCAGGGACATGTCGCTCAGTCAATTGAATCATTGACGTGGCGATACGTTCCTTTAATGCATTATATTTGGCATCTTTTTCTCGCCACGGTTGATCCGCCCATTGCTCAAAAGCCGAATAATCAACAATTGCAATAAGAACAGCAATGTGGTGTTTTGGTCTCCCTCCGCGCATTGTAGGAAAGGAGACATAGCATACCTTAGGATTCCCAGCAACCAATTCCTGTGTTTGCTGCGACACATCATGATGTTTATTATGCTCATTTATCCAAATGTTCTCACCACGAACACCCAATTTCTCTGGTGATTCCTTAAGCCCTAAATAGACTGTGACTGAACTGGAGCCAGGTTTGAATGTAGTGACCATCTTTGCTAAATGTGCAGCCTGTGAGGATTTGACGAGCTTTCCATAAGTGTTTTCAGCACCAGCATTGGAAACAACAATGGGAGCAAAGTAACTTTCCTCTCTTCCGTCCAAAAAGCGCTTGTCCTTAACACGCACACCAACAGCACGGCCATGCTTCACAATAATTTCGGTTACTTGACGATTTACCAGTACCGTGCCACCACTTTTTTCAATAACCTGCTCAATAGCCGAAGCAATTCGACTGGAGGAACCGTCAGGAAAAAATCCTCCTAAAGAATAGTGCTTCATAACCAATGCATGCATCGCAAAACAGCTCTCCTGCGGCGGCGCACCATAATCTCCCCATCGATGGGCAAGCATCGTGGCTAACCGCTCATTGGGGATATACGCATCAAGGTACTCCTTTGTGGTCATGAGGGGTATTCTTTTAGTAAAAAAGTTGATAGTACTAAATAAAGCAGAAAGGGGTTGCGGCACTGAGGCTGCAAGAAAGCGTCGCACATACCAATTTGCTGCTCGATTGCGATCTTTGAAATACTTCAAGATCGCTCTTTTACACGTAGGAAATTCACGAATCAAATCGGCCTTGTACTTCTTTTCATTTTTTGACACACCAAAGGTTGCATCGCTATAAATATATTGTTCAAAAATATCGGGCATGGGTAGCCATTTAAGACACTTATCTGTGATATAATCAATGACAGCGCGTTGTATTCGGCCCTTTTTCATCATTCCCAGATAATGAACTCCCACCTCCCATTTATACCGACCACGAGAGAATATATGGGTTAATCCACCGATCTCGAAATGCTGTTCTAATACTAGGACTCTCATTTTATTCATTTTACTCAGGATAGCAGCGGTTGTTAATCCCCCTATCCCAGAACCAATTACAATTGCATCAAAGGAATTCTCGTTTTTAGTATGCACAATCCATTCTCCTAATTTTTAGAAGCGAGGTGTTACAAATACTTGAGGGAGATTTGAGAGGGGTAGTTTATACTCAGCAAGGGTTCATAAATATTTTATTAATCTGAGTACAATAATCCAAATCACCTAGTTCAATGATTCAGCAAATATTAAACCATAATATACAAAGAAATGAATTGGATATGATAATTATCTACAAAAGTGGTATATTATCCTTTCTTTTTGGCTTATCAATTGCTAATTATGACTATTCAACTAAAAAAAGTGAACAATAGGAGGAGACAATGAAAGCACTGACTCTATTACTGATAACCTCTGTATGTTTTGCCTCAATCCAGGCAAAAATAACAGGAACTACAGAAATTGGGTTTTTGGGGGTAATGTCACACAAAATTCAATTTGGCAAGGAAGCTACCTATTTTGACTATAGAAAAGATGGTGGTCAAGAAAATCTTTATTCCATATTACGGTTCTCCTTGGAGTACGCCCTTAATGAGCGACACTCTTTTATCCTACTCTACCAACCTTTAAAATTGGAAACAGAGGCATTGCTCTCAAAAGATCTCATTGTAAATGGGCAAACCTTTTCTGCAGGTACCCCAGTATCCTTTCTTTACAGTTTTCCCTTTTATCGACTGAGTTGGTTACGAGAGGTAGGAAATACCGAGGATGCTTTCTCTCTTGCCTTGGGTCTCTCTTTTCAAATTCGTAATGCTACGATAAACTTTGCTTCCCTCAATGGAGAGCAGTACCGAACAGAAAAGGATGTGGGTCCAGTGCCTATTTTAAAGGTACGAAGCTCTTACGACTTTAATAAAACCTTTTGGGTTGGTATGGAAGTGGATGGCATGTATGCACCAGTCAGCTATCTCAATGGATCGGACGAGGAGATTGTTGGTGCCATAGTAGATGCCAGCATACGTACTGGTATAAACCTTAAGCAACCGGGATCTATCTTTCTCAATGGACGATACCTGGGTGGCGGAGCTGTTGGCACCAATACTGATGATGAAGGACCTGGTGACGGCTACGTGAAAAACTGGCTTCATTTCTTTACGGTCACAGTAGGATTTTCCTACTCCCTACAAGTAAAACAATGATCCCCCTCGCATAGAAGCTGCTTCTTAGCAGCTTCTATTTTAATAATAAAGTAAATTCTGCGATTGTTATCCTTAGATAACCCATAAAGCGATTCTTTCTATATAGAAGTTTAACACCAGCTTTAACATTCTTTATATACCCAGGGGGGGGGGAAATTTCCCCCCGAATATTTTTGTAAATGTCTCATTTAAATTGAATGTATATTTCTCAATTACCTGTATCTAATAAAAGGCATATCAATTATAACAGGGAAAATATTCATGCACTTTTGTAAACCCTTCCTCGTAATAGCCATCCTCCTTTTACCAACCTTCTCAATCTCAAGTCAAAGTCGATGCCCCCAGCCTGACATAGAAAAAGGCTTCGGTGCGTACACGTCAATAGCAATGGATTGCGATACAATTGCGAGTAAAATACTTCCTAAAGAATCGATCTATGTTTTCAAACCAAAAGAACTCACCGGCACCCGTCCCTGTCTATTTCTTTACCCTAAATACAATAATAACGGTCCAACAGAATATGAGGAATTGATCTCCTTTTTAGTAAGTAAAAAGTATGTCGTTCTCTACCCGCCCTATAAGCCGCTCAATTTTCGGCGAAAGGAAATTGCCGATTACACCATCACCTTGGATGCCTTTATAGAAACGGTTGAGCCGGTACGAACCCATATTGACACAACACGCCTTGGTTTTATTGGCCATGGATTTGGCGCAGGAAACCTTCCTGCACTGGTCAAGCTGGTTGTTGAGAAGCTACACTGGGGCTCACAGGGTATTGCCATGCACCTGCTATCCCCCTGGTATTTCCATGGCATTTCTAAACGGGAGCTACAGACCTTTGCAGGACCAGTACACCTTATTGTTCAAACCTATGACAACGATAACATAAATGATCCACGCATGGGGTACACCCTCTTTAAAGAGATAAATATTGCGCCGCAAAACAAAGAGTTTTACTACTTGTATAGTGATTTCAAAATCGGCTGTCGACTTACCGCTGACTTTGCAACTCCCTTGGGACGGGAGGCAATGGGTGGAGAAGTTAATATCTATGACACCTATGGCATAGATCGAGTTCTTGATGCTCATCTAAAAGCGGTCTTTGAAAAGGATCCCAAGGCTCACACCTTTGCCTTTGGCACTGGAAAAGAGCGAACTCTCTCTATGGGTGCCTGGCCCGATGGAACACCGGTTAAAAAGATGATTGCCACAGACAATCCTGAGCAGCTCCTGGTAAAAAAGCCCTACATCAATATGTGGACCAGTATTCGAAATCCCTATGTGGAACTAAGCACCTTTCGAAAAGCCTTTAAACTTTATATGAGCCATAACTTTCGCAAAGTACGAAACCTAACCCGCTTTGTAATTAAGTCAAAAAAGGTTGAAAATGGTGAACTCCCACCGGTTGAAGTCTTTGACAACCCCATTGATTCTGGCTATGGCTCACCGGGCACCTTTACCATGCTCATTGACTCCGTTGCCAATACTGTGGAATCACCACATCCGATCTATTTTTTTCATCCCCGAGAAAAGGGAGGCCCACTCCCTCTCATAATTTTAGTTCATGGATACAGTGGTCCCGATTTTCGCTATTTTGAGCCTCTTATCCAGCATATGGTAAGTAAAGGTCATGGTGTTCTCTTCCCTACCTACCCTAACCTTCCTCTTGCCACCAGTGAAAAAAGAGTAGCCGAGAAAATCGTCATTATAAAGGGAGGTATCGAGGCAGGAATCGCACAATTCAAAGAGCATATGGATACCACCAAAATAGCCTGTATGGGGCAATCCTTTGGTGGGGGCATGGTCCCGATGGTGTCTCATATGATGCTCAATGAAAAAAAGTGGGGTAACAAAGCAGCCTTTCTATTTATTATGGCACCATGGTATTGTTGTGGTATCACACCGGAGGAGCTACAAAGTTTTCCATCGCACACAAAAATGGTTGTCCAGGTTTATAACGATGATATGACCAATGATCATCAGATTGCAGCAGAGATGTTTAATGCTATTTCCATTCTCAAAAGTGAGAAAGATTTTATCACCCTTAATAGTGATGAGTTTAATGGCGTATCTATGCAAGCCAACCACTTTGTACCCTACGGAACTAAAAACATTTATGGTGAAGAAAATCTTTTAGACTACTATGGTGTATTTAGAACCTTTGATGCTTTAGCAGATTACTCCTTTAACGCGAATGAGACAGCCAAATGCGTTGCCCTTGGTGACGGATGCAAAGAGCAAACCTTCATGGGAGAATGGGCAGAAAATCGACCCTTTAAACCAGCTAAAGTATCAGATGAGCCCCTGGCAAAGCAGTCTCCCTTTCAATATTTCTATGCCTGGGATAATCCTCTTAATCCTCGAGCCCCTCTCTACACAGAGGAAAAGAAAAAGGGATGGCGTATACTGAAGCTCAAGGAGAAAATAAGGAAATTAAACAAAAAGGATTAATCTAAGATTTACATACGTAGTCCAGGTAAGAACTGTGATATCAATGGAGTAAAGTTTCACTATAACTTTTAACCCCCCTTTTAAAACTTTTTTAATCATCATTTCTATTAAACTTATTTTTATGTTATAAAAAACGGAATATACAATGAAAAATTTGTATATTAAGTAATGTGTACGTAAACTTTAACGATGAATACCATAAAGGGGGGATTTGTCATGTCCAAGGTTACAATACTATCTTTTCTATTTTTCCTAACTATTTCTACTGTCTATTCAAATTTTTCGAAATCCATCATCCATAAAGACATCTCCATTAAAAAGGAACACGGTTATGCAGTCTTCACCAACACGCCCCTGTATGGAGAACCTGGTGAACCAGTATTACCAGTTAGCACCTATACATTTTTAGTATCTCCTGGGGCAGATTTAAAAAGTATAAAAGCCTCTATTTCAGGGCTAGCTCAAAAAACTTTAGCAAGTGAGTTTACCGTTAAGCCAGGAGAGCCTTTATCCTTTCAGAATAGGGTAATCTGGCCTGAGGGTAAGAAGATTATTGATGGAAAAGATGTGGAGATCTATTCAAAGAATGCATTTTTCCCAAAATCCCATGTGAACATTGCAACCGCTGGTATGATGCGTCAATATAAAATTATACAAGTTGAGGTATGGCCATTCCTCTATAATCCAGTCACCAAAAAGCTTAAAAAAATGATAGCTGGAAACCTTCAGATTGAGTACTCAGATAAGCTCAAAGGGCATGCAAACAAATCCCCACAGTATAAGGCACCCCTGGGAACAACCAAGATGGTGAAGAAGCTTGTGAAGAATTATAGTGATATGGTAGATGCCTATGCTGCATATAACAGCAACCAAAAGGGTGGCTTAGCAATTATTACAACAAACGCAATTCAGTCTGGATCGCAACAATTAGCCGAATTTATTAAACACAAGGAATCAAGAGGCTATACAGTCACTTTGGAAACAAAAAACTCCTGGCGCACAAGTGAAATAAGAAATTGGATCAAAACCAATTACCAATCCTTGGCTATTGAACACCTCCTATTGATCGGTGATCCAACTCCCTCTTCAAACGCAGACGTACCCATGTATAAAAGTGGAAAGACACCAACCGATTGGTACTATGCAGAGCTTAGTGGATCAAATATCAGCTCCCGTGATGTATTTGCAGAGGTGCATGTTGGTAGAATCCCAGTGTATAATTCTGGGGACATTCAAAAGCTTGATAAAATTCTAGTTAAAACTATGGAATATGAAAATAAGCCAGCAGAGGAGATTGGCTGGAGATTCAAAGTATTGCTCTCCATGAAACCAATTGATAAAAGAACACAGGCCTATGAGTTGGGAGAACAGATTAAAGACCACACACTTGTTCCATGCAACTGGGAATATTATCGAGTATATGCGAAAAACTATAGCTTAAATCCTCCTCCGGAACTAACCCCGGTGACAAGCTCAAACACACAAAGAGCCTGGAAAAATGAGAAGCCCGGCTGTGTATTTTGGGACACCCACGGACTGGCAACAAGCTCAAGTGGAATGATCAAAGTCAGCGAGATCAATCAGCTTGATGATTCACACCCGGTATTTACCTTTCAGGGAGCCTGTCTCAATGCAAAACCTGATGTAAAAAACAATCTTTGCTATTCCCTCCTTCAACATGGAGCCATAGCAACCAATGGGGGAACCATTAGTGTCTCCTATACCTCAGGTGAATCTGATTACACCAATACCGGCTCAATTGGCGGACAAAACTATTGGTACGCACAGGCACTCATTAGAGATTCTCTCTCAACTGCAGCATCAAATGATTATGCCCGAGTAAAAATTAAAGGGAAAAAATGGGCAAATCATTGTGCTTTGGTCTTGTATGGAGATCCAACAGTGAGCCCCTATTCCTGCGAAATCAATACAGCCCCTTATATAGCTATTTCATCACCTAATGGCGGTGAAAAAGTTGAACAACGATCGGTCTGTGAAATCACCTGGAGAGACAATATTCCCGGGAATGTCAAAATTGAACTTTTTAAAGGTGGCTCAATAAAAAAGACAATTACCAGCTCAACGGAAAGTAATGGTTCATTTACTTGGAATGTTGCAGCAGATCAAGAGTTAGGGAATGATTACAAAGTAAAAATTACCTCTCTAGACAGTGCAAATCTATTTCAAGAGAGTCAAAATGAGTTTAGCATTGTTCCCGAATATATTCTTGTATGTCCCTACTTCCAAAACTTTGACACCCTCAAATCCGGATCAGAAATTCTTCCCTTTAAATATGAACAACTCACTACTGACGATCATAACTGGACTGTATTAAGTGGTCCCACCCCCTCACGAGTGGACGACCCGCCCGATGTAACGGGGCCCCGTGCAGACAATACTACTGGACAAAGTGGTAACTATATTTATACAGAAGCGTCCGCCTCTGCCAGTGGTAATCCTAACAAGAAGTTTGATTTTATAACACCAAAGTTCAATTTTAATGCATTGAACAAGCCACTGTTAACCTTCTATTACCATATGTTAAGCAACAATGCCGGTGAAGATCATATGGGTGAGCTTCATCTTGATATCTGCGTAGATGGCACCTGGAAAACAGATATAATGCCTGTCATCAAAGGGAATCAGGGAGATGCTTGGCATGATCAGCAGGTAGATTTAAGTGCCTATAAAGGGGAGCGGGTTGTACTACGTTTTCGAGGCATTACTGGTGATAGTTGGGAGAGTGATATTGCCTTGGATGATATTAAAATCGCCGAGTACCCCACGAATATATTAAATGCTAATAATCTTCAGGCTACTGTGGACCTGCACTATCACAACTCTTTTATTCATTTTACTATTCCAAAGATCAATGCAAGAAAAAAGATAGCACTCACCCTGTATAACCTTCAAGGAAAGAAGATAAAGACTCTCATAAATAAACGGGTTAAAGCAGGATACCATGCAATTGCGATTGATCACGTACTTGCTAGCGGGATGTATCACATTGTGTTAACCTGTGATAAGTTTGCTAAAAGAATTACTATATCGCATATGAAATAATCCCAGACTATGCATTAGGAGTAGATGCAGAAGTGTAAGATTATGTTTTAGTAAGACTTGAAGGTTTTGAAGGGCATATCTACAAGGTGATATGGCCGAAAAACCTGAAAGTCTTAATAGGCATAGGATTACAGGCTACTTCCCAAGCGTACATCCAGTCAAAGTCGTGGTGTGCTTCTGCGCTACTTCCTATTGCATAATCTGGGATAACACCATCTTCCGGTGCATGCTCAACCAAAGATATTGTACTTTAACTTTGTTTGACCTAATACTAAACCATTAACATGGGATCATACTTTTGTAAGAGCAGCACATCATTCATGAATATGTCTTCATACAACTGTTTGAGGGGCTACTCAACAGTTAAATAGACTTCTCATTATAGTACGAGGGTGTACTAAACAATGAAATAGAGCTCTTACCATGGTACGGCCCTATACTCATCGGTGCAATATGCTTCACACAACTGTACGAGGCTATACTCAACAGTGAAACATCCTCCGTACAAAAGTATGGGGCAACACTCACCAGTGAAACATCCTTCGTACAATCGTACGGACCTATACGCACGGATGAAACATCCCTCGGAAAAAAGTGTGGACCTATTTGCACGACTGAAACACCCTTGGAACAAAAAT
>JANQEN010000187.1 GCA_028278335.1 Chitinivibrionales bacterium | reverse complement strand
GCCTTCCAAACAGGTATTATCGGCCTAACATTGAATAGCGGAGCTTATATCACTGAAATGGTAAAAGGTGGATTGCAAGCTATTCCCAAAGGCCAAAAGGAGGCCGCAGTCGCTTTAGCTCTCACGGGTTTGCAAAGAATGAAGTTTGTCCTGATTCCTCAAGCTGCTCCCCAGATTGTACCGGCGATAGGCGGTCAGTTTGTGCAGCTTATCAAGGATACCTGTCTTTTATCCATGCTGGCTGTGTTGGAAATAACCAAAGCCGCTGAATTGGTCGGAGCTGAATCTTTTTTGTTTCTAGAAGCATTCATCATTTCAGGAGTCCTCTATTTAATAATCTGTATTGTATTAAATGTTGTCGTCGATGCGGTCGAGCGTAAATTTCGATTTGCACATTAGGAGGTAAATAGGATGGTCTCAGATTTGATAAAACTCTCCATAGAAAATATTCCGATTTTGATAAAAGGGCTACCGATAACCATAATGCTCTCGGTTCTTGGCGTTATTCTGGCATTATTGGTAGGAATTGTTGGAGGGGTTTTAGGAAATTCTTCCATAAGGATTTTGAAGTATATTTCCAAAACTTACGTTTATATCTTCAGGAATGTGCCTTTTTTAATATTTGTGTATCTTGTGTTTTATGGTCTTCCGTATGCAAACATACATTTGTCTGCTTTTCCTACTGCAATTATCGCGTTGGTAATTTGTCATGGTGCCTATATGAGTGAAATTATACGGGGTGGATTGAGTGCGATCAAAAAAGAACAAAAGGAAGCCGCAATCTCATTGGGGCTTACATATTCACAACGAATGCGAAAAGTTATCCTGCCGCAAGTGCTCATGCAAATTGCTGGTTCAACCGCCGGGCAAACAAGCCTCTTAATTAAAGATACTTCTATTGTTTCTGTGATTGGATTAAGTGAGTTAACCCGGCTTGGAAGGGAGATCGTTGTTAGAACCTATACGCCTTTTACTATATTCCTCTTTGTCGCATTTTTTTACTTTCTCCTCTGTTTTAGTATGCAAAAACTATCTAATTGGAGCGAAAGCAAAGTAAGAAGATATACCATGGGAACCGCATAACAATAGCTAAGCCTAATATAACAATTTGCGCATGTCCATAAACTCAAGCTAGCCTTGAGCTTTATAGATAACCGCGTAACAATTTGAATTAAATAAGCTACCAACTAGTATTATCGCAACTAAATATATGTGAATCTTTTGTAGAATGAATTTATGAAAAACATAAATAATAAGGTAAAATTAATGAGCGCGGGACCTATGCCTTTGCATCCGGAAGTCTTATCATCTCTAAGCAAACCCATGATAAGCCACAGAAGCAACGAGTTTAGCAAAATATTTACCGAGACAGTTGAACTGGCCAAACGTATTTTCCGAACACCACATGATGTACTCATTTTACCATGTTCCGGAACGGGCGGATTAGAAGCCGTTGTTTCGAATCTCATGTCTCCCAGAGACAAGGTTGTCATCGCATTAAACGGGTTTTTCGGGGATCGTTTTGCCGATATCATGTGTGCTTATGGGATCGAACCGATATCTGTAGACATCAATTGGGGTAATCCCGTCATCGTCGAAGATGTTATTGAAACATTAATGAAGCATCCGGACGCAAATGCTTTTGTCATTGTCCATAATGAAACGTCCACAGGAGTAATCTCAGATATAGAAGAAATAACGAGAGCCGTGAAACGCATCAACTCTGATATTTTAGTTGTGGTGGATGCTGTAAGTTCTTTAGGCGGTACGGGTATCCGAACTGATGACTGGAACATTGATATTATTGTTTCATCTTCCCAAAAAGCACTCATGGCGCCCCCTGGTCTTTGCATGCTTGCAATCAGCAATACTGCTTGGAAAAAGATGGAATCTACCTCATTGCCCCGCTACTATTTCGATTTCCGCCGAATTAAGCAGGAAGGGGGCCGAGGAATGACACTGGTTACCCCACCTGTTCCGATTATTTTCGGATTGAGAAAAGCACTCCAATTGATTCTTCAGGAAGGCATGGATAATGTTTTTCAACGAAATATGGTGATGAGAGATATGGTATTAAAAGCTATAAAACCGATGGGTATCAAGTTAGTCGCCAAAGAAAAGTATGCCTCCCCTACTGTAAGTGCTTTACGATTACCTGCCGGTGTCTCTTCGCAAGAATTCAGAGATCACATTGAAACTCATTACTCACTGTTATTAGCCCCGGGATTAGGTCCATTGGAGCACGATTGTTTTCGCATCGGTCATATGGGGTATATCACGCCGGATGATATCATCTTCACGATGTCTGTTTTAGAACGAGCTCTCAAAGATGTTACCGCTTGATACGTGTACATACACCTAAGGACGAACATCTTATAAAGCCAAAAAGCATTCGCCTATAACAATATGTTAACAAAGCCTTTTCTATAGATTTGAATTGGTTCCTTATTTATAAAGAATAGAGATAGAGTAAAATGCAATCAATATATCTGGGTATTGATATCGGTACGGGAAGTGTGCGTGTGGGTGCCTTTGACTCCAATGGACATCTATTAGGACTCGGCATGCATGATATCAAGATTTGGCGCCCTCAACCAAATTTTGTAGAACAGTCGTCTGACGATATATGGGATGCCACTGGCAAGGCTATTCGCAAAGCATTATCTGCGGGAAAAATTAGTCCAAAATCTGTTCGGGGCAT
>JANQEN010000208.1 GCA_028278335.1 Chitinivibrionales bacterium | reverse complement strand
TCCTGGCAAACACCCTGTGGGCTGCGCCTTCGGCACAGTGCTCTCCAGCCGTCCTGGCTTACGAGTGCATACTTTCTTTGCACAAGCAAAGAAAGTATGGCTGCTGTCGGGCAGGAGCCCGACGATTTTCTTTTACACAAAAACTGATAAGTCATGCATACTTGATCATTTCATACGATCGGTATTGAATACCACAACAGACTAATTTCAATACACTCCACAAAGGAATCAAAGATAAAAAAGGATACTGGATATAAAAATAAAGATTTTTTACCCTTTTCATGCTACAATTGAACTTATTCCTCTTGCCCAGAACGGCTGGTAGAAGTATTTTTAGAGGCTTTTTTACAGAGATGCTAGCTCAAATTTATCATATAACTTATAACAGATCTAAAAAGGGAGGCTGTAATGTCCTTTGAAAAAGCATTAGAAGTCGGACGTCCACCAAACATTGTTAAACTCTTTCCCAATTCCAAAGCTCTTTTGGTAAGTGGAAAAGCTGTTGATCGTGCTATGATTGCCAAAGGTAAGGCAATGACCATAGCAGCAAACGGTAGAAGCTCCTTTGTTATCAAAGGAACCCTGCAAGCAGCCCAAAAGGCCAATGCAGCCGTTATTATCGAGATCGCTAAATCCGAAGGTGGAGCAGCTGCATACTGTGACGTTAGCCTTTGGAACATGGCCCGTCAGGTAGATGCTTACTGTAATGAATTGGGCATTACCGTTCCTGTAGCTATCCATGCTGATCATTATGGCATTAAGAGTGATGATGATCTAGAAAAAGCAAAAGTTGAAATCCCAAGCCTCTTTGATGCTGGTATCACCTCAATTGCTATTGATGCATCTCATCGTCCCGATGATGAAAACCTCCTTTCCAACATGGAAATCAACTCCTGCGTTCCCCAGTGGGCAGGCTACGAAACCGAAGTTGGTGAAATTAAGGGAACCCAAGGTCTCTCAACCTCTGAAGAGGCACTTTTCCTTATCCAAGGATTAAATGCCCATGGATTGCATCCTGATTGGATTGCCCTCAATAATGGTACCACCCACGGTATTGAAGCGAGTGACACCGGCATCAACGTCGAGTTGACCAATGAGATTCATGAAGCGCTTGCACCATACAAACTCTCCGGTGCCCAGCATGGAACATCAGGGAACAACTCAGATCGTCTTACCCGTATTGCCGAAGAGACTCAAACAACAAAGGCCAATGTTGCCACTGCATTGCAGATGGTATCTTGGGGTGTTAAGGTTAATGAATTCGGTAATGCCATTCTCGATGATAATGGTGAATTCATTAAGGAAGAGGGTAAAGGCGTAAGCGAAGAGTTATGGGCTGAAATGGTTGAATATGCCCAGAGCAAGGGAATTAAAGGCGGCGATTATAAAAAGCTCAATCTTCCCTTTGAGAACAAACTTCTTGGCCAAACTGCAGAGGTTCGTGAGCGTATGTGTAAGGCTGTTGAGGACTTTGTCTATGATCTTCTTGTCAATGTATTCAACGCTAAAGACACTGCACCACTTGCTATTGAAGCACTTGTCAAGGCTAACTCCTACGATCTTGGTTCAAAGGCCGAGAGCATTGAAGATGCTGCAGAATGGACAGAGGAAAAGCTTCGTGCCCGCGCCTCAACCATAGAGTCGGACAAAGGCCCTGAGGGTGACTGGGACGACTAATTGTTGTAGATTATTTCTCAGATATAAAAAAAGGATGTCATTTGACATCCTTTTTTTATCGCACTTCGATTAAATTGTTATCATTCCTCAGATATCGATTTGTGAGAGCATCCCACAACACCGCTTCTTCTTCCGTAACCATGCAACGTTGTTCCTGGTTTAAGAGTCCGATAGTCGCCCCGTACTGGAATTTTAATTTTATTTCCCCAGTTTCCATCCAAACAATGAATGGTATTACCATCCATATAGCGGACTGTTGCGGTATGGGCGTTTAGGTGAATAAAGTCACCCGGCACAGGATAGTAACCACTACTGGTTATCTGACTCTTTTTAACAAATTTTGCCTTTCGAGTATACCAGGTCTCTAATCGTGTATGGGCATCGACCATCCAATGAGGATCCATGGCACTCCCCTCATCATCACCAAAGGGATACCCGGTTACGCGCATGATCCATGAGTGAAATTCGGAACACCAGGCCTCATAATCATGAACACCACTGCCAGTTTTTCTCAGATAACGAACCAATGGACCAGGATACTCTGAAATATTTTTTCCAACCTGTTCTGGATATACTCGTCCCGCTTTGTACTCAGCAAGACCTAGCTCCACAGCTTCATAGGGTATCATGTCCAAGGTTACTTCGAACTTGTCAATCCATTTACTTACAGGAAGAGCATATTCCTTAAGTGTTTTGGCCTTTCCCTCAACAGTTCGATAGCGAATAAAGAGCAAGCTGTCAAGCACTGACAAGGCTCTGGCTTTTTGATAGTACTGAGCAGCAGTAGACTTTTTGTTAAAGTCATGCACCATCAACCGATTCCCTCCAGTCTTAACAATACGGTATTTGGTTATCTCTGTGCCCTGGGTAAGGACTGCAATAAAAACAGAGGAGGACATGGTTCGCAGTTGGGCAAGCAAAGGTATCCGGTGCTGTCCACGGGATAGGGTTCGGTTGTCGAATATAGTGAGAACCTTTGCGCCCTTTGCATTGTAAAGGTGCAGAGAGAGCTGCATACGACCCTGGGTAACCTCTAGAAGGAGTTGGTTTCCAAGGCATCGTAGTTTTGGCTTGCTAACTGCATATCCATTAAGGATTGGAGATATTTCACCCACAACTTCAAACTTGCCATCCTTGCCAGTGGTGTCTCTAAGCCCAGTGTTTTTTAGGGCAACCACAATATCATTGGCAGGATACTTGGCTTGAGTGACAATTGTGCCACTTAAGTTAATTTTAATTTGCCCGTAGGTGTGAAAAAAAAGAGATAAGAATAGGACTATAAAAATAGTTAGGTTTTTCATACATCCCCCCAGAATGTAAGAGTTAAGAAATGTAGTTAATGAGAGTAATTGGTCCCAGGTAGCTCTTTATACAATCTTATCATCACCCTCATAGATGTAGATCTACTATTAATATAATCAATGAAGATCAAAAGATTTTTATTTTAATTATTTGTTGATATTCACAGCTCAAGACATACTCCTGTTCTTACAAATCGAGTAACCACCAACCGGCAAACTCTCAAATATTGTTAGCTGCGGCCTTTGAATGCTCGTACAATATTCAATTTTTTATGGCAAAAAAAAATGGGAACTTTTTCTCTTTTTCTCTGTCCAACTAAGAGAATCACGAACGGGACCCAGTGATAAACAAACAAAACATCCAACCCTTACAAGAGGAGATTTTCATGAAAAAAGTGCAAAACCATATTCTGATACTCTTTATCGTCATTTTGATTATGTCCTATTTTGGCTGTTCCACCAGTAATTCCTTTAAAGACCGCGATCAACCAAAAGAGCCAACGGCTCATATAGACAATGATACCGAGGGAAGAAAGGTCCAACCAAATAAACCAAAAGAGCAAGAGAGTACCCAAGATCAAACAATTAAGATTGCTCATGAAGCCAGACGTCCTATTTTATATGATCAAAGTAACAACAAATCACCAAAGACCACCCAAAAAGTATCCCGTGAAAAATGTGAGTTAAAGCTTAAGACAATGCGAAAATGTGGGGGACGTACAATCGCAGGACAGGGTAATGGCCTAGTATTTTACGAAACACTTCAATTGCCCCAGCACCAGTTCAATACAGAATCCTACAGTCGTATAAATGAAAACGAGTTTGTGTCGGTCTTAAACACACCCCTTTCAACCTTTTCAATTGACGTGGATGCAGCCTCATACAGCAATGTAAGACGAATGCTTCGCAACAATACCCTACCCTATAAAGATGCAGTACGTATCGAGGAGATGATCAACTACTTTACCTATGACTATCCCCAACCAAAGGGGATTCACCCCTTCTCGATAACCACTGAGATAGGTGCCTGTCCCTGGAATAAAAAGCACAAGCTCGTACACATTGGTCTTCAGGGAATGAAGGTAGAAACCAAGCATCTTCCTAAAAGCAATTTGGTAATTCTTGTTGATGTCTCAGGCTCAATGAACTCAGCAAGCAAATTACCTCTATTGAAAATGGCTTTAACAATGCTTGCCAAAAACCTACGTGCCAACGATAATATTGCTATTGTTGTATACGCAGGAGCTGCTGGCTTAGTATTACCTTCCACGCCGGGAAGTAATAAAGAAGCTATCATCGAATCATTGAGTAAGCTCTCTGCGGGAGGATCAACTGCAGGAGGTGCGGGGATCAAACTTGCCTATGCAACTGCAAAGAAGCACTTCATTAAGGGTGGGAACAATCGGGTAATCCTTGCTACTGATGGCGATTTTAATGTGGGAGCCTCCAGTGATGCAGCAATGGTCCGTCTTATTGAGGAGAAGCGAAAGAGTGGCATATTTCTTACGGTTCTTGGCTTTGGTTCGGGGAATTATAAGGACAGCAAAATGGAGAAGCTTGCCAACAAGGGCAATGGGAACTATGCTTATATCGATAATATCTTAGAGGCTAAAAAGGTCTTAGTTAATGAGATGGGTGGAACCCTGTTAACTATTGCCAAGGATGTTAAACTACAGGTAGAATTCAATCCCACTGTGGTAAAAGCCTATCGACTGATTGGCTATGAAAACAGATTGCTTAACAAAGAGGATTTTAACGATGACACCAAGGATGCCGGCGAATTAGGCTCAGGGCATAGTGTTACCGCACTTTACGAAATCGTTCCCATGGCAGAATCTATTGCATTACCCAAGGTTGACGCATTAAAATATCAACAATCAAAGGTTACTTCAGAGGCAAAAAAGAACAATGAGCTATTGACCGTTAAATTTCGCTACAAAGCACCGGATAGTAACAAAAGCGTTCTGCTTTCCAAGGTTCTTCGTAATCAAACAAAAATTAGTAGGTCGGAGAATCTTCAATTCTCTGCAGCAGTTGCGGGATTTGGTATGCTCTTAAGAGACTCAAAATATAAGGCAGCTCTCACCTATAAACAAATCCTAACCATGGCAAGAAACAACAAAGGAGCTGATCTTCATGGCTATCGGGCAGAATTCATAAAGATGGTTGAACAGGCTGAGGTAATCGCAGGGTCAAAGAGTTAGCAAAGCTACAGTAATCTGGAATAATGAAAAAAGGCCCAAGAGTAATTCCCGGGCCTTTCCTATTTACACAACAAAATAGATTACATTTCCATACCAGCAAGATTCTTAAGCATCTTAAACCGGGCAGTGGTCATCTTTTGTGCCTCTGCCAGAAGTTTTTCTGAGGCTTCAGGATTTGCAGCCTGCAGGATTCTATATCTATTCTCCTTAAGTGCATAGTCAGCAAGCGGAAGGGTTGGATCCTTACTGTCAAGCAGAAGCGGATTCTTACCCTCGGTGGCAAGTTCAGGATTGTAGCGATAGAGCGGCCAGTGACCAGACTCAACTGCACGCTTTTGTTCAACAAGACCGGTGGTCATGTTAATACCGTGAGCAATACAGTGACTGTAGCACAGGATCAATGAGGGGCCATCATAGGCTTCAGCCTCGACAAATGCTTTAACCACCTGATTTGGATTGGCGCCCATGGCAACTTTGGCAACATAGATGTAACCGTAGCTCATGGCGATCATACCCATGTCTTTTTTACCAACCGGTTTTCCACTGGCAGCAAACTTGGCAACCGCACCCATTGGTGTAGCCTTGGATGATTGTCCACCGGTATTGGAGTAAACCTCGGTATCCATAACAAGAATATTAACATTCTTACCAGAGGCAAGAACATGATCCACACCACCGTAACCAATATCGTAGGCCCAGCCATCACCACCAAAGGCCCAAACAGACTTCTTAACAAAGTAGTCAGCCAGAGTAGCAAGCTCCTTGCAATCCTCG
Organism: Chitinivibrionales bacterium; assembly: GCA_028278335.1. GTDB lineage: Bacteria > Fibrobacterota > Chitinivibrionia > Chitinivibrionales > JANQEN01 > JANQEN01. The sequence goes on along the minus strand of JANQEN010000208.1, from coordinate 44,843 downwards.
CAACCACAATTTGACAGGGCAACCTTTGCCTTATCTACACGTTGACGCTGCTCCTCAATAAGGGCTTGTGTTGACTGATCTGCGTTAAGAATGTCAGTCAGAAAAGTCCGTACTTCATCAGAGCAGGTTGTTCCTGCAAGGATCTTCTCGGCAAGTTCCTTTGAACGTTCATTGAACTTGTCAACACTGAGGCGCATACCAAAGGCAAGCTCAGCACAATCTTCAAAAAGTGAATTGTTCCAAGTAGGGCCACGACCATCATCCCGTGTACAATAGGGAGTGGTTGGCAGGTTTCCACCGTAAATCGAGGAGCAGCCCGTTGCATTAGCAATAATCGCACGATCACCGAAAAGCTGTGATACCAATTTTACATAGGCAGTTTCACCACAGGCAGCGCAGGCACCACTGTACTCAAAAAGAGGTTGTACGAATTGGCTTCCCTTGACCGATGCCATATTATACTTGGCAGGATCAGTATTAGGAATTGTGTCAAGAAAGAAAGAGTAATTTTCTCTCTCCTGCTCACGAAGAGGAATTTGATTTTCCATCTTCAGGGCACCCTTTTCCTTAGCTGGACAGTTTTCGTAACAGGTGGCACAACCGGTGCAGTCTTCTACAGCAACCTGCAGCGTATATTTCAAGCCAGCAAGCTCTTTGCCCTTTGCATCGGCAGATTTAAAAGCTGCAGGTGCGCCTTCAAGGTATTTCGCATCGTAGGCTTTTGGTCTAATTGCAGCATGGGGGCAGACCAAAGAACAGCGACCGCATTGGATACAGGCATCCTCACCCCAAACCGGTACATGTACGGCAATATTTCTTTTTTCATACTGCGTTGTTGCTGTAGGCCAAATACCATCAGGAGGCATCTGAGAAGTCTTAAGCTCATGTCCCTCTTGCTTCATGATCTTGCCTGTTACTTCTTTAACAAAATCAGGAGCATCGCCGGAAACAGGTGTGATCTCAATGAGTTCGTTTGAAGTCTCAGCAGGAACCGCAACCTCTACGATACTGTCAAGACCCTTATCAACCGCATTATTGTTCATATCGACAATAGCATCACCCTTTTTGCCGTAGGTCTTTTTGATAGCAGTCTTAATTGCATTGACCGCTTTTTCTTCCTCAATAATATTTGAGATACGGAAGAAGGCGGTTTGCATAATAACATTGATACGACTTCCTAAACCAAGACTTTCAGCAATAGCAATTGCATCAATGATAAAGAAGCGAATCTTCTTTTCAATTAGTTGCTTTTGCACCATACCAGGAAGTTTTGCCCAAATCTCATCCTTACCATAGGGTGAAGTAAGCAGGAATGTTCCACCGGGTACGAGGTTTTTAAGCATGTCATACTTTTCTAAGAAGGAGAAGTTGTGACAGGCGACGAAATTCGCCTTTGTAATCAAGTAAGGGCTACGAATATACTCAGGTCCAAAACGGAGATGGGAAACAGTCATGGCTCCAGCTTTTTTGGAATCATAAACAAAGTATCCCTGAGAGTAGTTTTCAGTTTCTGAACCGATAATTTTAATTGAGTTTTTATTGGCACCAACGGTTCCGTCTGAGCCAAGTCCATAGAACATTGCACGGAAGGTTTTCTCACCTTCAGTACTAAAATCAGGATCAAAACTGATTGACGCACCGGTCACATCATCTTCAATACCAACGGCAAAGTGGTTGAGTGGCTTGTCTTTGTCAAGTTCATCAAAAACACCCTTGATCATCGCAGGAGTAAATTCAGCAGAACCCAATCCATAGCGTCCACCTATAACCACAGGATAGTCTTTCAACGAGCATTCACCGGCCTGCATCGCTTCGCCAATAGCGGAACGTACATCTTCATAGAGTGGTTCACCAAGTGAGCCTGGTTCCTTTGTGCGGTCAAGAACAGCAATCTTTTTCACTGTTTCTGGAATAACATCAACAAAAGATTTGATGCTGAATGGGCGGAAAAGGCGAACTTTAATAAGACCCAATTTCTCACCTTGGCCATTAAGATAGTCGACTGTTTCTTGGACTGTCTCACCACCACATCCCATAATAACAACGATCTTCTCAGCATCAGGAGCACCATAGTACTCAAAAAGCTTATACTGACGGCCAGTCAGTTGAGCAAATTTGTCCATTTGTTTCTGTACAAGGTCAGGACATTCATTATAGTACTTGTTAACAGTCTCACGACCAATAAAATAAACATCGGGATTCTGTGAAGTTCCTCGAATAGTGGGATTATCTGGAGACATGGCACGAGCGCGATGCGCCGTAACCAGGTCATTGCTAATCATCTCGCGCATATCATCAAAAGAGAGCTCTTCAATAGTCTTGATTTCACTGGAAACACGAAAACCTTCAAAGAAATGGACAAAGGGAATCCGTGCTTCTAAGGTAGTAGCATGGGCAATAAGGGCCATATCCTGGGCTTCTTGCACGCTACCGGAGGAGAGCATGGCAAATCCGGTCTGGCGGACTGACATTACATCACTATGGTCACCAAAAATCGAGAGGGCCTGACAGGCTAATGAGCGAGCACTAACATGCATTACCATAGGAGTCAATTCACCGGCAATTTTATACATATTAGGAATCATGAGAAGTAATCCCTGGGATGCGGTAAAGGTAGTAGTGAGTGCTCCAGCACAAAGAGCACCATGCACTGCACCAGCAGCTCCAGCCTCGGACTGTAATTCAGAAACAACCGGGACGGTGCCCCAGATATTCTTTTCACCGCGGGCAGATTTTTCATCCGCATACTCACCCATTGATGAGGAGGGGGTAATGGGATAAATTGCACATACCTCACTTACTGCGTGTGCCACATGGGTCACTGCCGCATTTCCCTCATAGGGAACCATTTTACGTGACATATAATCACTCCTTACGTTTAACTGTTTATATAGGTTAACAGGTTATTTTTTCTATAATGCTTTCACAACTCTCTACTATTCCTATCAAAACCTTGCAAAATATATTCCACCGCTCTATTATATCAATATGGCAGTGAAGAAAGAATGCTAGTTTTTAGTAAATTTAAGCTACATTCCCTTTTTATCTCGATTTTTCTCTGGATTATGCCCAATAAAAGGATTTAAAATGGTGATTCTCATCGTAGAAAGCTTTGGAGTGAAGTATATTTATTCGCTCTTTTTAATATTTATAATGGACAATTTATAGGAGAGACTAATATGATTGAAACCATTTTCCATGACGTTGCAACTTGGTATATGGCCCATATTAATTATGGTACGGTTTTTCTTTTTATGACTATTGAGAGCTCCTTTATACCCTTTCCCTCAGAAATTGTTGTGCCTCCTGCAGCATGGAAAGCAGCACAGGGTGATTTGAACGTGGTCATGGTAACCCTGGCGGGAACCTTGGGAAGCATTGCCGGTGCTCTAATCAATTATGGTTTGGCCTTTTATTTGGGACGTAAAGTGATTTACTCGCTTGCCGATACAAAATGGGCACATATGCTCCTTATAAACAAAAGTAGTATTGAAAAGGCAGAAAAAGTCTTTAATGATTATGGAAAAAGCTCTACTTTTTTTGGACGCCTTGTTCCAGCTATTCGCCAGCTTATCTCACTTCCAGCGGGAGTATCCAAAATGCCTATGGGCAGTTTTCTCTTCTTTACCACGCTTGGATCAGGCATTTGGAACATCATTCTGGCACTGTTAGGATATTTCCTCTATTCACAAAAAGAACTTCTTGACAAGTACTATCATCAACTCAAATATGTTGGATTTGCCTTTGGCATCCTAATTATTGTGTATATCATACGAAAAATTCTAAAAGGACGGAAACTCGAAAAAGCTGCTTCTGAAGGATAATAACAACTATTCTTCCCAACCACTCTGCCCAATTAAAGGTACAAATAGAACACTTCCCTCTGTGCTTTTTTCTATGGAATTCTCTCGACGATGATAGAGTTCAAGCTCTTGCACCTGTCTATTTCCTGCAGGAATAAGTAACTTACCTCCTACAGCCAATTGCTGAGTTAATTCACGAGGTACAACCGGTGCACCAGCAGTGACAATAATTTTATCAAAGGGTGCATGTTGCGGCCACCCTTGGGTACCATCACCAATCTTAAAGACAATATTATGATATCCCAATTCACGAAGAAGCCTTCGAGATCGCTCACCCAATTCGCGATGTCGTTCAATTGTATAGACACGCATTGAAAATTGAGCCAGAATTGCAGCTTGAAACCCCGAACCCGTACCGATTTCAAGGATCTTCTCATTCTCCTTAAGCTCTAGCAGTTGCGTCATAAGTGCCACAACATAGGGCTGCGATATGGTTTGTCCTAGGCCGATAGGAAGCGCATTATCATCATAGGCTTGATCAAAAAGTGCCTTATCAACAAAGCGGTGACGGGGGACTTTTCGAAAAGCATCTAAAACCCGACGATCAGAAATACCCTTGACATGAAGTTTTTTTAATAACTTTTCACAGGCGATTTCGGGTTTTAAGTAACTGGGATACATGACGAATGTTGATTCCTTAATTAAACAGATTTTTTATCATAACTAAGTTGGGCAATCCAAACAGAGAGAACTGCACGAATCCATCGAAGTATGTCAAGCACATGTGAAATATGGCTTTGACTACTACAATAGAGAGTTTTAATTGGTATAAATGCAAGGGAATATCCCTTAAAACATGCCTTTAAAATAACCTCCGACTCCATCTCAAAGCGATTATATTTTGTGGAAACATCCCGTAAACAGGAGACTGAATAAGCCCGATATCCACATTGGCTATCCTCAATTTTACAACCAGTTATCAATGAAAGAAAGGAGGAGGTCAGAGAGTTAGAAAATATTCTCGCCAAGGGCATGGTGTGCAGGCGACGCTTTCGTGTTCCAACTACTATCCCCAGGTTAGGATTGCTCTTTGTACTGTCAATAAATGTTGGTAAATCATCCACAGCATGTTGTCCATCAGCATCCATAGTTATTATCCACTGTAGGGTACCCTTTGAGCTGAGGTACTCAAAGCCTCGACGAAGTGCAGCTCCCTTACCCTGATTACTGCTTTGTGTAAGAACCGAAAATCCAAATTCTCGGCATATTTCTCCTGTTTTGTCATTAGACCCATCGTCGATTACACAGACATTTTCTACAGGAACCACCTTCAGAAGGTGCGGTAAAAATTGTTTCACATCCTCTTGAGCATTATAGGCAGGAATAAGCACCCCATACTCCTGAGGCCAGGTTTGCGTCGATAGAGAGCGCACACTCATAAGTTCACCTTTTGTTGAGGACCGTTCATGCACTGCTCCATGGTTGAAAAAAACGAGCTTTGTACTGAATCAATGGTATCATTCTTACCTACTGTTAAAGCTTCACCAAATTGTACAGTAATCTTTGTAAAGGGCCAGGGAATCATGAAACGATCCCATGAGGTCAACCGCCAATAGGAGTTCGGTTGCACATAGAGTGGAACAACCAGAGCCCCAGAGAGTTTCGCTATCAATGCCACACCCTCTTTGATCTCCCGTCGTGGCCCGCGGGGTCCATCCGGCGTGATCACGAGGTTTTGACCAGTGGTTAAAGCTCTTACTGCGTTGCGAACCGCAGACATTCCTCCACGGCTGGAGGACCCTGTGACAATGCTTGCTTTCCACCGTTTAAAAATTGCCGAAAGTCGTTGTCCATCTTTACTACCGGAAACAAGGAGACTAAACTGATCCAGTCTGTTGACATAGCGCGATAGCGCCAGGATCGTTTCATGCCATGTACAAAAAATCACTCCCTTTGCACCTTCTTGAACTGTGGTGTCTCTCATATTTATTGCATGATAGCGCCAGGTTTTCGAAAGTACTGAAGCAAGAATGTGAATGAGCATTGCTGTAGTATCGATTTTACTCATTAGTCAGTGTTGTCCAAATCGCCTTTGAAAAGTGCCATCCCTATAGCACCAAATTTGAATAAATGATACAATTGAAAATAAGCATAAAAATCATTATCATATAGCTCTTAAATATAATTTTCACACCCGTTAACATTTTTACAAAAATCACATTACACAAAGGGGCATTTTTTGAAAAGAGGATTAATTCAAAGTTTGTGTGTTCTATGTCTTGTGTCTACACCATGTTTTGCGGTGCTTGAGTATCAATACTTCGGCATTGGTTGTCATGCAAGTTTTGTAATCCCCCAAGCCTATAAAATTGCTCGAAATGGACCATCTGCTGGCTTCGGTTTTCAGGGTATCGTGAACTTTCACTTGGGCAAAGTAGGACATCTACAATATATGCCAGGCATAGCTTTTTGGTATAGACGGGATGACTGGACGAGCAGTGAAGGAGTTCCTGTTGAAGAGGTCGAATCTCAGCTCTCGCTCTATATGTTTGACGTAAAATATGTCCCCTCTTTTGATAGAATTTTGATAAAACCATTTATTGGGCTCTCGCTACTTCCCAATGCAGTTCATAACAAATATACCAGAGAGTCAACAAATAATCCCACATACATCCACAAAAATGGCGATCCAAGCCTAGATCTTTTTGCTGGAGTTGATATTCCTATCACAAAGCAGGTCGTCCCCTTTATTGAAACCCGATATACGCTAAGTGGGCGACAAACCTTTAAAATTTCTGGTGGATTGAACTACTGCTTTAGGTAAAATTTGTTAAAATGGGGTAAGATGGTCCCATTATTCCGCTCTCTTTTGAGCCACCTTTAGGATCAACGAGATTTGATCTTCACTCATATGATAGGTTTGTGAAATTTCGTGGATTGACATACCCTCAGAGGCAGCCTTTATTATCAAATCTTTGTTTGAAGGAGTTTTTTCTGGTGTTTGAGCTATGGGCTTTGGGGTTTCCTCTTTTATTGGAAAGGGAGACTGAGCGCGGTCAAACTGTTTAATGCGGGTATGATCATCCTGCATACGCTGTCTTATTGCATCAATTCCTCCGGTATCTTTTAACGTTTTTTTAGGAGGGCTCTTTTCTTGTACCAGAGGCGGAGCTTTAAGTGAATTTTGTTCTGGTTCTGGCTTTTTCGGGAGAAGTCGCACTTTCTTTTTTTTCTTTTTTGATCGTCCTGAAAAAAGAGAGTGTATTATTCCTCCAATTAACAGCACACCTGAAATAAGAGCAACCATGCCCACAATAATTATTATCCAGTCAAAAAGTGACGCTGGTTTAAAGAAAGCGGGTATAGAAAAGCTAAGAGAATTGTTGGTTTTAGTTCCTTGGCTGCTCTTTAAATCGCCCTTATCTGCTTCTGCTATAGCTGCGCGTAAGGTTTCAATGGAGTCACGAATCTGTTGTCCCGATTTTTCAAGGTGAGCCAGATCTTTGCCTTGACGTTTATGAATCTGTTTTTCAACTTCAATGGAATCAAGGCGTGCTGCAAGTTTCGCTCGGCGTGAAATCAGCTCTTCATGAGTTGAGGCATTTACTGATGTAATAGTAAAAAAGAGAGTACTCAAAAATAAAACGAAAAAGAGTTGAGTCCGTAAAGTTGAGGAAAATCTAGAGAATGTATACATAGGTATTGCAATAAATCTGGATTAAAATTATTATTAATAGTTAGAATGTAATAAAAATTTAAGATATATTTTGTTACATCGAATGGCAATTAATCCATAGGATTGCAATATTTTATTCTATTGCTTATTTTGGTTTTGAGATAGTATATTGATGTTGTTTTCATAAGGGGTTATTAATTCAACTATGTTACATTTTACGATTTATCACAACAACGAACATATAAAAACCTACGAAATAGATAGTCCGAATATAACCGTGGGAAGGCTTCCGGAAAACGATATACCTATTGCCAGCATTAGTGTTTCCCGTCGCCATCTTCGCATAGAGCAAGATACAACGCGTCAGTATATCCTTACCGATTTAAATTCACTTAATGGAACCTTTGTCAACAATCAGAAGGTCTCTATTACAAAGCTTAGCGATGGCGATAAAATTACTATCGGTAAATATGGGATTCTCTTTGAGATTGCCTCGGATGATAGCGAAGTAGTAGAAACCTCGATCATTGACAAAAAGGACACTCCCTTAAGTCCGGAGCATGCGGCAAAGCCTACCATGAAGGTTAATGTGGTCGATGGAAAAGAACCACCACCTGACGATGTAGTTGACATCACGGATAAAACACCTATGCTTATAGAAACAAGTAAACATGTGGTATACAAAATTGACAAGCCGGTCATGTCGATCGGTAGCTCCGAAAATGATGATATATTCGTTGAGGGATTCCTCATCTCCGATGGCCATGTCCTGATTGAGCAGGATAGTGAAGGCACCTGGATTCATGCCAACAAGCTCATGGGCAAGGTAAAAATCAATGGCAAAAAAGAGAACAAGCACAAGCTTGTACACAAAGATCAAATTGAAATTGGAACGAGTATATTCCGCTATATGGAAAATGGTCAAAATTAATGAGAACGGCAATAATTTCTGATATACATGCAAATCTTGAGGCGCTTTCAGCGGTTCTCTACGACATTGAATCGCTTAATATTGATAAGGTGATCTGCCTCGGTGATGTTATTGGCTACGGCCCAAACCCCAACGAATGTATTCAGCTTATCAGCACAAAATGCCCCATTATACTTCTGGGTAACCACGATGCGGCAGTCCTTGACACACTCTCCACGCAAAATTTTAATATCAATGCCAAACGAGCAATAGAGTGGTCTACAAAACAGCTGACTCCTGATTCAAAAACCTTTTTAGAGAATTTACCAATGATACATGTGGACGAAGAGAAAACCTACGTTCACTCCACACCCTATGAACCGAAAATGTGGTACTATATAACTTCTGTTGAAGAAGCGGCCTTTAATTTTCAGTTCTTTTCCACCAAGTTCTGCTTTGTAGGACATACCCATATCCCGATCATGATTTCCATTGATGAGAGTCAACAGATCAATGTGAGCCAGGAAAACTTTTTGGACTACTCCAATGATGGTGACACCCACTATCTGATCAACGTAGGAAGTGTTGGACAACCCCGTGATCGCAATCCTCAAGCTAGTTATGGCGTATTAGACTCCGAAGCAAAAACACTTACCATCCGTCGTATTGATTACGATATAGAGAAATGTCAGGAGAAAATGCGTAAACATCGTCTCCCGGAATTTCTTATTTCTCGACTTGCTGATGGCAAGTAATTACCTTATTTAATACTCGCCTTGATAAAATCCCTAAAGATTGGATGGGGAGTAATTGGTCTTGACTTAAATTCGGGATGAAACTGTACTCCCACAAACCAGGGATGATTCTTTAGTTCAACTGTTTCAACAAGCATTCCATCCGGTGACAATCCTGAGATGATCATACCAGCCTTTTCGAACTGTTCTCGATAATCATTATTAAATTCATAGCGATGACGATGACGTTCGCTTATAGTGTTCTTTCCGTAACTCTTGCCAATTTTTGTTCCCTTTTTAAGTACACAGGGGTATGCGCCCAAACGCATGGTCCCGCCCATATTCATGATACGCTTTTGCTCCTCCATTAGATGGATCACAGGATCTGGCGTTTTTTCATTGTTTTCAAAACTGTCCGCTTTGGGAAGCTTTAGTACATTACGAGCAAACTCTATGACTGCAGTTTGCATACCCAAACAAATACCAAAAAAGGGCACCTTTTTTTCACGGGCATAGCGGATAGCTTGAATTTTTCCCTCTAATCCACGTGATCCAAACCCACCGGGTACCAAAATACCATCAATCTCTTTGAGTACCTTCTCTGGCCCCTTCTCCTCAATATCCTCAGAGGAGATACTGACTATTTCTACGGTGGCACTATTATGTGCTCCAGCATGGTTAAGTGACTCATGAATCGATTTATAAGCATCTAAAAGTTCGGAATACTTACCAACGACACCAATTTTTACGGAGTGCTTGGCATTAACTACATTCTCTACGTACTCTCTCCAGGGACGCAAATTCCGTCTTCCCGCTTTTAAACCTAAACAATCGACTACTAAATGATCAAGGTTTTGCTCTGCATAATTTAGCGGAACTTCATAAATGGTATTTTTTACATCAAAGGCCTCAATGACCGCCTCTTCGTCAACATTACAAAAGAGAGACAATTTCCTTCGCACCTCTTTATCAAGATGTTTTTCAGTGCGACAAATGAGCACATCCGGAATGATACCTATTTCGCGAAGTCTTCCCACTGAATGTTGGGTTGGTTTGGTTTTTACCTCACCAGCTTTTCTAAGAAAAGGGATAAGTGTCACATGCAAAAAGAGGACGTTGCTACTCCCCTCTACTTGACGAAATTGCCTAAGGGCTTCTAAAAAGGGAAGGCTCTCAATATCACCAACCGTACCACCAATCTCGCTGATAACCACATCAACGTCAGGGCTACTCACCGATCGAATACCATTACATATTTCTGTTGTTACATGAGGGACTACTTGAACAGTGCCCCCTAAAAAGTCTCCTCGACGCTCCTGTTTGATTATCTCGTTATAAATTCTTCCTGTGGTATAGTTACAATTCCTTGTTGTTGTAACTCCTGTAAATCGTTCATAATGGCCAAGATCAAGATCAGTTTCCGCGCCATCATCGGTTACATATACTTCCCCATGCTGGTAAGGATTCATGGTACCTGGGTCAACATTAAGATAGGGGTCAAATTTCTGGTGAATTACACTGACTCCACGGGATTTTAGTAAAAGTCCAATTGATGCAGCTGTTATTCCTTTTCCTAAGGATGATACCACTCCGCCAGTTATGAAAATGTATTTAGGCATGCTGTTTTACTCCAATGTGAGAATATATGGTAGACAATATTTAATTTCATGAATGTTAAGCATATAAAGCATTGTCAAGAATATAATTACAAAAAAAGAGATACCTCCGGCTATACACCAGCAGATATCTCTTTAATTCATTAAATCTCATTAACTTTTACAATTATATCTTAATTAATAAATTCCTTCTCAATGATTTAAACGACAAGCTCAAAATAATGCTTTGGCTTTATATCGTCAATATAAATTTTTATCAAAGGGGATCTCTCTATTTTTCCAAAAAATATTGAAATCTCACCCTTTAAACATAGAAATTCCTTCTTTCAAAACATCTAATAGTTTACTAATATTCCGCTCTTTTTACAGAACCTATATTTATTGCGCATAGCACTATAATAATTCGTAATTTTTTATATCTAATATTTAAATATTCTATATGAAAATCCTTGAATACCTGATATCAGTTATTTATATTATCAGATTCTTAGATTGAATGGTTTTACCGTTTGAAAAAGTAGTAAAAAATAGAGATTTTTGGTGTTTATGCCGTTACCTATATTTCACTTATAAAAAAGGAGATTCAGATGAGTGACAAGTTCCCACCTCCGGTCAGTTTTACTGAAAAAGCCCACATTAAAAGCTTAGAACAGTACAAAGAGATGTACGACAGATCTCTTTCAGATCCTGAAGGATTTTGGACTGAAATGGCCGATCAATTTCACTGGTTTAAGAAATGGGACAAAGTTACGGAGCATAATTACAATCGTAACGATGGTAAAATCGATATCAAATGGTTTATTGGTGGTAAAACAAATATTACCTATAATGCATTGGATCGTCATCTTGAAACTCGTGGTGACCAACCAGCAATTATCTGGGAAGGTAATGAGCCTGGCACAGATAAAACTTTGACCTATAAGGAACTTCACGAACAGGTATGTAAGTTTGCCAATGTTCTTAAGAATAATGGTGTTAAAAAAGGCGACCGTGTTTCTATTTACATGCAGATGGTACCAGAGCTTGCTGTTGCAATGATGGCCTGTGCTCGTATTGGTGCGATCCATTCAATCGTTTTTGGTGCCTTTTCACCGGATGCTTTGGCTGATCGTTGTAATGATTCTGATTGTCAGGTGATTATTACACAGGATACTGGCCTTCGCGGTGCAAAAAATAACGTGCCCATGAAAACAAACGCAGACGCTGCTGCAGAAAAAGCTCCCTGTGTAAGAAAAATTGTTGTTGTAAAACGTACCGGTGTTGATGTTCCAATGACTGAAGGACGTGACGTATGGTGGGACGACGAAATGGCAAAGGTCGACGCAGACTGCCCCTGTGAAGAGATGGATGCAGAAGATCCGCTATTCATTCTTTACACATCTGGATCAACTGGAAAACCTAAGGGTGTTCAGCATAATGTTGGTGGATACATGATTTATGCTACGTTAACCCACAAATACGTATTTGATTATCATGATGGTGATATGTACTGGTGTACTGCTGACATCGGTTGGGTAACCGGTCACTCATACATCATTTATGGACCTCTTTGTAATGGTGCCAAAACCATTATGTTTGAAGGTGTTCCAACCTATCCTGAAGCTGACCGTTTCTGGAAAGTTGTTGATAAATTCAAGGTTAATCAGTTCTACACAGCTCCTACTGCTATTCGCGCAATTGCAGCAAAGGGTACTGAGCTCCCTGCTAATTGTGATCTCTCTTCTCTCAATCTTCTTGGAACCGTTGGTGAGCCAATTAATCCAGAAGCTTGGATGTGGTATCATAAGAATATCGGTCACGAAAATTGCCCCATTGTTGACACCTGGTGGCAAACAGAAACCGGTGGAATCCTTATCACTCCTCTTCCAGGAGCATGGGGAACAAAACCTGGTTCAGCAACCCTTCCTTTCTTTGGCGTAGAACCGGTAATTCTTGATGACCAAGGAAATGAACTCGAAGGCGCTTGCACTGGTGTTCTTGCTATCAAACGCCCCTGGCCTGGTCAGATGCGTACACTTTTTGGCGATCATGAACGTTTTGAAAGCACCTACTTTGACATGTTTAAAGGTTACTACTTCACCGGTGATGGTGCCCGTCGCGACGAAGATGGTTACTACTGGATTACTGGCCGCGTAGATGACGTTATCAATGTATCTGGTCATCGTATGGGTACAGCAGAAGTTGAAAGTGCGCTTGTTTCTCATCCTAAGGTTGCCGAAGCGGCAGTTGTTGGATTCCCTCATGACATTAAAGGTCAGGGCATCTATGCTTACGTAACCCTTAATGTTGGTGAAGAGTACACAGACGAACTTATGGCTGAGCTTAAAAAGCATGTTCGCGCAGAGATTGGCCCAATTGCCACTCCTGACGTACTTCACCCAGCACCAGGTCTTCCAAAGACACGTTCAGGAAAGATCATGCGCCGTATCCTTCGTAAGATTGCAGAAAAAGACACCGGATCTATTGGTGACACTTCAACACTTGCAGATCCAAGTGTTGTAGAGAGTCTTATTGAAGCTGGCAAACAGATTAATCCCTAAGCGATATAACTGAAATAACTAAAGCCGAATGTACCCTGCGTATGTTCGGCTTTTTTCGATTTAAAAAAAGGAGTAAAACAAAGATGTCAGAACAGAAAGTGATGAATCGGTGGCTGGCTGTTGTCGGGGCTATTCTCATTCAACTTGCACTTGGTGCGATTTATGCATGGTCTGTGTTTACCCCATCCCTTGTTAAAGCAGGGTGGACAAAAGCCCAGACCCAGCTTGTATTTGCTGCGGGTCTTGCTTTTTTTGCTATTGTGATGGTAATTGCAGGCCGCCTTATGCCTAAATGGGGCCCCAAAAAACTGGCTATTTCCGGCGGTCTTGTATTAGGACTTGGGTATATCCTTGGTGGACTTTTTGGTGGAACAAATCCTACACTACTTATTCTTTTTATTGGTGTTGTTGGCGGTAGTGGTATTGGCCTCGCCTATGTTGTACCCATTGCTGTGGGAATGCGTTGGTTCCCTGACAAAAAGGGACTTATTACCGGTCTCGCGGTTGCAGGATTTGGTTTTGGAGCCATGGGTTGGGTAAAATTTGCTGGTGCTTGGGGACATCTTATTGCTAATGTTGGTCTTAGTCAAACCTTTATAATCTACGGTGTTGCCTTTTTGATCATGGTTGTCATTGGTGGAATGTGGATGGTATTTCCTCCAGAAGGTTGGCAGCCTGAAGGTTGGACACCACCCGCTCCTAAAGCTGGACAAGCTGCAGAGGGTGTAAACTTTCTGAGTGGCGAGATGTTAAAGACACCACAATTTTATATGATCTTTATCACCTTCATGATCAGTGCTGGCGCCGGCCTCATGACTATTGGTCTTATGAAACTCTTTCCTAAAGAAGCCTTACAGGCCACTGGAATGAGTGCAGAGGCAGCAAGTGCCACAGCAGGGACAGCTATGGCAGTATTCTTCTCCTTGGCAAATGGTATTGGTAGAATTGCCTGGGGATCAATGTCTGATAAGCTTGGTAGAAAATTATCCGTTATAATTATGTGTGCAACTCAGGGTGTGTTGATGATCGCCTTTGTAAAAATGGCAGGAACACCGGGATTGCTCTTTATTGCAGCAACTCTCATTGGATTCAACTTTGGTGGTAACTTTGCACTCTTCCCTACATTGACAGCTGACACCTTTGGTGCCAAACATATCGGCCAACTTTATGGATGGGTATTCCTTTCCTATGGTGTTGGTGGAATCTTTGGTCCTATTGTGGGCGGAAGACTAGGTGATCTTGGAAATTTTCCGGTAGCCTTCACTGGCTGCGGAATTCTCTGTATTGTCGCGGCACTCATTGCTGCAGCAGTAAAGCCACCTAAAAAAGCTTAAGACTTTATCAATTTTTAATATAAAAAGCCCTTTGTTCTAAACTAAGGGCTTTTTTTTATTTTTTACAGTCTTTCACAGTTTATTTTAATGATTTAAGAAGCAAATTATGTTGTTTAATAAAATTATGGAAGGGCCTCACCCTCTGAGCAAGATCGCGCGCTCGCTTAGAGCTTAAACCCGGCAAGGAAAATGCTTATTGTATCCCCCTTTAAATCCCCCTGGGGATATATATTATTTTTCGCCCCTTGAATTAAACTCTGAAATTGTCATTTAATTAGCTACCTCAAAAATTTTGATTGATTTAATGAAATTTGAAATAAAATCGAACCTAACTTAAATTAAATATTTCTTAATCAATATTATCATATGTGTATCAGTAGATTGACCAACTATATTTTTCTAATCATTCCTTTTGCATTAGGAATACCATTACATGGTCAACCTAGGGATACTCTTTTACAAGATACCATGCCCATTGCAACAGATTCACTTGTATCAATCTCCACTGATACTCTAAAAGATACTCTTATAAAAGAAAATTCATCAAGTGTAAAGAAGGATACTGTAAGTTATAAGGCTGATTTCATCGAATACGACCTTGAAAACAAAATTATCCTCATGTATAGCAATGGTGAGGTTTCCTATCATGACATGACCCTCTATGCTGATAC
The DNA here is from genome assembly GCA_028278335.1 of Chitinivibrionales bacterium. Taxonomy (GTDB): domain Bacteria; phylum Fibrobacterota; class Chitinivibrionia; order Chitinivibrionales; family JANQEN01; genus JANQEN01. Next base: position 29,559 of record JANQEN010000208.1, on the reverse strand, counting down.
AATTCACCTATTACTGAGAGAGGATGTGCTTGTTGCCACGGGTCACCCCCAACTCATTGACGGAGAGGATACCGTTGTGGGGGATAATATGGTTTACAATTTGGTAACAAAGCGAGGCAAGGTTACCTTTGGCACCGCCCACTCCTCTGATTCAAAATACAATGGCAATATGATTGCCATGTCCGATGATAAAAGCTTTTATATTGAAGATGGAGCCTACACTTCCTGTGCAAAGGAAGACACCGCGCATTACTGCTTTTATGGTAGGCATATAAAAATTATTCCCAGTGACAAGGCAATTAGTAGGCCGGTGGTACTCAATGTGGGTGATGCACCAATCATTGTACTCCCCTATTTTGTCACACCTTTGGAGCGGGGAAGACAGAGTGGCTGGCTCACACCGCGCTGGGGTGGTAATTTCAATCACGGTGGTCGTCTTGACAATATCGGGTACTACTGGGCTCTCAACGACTACTCTGACCTTACTCTTTCTGGACGAGTCATGGAATTTCAGAGCTACGAAGTACGAGCACATACTAATTATAAACTGCGCTATCTATTTGATGGGAGCCTTGACGGAAGTTATGCCATTGACAACTATGCAGAGCAACTCAAACAGCGTTGGCAAATGAATTATCGTCACAATCAGGACATCCTCCCCGATGGCAGTATGAAACTGGTCGGTAGCGGAAGTATTGTGTCAGATAAAAACTATTACAAAATGCATTCCGTTGATACGACCGAGCTTCTTAATCAACAGCAGACCAACGCCAATCTCTCCTTGAGTAAGAACTTTAAAAAAATTAATGCCAATGCCAATGTTTCATGGAACAGGACACAAAACTTTCGGGACAATATTGTCAATCAAGACCTTCCATCCTTTGGTTTTAACCTTAGTTCTCGTCCATTAATTCCGTACAGAGATGACGAGGTACGCACCTCTGCAGATGAAGATAAGGAGAAGTGGTATAACAAAATCCGTTACTCTTATTCTTTACAGGGGAAACAACGTCTTGTACAAAGGGGAAAGGGAGAACCTGATGAGATCCTTCGTCACCACGGGGGTGTTTCCCATAATATTCCGGTGAGTGCCAACTTCAAACTGTTTAAGTGGTTCAACATTAGCCCCTTTTTCAATATTAGCCAATCCTTACATGATGCCTATATTGATACTTTCAGAACCTTTGATACGGTAGATATAACACTCTATGATACAATTCCCTTGGACTCTGGTACTATCGGAACCACCTACGACACCATCACCTTAGATGATACAACCAGGTATCTGGTCTATTCCTTAGGGGACACAACGGTTATATACAGTTTTCAAGATACTACTTATCTTATGGATAATGATTTCTCAGTCTCTAAGGCACATACCTATTGGTGGAACACGGGACTTTCTATGTCAACACGCCTCTATGGTCTCTTTCCCATTAAAATTTTTAACTTTACTGGTATGCGTCATACCCTTTCACCCAGTGTAAGCTATACCTTTACCCCAAAAAAGGAGGTGCCCGTTGACTTCCCGGGAATCGGTGTTTCCCATGCACCAAGAAGCAACAAGAGAAGTCAGTCAGTATCCTTTCGTATTGGTAACCTCTTTGAAGGTCGAGCAAAGGGAAAAGAAAAAAAGGATTCAGAAGAGACAAAGGATAGAACCTTTAGCTTGCTCAATCTAAGTTTAGGAGCGTCCTATGACTTTGAAAAAGAGTCTCGCAATTGGAGTGACATCTCTCTTAGCGCAAGTATTCCAAATAAACTCATTGATTTTACCTTTAATTCCACCTTTACCCCCTACAACGCTGAGAATAAACTTATAGCGCCACAACCACTTCGTTACTCCTTTTCGCTAAGACCAAAACTTGCCGGCATCAAAGGCCAATTCTGGGGTGGTGATTTCATTATCTTAGAGGGACTGCGCACAGAGGATTACATGCAAGGATACAACAATCTTTCCAAGCCAGGCTGGAGCGCCAGTGTTCGTCCTGATTACAATTTTAGTCGATCCAGAAGAAATGTCGATGATGACTTTACTACCGATAAATCCTATAGATTAAGTGCCAGTGCCAATATTAAATTTTCTCATATTTGGTCTGCAGCATGGGGTAGCTCCTATAATTTCGAAGAGCGTCGTTTTATGAACAACTCGGTAAACTTTATTTGTGATTTGGAATGTTGGGAGATGAACTTCAATTGGAACCCTTCCGGACTTGATGGTGGTTCCTTTTACTTTATTATCAAGATTAAGAAACACCCAGAGATAAAATGGGAACATCCTGAGAATAGAAGACGATTTAGATAAATTACCGCCACTTAGATAGAATCTTTGTAGTTATTCCAGTTGTTTTGATTGATCCATCTGGGCAACCTTTTCATTGAGGCTGGCAAATCGTGTTGCCAATGCAGAAATCATAGTACCCACCCAGGGACTTAACTTCTCCAATTCCTTATCTACTGAGGGTTTATCCATTACACGAATCACTGTGCGTTCAATTGCTGTGACCGTAGCAACCCGGGGCTGTTCCGAAAAGACAGACAACTCACCGACAATCTCATTGTGTCCAAGGGTTGCTAAGGTTTTTTCCTCCCCATTAACTCTTTTAGAAACCTTAACCTTTCCTGATACAATGGCAAAGGCAAATTCTCCATGATCACCCTCTGCAACGATTATTGCACCGGGAGCAAACTCCTTAGTTTTAAAAGCCTGCCCAGAATTTAGAAACTCGTCAATGTCGGTGATTACATCACGAAAGCTCTGGTACCGCTTCTCCTGTTTTTTATGGATCATCTTTTCGCAAATCATTGAGATACGCAATGGTATGTCTCTATTGATGGTATGGGGTGTTTTAGGTGAGGTTGTTCGTATCTGTTCTACCACTTCAGCGGTTTTAGTGATACCACCAAAGGGTTGAATGCCGGTCAGCATTTCATAGAGAATAATACCAGCAGAAAAAATGTCAGAGGAGGGAGTCAGGTACTTCCGTGGAGTGTTTGTCTGTTCTGGAGACATATAATTGGGGGTTCCAAGAACCATATTATCAGCCTCCTCTTCAAAGGGTTTTAAGGAGATATTGCCCATTTGATTTTTAAAATGATTAAAATAAATCTCCGGTTTGTAGAGACGAGCATTTCCCCAATCCATAACCATGACCTCACCATAACGTCCAATAAGAACATTATCCGGTTTGACATCCAAATGAATAACGCCCTTGTCGTGCACATAGGCAAGGGTATCACATATCTTTCTAAACACATCAAGGTATTTATGGATTGTAAACTGCTTTCCACTTTGCAATACTTTGGTAAGGGTCGCCCCATCTATCAACTTCATGCCATATCGTAAACGATTGTCTGACTTTACAAAGGTGTCATATATAGGAACAATCCCAGGATGGTCAAGATAACCAAGTAGTCGCATTTCGGTAATAAAGGATCGACGTAAGTTTTTATTCTTCTCCCGATCCGGTTTTAGCTCTTTAACCGCAAGAAGCCTATAAAGAAAGGGATCAAAATACTTGGACACCTTTGCCAAACCACCCTGTCCGATTCTTTTAAGGAAGGTGTAACGATTTCTCTTTTTAAAGGGTCGCACATATCGATTGAGCCCAGCAAACCATTTTTTAATAATTACGAACATCCTTTTCCTCTCAAGAGATACTCATATATAGTTTATTGAAATACCTTACTGTTGCATGGCTTGAAACATCTCATCGACCTTTTGGGGTGGCTGAGTAACTCGGCTCACTAACACAGTAGCGAGAATGCCCACAAGAAAACCCGGCACTAATTCATATATCATTGATTTAAGTGCCGGTGTATAATACCACACCATTGTCGTTACCGTACCCATAATGATTCCTGCAATCACTCCAGCTTTTGTAGTTCTTTTGGAGTAGAGTGCTAAAATCGAGGTTGGCCCCAAAGACGCACCTAATCCGGCCCAGGCAAAAAGCACCAGCCAAAAAACTAACTGCTTGGCCATGATCCCTAAAACAAAGGCAGCCATAACTAATACCATCACAGAGATCCGACTATAGAGTACCAATTTTTTCTGTGAAATGTCAACACCCTTTTTTATTATTTTTTCATAGATGTCACGAACAATAGCAGAGGAAGCTACCAGTAATTGTGAATCAGCAGTTGACATAATGGCTGCAAATATAGACGCAATCACCACACCAAATAGGATTGGGTGAAGATGCAATTTAGCAAGTGTCGGATAGAGTCGTTCTGTATCCCCACCAATTGCTGCTAACTCTGGAAAGTAGGCTCGTCCGGCAAGCCCTATAAACAGAGCACCCCAAGCCATGACCACATTCCAAATTGTTCCTACCACCGCACAGTAGCGAAGCTGATCTGCATCATTTATGGACATATAGCGAGAAATGATATGGGGATTTCCTGGTGAACCAAAACCTATTCCTAAAAAGCCGATACCAGCTCCCACTGCTATTCCAAAGGGATCAATCATTTTTGGATCGATGCTCCGAAGTTGATCAAGTACTACAGCGAGGCCACCTCGATCAGCAATAACAACTATAGGTAGAATTACCAATGCCAGTATCATGAAAAAGGCCTGAAACATATCAGTCAAACTTACCGCTAAAAAGCCACCTAACACGGTATACACCAAGACGATAAGAGCTGTAATGAGGACTCCTACAGTAAAATCGATATTGAAACTTGCGGCAAAGGCCTTTCCCCCGCCTACAAATTGTGCTGAAACATAGCTGACCATAAAAACAATAATAACACCAGTGGTGACCAGTCGCAATAGACCACCGGCATCTCCAAAACGGGCAGCGAAGAAATCGGGAACAGTGATACAATCAAAGCGCTCGCTAAATCGTCGTAACCGTCGCGCATAAAAGAGAAAGAGAAACATCTCCATAACAATGTAACCGACCACAGCCCATACTGCACAGGCGCCTTTCTTATAAGCCATACCAGTCAAACCAAGCAGTAGCCAGGCACTTCTTCCAGAAACTACCGCAGAGAGGGCCACAACAAAACGATTCATTTTGCGGCCACCAATAAAAAACTCCCGAATACCTGAAGAGGAAAAGCGAGCTGCATAGACACCAATACCAACAACCAATAGTAGATAACCGATGAAGGCTGCAAGGGTCAAGGGATCTGCGGTGACCCCCGATTGCATGGTTTGCTCCATTATTTCCCTCCCTTAGTTGTCTGTGCAAGAATAATAGTCAATAAAATGATGAAAAGAGGTAGGATAAACATAGTGAAGGTGAACCCACTCATTATAGTCAACTCCTTGAAAATGGGTATTATCAATGCAATTTAGCTATATACAGCAATTTTTCGTAAAAAAACGTATAAATGAATATAGTATTCATGGCATTCTATGACAAGTGGATAGCAAAGCGTAGGATATTTTACAGAGAACTTGATCTAATTAATATGTCACCAAACGCGTTTTCGGAACAAATCAGTGCACGAAAATAATGAGAAAAGCAACATTTTTCCTATTATCCCATGATATTTAGCAAGAATTTATTGTATATTATAGAAAGGAGGGAAAAATTGGCTTATTTTATTTTATTAGCCTGCTTCGAGGGGGAAAATTGAAAAAAAACATATTGCCAACCATCTCTTTATCATGTTTATTGATAGGATTTGTCCTATTTATCATCTCCTGTAATACAATTCAAGACTCACCAACTGGTGCTGAAGGGCCAAAATCAGTATCCTGGGTCACTGTACGTACTGGATTAACAGATAGTGCTCATGATCAGGGCGAACTCAATATGACCGAAACCGAGTTTGCTCGATTTCTAAATACTCGTGGTTTTGAATTGACTTGGAACAGCGTAGAAGGTGCATCCTACTACGAAATTAGAGTATACCCTCAATACATCACCAAACAAAATTGGAAAAAAGCTGCTCTGGCTGCAAAAGTCGATGACAATGGCAAGAATGAAATTACCCATGAAATAGAAGTACATCCAAATATTATTGGCAGCAACTGCACTGGTTGTGAATACTGTGTTGAAGCATGCCCCAACAATGCAATATCAATGTTTCGTAAGAAGGCAATTATCGATTTGAGCCTCTGTACTGGCTGTGGAAAATGCTATGACACCTGTAATTATGAAGCTGTTGATGATATAACTCTTGGTAAATTTTACTATTTTGCTGTACGTGCTTTCTCTGTTGATAAAGATCCCTCAGAGGATATTGCCACAACAATTGAACCGTTCATGCTTCGATACAAAAACATTGATTACTCAAAAATTATTGGTGGTGTAATTGGACAAAAATGGTGTGGTTTCTGTGCCTTCGGCTGCTACATTTTAGATCCTTCTGTTGGCAATAATGTTGATGTTGGCGCCTGTCCAGTAGACGCCATTTACTATGATGATAATGCAGATCATTTCGGAAATAAGGGCATGATACACGTTGACCAAACTAAATGCATTTACTGTGGTAAATGTGTAACCCAATGTGGTTTTAATGGTGGGCACTGGTCAATTAGACGTGAGGTAATCGCCTACAGCGACTTAATGAAGAACAAATAGGTAGAGCATAACATTTTTATAGACGATAGATTTTACTTTATTATGTATACCATATTTAACTAATTTATACAGGAGGATCTCATGAAAAACAAAATCTTCAGTCTCCTTCTTTTTGTACTCTTTTTGGTAAGCCTCTCCTTTGCAGATGAAATGGTTCTGCAAAATGGTTCCAATGGGTATGAGGGATGCAAGGATACTCATCTTTCAATTATAGTGGGGAGTGGCCAATTTCTCAATGACAATTATCATAGCGAAATTGCAACCACCACTGCCACCTGAAGCTCTTGAAACGGCGGAACGTATGCCCGTGCGGTGTACAAGTTTGATCTTTCATCTATCTCTTTCTCAGCAAATGCAGTATCAAAGGCAAAGCTATCACTCTATTGTTTAGGTGGCACCTATGGAGTTGAAAAGACTTTTGCCTATCGAATTACCAAGGACTGGAAAGCTAATGAAGCTACCTGGGTTAACAGTAAATCTGGTGAAAAGTGGGATCCCTCTGCTGGTGACAACGACCAAGGTGGAGCGTTTACTAAGGATGATGGTGCTGAGACAGGATATGCAGATGAATCTACCTGGGAAACCTATGATGTAACGAAGATTTTAAAGTATTTCCTCAATAACAAGGATAAAAATTTTGGATTTCTTGTGGAAGGCGATGATGCTCCTGGTCATACTCAGAGACTCTACGCTTCCTCGGATTATACCATTGATAAATCACAGAGGCCAAAGCTGGAAATAACCTATTCGACAGCTATCAACTATGTTCCTCAAGTTGATCTTAAAGAAAAGATTAATCTTCGTATGACCAATTCAAAGGTTAATTTTTCTGTCCCCTTTGACAATTACGAGATTTCCCTCTCTAATGCCAAGGGTCAACGTATAATGCGCCTTACAGAGAACGCCAGTAAAGAGCATGCCATTTCGCTCAACTCACTTCCTGCTGGTGTTGTTTTTATGAAGGTCAGCCATGCAGCCATGAGTGAAACAATGCAGTTCATAGTTGCAAAATAGAATTTTGTTTTTAAGAACAAATTGAGAAAAGGAACAGTAGAAGCCTATTGTTCCTTTTCTTTTTAGATTAATAAATTATCGCTAACTATTTTTAAAATTGTCCTAAATATGTTATCTTTTATCATCTAAAAAAACATTTTAATTTGGTAAAAGTATAACAACTCCTAATCATTTAATGTTTTCTCAATGTATATTAATTTCTATAATTAGTTGGTTATCGATTTAAACAGAAGGGAATAATCATATGTTACAGGACAAGCTTGGTAAATTTACTGGCAGATTAAAAAGAGTTCCCCTATTAATTCTTAGTCTCATTGTAGTACAAGGATTTCTGCTCTCTTCACAGGCCAATTGATGAGTTAGCGCTGGTGGTGGTGCCGGTCCGGCAACCAAGATTCTTTTCAATCGTTTAACGGTGGATTTCGAAAGAAATCAAAGAAATTTAGAGCGACTTAAAGTAATGTCACAAAAAATGGATAAGGCCCTAAATAGAATTGTATCCTTCACCCAACAGACAAAAAAGAAAAACCGTAACGAGGTTGATCTTTTTGTGAAGGAGATGAAAAAACAACTTCAACTGGTAACAAGCTCAGTTACCAAATTGGAAAACTCCATAGAACCGATAGAGACGGCTATTTCAAAATCGAGTCCTGAGCTTGGCTTAGATCAACAGATGGAGCCACTAATCTCAGCTTACATTAATAATGTTGAAGATCGATACAATCGTATAAATGAATGCATAGCTGAGATCAAAAATTTCGAGAAAAAACTCTTTGAGGCTGGTAATATCGAAGTACTGCTTAGCTTAACCGATAGCAGTATTGCACAGGTTGAAAAGGCTTTCAATAACAAGAACATGAAACGTAGTGAGAAGAAAATACTCTCCAATGCACAGAAGCTTCAACAGGAGGCCTACGAAGCATTTAAATCCAATAAAAAGACCAAAGCGGCTACGCTTACCTCGGAGTCTTATTATAGTATTATTAATCTCTCTCCTGCACAGAAATCATCACCCAAAGTTGATGAACAATATGAAAGCTTAGTAAAAAACTTTTTAGACACTGAAAAGATTTTACATCATGCTAAAAGTAAAAAACCTTCGATTCTTTACAATTTAGCAGAGGAGCATTTAAAAAAAGCCATCGCCTTTATCAAAGAGCAAAAGGAACTTGAAGCACAGAAGGAGATAGACCTCTGTAGCCATCTTATAACAAAAACTGTAAAAACGGTAATGGCTGAAAATAAAAGTGAGAAAAAAGCAAAGGAATAACACGCTAAACTATGACACAGATTCGAGGAATAACAATTATCGTCCTTTTACTACCGCTGTTTCCTCTACTACTCTTTGCTGAAAATTTAGACTCACTCTCCTATTACGAGAAGATTCAACAGCTGCAATTAGATGCCTCAGCAACCAAAGAGTATGCTTCGGCTATAGAAACAGCTGAGGTATTGGCATCGGAAGGTATGTTTGAAGAAGCGGTTGACATTCTTGACAAATTGGTTTTTGCCACAGAAAATTCAACTACACAGGAACAGGTTACCACAAATAATACAACAGTAAAACGCGAACCGATAACTGAAGTTGAGACCCATGCGCGCTATACACGCATTGTTGATGTGAATGAAAAGGAACTCACCAGCGTCCAAAAGGATTCAGTCAGTCTATCCAATCGATACTTGCTGGGGACAGGGATCAAACAGACCTGGTTTTTGGATAGATTAGGTATTGAAAAGGTTAAGGCCTCACTCTTTTTTACCAACGTGACTGTTGCTCCGGCACTTCAAATTATTGGAGCTTATTTTGATAGTCTCTTTATTATTGACAACAGGTTTACACTAGAAAAACGAACGGGAAAGTTTTATAGTGTTACAGAAGTTGGTGACACCTCCGGTTCCGGCAATAACACAGTAGTGAATGTTTCCTCTTCACAGGAATATGAGTGGGTAAATTTTAAAAAAGATAGCTCTGACCTTGTAGCAAACATGTTTGTGGGCGAGTTTTCAAACCGATCACGAGCCTCTCGACTTCTTTTTTCAATTCCCCTAAAGTGGACCTATATGTTTTTTAGAAAAAATCGTCCACTTTTCGGCTCACGATCTATCTATTCCACAAATCCCTATCTAGAATATCGGCTCTCCCGATTAGATATGATTCTTTCAGCCAATTGGTTCTTTGAAAAAAGTAACTATTTTCACAGTGGTGTTGCTTTGTCCGGATTTCCCGATTCTGTGTATGCTACTGATGTATTGGACAAAGTATACAATTCTCCTCAGATAAATCTTTCGGGATATCTCAACAAACTATACATTGAAGTATCGCAAATGTTAATATGGGAGTATTTCCCCGAAAGAAAGGGAATTCTAGAAAATATTAACCAAAGAGTAAATGACGACAATTTAGACTCTATTAATTATGAACTTATTGAGAATAGTCGATGGTGGCAAACAAATGCACGACTTTCCTATCGACTACTCCCCTGGCTTACCGCGAAGTTCCGTTGCTCCTACCTCTATGTAAATGACGAGGTAACGCTTAATAAATATTATACTTTACTTAATAGTATAATAAATGGCAAACTCAGTGAATTAGAACAAGTAACGCTTACCGGTAGTGATCTTGTAATCATCCCGGAATTGGAGTTTCGATTACCACGATCATTTATAATCGGGTGCGAATATCTTTGGGAAAAGAGGGATGCGCCTATCAAAGGTCCCTATAATGTTGCTGTTATTGGTGGTTCAAAAAGAGTAAGTCAAAAAAAGTATCTTTGGGAAAAGTATACTGCCCATGCACCAGCTATTTCCCTTGCGTATAATCCTAATGCAAAGATTAATATGAAGGTTTCTCAAACACTTCGATATGAGGATGTGGTATCGGACAGCTCGTATACCATTTGCAATTCTATTGCTCCTAAAACACGTTGGGATATGCTTGTTCAGCTTACTAAAAAATTCTCCATTTCCTGTAATGGTGACATTGAAGTAGTAAATTATCTCTCAGATCAAACTCTTTCAGGTGGTCTTGTTGATAGAAAAAAGACTAACATCTCTCTCTCTATGGACATGAATTATAAATTTTAAACTCTATTCACAATAAAGGAGGTTCTATGAAACTCTTAGTTATTTCTCTGTCTTTGGTGTGCTCTATAGTCTTTACGAGTAATGGTTATGACAAGGAATTGGCAAAAACATTCAATACGTTTTTTGAGTCCTTTACTGATAAGGAAGTCGGCAAGGCACTGCAAAAACTCTGCGTCAAGGATTTCATCAAACGCAATAAGTTGGGTGAAGAATTCTTTATACTTGACATACGCACAGTTGCAGAAACAAAGCTAATAGGAGTAACTTTACCAAACACTCTGACCGCACCAATGGACAAGGTTTTTTTAGAGGAGAATCTTAAAAAGCTCCCCACGGATAAAAACATCGTGGTTGTTTGCGCAAAGGGATCTCGTGCCACAGCCACAGCCATGGCATTACGTCAAATTGGCTTTAAGAAAGTGTATATTCTTTCTGGAGGATTCGCAAAACTTGCCTCCACACTTTGTCCCACCTGTGTAAAATAATCATTAAAAAAGCGTTGGTATCATCTCAAATAATTATGCCAACGCTTTTTTGCTACCTATATTTTAAGGATTAAACCGATATTTACCCTTTGTCTATTCCAAATAGTTTATTAGCTCTTTTTTGTCTTCTTCTTTGCATATACCTTTATCCTTTTTTCCCCATGAGAAAATACCTGAATTGCAGCTTCCTGTTTCACTGGGCAATAATGTTCACAGATTCCACAACCAACACATTTTCTTTTATTTACTTCCGGCACTTTCCACTCTTTGCCATTTAATTCCACCACAGCTTCATCAATGGCATCATAGGCGCATTTTTTAAAACAGACCATACATTTATTCTCTTCCAACCAAGGTCGACAAAGGCTTCGGTCTACAACAGCGGTCCCGATTTTTCTCTTTTTCTTCTCCTCAAGAGCAATCGGAACCAATGCACCTGTTGGACAGGCGTGAGAACATTTGGTGCACTCTTCAGCACAATAACCTATTCGTGGTATTAATTTTGGTGTGTTCCAGTTAACCATACCATCATTCGAAAGCGTGGCAGGATGGAGTGCGCGTTCAGGGCATACACTAATACAGGCACCACAGGTTATACAACGATCTAAAAAGGCATTTTCCTCAACAGCTCCCGGCGGGCGCAAGGGGGGAATATTCTTGCGTAACATTTTCTTTGAGAACCGAGTAACCAAGGGAGCACAAATCAATCCACCCAGAACACCAGTAATTATTTGCCTTCTGTTTACATCTGCACCGGCTTTTGTTACTGAGGTTAGGGGAGAACTAAAGCTAAAGGCATTACACTTTCTTCTATCAGCAGTACACTGACCACAGAGAATGCATTCCGCAGTTGACGTTCTTTCATAGGTCTCTCCATAGATCGCACGGGTAGGACAATTTCTTGTTGTACAGATTCCGCACCCTTTACATTTTTCATTATGAATCTTCCGTGTAAAGAAAGAGAAGCGGCTAAAAATACCTAAAAATGCTCCAGTGGGACAGATATATTGACACCAAAACCGACGATCAAAGATACCACCAAGTAATACTATTAAAAAGAGAATAAATACAGTCATCGCACCATTATAGGCGCCCTTTGCAACTATTGGTGCTGCTAATAATTTCTCACCACCAATGCCAAAGGAGGCAATTATTGAAGCTATGGCGGGGCGAAAAAGAATTCCAAAAATCCGTGGAACAAGACAGAGGGGATCCATAAAGAGTGGGACTGTAACACCTAAGAATGCCATCGCAAAAAGTGCAATAAGAAAGATGTACTTTAATCGTTGCAATCGGATTGGTGGGCGAAGCGGTTGGGTTACTTTAGCAAGTCCCCGTCGTTCCTCAATACGACGCTCTTTTACCCGTCGTTCAGAACCGTCTCGCTCTTCGATTCTCCGCTCTGTTGCTCGTCGCTGTGGCCCCCCCCGTCGCTCTTTACCTCTAAACAATTTATCTGAAATATCAATAAGGCTTCCCAAAGGACAGATCATACCACAAAAAAATCTACCAAACAAGGCAGTAAGGATAAAAAACACACCCCCTACAACAAGATAGGGCAGAAATATGCTTCTTGACGCAAGAGAGGTGATAAGAACAGAAAAAGGATTAATTCTTAAAAACCACGCTAAGGCACTACTTCCAGCTTCAGGATTTAAAACATTGAATAGAAAAAAGAATATGGAGAAAATCGCGAAGAAAACAATTTGTGAAGTGATCCGAACTTTTTTTAGCATCAAGAATACTCCCGCTTACTAAGGTTGTGAATACCACTGCATGCGCTATTCGTAGAAAATTAGGCTGATTGTAATGAGTAGCGAGTATTTAACACTCTATAATATATAATGTGACAATATTTATTTTACTAAAGTGTTTGCAGTATTTATCATTACCATGCAGTGATAATGGTAACTATTTGATCAATGGAAGCTCACCTAGTCAAGGAATATTGCTATGAGTTCAATAGTGGTGGTTTGTGTCTCACTTGTTCTACTTTACTTGGGATATCGATTGTATAGTCCCTGGGTTGCCAAACAGATTGGTCTTGACAACAAAGCAATACCACCGGCACAGGAATTCAATGATGGTGTAGACTTTGTCCCAGCGAAACACTGGACCATCCTCTTTGGCCACCATTTTGCATCAATTGCAGGAGCAGCTCCAATTATTGGACCGGTGATTGCCTGTCTCTTTTGGGGCTGGTTACCAGCTGTATTCTGGATTGTTATTGGAGGTACACTCTTTGGAGCAGTTCATGATTTTACCTCGCTAACCCTTTCTCTTCAAAATAAAGGTCAGTCAATTGCCACGATTACCGAATCTGTCATGGGTAGAAGTGGTAAAATTGTTTTTAGTCTTTTTACTTTTTTGGCCTTAATCCTTGTGGTTGCTGTATTTGCTGCAGTGGCTGGTAAAACATTGGCAACGACTCCACAAGTAGTACTTCCAACATTTGGATTGGTTCTTGTCGCAGTGATCATTGGAATTCTTATGTACTATGTCAAGATGTCCTTGGTCATCTCCTCTGTCATTGGTGTTGTATTACTTGCAGTTCTTATCGTCCTTGGATATTTTTTCCCCCTCTCTCTTCCTTTTAGCAACTCTGAAAAGTGGTGGACCATAATTCTTCTTATTTACGGATTGATAGCCTCAGTCACCCCGGTAAATATTCTATTACAGCCCCGAGATCATCTAGCTTCCTCTGTTCTTTTTTTAGGAATGCTCTTTGGTTTTGGTGGCATTTTTCTTTCTCAGCCAGAAATTAAAGCTCCAGCCATTGTTTCTTTTTCAACGGTTCAGGGAATGCTCTGGCCCATGCTCTTTGTCACTGTTGCCTGTGGAGCAATCTCAGGATTTCACAGTTTAGTTGCCAGTGGCACAACATCAAAACAGGTACCATCTATGGCTGATGCTCGTATTGTCGGTTTTGGTGGGATGATCATGGAAAGTGCCTTAGCAATATTGGCAGTAATTGCTGTTACTGCTGGCCTCTATTGGAAAAGTGCACCTACAGGATTATCCTGTCCCATTTACCAAGATGTATTTACAAAAGGAGGATGGATAAAGGCCTTTGGAGTTGGTTATGGTGAAATTACCAAAGTCTTACTGAGTGGCTTGGGAACACTCACCGGTATTACCATGCTGAAAACTTTTATTATGACTACCTTAGATTCGGCCACACGTATTACACGGTATTTGGGTAATGAGCTATTTGGTGACACCTTTGGCATAAAACCCATGAAAAACAAATATGTGGCAACGCTATTTGTTGGTCTCTGTGCAGGAGCATTAGCGTTGGGAAATTGGAAAGCTATCTGGCCTATTTTTGGTTCTGCTAACCAATTGATTGCAAGCTTGGTACTTATTGTAGTAAGTTTTTATCTGGTTCAAAGAGGAAAAAACTGTTTCTTTACAGCTATTCCTGCAGCCACTATGTTGGTGACAACCATTGGTGCAATGAGCTATAAAATCAAATGTTTCCTTTTTGCAGAGGAACCAAAGGTAATGCTTGCTGGTATAGCTATTGCCATTTTAATAATGGCAATACTTCTTATTGTCAAAAGCTTTTCCATAATGACAATCAAAAAAGAATCTACAGCGTAAATTGACTATTTCTCTTTGTCTAATTTTGTGAGGTCAAATAATGGCACATTGTGTAAACAGGGTTTAATAATTTCCCGTTCAAAGGGTTCTAATTTAGGAAGAGCACTGTTATCCTCAAACATTCGAAAGGTTTCGTACATTATTTTTGCTTCTTTAACAATTTGTTGTTCGTTAATCATACCCATTGAGGCTTTATGCGCAACTTCCCATCCCCTTATTATCAATCTTTTAACCCGTGTTCTGACTTCATCGATTGTTATTGAGGCATAATAATTTTCACAGCGACTTATAAATGCCAAAAGGGAGAAACAGGGTGCTCCACCATAAATGACCGCAGTAAGGTGCGCAGAGATTTCACTATCAACATTGTACCACTCTCTCTTATCACCATTGATCTCATCCCATTTATGTTTAATTTCGTGAACAGCGACTTCTCTAATAATTGTATTGATCATCTCCTGTCGCGATAATCCCCCCATCTCTTTTATAATAAGTGAGGCATACACCTTGTCAGCATCTTCGGTTGTTATAGAGAGCTCTAGTTCATTCCAAAGACGACCAATTTTTCGATCTTCATAAGCAAGGTAGGGCCTATTCATGCTAATAGCATAGTTAAGGTCTTCACAAAGTTCAATAAAATTATCCATTGTCAACACAACGTTATCATCACGCATAATTGACAATCCCAAATAGTTCATAGAGAGGGAAACACTAATTTTGTCTAAAAAGACAACATCACCAATCCCCTTTCGTCGTATTGGTATGGCATACTCTAAAACACGATACCCCACACAGGCCTTCTTTTGTATATAGACATACAAATCATGCTTTAGCAAAAGTTTATTTAAATTATTCTCGAAGCGTACATGTAAAGATTCACCTAACAGGTAATTACGAAAGGCAATAACAAAGGCAAGTAATGCACCCTCAGATTGTTTTTTTATTTTATAGGGATAAAAGGTTTCATTAAATCTTTTAAATATTGCTGATTCGATGTTACTTCGCAATACTAAACCCATACTGGTGTAAGTAAGAAAGGGCAACATAATATTCTGAAAATAGAATTCCGGTTTAAATGAGGCCTCGGTATAGAGATTTTCCTCAATGACCAAGGCAACCTCACGACAAATGGCAAGTTCGTCACGAATTAAGTAGTAATAGATCCCTTCGATAATATTGCTACGGGAAACACCAAAGGAGTTTGCCAATTGGTCAATATAGCGACTATTCCCAATATTAGAAAGGTTAGGCATCTCTTCCATAATCATGGCAAAGGCCATAAATATTGGATTCTCAGGCAGCGCTTCATGACGAACATGATCAAAATAAACTACAGAATCAAGATCTCTATGTAAGTGCTTTAACAATAAAAATTGAATAACATTACTTCGATGAGCTGGTATATCCGGTATCTTCTGATACTCTTTTTTTAATCGAATATAGGTTTTTAAGAAGGGAATCTGTAGCTCTTTGGGCACGTAGTGCTTCTTGGCAAAGCTTTGATTCAGCTCTAATGCTCTAATAAGAGTGCCTGTCTGTTGTAAAGATCGTTTTATAAGCAGAACGACCTTCTCTTTATCAGAAAGGTTAGTGATTGTCTCTTCTTGAGATGAACAGGTTAATAAGAGTGAAAATAAAAAGACTAATAACGATACAAAAAATTGGATATCCTTAGTCACGTCGCTTCTTATTCTCCAATGTATCATCCTAATAATATAGTAAAGGTACTGCTAAACTTGGTAATTAGGAGTAGTTGATAAAATGGTTTCGATCATAACATCAGAGGTCAATCAACTATATTTATACCACATCATGCTAGTACTATTGGGATACATCCAAACAAGGAGTATTATCTGGATCAGTTGCAGAACAAGTCTTCCGATCGATTCACTGTTGAATATCAAATCACCACACAACAAGGTCAAGATATTGAGCAGATCGCCAATGATATCGCCATTGAGCAAACGGTCGAGGTTCCAAAAGATTGCATTCCCAAAGGTCACTTTACACAAGGCATTATTGGACAAGTAGAACGCATTGAATCTCTGGTGGATTCTAGCAATATATTCTCTGTCTCCATAAGTTTTCGATCAGATATCACCGATTATAGCGTTCCACAACTTCTCAATGTTCTCTATGGAAACATCTCTTTAAAGAATAGTATCGTGATAAAGGACATCAATCTCTCTGCGTCCTTGCACAAGGCCTTTGACGGACCGAATTATGGCATACTGGGACTCAGAGAATTGCTCGGTGTATTTAATCGGCCCTTGGCTGCAACAGCATTAAAGCCCATGGGACTATCAATTGATGAGTTAGCACAAAGTGCTATATCTTTTGTAAAGGGTGGTGTCGATATTATTAAAGATGATCACTCGATTGCCAATCAATCCTTTCACCCTTTTAAAGAGCGAGTAAGCCGATGCCAGGAGGCAATAACCCAGGTAAATGACAAAACCAAGGGAAACACCCTCTATTTTCCCATGGTAAACGGTGGATTTGATGAAATCGAAGAGCAGGTCACCTACGCTCTGGGTTTGGGTATAAAGGGAATACTGATTGCACCATTTCTTGTCGGTCCAGACACTGTCAGATATTTGGCTCAAAAGTATCCGCTTGTCATAATGGGTCATCCAGCCTTTACTGGCACCCACTTTCACGATATAAAACATGGTATTACCTCACCAGTACTTTTGGGAACGCTCTTTCGTCTTATGGGAGTAGACATCTCGATTTTTCCTCATACAGGAGGTCGCTTTTTTTTCACTGATACGGAGTGTCAACAAATTGACAGGAACCTTAAGCGCCACGAGGGGTCCTGGAATCCCTCTCTCCCCTGCCCTGCCGGAGGAATAACACTTGAAAAAATTGAAGACCTGAAAAACATGTATGGCACAGACTGTATGTATCTTATAGGTGGCGCACTTATACGCAATAAAGAGAAGGTAGAAGAGACAACCATTGATTTTATGCACGCTATCAGGACACACTTTTCCGAACACAGAGTCGAACCAAAGGATCGATACGCGAACTCACCCTGTGACGATAATAAGGAAAAGATCGAAGAGAAGAGCAATAGAATACTCCGTTTTGAAAATTATCATTGGAGTAACCGCCAAGCCCAAACCTATAAGCACCACAGCAAAGGCTCTTTTAAGCAGGTATCCCGACATGAACTTATTGGCGCTCATGGTGAAAACACCACCTTTGATTTGCGCTATTTTGAAATAGAGTCCGGTGGATACACCAGCTTAGAGAAACATGAGCATGAACATGTCATTATTGGTGTACGAGGTCAGGGTATTGTAATTAAAGACACATCACGGACGATTCTTTCGGTCAACGATGTACTTTACATCGCACCACACCAAAGTCATCAGCTACGCAATGAAGACACTGAGCCCTTTGGATTTTACTGTATAGTTGATCATAAACGAGATAAACCAGTGCTTATGGAGTAATACTATATTATACCAGTTATCTAACCTTGTATTGGACATTTAAACCTATTGGACCTACCCCATGATAATCGTACTAAAACCAAAGGCCAAAAAGAAAGACGCCGATGAAATCCTAAAGCAGATATCCTCTGCCGGGCTCAAACCACTGTATCTGCCTGGAACCGAAAGAACCGTGCTCGGTGCCATTGGTGATGAGCGTATCTTAGAAAACCTTCACCTCGATAATCATCCCCTTGTTGATAGAATTGATCCTATTTTGACCCTTTACAAAATGGTGAGCCGCGAAATCCATCCAAAAGACTCGATCGTTAAAATCGGCTCACTGCCAATTGGTGGAAAAAAATGTGCACTTATTGCTGGTCCCTGCGCAATTGAATCAAAACCACAGCTCTTAGCAACTGCCCGAGCAGTAAAAGAGAGTGGCGGTCATTGCCTTCGGGGGGGAGCTTACAAACCACGTTCTAGTCCTTACAGTTTTCAAGGTTTGGGTGTTGAGGGACTTAAACTACTAAAAGAGGCCTCTCAAAAGCATGACCTCCCCACGGTTACCGAAGTGATAGAAGTTGCCGATATCGAATATGTGGAATCCTATGCTGATGCCTTTCAGGTGGGTGCACGAAACATGCAAAATTTCAGACTGCTAAAAGAGCTTGGACAGAGCAAAAAGCCGGTGATTCTTAAGCGAGGTATGTCAGCAAAATTAGAGGAACTCCTTTTGGCTGCCGAATACATTGTTGCTGAGGGAAATCCTAATGTGATCCTTTGTGAACGAGGTATTCGCACCTTTGAGACAGCCTTTCGCAACACACTGGATCTCAATGCGGTACCCTATTTAAAGAAGCGAACTCACTTGCCAGTCATTGTGGACCCCTCCCATGGTACTGGATTGAAAGAATTGGTGCTTCCCATGGCACGTGCCGCAATAGCATGTGGTGCAGACGGCCTTATGATCGAAGTGCATAACAAACCTAAGGTAGCCCTCTCTGATGGTAAGCAATCTCTTAGTCCCAAAGAGTTTAGAACCTTTGTTCAGAATCTTAAACCCTTTATTTCAGCAGTAAATAAAACTGTATAATACTATAACCAAAAAGGACCTTAACCAATGAAACTTACTCTTTTTCAAATAGATGCCTTTACAGAACGGGTGTTCAATGGGAATCCCGCAGCAGTTTGCCCCTTACAACAATGGCTTCCCGATTCTACGCTACAAAAGATAGCAGCAGAAAACAACCTCTCGGAAACTGCCTTTTACGTTCCTATAAAGAATGGTTTTCACATTCGATGGTTTACACCCCTTACCGAAGTTGACCTCTGTGGCCACGCAACCTTGGCAACTGCCTTTGTCATATTCAACTTAACCTCCTATCCGGACCAATTTATCACCTTCAACTCCAAGAGTGGAGAGCTTTTTGTAAAGAAGGAAAAGGATGTGCTCTCCTTAGATTTTCCTGCACAACCGGGCACCCCTTGTGAAACACCTCAGGAGTTGATTGCCGGTTTAGGTCAAACACCGATTGCTGTTTTAAAATCTGAGGATTACATCGCTGTTTTTGACAGTGAACGGGACATTGCTGAAATGGAACCTGATTTTGATTATCTGGCTAAACTTGATGGCCGGGGTGTCTCTGTAACAGCACCGGGGAGTAATGTCGACTTTGTCAGCCGGTTCTTCTGTCCCAAGCTTGGGGTAAACGAAGATCCAGTCACAGGCTCAGCCCATTGTGCTCTGACACCCTACTGGGCAGAGAAACTGGACAAAGCTATCCTATCAGCTCGACAGCTTTCCAAACGGACTGGCGACCTAACCTGTGAAGTAAAGGGCGATCGGGTTATTATTAGTGGCAAGGCAGTAAAATATCTTGAAGGTAGCATTGACATTACGCTATAACAGCATTCAATCTCACGCATAACACAAAACTAGTATGCCAGCCAATCTTAATGCACAATACTACTCTGCGGAAGAACGCTATAAAGGCGCCAAAGATGACCGAGAGCGATTTAAAGCTCTTAAGGAGATGCTTGCGGTTATCCCCAAACATAAGGGAACCGAAAAACTGCAGGCTGACCTTAAAAAAAAGATATCCCGTCTTAAGGATGAGATGCAAACCGGAAAATCAAAGGGACCAAAGCGCCTTTCCTACAGTATCGAAAAAGAGGGTGCCGGCCAAGTTGCCCTTGTGGGACCGCCAAACGCTGGTAAAAGTATGCTGGCTAATTGTTTGGCCGGGGTCTCCCTAGAGGTAGCCGAGTACGCCTTTACCACCCGTATATTTCAACCAGCGATGATGCCCTATGAGGATATGCAAATTCAGCTCGTCGACCTTCCTCCCCTATCAAATGAATACATGGAGAATTGGGTACCCTCCATTATCAAAAGCTGCGATATTTTAGTTTTGGTTTTAGATTTTGGCAATGATGATCTTTTAGAACAAATTGAACTCTCCTTAGAGATTCTCTCCCATCATAAGATTGAGATCGAAGATAATAAAAAGGCAGAAGAGGATCCCCGTATTACCTATTTAGATTCACTCATCATTGCTAACAAAATGGATCTTCCCCATGCCCAGGACAACAGCTCGGTGTTTATGGAGTTTTATGGTGATCGTTTTTCGCTGTATCACACTTCTCGTGAAGACCAGGCCTCTTTAGAACAATTAAAGAGAAAAATATTTGAGCTGTTGGATGTGGTCAGGATCTACTCAAAGCGTCCTGGGCATGATCCAGAGATGGACAATCCCTATGTATTGCCCCGTGGTAAGACACTCTTAGATTTTGCACAGACTGTTCATAAGGATTTTGCACAGAACTTAAAATTCGCCAAAGTATGGGGATCAAATAAGTTTGATGGTCAGCGAATTACAAAAGACTATGTGTTGACTGATAAAGATGTCATCGAGTTACATCTTTAATTACCCGTTACACTCTCCATCTCCCGTTTGGAAAGAAAATCCAAATAGGGATCAAAAAGATCTGCATAGCGTCCAACCAAAAATCGAGCTCCGGCTTTAAGAAAAATTGATTCAAAGCCATAACGAAAGGCTCTCTCAAAATTCCAGGTAAGAGCATCCACAGTAATTGAAACAAAGAAGTGAAGTGCATCTAGAGACAATCGTCTAAATGAGTAAAACCGCTCATAGGCACGGATAGTCTCTTGCTGAAGTCGTGAAGGAGACATTGAGTGGGGACGAAACACAGCGTACATGCCGTTATAGTAATCCCAGCGTTTGTGTATAAGGCGATTCTTGGCTACAATATCATCATAATATTGCGTGCCAGGAAAGGGAGTCATGATCATAAACTGCACTGTGTCAATATGCTGCTGTAAAGCAAAATCAACGGTTGCTTGGATTGTTTCAGGACTATCATTATCATCACCAAAGATAAACATACCGTGGACATTTATCCCACACTGTCGAATAACCCGAATGGCGTTCTCGATATCCTTTCGGGTTTGTGATTTATGCATTGCCTTAAGTGTTTCATCATTAATTGATTCAAATCCAATAAAGAAGAAACGACATCCCGACTGTTCCATCTGCTTAAGCAGTTCAGGATCTTTTGCAATATCAGAGCGCACCTGGGTGACCCATTTGATATCCAACTGCTCCTTAATGAATAGATCACAAATCTCTCGTACCCGTTTTCTATTGGCTGAAAAATTATCATCATAGAAAAAGATCATCCGGGTTTTAAAAAAGGTGAGCGCATGCTTTACCTCTTTTAAAACCCTCTGGGGAGATTGCATGCGAAACTTTTTACCGAATATTTTTGTGACTGTACAAAAATTGCAATCAAAGGGACATCCTCGAGAGGTCATTATTGGAATAATATCCATTGATGAACATCCCTCTAACAGATCGTAGTTTACAAGAGGCAGGTCATCAAGATTTTCTACTGGCTTACCCTGCACTATACATTCTGTAAAGCATCCCTCCACCAAATCGACAATAATTGACTCGGCCTCACCATAGACAATGTGATCGGCCACACCTTCAAAGGTTTCAGCGCAGAGTGAGGCATGAATACCGCCGATCATCACCCGTGCCTCTGGATTGATTCGTCGAAACTCCTGGGCCAAAAACTTTGCTCGGTTGGCACTAACTGTCAATGCGCTAATACAATAGACATCGGCCTTGATATCAAAAGGATCTATAGGTGTATTCAGAATGTTTTCATTGTAAATGCGAACGTTATACCCTTCATTGTGCAGAATGGTTCCCAGATAGAGTGACCCCATCAAGGGTAGTCGCATATAGTTTTCAAATACATTGGTTTCACTGCCCGCAGGCTCTATAAAAGCAACAGACTTTTTACTCATTTTGAACGCCTGACCCAGTCAAAGACAAGAAAGCTAACACCGGAAAGGATAAAGACCGTCCACCAGAGGCGATAATTGAGACTAAAGACAAAAAAGAATACCAGCGAAAGTGATATAAAGAGCAGACCAATGAGCAATAATGCAGAACGGTGATTTGCGATAAAGTAGCCAAATAGCAGCGACATTCCCATCAATCCAATAAACAGGGGCCAGAGCGAACTTAAAGTCGCCCAGGAGGTAAGGTTGCAAAAGAGGGCTAAAGCACTAAAGCCTATTAAATAGACTCCCACTCCAACATAGACCACCTCTTTTCTCGAGCGTTTAACATGAATCCCAATAAAGCCTATCCCAAGCATGGTGATAAGTAGAGGCCACAATTTATAGAGGAAGGCCAAATCAGCCAGCATATCAATTGCCAATAAAACACCCACAACAGAGAGGAGAAAACCAAGTCTCCCGTAGCTACTCCAGTGTCGTTTAATTACATGATGTATCAAATCATCTCCCAACATGAATTACTAATTAAAAAGTTTACAAAGCCTTAATTCTGGCACCAATATAGATAATAGTAAATAGGAGATGAAGTATTATTCTGATTTTCCCGCCATCTATCATCTTTTTAGTTGGTCAAACTCATACTAAGCTGTTTACGAGTTTTCCAGCGGAAAAATGGAGTAGCAATTTTTATCCCCTTTAACCCAGATTATGCAATAGGAAGTAGCGCAGAAGCACACCACGACTTTGACCGGATGTACGCTTGGGAAGTAGCCTGCAATTCTATGCCCATTAAGGCTTTCAGGCTTTTCGGCCATATCACCGTGTAGATATGTCCTTCAAAACCTTCAAGTCTTACTAAATCATAACCTTGCACTTCTGCATCTACTCCTACTGCATAGTCTGGGTTTAATCGCACCGCCTTTAGGCACCCTCAACTCCACCTTCTTTTCCCCTAGGGGCGCTGCTTGTCTTTGTCCTATTTATAGGAATATTTTTGGGAATGCTTTATTTGATTAGAAAAACTCCCAAAGAACTGTTTTGAGCCGATTACTAATTTAGGATGGCTACTCAGAAAAATTCTGGACACCAAACTAGATTTGAATTGGTCACTCAAAAAAAATTTGGGTAAGAATCTAGATTTGAAATGACCTCTCAGAGAGTTCTGAGTAAGGAAACTATATTTAAATTGGTCTCTCAGAAAAATTTGAGTATGAAAACTAGGTTCGATTTGGTTTGTCAAAAATTTTGAGTAAGAATCTAGATTTGAAATGACCTCCCAGAGAACTCTGAGTAAGGAAACTAGGTTCGATTTGGCTTCTCAGAAAGTTCTGAGTAAGAAACTATATTTGATTTGAGCACTCAGAAAGTTTTGAGTAAAAAACTATATTTTGAATGGACTCTCGAAATACGCAGGCATATCACCCAAAGATATGTCGAATATGTACGGGGTACCAGTAGTAACAAGGGAAACAGGAATACAATATTGAAAATAGATGTAGAAATGACAAACCATGTACACAAAATTTTTGACACTACCAATATCATACATATCTAAGGACATTACCCCCCAAAACAACATTATTCCACTTTCCCCTTTTCTATTAATAATACATAACATATTTTACTCCCCTTTTTTCACATCTTTTTTTAAAAACACTCCTTGCATTATTTAAAACAGATAACATAAAATTTATATACCTTATACCTTTTTGTATTCATAACAGAAAAAGTTTAATACTATGGCACAAAACAGTACAAACCTGCGCAATATCGGTATCAGCGCTCACATTGATTCAGGAAAAACAACTCTGACCGAACGTATTCTTTACTACACGGATAAGATTCATGCTATGCATGAAGTTCGTGGTAAAGACGGGGTGGGCGCTACCATGGACTCAATGGAATTAGAGAAGGAACGGGGTATCACCATTGCCTCTGCTGCAACTAATGTGGAATGGAATAATCATGCGGTTAATATCATCGACACTCCGGGACACGTTGATTTTACCATTGAGGTTGAACGAGCACTCCGCGTTTTGGATGGAGCAGTATTAGTCCTCTGTTCTGTAGGTGGTGTGCAATCACAATCAATCACTGTTGATCGTCAATTAAAACGATACAATGTGCCCAGAATAGCCTTTGTTAACAAATGTGACCGTGTGGGTGCCGATCCCTTTAAAGTTACCCAGCAACTGCGCGAAAAATTGGATCTTAACGCAGTCATGGCCCAAATCCCCATTGGTCTTGAGGATAAATTGGAGGGAGCAGTTGATCTTATTACCATGAAGGCCCTTTACTTCCAAGGTGATCAAGGTGAGCAGATTGATATCCAAGAGATCCCCGCAGACCTTCTCGATCAAGCCCAGGAAAAACGGGAAGAGCTTCTGGATGCCTGCTCTATGTTTTGCGATGATCTGGCCGAAGCTTACTTGGAGGGAACCGAAACAGAAGAACTTATTCATAATGCGATTCGTAAAGGAACCATGTCCTTAGAGCTGGTTCCAGTTTTTGTTGGCTCCGCTTATAAAAACAAGGGTATACAGCCACTCCTCGACGCAGTAATATCCTACCTACCCAATCCCGAGGAGATTGAAAACCGTGCTTTAGACCTCTCCAATGACGAAAAAGAGGTCGTTTTAGAATCAGATTCCCAAAAGAGTACGGTTGCTCTGGCATTCAAACTCGAAGATGGCAAATATGGACAGTTAACCTATATACGCATTTATCAAGGATCCATTAAAAAAGGTGATGAGCTGGCCAATACCCGCAGTGGACAAAGTCTTAAAGTTGGCCGACTCATTCGCATGCACTCCAATGCTATGGAGGATATTACCCAGGCTCATAGCGGCGACATTGTAGCCCTCTTTGGTATTGATTGTGCCTCCGGTGACACCTTCTGTGGCGGCGGTTTAGACTACTCTATGACCTCTATGTTTGTACCAGATCCGGTGATTTCCTTGGCAATTAATCCGGTGGATAAAAAATCCTCTGATAATATGTCAAAGGCACTCAATCGATTTAAAAAAGAGGATCCCACCTTTACCACTTATGTTGATCCAGAATCAAACCAAACCATTATTAAGGGTATGGGTGAGCTGCATCTGGATGTATACATAGAGCGAATGCGTCGCGAATATAATGTGGCTATTGAGGTTGGTGTACCACAGGTTGCTTACCGTGAGGCAATCACCACCACAGTTTCCTTCGATTACACCCATAAGAAACAGACCGGTGGTGCCGGACAGTATGGCCGTGTTTGTGGCATCTTAGAGCCCAATCACGAAACCGACTATGAGTTTGTTGATGAGATTAAGGGTGGTGTTATCCCTACAGAGTATGTTCCTTCCTGTGACAAAGGATTTCAGGAATGCCTTAAAAAGGGATCCCTCATTAGCTTTCCCATTGTGGGGGTGAAAGTCACCATTAATGATGGTAATTCTCATCCGGTTGACTCATCGGACAAGGCTTTTATGAGTGCGGCCATTGGTGCCTTTCGTCAAGCCTATAATAGGGCAAAGCCCCGTATCTTAGAACCTATTATGAAGGTATCTGTTGAAGGTCCTTCAGAATTCCAGGGAAATGTACTCTCCTCAATAAACCAACGCCGAGGTATTATCATCAGTACCACCGAAGACAATCTCTTTGCTCGCGTTGAGGCAGAGGTGCCACTTAGTGAAATGTTTGGATACTCTACTGTTTTACGATCTCAAACACAGGGGAAGTCGGAATACACCATGGAGTTTTTAAAATATGGTCCAGTACCGGTGAGTATAGAAGAGCAGCTTAAAAAGGAGTATCAGCAAAAGTAATGCTTCTTCTGTACATAGAAAGACTGTTTTTTAACTGAAATTTATCTATATTGATTATACGAATTAATTTTTGATTTGTCCGTGAAAGGATAGGATTTCAATGATCAAAAAAGAGCTGATTGAGAGAAGCCCCATAAGAATCTTAGAAAAATCAACCCATGGCGGCCTTCAAAAGGGTGATATTGGGGTAATTGCCGCGCGTAAAGGCGTGGGCAAAACTGCCTGTTTAGTACATATTGCAACAGATCAATTATTACAAGATAAACATGTCATCCATATATCCTTTTCAGAGAATCCACAGCATATTATCACCTGGTACGA
This sequence comes from Chitinivibrionales bacterium, assembly GCA_028278335.1. Lineage (GTDB taxonomy): Bacteria > Fibrobacterota > Chitinivibrionia > Chitinivibrionales > JANQEN01 > JANQEN01. The sequence goes on along the minus strand of JANQEN010000208.1, from coordinate 2,925 downwards.
AGATATTTATAAAGAGATCGCAACCCGTAACAATCTTGATAATGCACAACAGGTCCATGATGAATTTATTAGAAATAGAATTATCATGAGCTTCAATCAAGATGGTATTCATATTACCGAAATAGAAAAAAGCATCAAGCAGCTTATTGAGGCAGGAAATTTTTCCGCAGACCTACTAATTATTGACGGGTACGACTTTGCAATCAGTTCAAAGGAAGAGTTGCAGGAATTTAAAACCTTTGCTTCAGAGTTAAACCTCACCCTCTGGTTCAGCGCTTCTGTTCCCGGAGATGCGGGTAGCTTTAATGGGTCGGAAATACCAGAACTATTACAATCGCTTACACCGGAAATCGCTTTAGTTATCTGTATGCAACCCAAGGGTGACCATATTCATTTAAATCTCTTAAAGGATCATGATAACGAGGCTGTTGGGGATCTCCACCTCAAATTAGATCCTCAGGTTCTTCTTATTGCCAAGGAAGAATAGGCAATACCTTCTATTCACGGGATTTAATTATATCATTCACCGCAACCTCTGGATGCTGATACCGCTTGTATTGCGGTGTCTTTTTTCCATATTGAATCGCCTCTTTAGGACACCATTGCAAACAGGCAAAACACTGTTCACACCTATGTTTCCAGGTCGGTTTCCCCTCTGGTAGCTCAACATTTCCAGCAGGACACACCTTTTGACAGATGCCACACTCATTGCACTTCTCATCTACCCAAAAACTGCCATCCATCTTAGGTACCTGAGGATAACTCATCGGATACAAAAGCGTACTAAAGATAAGTCTCTGCCATAAAGCCCCCTTTTCAACCGGCTTTACTCTTTCCGCTTCAACATCCTCTGCTACAATAGAAAGCTTAATCTGCGCCTGACTAAAAAGCTCCTTTTGCTTCTCTTCTGCAGGAGGACTACCCCAGGGAATGTAATTGGAAGGGGTTGTAATCTCATATCCAGCAGAGAGGGTGACTCCCTCTTTAGCCAAAAGCTTTTTTAGCTGCACCAAGGAGTTCGCAACCTGCCCTCCATTAACGGCCAAGCCAAAACAGTACTTTGGTTTTAAAGCAGCAATTTTCTTAACAAAGTTCACCACCGGTGCAGGGATTCCCCAGATGTAAATGGGAAAAATAAACCCCACCTTTTCTGTACTTAACGATTCTGGAATATTATTCTTAGAAGATATTGAAACAAGGGTTGCATCATCAAGCTTTTCCGCCAAAGTCCTGGCTACCCAGAGTGAATTTCCTGTGCCAGTATAATAAAACAGGGTTGTGCTCATTTAATTCTCCTTATATGTAGATCTTTAATGTCTTTTTTATTCTGATATGAAATATAAAATGAGTATTATTTTAATCAATATTTTTACATATACACTACTATATGGGGGGAAGAAATTCCCCCCGCAACAAGCTTCCCTCACCCCTTTTAACTGCTTGTACCCACAAACTCTGTTTCACCTAATCGGTGAACCAGCGTTCGTGCACAAGCAGTAATAAATGTGTTCTGGTGATCTTGTTGACTCCCCCTTTTTTCATTAATTCTCTCTTCTTGTGCTTGAAATAGCTAGTGCAATTGTCCTGATGGCCGAGGTTCTCAAAAGTTAGGAGATTTACGCATTATATTGCCTATCCAAATGAGGGCAATAACAAAGGCAAGCATACCAATTGTCCTAATGGAGAATACTATTCCATTTCCAAAAATAACTGCTCCAAAGGTCAATAATAGTATTGTAGGAACTGGCAATACCCTGCTCTTAAATAGGGAGATTCCAAGCACAATGTATCCAACACCCAAAACAACACCGGAAATAACCAATGGTACAACTATTAGCGGAGCACCAAAAACGAGAGCTCCCTCAATCTTTACCAATTCAGGATTAGATTTGGCTACAGTAGGCCAAAGAAAGGTTTCATAATACTGTATACAGGTAAATAGCACAACACCAACCCCAACCAGCACAGTTCCAATAAAACGTGCCCATCCTGCTTTCTCATGCTTATACAAAAAAAACGAAGGGACTGATATAAACCACAAAATACAACCAACAAGTCCAACAAGATTTATAGGTACCCAATTGGGGTGCACAATCAGAACATCGAAATTATTAATTGCCTCTGAAACAGGTAGGCCAATACCCATGAGTATCCACCATAGGGGTAATAATACTCCAACGGCAATATTGGTATTTGCAAGAGTTTTTTTAATATGCATTGTATTCATTTTTACATCACCTTTCTTTGGATAAATCTTCTTCAAAATATATATGAGAAAGATTTTTAAGACCGACTTTCTTGGGAAGATCTACCAATAATTGATGATACTCATTTAAGATTCAACATCCCCCGAAAGCTTATATATGAATAATACAATCTTCTGATGCATGATCAACCAAAGATATTTCACTTTGACTTTGTATGACCTAATACTAAGCCATGAAAATGGGATCATACATTTGTAAGAGCGGCATTTCATTCATGCACATGTCTTCATACAACTGTTTGAGGGGATGCTCAACAGTTACATAGGCTTCTCACCACAGTACGAAGCAGTACGCAACAATGAAATATAGCTCACACAATGGTACGGACCTATACTCATCGGTGCAATATGCTTCAAACAACTGTACGAGGCTATACTCACCGGTGAAACATCCCTCATACAATTGTACGGGGCAGCACTCATCAATGAAACATCCCTCGTACAATTGTGCGGAGCTACACTCATCTGTGAGACATCCCTCGGAAAATTGTGCGAGGCTATACACAGCAGTGAAACATCCTTCGTAAAAAAGTATGGGGCAACACTCACCAATGAAACACCCTTCGTACAATCGTACGGACCTATACGCACGGATGAAACATCCCTCGGAAAAAAGTGTGGACCTATTTGCACGACTGAAACACCCTTGGAACAAAAAT
>JANQEN010000141.1 GCA_028278335.1 Chitinivibrionales bacterium | reverse complement strand
TGAAGGTTTTGAAGGGCATATCTACAAGGTGATATGGCCGAAAAGCCTGAAAGTCTTAATGGGCATAGGATTACAGGCTACTTCCCAAGTGTACATCCGGTCAAAGTCGTGGTGTGCTTTTGCGCTACTTCCTATTACATAGTCTGGGATTATCTAACAACCATCATATTTTTAATATTAACACCACCACAGGCATTCAATTTCACATAATATACACCTGATGACAATTTGTCGGTTTTGATAGTATATGTATGTTTTCCTTTTGCCTGTACATCATTAACATAACTGTTTATTAATTTACCAGCACAGTTAAACACATTTAGTGACACTTTACTTTTTCCAGCAAGGTCATACGTTACTTTTGCAATATTCTTATTTGACAAATTAACAACATTTAACTTTAAGTTATTTAAGCTATTATAATTTTTATAAGGATCTTGAATTGAATTTGCACCATCACCTTCCCAACAGGATACTTTATCAATCCAAATTGTAGTCGGCTCAACTTTACCCATCATGAAAGATAGTCTTGCTGTTTCAGTTTCAGGAGCAGTGCATTCATATTTGTATGTTTTAGCCTCTGTTCCAATTTCCACATCCCAAATTTTATAAAATTGCCAATCTCCGTTGGTATCCCATTGAGGATTCCCATTAATACAAGGAAGAAATTTATGATCTGGACTTATATGGTTGTCCATAAAATAGAGTCGTATAGTTCTTGGTTCTTTTGCCATTGCCTGAAATGAGATTTTATATTTCTCCCCTTTTTTAACCTGAAAGCACTGGAAAAATTGCAGCTTGTAATCCTGCGGATTATCAGTCATTTTACGCCAATAGTTCCCAGGATTAGAACCTGATGAAATATCATAATCATGTAAAAGTGCACAATATTTCCCATCGAGTTTTCCTGTTGTATCAATTCTACAATCATCAGGTGGTCCTTTTGCTCCACCATCCATACTTCCCATCCATCGCCAGTCAACAGCTTGGCTAGTTGGCGGATAATTAAAATCACCATCCCAGATTTTTTCTACTCCAGCAACACGTCTAACGTTCAATGAAGCGGAAACTTCACTCTCATTTCCGGCACGGTCCATAGCTGTTACTGTAACATCAACATTATTTCCCCATGAGAGAGATTTCACTTCGTATTCAGGATCAATTGTGTAGTCCCATAACTTTCCATCTCTATAAATGGTATAATGGGCAAGTTTTGAACCACCTTTTTCATCAACCGGGTCCCATTTTAAAACATTTTCATCACGTCTTAGATTAACAACCTTTGACGGAGCTTGATTATCTTTTGTTAAATGAGTTATCATCAGATTTTTACGGGTTGTTGCTTCATCGGCAGCATGAAAAAATGCTCCATCATCCATATCTTTAAAAAAATTGGATCTATACCCACTTCCTGCAGTCTGCAAACGGGCATCTCCCCATGGAAATAAACCATTACCGCCAACCATATCCTGTCCATCCCAATCCCAGTTGATATATGTTGTCTGTTTAACTTCGCTTGCCTGTTTAACCCAATTTATAAAAGGACCACAAAATCTACCGTAATCACTATCTTTATTATTTATTGTATTTAAAGGCCAATTAATTGAAGCCTCTCCAATCAATACTGGTTTTCCTAATTCTCTACTTTTACCTAAACAAAGTTGGATTAACTGATGGTTTGTATTAAAATCAGTGCAAAAGGTATTAAATCCAATCCAATCGATATATTTAGGATCTGGAAAGGTTGTATTGTAATCTAAATTATAAGGGCTCCAATATGAGGTTGAAGGAGAAAGACTAATATTCCAAACACATGCAACTTCTAGCCCCGCATCCTTTATTTTTTTTGCAAAAATTTCAAATATTTCCTTAAAATGTTCTGTGTTGTACGTTGCTAGTTGAGGTGGAGGATTATTAAACTCATATCCTATTCTTAAAAATGCAGGCATTGCAAGATATTTAAATCCCTTAACCATGTTATCCAGTTCATCATCTTGAGATCCGTCAAGATAAGCCTGCCATAAATAGAAAATATTAACACCAATTTGAGGAATCACATAGTATGATTTACCACCGGTAATAGTACCTCTGTGAAATTTTAACAACTCCTCTTTAAGTTCATAGGCCCATTTTTCATTCATGTTCCATGTGTCATAGTAATCCATAAAAACATTTGGTTTTAGATTATCAGGAGCAATATTCCAATAGTTTTCAAACCCGTCAAATCCGGTCATTCCTGCTTGCCCAGCACCTACCCACACCTTGTCCTTCAGCTCAAGAATAGCACTAGTATTGACTCGAGCTTTTGTTTCTGCACTAAATATACTATTGACAAGTAATATCGCTGTCATAATAGATATTAACGCTCTTTTTAACATACAACATCTCCTTAGAAGGTTATTAATTATTAAAATCATTTTCATTTATTTCAATTTATTTATAGGTCATTACCACATTAGCAAATTGTCCTTTAAGATTACAAAGGTGAAAAATCTCACCATCTCTCAGTTTACAACAATAAACACTTTAAAGTCCCACCAGAGATCGCTCGCTGGATCGATACATACTCCTTTGATAAGCAATGGCGAAAGATAATGCGATGTAAACCATAAAGATCCTCCTATACTATATTTCGATTTTAAAAGCTAGAACAATTTAGAATTGCTCGTTACTACGGAGTTTGTTTAAAACCTAATCAATTTAGTCTTTTTAAAACCTGCTACTGGATCTGTGGCAATCGAAGATAGATTTAAAAGATATACCCTGTTTGCAAGTTTATTGTTTAAAGTCCAGACAAACCTGTTTTTTCCAACAATGCCACTTTTTGAGATTGTTGAAATCTTTTTTCCATGTAGATCGTATATTTCGAAATTTATTGTCCTTGGACTAGTTAATTGATATGCAATTTCTAAGGAAATGTTTTTGTGTATCGTCTTACAATGAATATTTGAGATGCTTGACGATTGGCAACTTTTATTACTATAGGGCCTACTATTTATACTTGTATTACTATTGGGAAAATTGAGCATTTTAAATAAGGTGTCTGAGGAGTGTATATATCTGTCAGAGCTAACCTCTTCAAACCACTTTTTATTTACAACCTCATTGTTCCACACTCTTGAATCGCCCCATTGATGATCCTGCCAACCATACCATGACCATTTTTGGTTTATATAACTGAGTGCTTTTACATCATACTTTTCAATATACTCAAACAATTTCGTAAACCATTTATCCCAGGATTCCTGCCCTAGGGGAACCTCAAACTGCTTCATTGGAGCGGCTTCAGCAATCATAAGTGGTATATTATTATGCATTGCATAGCTTGATATTGAATCTAGATTTTTAAGTGTGTTTTGATAGTCCTCATCAGATATACCGCCTCCACCAACAACATCTACAAAGTATGACACCGCAATCCAATCAACATACTCATCACCAGGATACCAATCAAAATGATCATGTCTACCGGAGACGGTATATCCTGGTGTAACATGCCAGACAAAGGCTGTGTTTTTAACACCATGCTCCTCTTTGAGTTTTTTGTAAACATATCGATAGGCATCAGGGTAATGGGTCGAAGGAAAACGGCCATTTACCTCATATCCCAAGCGAAGATAGACAGGACAGTTTGCCTGTTTTAAATGGTTTGCCAAGGTGGCAATCTGGTTATCATAGGTACCATTTAAGGTGTTTGCAAGGTGTCCACACATCCACATACCAACCTGAATGGTGAGGTTTTTATAATCAGTATGCCAAACATGAAAATCCATTCTATTGTCAATGGTTTCACCAGTTTCAGGATGCGTCCAGGATAGCAACTCTTCGAGGCCAGTAAGTGTGTGAATTGTTGTATAGGTCATTGCACCAGCTGGCAATACATTGGTCTTGTTTATATAGTCGAGTATGCAAGGTTTATTTTGACCAATTTGTACTAGGGTTTTGCCATCAGGTGGCGCAAAGCTATTGGCAGACACATGATATATAGCAAATAAAATTGATAAAAGTAAGTATGTTTTAATAAAAGATCTATACATAATTAACTCCTATATTGACGCTTTAGGTTTTCGAAACCAACACAGTAGTACTTATTTAATTGTAATCTTTACAAACCGACTCTGGGCAGTATTAGTAGTTACTCTAATGATATAATTACCCTTTGCAAATGATAATTGGTTTAAGTGTATTAAATAGGTACCAACGCCATTTTGATTTTCCACAAGATTGCCCAGGTGTTTACCGGCCATAGAGAATAGAGATAGAGTAGCTATTTTCCCTTCACCCAAAGAATATCGAAGTACATTTTGTTTACTAATTGATAGATTCAGATCAAAATAGTCCCTTTTAGTTCTACTCATAATAGGCATAGAACCCTGAGTGCTTTCCCAATCAGGATCGTGTGTATTGAGCCATGAAACAACTGATCCGGGTAAGGAGAGTAAAAAACAATATCCAAAATCAGCCGTATCTGGACTTAATTGAGTAATCTCTGTGGGAAGGTCATGTAAATTATTCTGAGCAACATATATCTCCTTCAACTTTGTAAGCGAGCCAATTCCAGAAGGTATTTTTGATATATTATTCCTCCGCACATTAAGCCTCTTTAGAGCTGCCAATTTATTTATTCCCGAAGGTATTTCAGTCAAATTACAATAAGATATGTCAAGCTCTGTCAATTTAACTAAATTCATTATTTCAGCGGACAGAGTGCTAAAATTGTTGTTGTTTATTCGAAGCTGCTCTAATTCTGTCAAGACGTTAATCTCATCAGAATAATAGGTAAGAGCATTGTGAGAAAAATCAAAGACCCTAAGCTTTTTCTGTTTCGAAAAACCAGAAGGGAAATAGTTGATAAAATTATGCGCAAAGGAGATGTATTCTAACTTGGTACAATTTGTAATCTCAGAATGGAATTCATTAATCCGATTGTTTGAAAAATCTAACCACTCTAAATTACTCAACTGCCCTATTTCTTTAGGGAATCGAAAGAAGCTGTTATAGGAGAGATCAAGCTTTCTCAATTGGCTCAACTTGCTGATTTCAACTGGAATTTGGGGAATCTTATTATGATGTAATAGTAGCTCTTCCAGTTTGCTACAGTTTCCAAGTTCAAAGGGTATTGCTGTAATTGCATTATTGGACATATCCAATTTTCGAAGCTCTGTAAGATCTCCAATAATACTGGGAAGTACTCGCGCATTTCTTCCAGCAAGAGAAATTGCTGTGATCCTTCCATTTGCTGAATCTGTCACAGACTCTACAGACACACCAAAGATATCATTTTCAAAAAGTGTACAATGGACAATGAGCGTATCGTTTTCATACGTTCCAGCAACAAGTAATGATGCCATACAAGCAATCAATACAATTACAAACCTACAACCTTTTCTGCGAAACATACTCGCCTCACCTCGTAGAAATGTACAACTATTGAACACCAATAATCACCTTCTCTTCCTTAAGAAGGATGCCACCATCCCCAATTCTAAGAATTCCACAATAGGGTGCTGGACCCACTTTACGCCTATTCTGATTACGTAAATCCCAGACAATAGCCAACGCCTTTTCACCCTTGACATAATGAGCTCCTATTCCTTCTCGAACAATATTACCGACAACGTCAAATATGTCAAGGTTGGCAAAGAGAGTCTCGGGATTGGGTATATGACCGGAAAATTTTATAACAATAAGAGCGCCATTTTTTTTGTTATAGAGTTGATACTTATTTATCAGATTCGGATTAATTGCAGAACTGCTTAAGTTTATTGGATTCATAACGATTATGGAAATTGATAAAGGATAGGGCTTAACTACTAATGGAGCCGGTTTTGTGTCCCTATCCTGAATGATATTTAGATTGTCCTTAACAGATGCTATTGCACGAATCCACAAACTATCACCGCTTTGTGGATATTTTTTATCTGATTCCTCAACCAGAAAACTTAATACCGCTCCTGGATTAGGGCTTAGGGATGTAAGAGCCATTGAATAATTTGTCTTGGCATCAATATCATAAAAGTCGAATGGCCTATTATGATGGGGCACGACAATGTCTTCAGAGAAATTGACTATGAGTGTGTCCTTGATTGACACACCCGCTATAGGTGAAGGACAATAGATTCCATTCACTATAACAGGACCAAGACTATCAATTATTTGATACGTTCCTGCATAGAGTGTAACCTTGCTATTGAGATTAACATTTCCTACTATTTCAAATCTATCCTCTGCGGTGACTGCTGTTAGGGCGATTGCACTATTCTGATCTTGCACAAGATCTAGCGAAAAGCCATAGTCAGTATCAACAAATCCACTTTCTGAAAAACTAAAGTAACGAAAAGCTGGAAGTTGTACTTTGCTTAACAGTTCGGTAATAGATTGAGTACTGATTTCAACATTCGAATCCAAAAAAACATTAATCCGGTCTATGTATCCATCTGGTCTAAGATCGCTCTCCTTATAAACAACTGATTCAATACGAACAGGAAAGCGATTCATGTCAAGAGTAACAATAATATCATCCAATAATGTTTTTCCCAGTGTATCTCTATAGGCAATGGCCTTTGCAGATCCAGTTTGTACACCACTAACACGATTTGCTCGACCCTGGCCAAGAAGAGGATTCGCTCCATGCTCCGCAGTAATGAGAGAGATGTCACTACTTTTCCATACGTCAATTATGCTAGCAGGACCGATCCAGTTTTCCTCCTTATCACGGAGGATAGCAAAGAATTGCTCATTAAACAGCTGATTCTCACCGATTCTTACCTCGTCAAGAGGATTATCATTCCACAAACCAGCATCACCCATCGGTGGTTTGTCCGGCGATGCCTCAATCACGAGATGGTCCGGTGGTCCGGGAAGTACATAAATATCAACAGTATCGGTAAGCACGATTCCTACAGTATCTTTATAGGTAGCCCAAATCCTGACTGTCGTATGAGCATCAACCGGAATAAAGTTGGCAGAATCTTTCTCCCAACTAAAAGTCGAGTCGTGATTATTAGCGTAGAGGTCAGTAAATCCCCAGGTAATATCACCAGGCAAGTCACTGAGACTGACATCTCCGGTATCAGTTGCAATCTTTGCCACCGCAAGAAGTGTATCTCCCACCGCAATAGTATCATTGGGAAAAACACGTATTCTAAGTTGGTTAGGCATGATGCTAATTATGTTACTTGTTATCCAGATCTCCGACCGAGTTGCTTGTCGTTCACAGAAAAAGAATTTTAGTTCATAGGATTGCCCCATCTGTAAACCAAGACTCGGAGCCATTGGGTCCAGCTCAAAACTATCAGTTACAGCACTATGGATACCACCAAGATCCATAACGCATCTATTGTTAATAAACACCCACACATCATCATCGCCGCTAAAACGAAACCTAAGGTTTTTCCTATAGGTAAAGGTATCGACTAACATCATGCTAAATGAGTAGTTATGATCCTTGACCTGTAAGCTATTGCTAGCATTCCACGTTGGCTCTTTACCAAAGCCTTTATCATCAAGTGGAAAAAATGACTTGTTTTGGTATTCATAGGTACCTAAGGGAGTTGTGGTGCCATTGCCGATGTGAAGAAAAGGTAGAGAATCTTTGATTTTAATGTTCACATAGGGATTTTCTGTGACCGTTTGCTCACTGACAAAGGCACCAGTCTGTGGATTGTAAGTCGGTCTTTTATCAGTCACCAGTTGCTCTCCATCTTCACTACTGCGAAACCAATTACCAATATAGGAGCTAAAGTAGACCTTTGACCATGTTGCAGGTAATCCATCTTTGTCAAGATAGGGATTAACCATAAATTTTACTGCTCTATTATTAGCCTGGGAAGGATTGAAATCTGGACAGGATTTATCAGAATGAAAATCCAAATAGGTAACGTGCACCCAATTTGTATCGGGAAAAGGTTGGGAATAGAGTTGAGTAGATAGAATTGATAGTATTAAAGAAATTAGGTAGCAGACTAGCATGCTTTTTTTCATAGTTTTTCCCTCACTGAGAAATAACAATCTTTTCATTAAAGATCTTACCCGTCTTAGATGTCAGGTTGACTATATATATCCCCGAAGATAGAATTGGCACGGTAAGCGTTTTTCCGTTGATGAAACAGCCTCTTTTTTGCCCGGATACCGATATCACCGAAGCGGAATGTAATGATGCGTTTGGACAGTGCACACTATAGACCATAGGCTCTTTGGTTCGTTTTAAAATACTCTTTTTGGTGCTTGTTACACTTTTTCGTTGACTAATAGAAACTTCAAAACCTAATTGTTTAAACAGCGAGTCACTCCCGTTTAGCCAAATGTTTTTTGAAACCTCCAAAAGCCATTGTGACTTGACTGTCTCATTCATTTCAACACGAGTGTCACCCCATCCTTGTCCAGCCCACATTGGTTGAACATCCCAATTGTTATTGATGTATGCAACAGCTCGAATACGATGATCACTATTATGGATATGACTAAAGAAGGGTTTAAACCAATCATTCCAGACAGGTGTATTTGGATCGGATATTTTATATCCCTTTGGTGTAGATTCGGCTATCATAATTGGCTTATTTTTAGTTTTGGAGAGTGCCATCATAGCAGCACCATTAGAATTGTTATGAAAGTGAGAATAGCCCAGCCAATCAACATATTCGTCACCAGGATACCAGCTTAAAATATGGGTTGGATCAGAACCTTCATAGCCACTGGACTGCCAAACAGTGGCAAAATTTTCAACACCAATATCTTTAAAAACATCTACAATTCTACGAAATGATAAGATGTAATCTCCCGGTGGATTATAATTATTCCAACCACCGTCAAATTCATAACCAATTCTGATAAACACTGGCCTGTTAGTAGATTTTACCCAATTCCCCAACTCAATAATGGCATTATCATGAACGCCATCTGCAATATTGGTGATTTCACCTTTGAGAGAAAGCCCAATAGCGAGTACGGAATTCTTATAGGTAGGATTGTCTATAATTGCCTGCGCAAACACATCACCGGAGCCATAATTATCAAGGTATTTTAGCCCATTAAGATAGGGTAAACAGGAGTAGGTTGTGACACCTCCCGGCACATGTTTCAGATGATCAAAGTACCCATTGTTATTTGGCTCAACAAATCCACCAACGGCTCCTAAATCCTGTCCAACAATCAATAAGACTCGATTGTTGGTTGGAAGAAATTTTGCAGTTTGCGAATACATTGTACTAAAGAAAGCAAAAATTAGTGTAGCACTCGTTATGAATTTCATAGTTTTTCTTTGATAGAAAAGTCTAGTATCTACAAACAGAGCTATTCCATTGATGACATGTATACATATAACAATATATGAAAGATTCCCACAAAATGCATAATTATTTTTCATTTAATACAATCATATTGGAAACAAATTAATATCATTTGTATTTATTATCAATATGTTACATTGCATTTATTTGGAAACTTTATTTTTATTATGTGTTTTTTGGCAACACAAGTTTTACCATAGCACCCATCGAACTCTCCTTTTTACCCAAGACATTTTAGCAACAGAAAAGAGGAAACTAATCAAAAGCAGAAACCCCTTCCAGGATAGTGTGCTCGTTTTTAAAATCATCGTATTACATGCTAAATTGAGGGATTCAAAAGAGCTGAGGTCTATGCACATGAATTGTAAAATCTGAAATTTTCCAAATTTTGTGCTATATTATTAGATATATCAAAATATAAAGCATATTAATCATTTAATAGCAAACTACAGGGGGGAATGTATCATGAGAGTACACAAAACTCTAAACCATCTTATACTTTTAACATGCGCAATCTTTTTGCTCATTAACAACTCCTTTGGAGAAGAGAGCACACAATATGTTCGTGCCTATTTTCCAGACAAATCAACAGCACATACGATTCTTCAATTTTTTGAAGTCGAGGCGCTGGAAGTCTCCTATGAACAGGGATATGTGCTACTGGACGTGCCCAATGAGGACATAGCCACGCTAAAAGAGTTAAATTGCCTGGTTGAGCCATGTGCAAAATTTAACATTCATGCAAAAAATAGTTGTACCAAAGGAATTCCTGCCAGTAGCTCCTACAAAGGTATTCCTGGCTACCCTTCATATCTTCTTGTTGAAGAGACTTTCCACTATGCAGACTCTCTTGCCAAGGCCTTTCCCAAAATGGCTAAATGGATTGACGTGGGAGACTCCTGGGAAAAGACTCAGGGTAATGGTGGCTATGATCACATGGTACTTATTCTTTCAAACCAGGATATAAAAGGGCCAAAGCCAAAGCTCTTTGTCACCGGATCGATTCATGCACGGGAATACACAACATCAGAGTTAAATCGTCGATTTGTTAAGTACCTTATTGAAAATTATGGGAAAGATCCCGATGTCACCTGGATGCTTGATTATCATGAATTTCATGCAATGTTTTATGTAAATCCCGATGGTCGCAAGCATGCTGAGAGTGGAAAACTTTGGCGAAAAACCACAAATACCGATTATTGCAAACGCAATCCAAGCAAACGGGGTGTTGACCTAAATCGTAACTCTTCATACCGCTGGTCAACTATGGGAGTCAATGATCAGTGCGACCAAACGTACTACGGACCTCGCGCAGCTTCTGAGCCAGAGATGAAAGCATTAGAAGCCTATCAGAAAAAAATCTTTAAAGATAATCCAAAAATGGGTTTTTATATTGATCTTCACTCCTATGGTGAAATCATCTATAAACCCTCAGCAATGACGACAATCGCCAGAAAATTTACTTTTCACAATGGCTATAGAGGCTATGCCACCCGTGGTGGTCAAGCATACGAGCATGCTTGGTATACAGTTGGTACCCCAGCCTGTTTATTTGAGCTGGGCACAACTTTTTTCCAGAAATGTGATTTCTTTGAAAGAGATATCCTACCAAAAAACTTACCAGCTCTTGAATATGCCCTCCGTTTTTGCCGCGCTCCTCTGGATCTCTCAAAAGGCCCCGACATTGTTGACCTCAAGATATCGGGCAATAATTTAACTGCAACTGCCGATGACACACGGTATGGTGGTTCAGCAACTACCCATAACATTTCTGAAGCTGAATACTATATTCAAACACCACCGTGGGAATCTGGCGCAAAGGCCATTTCCATGTCCGCCTCAGATGGAAACTTTAATTCAAAAAAAGAGGGAATCAAGGCAACTCTTGGAAGTTTGCCTCGTGACAATGATAAAAAAGCCTTAATCTTTGTTCGTGCAAAAGATGCTGGTGGCAATTGGGGAGCAGTATCAGCAGTTTTTTATGATGCTATACCCACAGTAACCCCCCTTGCAGCACCGCTAAAACCAGTTTCTCTTATGTATCAAAACCCTTTATCCCCACCTGCTGCAATCAGTTTTGAGTTGCCCAAAGCATCAAAGATTACACTAAAGGTATTTAGTCTTGACGGAAGGGATGTCGCTACTATCACCCAATCAAACCTTCAAAAGGGAATGCATACCGTGCAATGGGATGGCAATGACAATAACAGAGCCCCCCTCGGAAAGGGTATCTATCTATTCCACTTCTATGTGGACAACGCCCGGCAAATGGAAAAGTTTGTGTTGGTCAAATAACTTTTACATATTAAAAAGTATTTTTCAAAAGGCTCGATTTATCGAGCCTTTTTTTATGACAAACTACTTAAAAATCGACTCATCCATTTGAGCCAATTCTATTATATTTAGTTACATATTAAACCCAGATTATGCAGTAGGAGTAGATGCAGAAGTGCAAGATAATGATTTAGTAAGACTTGAAGGTATTGAAGGGCATATCTACAAGGTGATATGGCCGAAAAGCCTGAAAGCCTTAATGGACATAGGGTTGTGCTTCTACGCTGCTTCCTATTGCATAATCTGGGTTAAACTTAATACCAGCACAACAACCAACTCTTTCATTGGAGTAACTTATGGCAGACAATGATAAAAATGACAAATCAACCCTTTACTTAGGGCTCATATCTGCAATCATTGGAGCACTTATTTCTGGAACAATAAGTATTGTTGTATTTCAAGGGCAAGCAAAACTCAGCTTAGAACAGCAAGCAAAACAGCTAGAGAATGAGAACCGTCAGTTTAAAACTCAAAGCGGTTATGAGGTACAAAAAATGCGCTTAGACCTATATCAAAAGATAATCCTTACCTTTAAAGATCCAACAACGGTTATGAATCGCTATAACACGACATCCAAAATCGCTGATTTCTGGAAAGAGGCAACGCTCTTTGATCAAGCAATTCTCATAAGCCCAGAGCAAACCAGCAAGGAACTCATGGCATATAAACAGTATTTACGCGAGCTCATTGGCAAACGAAATAAGAAGGCACAAGACTATCAAGAATTTAGAAATAATCATCATGAGGTGTATGGTAAATTATTTGACAGTATGCAAAAAGCGGTTCCTGATTTTAATGCCAAGATCCCCGAGCCTCTTCTTTAATGTCCATAGAGGCTGGCACCTTTTAAGGTGTAACACATCATTTTGATATATCCCATTGATATAGTTTACAGGTGCATATGTATTTAAACCATTGAATCCATTGTACGCTATAGGATTAACCCTGCTATAAATGTTGGTACATAATGTGCTTTATATTATGAACATGTTATCCCAATCAAAGGAGCCCTATGAAAACCAATAGCATTCATTTGTTCACATTAATGTTTTTACTCTTGTTGTCATGCTCTTCGACAAACAAACTTTTCAATCCCAAATTGCCACGAAGGGAAATTATTGACTTCACCTTAGTCTATGACTCAACTCTTTCTCTTGTTTACACAGATTCAATTCCTCTTGGTATTATTGCAAAACGTAATAATTATTCTGTTCGAAAGACACTGGGTTTTGCGAAGGGGTATACCTATTGGAATAAATACATCATTAAAACTACCCATGGATTTGTAAAAAAAGGTGTACTTTATTTTAACTTGACAGATTGCTTAAAAGGTGGGAAGAATATTTTAATAACTGTTTCTCCTAAAAATAATATTTCACTACAAAAGGAATTCGCCATTCCTTTACCCTATCTCTCAAGTATTGACTTTGATTTTTCAGACACCACAACAATCGCAACAAAGTCTCTTACCTCAATAAGACTTATAGCCCACTTCAATTCGGGAGAAATAATAACAAATGACTTAAAACATGAACTGTTTGATTATATCAAAGTCGAAATTGACAATGGCATTTTTCATGAGAATGAATTTTATCCTCTTATCAACTTAAGCTCCCCTTATAAGCAAGTCTCTCTCTCAGCAAGCGCAGACTTATTTTCAACTGCAAATAGCTCTATCACACTCCCCATCAATTATTCTGAACACTACGTCTTTGACTTTAATGGTGCCAAAGGAATTGACGGTTTACATAGCACATCAAAGGAATACGAAAGCTATAGATTTCCTCATTTTCATGGAAAAAATGGCAACCCAGGATCACAGGGATATCCCGGGAAGGATGTTTCAGTATATATCAAGACTAATATTGATAATGGAGACACTCTGTTCTCCGTTCTAGCTTATTCTCCCTCCATTAAGGAAAAAGCAATTATTTCAAAACCAAATGGATCAATAACAATACAGTGTAATGGGGGTGCTGGTGGTAGTGGAGGGGATGGATCAGATGGCTCTGATGGAATTGGAGACACTGACTCAACAGACAAAGTATATGCGGGTAAAGGTGGAGTTGGTGGTAACGGCGGTAATGGGGGCAACGGTGGATCAGTGCGTATTTTTTGCGATTCCTTAGGTATTCAAGCACTTTCCCAAATAGTTATAGAGAACAAAGGCGGCCCGGGAGGCAAGGGCGGAGAAGGGGGTAACAATGGTGAAGAGGGATATGATCATCCTGCTACAAAAATAGGCGCTGTCTTTGGTTTAATTGGGACCTTAGGTAGAGTGGTATCATTGGCGAGCAAATTGAATCGAGCCACAAAGGGTTCTAATGGCTTACGGGGTGAACCTGGAAAAGAATCCGACATCAATATTTTGTCAAGTGATTCAATCGCCACATCCATTTCAAATTATTAAGCAACTTCTTTACTACTTAATAATTAACAACAACCTCTTGATACTGTATTGTAGTACACACCCCTCAAAGGGACAAGACCAAAATAGACAGTAACCTCTTTACCTTGTGCACAGTTAACGAGTCTTGAACATTCAATTGTAGTAGTTATAATATTTGTTTTTTATCATCGTTCCCATCTAAAAGCCCTATTGTTTACTATAGTTTCCAAATTAAATGAGCGAATCTGTCAATTATAATTGTTTTCTTTGCAAATAATTTAAACCTTATGACAAACCCTTGCGACTAAGCTAATGACATCGATGCTAATTTATTAGGGCCAAATAGCAAACATAAAACTCTCAATTCCGGTGGATTCTCCAGTTTTTTGGGGTGTCTTATTAAACGAGGAATTTCTATGATACCGCATCACATTCTCTATTTATTTCAGCTTAATTCTACTTTACAGGCACGATTACCAATTACACTTTTAATAACCTCCCGTTTCCAAAAGAGAAAAGGTTTCACCGGCACAGGCCATGAAGGAGAGTCATAATTGTAACCAAATTGTCATACTTTTTTACTTTATTATATACTTTAAGTATAGCTATCAAATATTAACTCTCAGTGCAAATACCAATATCAGTAATGAAAAATGTAATTATCTCCATTGCTATACTCTATCTCATCTTAATCCAATGTACTGATGATAGCCTTTCCTATATTCAACCAGGCCTTGAGGTGATGCCAGAAACACCGAGCAATGTAGCAAGACCGGTGTTACGCACAACCTTACCAGCAAGCTGGGATGAGAATTGGTTTGCCTCTCCTGCAGTGTTTGATCTTGACAATGATGGAGCCCAGGAGATTATTGCAGCGCGCCACAGTGTGTTGTATGTTTGGAACAGTGATGGATCAAAAAAATGGCGAGCTCCGGTCGGTGAAAATGCCACAAGTCCTAATAACCATGGATCATCGCGACAATACTGTTCACCGGTTGTCGGAGATTTAGATGGAGACGGTCTTGGTGAAATTGGTATAGCCTATTCAAATAAAGCAGCAGTGTATGATCATGCAGGAATGCTCCAAAACGGCTGGCCGCAAGCCTTTCCCGGCTCTGGTGGGGAGCTACGCAGCCTAGCTGCTGCAGATCTTGACAATACTGGAAAATGCGACATCCTCGTAGTAAAGACCATGGAAGGGCCGGTCTCCAATGTCTGGGACATTGAGGGAAAGCAAAAAACTGGGTGGCCTCAAGTTACCGACCCTAATAAAAACGACTATGGTGGCTTTAACCAAAATATCGGTATCGCCGACCTTGACGGAAACGATCAATTAGACATTGTTTGCAGTTATGACATTTGCCACATTGGTATCTTTTATCCCAATGGTGAAAGTTTTCGGGCACATAGCATGTTTTCTGGAACCTACTCCTGCAACGTGCCTATGTTTCATGATATAAATTTAGCAATTCAGGGATGGGGTGGCGACCTCAATGACCGCGATGAATTTACCGATTCTCCACCAGCCTTTGCTGACATGGATGGAGATGGTCTATTGGAAATAGTGTTATTTTCCGATCATGAACGGGCGGGCGAATACATCATCCGAGGAAACAGCTTATGGGTCCTTAATCCCGACATGAGCAGAGTTGACGCATTTAAAACTCCCATGACCACAGGAGAGCCACTTTACACTGGGTACCAAGACAATATCGTCCAGGTCGCCCCATCCCCCTGTATTACTACCTTTGGGGGTACCACGCCATGTATTGTTGTGCCATCCTACGACGGAACTCTCCTTTGCGTTGATGCAAACGGAACTCTTCGGTGGCTTATTCAATTTGACACCCCTGGTGGTACCTTTATTGGGGCCAGTGAGGCTGTGGCCGGAGATCTCGATGGCGATGGTATTGCAGAGATCGTTTTTACCACCTATTCCATAGCAGAGGATGTCTCATTCTTAGTGATTGTAAACTCTTTAGGACAGTTGCTTCACCGAATTCGACTAAACGGCCGAGGAGGCATGGCAGCACCAACACTGGCTGATGTTGATGGTGATAACAGTATAGAAATAATTATCTCTTTAAAAGACACATTGGACAAGGGGTTGGGCGGGGTCCAAATATGGAACGTCTCATCGGCAAAGAAAGGCATCCTTGATTGGCCTACTGGACGAGGAAACTATTTAAGAACCGGCAGGTTTAATCCTCAATAATTTTTTTAGGGTTGAAAGTTAAAAATCCCAATCTCCCTTAGGTTCCTCTTTCTTTCCTTTATCCATCTTTTCAAGCTCCTTTTGAAGCTTGTTCATTTCATCATCAATCTGCTCAGTCTGTTTAACAGCTTTATCAATAGTCTTATCGCGATCTTTATTCTGGATAATGTTTTCTACCTTGATTATTGCATAGGAGACATCATCGCGAACATTCTGAAGGTTACGAGCAAAGAATGCTCTTCTGATGAAATCATCCATAAACTTATGGTACCCGGTCAATCTCTTCTGTGCTTCAACTTGAGGAACTTTCAAACTATCGATCTGTTGGATTATCATTGAAGACTGGTTAGTCAGAGCCATGGAGTTGATTTTGCGGGAGAAATCAGCATACCGGCGTCGATTATTGCTGTATTCCAACACTGGAGCACTCTTGTCACGATCAGAGGGAACAACAATCGACTTAAGCTTTGCATCAGCTTCAGCCAACACAGCTTGCGCCTCTTTATATTTCTTATTCATGATATGTATGTACCCCTCAAGTAGCAAAGCTTCACAATGGAGTACTGGTTTCTTACTGAGCTCCTTTATCTTTTTACAGGACTCCAAACAGTCCGCCCACTGCTGTGCGGTCAAGGCACACCAAGCAAGCCCAAGCAAAGCGTCTTCATAGTACATGCTCGTCACCGGTACTTTACGAAGGGCGGTAACTGCTTTTGGCAATGATCGTTCATTGATTCCCAAGCCATCATAGAAAATGTATCCGATAAAAAGAAAGGAACGGTTGATAAGCTCCTCTTCAGCTTTGTTCTTTGGTGTCAATTGAACCACATCAAAGAGTGGTTTTGATGCCATGTGCATACTATCGGCTTGAGCATAGGCAACAGCCAATGAGTGTAATGCATAGATATTCTGTGGATGATTTGAGGGAATGTCCTTTAGCAGGCTGATAGCACGACTGGGTTTGTTATCACGAATGTCTGACTGGGCCTGATAGTAATAGGCATGATACTTGAGCGAATCAGAAACAGATCCTTTGGTCAACTTAGAAAATTGCTCTGCAACGGCGGTACTATTACTATCACGATAGTGAATACGCATAAGTCCTAAATCAGCCAAGGGAATAATGTCACTTTTCGGAAAGTTGGTCTTTGCTTTACCGAAGTTTTCCTTAGCGACCTCACGCATATCCAAATGCTCTTCACAGAGACTCAGAAAAAGATGTACGCGATCATTTTTAAAGAATTCTGGATATTCGGTTAATATCTTTCCAAAGATAAAGAGAGCTTCGTAGTACTTTTCAAGTGTGTAGAGGGTCATTGCCTTATTGTACAAGTCACCGGGATCAATACGATGTTGTCGATCACCATCCTGCTTAATAGTAAAGTCAATACCTAAACTAATAACATGCTTGTTTTTGTCAAGCTGACCAGCATAATAACCAACTTCTTCTGTAAAGTAAGCATAGTCGGCTTTAAACATACCAAACTTGAGTCCTACACCAGCAGAGGGATATCCTTGGCTAAGACCAATACGGAAAGCTGCATAATGCATGTCTATCTCAGCACCAAAATGCAACTTTTTCGGAAAGTGAATAAATTTCTTTGTAACCGGTTCAAAACCGAAAAGGTCAGTAATCTCAGCAGCAATTATTAAGTTCTTTATCGCTGGCACATCTTCAAGCTGAGGAAAGTAGTACGCAACACCAAGATCCAATTGTGGTGGCGTTACGATATCGCCACCAACAACGCCTAAGATATCCTTAATACCCCAAGCAAATCGCCATCCCTGTACATTGTGCATAAAACCAACATCAAAACTTACACCATGTTGCACCTTGGAATAATCTCCAATAATACCAAAGGGATTAGAGGCTATGTTATCAAAAAGAAGAAAGGTTTCGGTATAGGTAGTAATCATCTGTAAAGGGGTTCTCTGCACATATTCAACTGAAATACCACAGAGATTTTCCTTATGGCGAAGCGGCACGCCCACACCCCAGGTAAAAACCAGGTCTCGTTGTCCTCGAAGTCCAAGTTTGGGAATCAAATGCCCCGACTCAATACGCACTCCTAATGGAAAGACGCTGTAAATTCCAAATCCAAGGTTCTCTTTGGCAACAGTGATTTCAGGAATATATTCAAGGCCGACCCATTGGCCATCGTATTCATTAATCATATCTATAAATGCATTATCTACTTTGTCAAGATTGCTTAACTTGCTCCCATGTTTGGACATCTGCTTGAGGATTGTGGCAAAAATGCCATCAATTCCCACGGCAATCGGGGAAAAGGAGAATTGCAACTCACGATCAATCATGCTAAGGCCTGCAGGATTATGAAAAATAGAGGTACGATCAGTGGTGACCGACACGGTGGTATTTCCCATACCCATGGTACGAATATCCTTGTAATTTGGACCACGGGTTAATGTAAAACCTATGCCTACAACAAGTAATAAAGAGCACAGCATCTTGAT
This sequence comes from Chitinivibrionales bacterium, assembly GCA_028278335.1. Classification (GTDB taxonomy): domain Bacteria; phylum Fibrobacterota; class Chitinivibrionia; order Chitinivibrionales; family JANQEN01; genus JANQEN01. Next base: position 4,079 of record JANQEN010000141.1, on the reverse strand, counting down.
CATGAAATTGTTGCCTCTTCTTTTCATTGTGTCTCCCTTAAGATCAACATGATTAATTGAGTCTATTTTCCTAATTAATACTATATCAAATATAAATATGCTCAACAATTTCCTTTATGTTTCGATAGTAGAGAGGCACAATTCTGTTCGCACATTATGCGAGCCCCCTCTATCAAATTCTGAAAGGTTACATTGAGGAGCTGCACCAATGAAACATTGGTGATAGTACACAATAATAAACATGTCAGAAGAAAAAATTAAACAGTGTAGGTTCATTAGAAGAGTCTTAAAACTAAAACTACTCTCCCCCCAAGAAAACTGTTCTCTCCTCACCATGTTACTACATAACACCCCAAAATGTTGCACTAAACATATGCAGCAACATTACATCTGCAAGAATGCAGTGATATATTAAAATAATATAATAGAATAGAACTATTTAACTTTTTTTAAGAAAGAGGGCTTTACCCTGATAAGCCTGCTTATGGTGATGAGAAAAGTGTACCATTTTTTAATCTAAAAGGAGAGAGTGCTACTTCTTAAAGAATTAAGCGTTTTACATTGTTTGACTATACCTGAAAAATCCTTTGTCGAAATTTTGGACTTCTTTATATGTAACTTTCGAGAAATGACATATGAGGAGTCTGTCGTAACAGCAGAAACTTTAGAAGAAAAAAGGTCATTGTCAATGGGGTTTCTCTTCAATCGGTTAAGGATCGGATCATCAAAAACAAAGCTCTTTGAATCCCCAACTACTTCAACATCTTCACAATATCGGTAATCATTATAAACTGTTACAGCCTCCTTCCGTTTTGTCGACAAGGCACGTAAATGTTCATCAAAAAAGATCCCTACATTGACAATTTTTTTATTTTTGTACTCAATCGGTATATAGTTTGAGGAGAAGGTGATTGATGCACGAAAAGGTGTTGCACAATTTTTATAATCAGAGGAGCTAAAGGAAATAACCTTATCCAATTTAATTGACTCATCTAATTTATTGACAAAATATCTCTTTTGTTCTTCCTCGTCTAAACTGTGAAAATAGGCACGGGCCATACTGGCATTGGTTTCTGAATAGGTATAGATATACCGACACTCTGTGGGTACCTCTCTAAAATCCAGGACACGTCGGACTTCAATATGCTCACTCCCCCAGCGTGGAGCAGGGAGGGCACTAAACATCTCTTTGTCAAGGTCAAGGCAAGAGGATTCATTGAGTGTTATGGGATACTCACCCAATTCATACCCAACCTTATAAGGATAGGCAACGTAGGTACTTTCTGCAATCGACAATACTGGTAATGCAGTATAGAGATAGTTATTCAAGAGCAAAAAAGTCGTATCAAAAACATGATCTTGCTTATCACTGGTTATAACAATTTTCGAATGTATTCCAGCCTTTTTAAAGGAGGCATGGCAAAGTGCCGCTATCTGTAAGTCCGATGCATTGCCAAATTTTAGCATCTTCTTTGTAGACATTTTCTCCTTACCCGATGTAGAAAATGTCTTTTGTATATAGTGAAGTATCTTTTGTGCTCGCTCAAGCTGTGTTCCTATATGCCCCTTTGCACCCTTAAGCACTCGTTTAGTAAGACGGGGAGAAATTTTATTGGTTTTCTTTACATAGTCTTTAATGATACGTTTATTGGTATTATAGCTCCAATCCCAAAGACGTACCTTTACAAGGCGAACAATTAAACGAGGCTCAGTATAGGTTGCATAATCAAGATAGGAAAGTCGAGGTTGCGGGATATAGTTATAAACGGTCCAGGTCTTGGCATTATCAAAGGTTGCTGTGTCAATGGAATAGCGTGTACCATAGGTTTTATAATCGTACAAAGCATCCCAGTCCTGAACATGGGTAAATCGGTAAGCACGAATAGGAATATTCTTTGAAAAATTGTGATGTATACTGGAATAAAAAGTTTTTCCCTTCATAAAGGAAATCTTGATAGTGAGCACGCTCCCTGCGGTGACCTTTGGAAAGACAACCTTACCGGATTGCAAATACTGCTTAAATATACTGGACACATCAAGAGGCACCTCTTCATTTTCGGCTGTGTACAACTTAGGCTCAAAAGTGCTAATCTGCCGAGAATACCGATAAATGGGTATGGTACCATATTGAGCACCATCAGTTGTTACAATATGAATTTTTGTGTACACATCTATAGCAGCGTAGCTGTTGCTATGGTCAATATTGGAGATGAACTTTACATCAATACAATCGTAATAAGCCCCATATCTTTTATATTTTTCTTCATCAACCTGGTCTTCCTTAAAATTAATTGGAGGTATTTTTACATTTTTTGATTGAGATGTAACCGATGTAATACAGGTAATAAGGAAAATACCAATGAGCGTATTTCTTATGGTCCATATCGATGGTTGTTTATTTAATAATCCCATATCACTCTATGCACATGTGTTAACAGCTCTACTCAAATGGTAACATTGTAACCGAAGTGAAGCTATGAGTATTTAACTTCAATGGCAAGAGGACTTTTACCAATTCCTGGCCAAACACGTAGTAGTCCAAAGAGCCCACGAACTGCGGCCCACACTCCTAGTATGCACCACACCATGGCTAATGAACTCACAGGATTTAAAAATAAAATGGCCGTACTCAAAGCGGTTGCCAGGATTACCACATTTCTAAGGAAGGCAAAATCGCCGGTGCCCCAATGAATCCCATCGGTTGCAAAGGCAAGAGCAAAGAGAGGTTGCAATAATGCCGCCATATACCAGGCCGGTACAAAAACCACTACAGCTCCGGCAGGCACTAAAAGCGCGATAATCCATCGGGTGCAGGCAAGCATAAAAATGGTGAGAACAAGGCCAATTAAACAGCTCCAAAGACAGACATGCTTGGCAACAGCCCGTGCATGTTTGATTGCCAAAGCACCTAAAAAATATCCAACCAAGCTTTGTCCAGTTATTCCGAAGGAGTCAAGCAAATAGGCGGTAAATACCCAAAACTGCCGAATCGCTTGGTGGGCAGCGCCATACTCAGCACCCATTGCTGTTGCACTCCGCGTTGTCAATGCCAAAAAGAGCGTTAACAGCCCTGTCCGAATAAAGAGGTCACGACCAATATTAAGAAAATTTTTACACTGATGCCATTGAAAGTTCATTGAAAGAGAAAGCCTTTTAACAAGAACAATAAGGACAATTATAGCACCGATCCATTGACTCACAACAGTGGCAATGGCAGCTCCAACGATTCCCATTTCTGGAAATCCTAAAAGTCCAAATATCATCAACGGATCCAAAATACAGTTCAGAATATTTACCAAAGCCGCCACATAGAGGGGTGTCTTCATATCCTGTAACCCACGACAGACACCAAAGGCAGCCATGGTTATAAGGATAGCAGGACCACCAAACATTCTGATTCTAGTATAGGTAACTGCTTGCTGTAAAACCGCACCCTCTGCTCCCATTGCCTGTACAATCGGATTGACAAAGGCATAGACCAACAGCACCACAATTCCAGCGATGATTGCACTGAGGGTCAAGGCAGAACTGGCAACCTGTCGCACAGTATCAGTATCTTTTCGTCCAAAGGCTTGGGCAACCTCGGTTTGCGAACCAATATTTAAAAAATTAAAGGCCCAAAATAGGCTAGAAAGAACTATAGTACCAACACCAAGAGCAGCAAGAGGTGTTGTCCCCAATCGTGAGACAAAGGCCGTATCGGCAAGTCCAGTCAAGGGCTCAACAATTAAGGAGAGTAGCACCGGAAGAGACATGGTCACTAATGTCCTGTGCGGCTTTTTCACAAAGGGATGATCATTATATTGGATAGTCTCTTTTTGCATTACCCAATCTCTTACTCTGATAATAATATAAAGATGTATAAACTACATTATGCAGAGGAACACTTGTGTTCCCTGATGCGATGGTGTTTGATTATTGCAGCATCTTTTAGTAAATCCTAATTATGCTTTGATTATTTTAACCCAGACTATGCAGAAGGAGTAGATGCAGAAGTGCAAGATTATGATTTAGTAAGACTTGAAGGTTTTGAAGGGCATATCTACAAGGTGATATGGCCGAAAAGCCTGAAAGTCTTA
>JANQEN010000100.1 GCA_028278335.1 Chitinivibrionales bacterium | reverse complement strand
GGTGATCGCCGCGGTAAGGGTCGTCTTACCATGATCCACATGACCTATGGTTCCCACGTTTACGTGGGGCTTCGTCCGATCAAACTTCTCCTTCGACATGTTACCTACCCCTTGGATAAAATTTCGTACAAGTTAAATTTTCTATTGTGTCAATTTAAAAAGCCCAAAACGGGACTTGAACCCGTGAACCTCATCCTTACCAAGGATGCGCTCTACCGACTGAGCTATTTGGGCAAATTCTTTTTTGTAAAGTTTCATGCGGCTTTTTTTTAAATTAAAAAAAAGCGGGTGATGAGACTCGAACTCACAACAACCACCTTGGAAGGGTGGGGCTCTACCATTGAGCTACGCCCGCAATTTTTTTTAAAATGGGCAGGGGTGGTTTCGAACCACCGAAGACATACGTCAATGGATTTACAGTCCATCCCCTTTAACCACTCGGGCACCTACCCATAAATTTCAAAAAGCTAAAAAACGCTTACTTCCTTTACTGGAGCCGATGGAGGGACTCAAACCCCCGACCGTTCGATTACAAGTCGAATGCTCTATCAACTGAGCTACATCGGCGAAATTCGAAAAAAGTCTACCAAATATAATTAGTGCAAAATTTAGATGTCAAAGAAATTAAATAATAGTTAAATAAATGTGTATTTGGGATTTTTTCCGTTTGCTATTTCCCAAAGGAGATTTTATCAATAAGCCCATACTTTTTTGCTTCCGGGGCAGACATGAAGTTATCTCTGTCTGTATCAGCTTCTATATCTGACACCTCTTTTCCCGTATGTTTGGCCAAAATTTCATTCAATTTCTCACGAATGCGCAGCATCTCCTCTGCCTGGATTTGAATATCCGAAGCTGGCCCATACATATTTCCAGCAATAAGGGGCTGATGAATCATGACCCGTGCATTTTCCCAGGCATAGCGCTTGCCCTTTTTTCCAGCAGCTAAAAGAACCGCGCCCATACTGGCTGCTTGGCCCATACAGATGGTCACAATGTCCGATTTTGCATAGGACATGGCATCATAAATAGCCAAACCTGCTGAAATCGATCCTCCAGGGCTATTAATAAATAGGGTAATATCTTTCTTTTCCAACCCATCAAAGTAGAGGATTTTTTTAACAACAGATCGAGCGGTCTCATCATTCACATCACTCCAGAGAAAAATTTCTCTGCGCTGAAGCATCTTTTCATCGATTTCTTTTCCAATAAACATGCTCTTCATGTCATCAACAATTTTATTATCATCTTTTGCCATAATTAACCCCTTTTATTAAAAGATCAACTGCTCTTTGAGCATATCCAATATATTAGCAATTCCGTATAATTCAATAAATTTCAAGAATTAAGAGATATTTATTTTCCGGCCACAACGCATTCGGTTGATCCATCGGGCATATCCTTTACCTCAACCTGCATTGCTTTCAGTTTATCTCGTAATGTATCTGCCAGTGCAAAGTCTTTGTTTTTACGTGCTAGCTTTCGTTCTGTTACCATGGAAATAATCTCTTGGGCAATCTCATCAGACACATCTCCAGTTGAAACAACCCTTACATCACCCCCATCCATTGAAGAGGCAGCCACTACTTTCTCCTGTTTCCCTGCAAATAGATCTAAGGCAAGGATCGAATCAATTTGCAAATACGCGGCTTTCTTAATTGATGGTTCAATGGTGGTGTTTCGCACAATCTCCCACAGCGCAGCAGTAGCCTTGGGCATATTAAGATCATCATAGAGAGCTTGCCAAAAATCTTGGAGAACAGCTTCTACAGATTTAGCATCCTTACTCTCTTGAACACCCACCGTCTCTTTCAGGATCAGAGAACGAAGATTGTTTAGGCTGTTTTCGGCACTTTGCAACCCTTCCCAGGAAAAGGTAAGCGGCGTACGATAGTGAGCACTATAAGAGAAAAGCTTATACGCTAAAGGATCTATCCCCTTTTCTTTAATTTTATCAAGGGTGATAAATCCTCCCGCAGATTTCGCCATTTTCCCTTTATCCAAAACCAAAAACTCACCATGTAACCAAAACCGCACATACTGTTTGTTCGAAGCTGCTTCGACTTGGGCAATCTCATTGGTATGATGAATACGAATATGGTCGATTCCACCACAATGGATATCTATAGGTTGTTTAAGGTATTTAAGAGACATGGCACTACACTCAATATGCCAACCGGGGAATCCTTTACCCCAAGGGCTATCCCACTCCATCTGACGCTTTACATCCTTGGGGGAAAACTTCCATAGTGCAAAATCAGTGGGGTTCTTCTTCTCTCCCATGTCAACACGAGAACCGGCCTCAAGATTTTCTGGATCCAAACCTGCAAAATCGCAGTACGTCGGAAATTTTGTTGTATCAAAGTAAATACCATCAGAGGTGCGATAGGTTATCCCATTCTCCTCTAATGCCTTGATACAATCGATCATCTCTTGAATATGATCGGTTGCCTTTGGCCAAACATCTGCATCTGATATATGTAAATCATGGATATTCTCCATGAATTTTTCAGTATAAAAGGCTGCAATGTCCCAGACACTTTTTCCTTCACGCTGGGCACCCTTCTCCATTTTATCTTCGCCGGAATCAGCATCAGAGGTTAAATGACCAACATCGGTGATATTGACCACATGCTTAACTTTGTGTCCCAGAGAAAGCAGTGTTCGTTTGAGTATATCTTCAAAAATATAGGTGCGAAAATTACCCACGTGGGCATAGTTATAAACAGTCGGTCCACAGCAGTATAAACCCACCTCATCATGTTGAGGTTCAAAGAGTTCTTTTTTTCGCGAAGCAGTGTTGTATAGGTAGAGTTTTTTATTCATCTATTGGTCCAATAATACTGTCTGGATTAATACTTCATCTCCACAATGCCGCTTCCCTCTTTAATCTCTCCGATTAGGGTCGGCTCAAAGGGCTGAAGCTCTTTGGCATTACATACAGTTTCACTCTGTTTTTGATCGACAATCACCACCATACCGATCCCCATATTAAAGGTGCGATACATCTCATCATTGTCTACCAAGCCCTTTTCTTGCAGGTAGGAAAAAATCGGCTGCGGTTTCCAGGTTTTAGTGTCAATAACTGCATCACAGGTCTGAGGGAGAACACGATCAATGTTCTCTTGAAAGCCACCACCGGTAATGTGGGCACATCCTTTTATGATGCCTTTTTTCATGAGAGCAAGGAGTGGACTATAGGAACGATGAGGATATAAAAGCTCTTCACCAAAGGTCTTTCCTGTTTCAGAAAAAACATCGGAATATTCCCTATTGTCTACCTCAGTCACAATCTTTCTTGCTAAGCTATACCCATTGGTATGTAATCCACTGGAGCGCAAACCAATAACAACATCCTTAGGACAAATTGTGCTCCCATCAATGATGCGTTCTTCGTCAACCACGCCGATGATTGTACCGGCAATATCATACTCACCTTTATTGTAGATACCGGGCATCTCTGCGGTCTCTCCGCCAATCAGTACGCAATCGGCATTTTTACAGGCCCGGGTTAATCCCTTCATAAATTGCTCGGTGACTTCCGGAGATAGTACCCCAGTGCCAATATAGTCGAGGAAAAAGAGCGGCTTTGCTCCCATAACCAATATATCGTCCACACAGTGATTGACAATATCCTCGCCAACAGTATCGTGTACACCTGTGGCATAGGCAATTTTTAGCTTCGTGCCAACACCATCAACTGAGGAGACCAAGATTGGTTTAGCATAGTCCTTCAACCAGGAGATATCATAAAGTCCACTAAATTGACCAAACTTGCCAACGACCTTATCGTTATAGGTTGACTGTACTAAATTACCAATACGTTTTTTGGTGTCCTTCCACGCGGAAAGATCTACTCCTGCATCTGCATAGGTAAGTGGTTTTGATGACATATTCTTGATTTACATTTCCTAATACGGTACAAATCGAAATTATTATAATATTAATGAATAAGGAAAGCTATAAAAATAGATTCAGGACACTGTTTTATGGGTTTTTTATTATTTGTTATACTGTAACAAATTTTAAGACTGCACTAATGAACAACCCGTCTCTCCCAGGCATAGTATTTTTCTTTGCTGCCCTTTGACTCAAAATCGAGCTCAATAATGGCACTCTCCTCTGCAGCAACTACAATATCCTTACGATCTTTATAATTCTGACGATTAAAGACAAATCGATTGATAAATCTTCCGTTGGGTTTAAAAAGGAGAATCTCGGCGTAATTGTCACAATCGACCCGCACAATAATCATTCCTGACTTTTGAACAGCCAAAACACGAGCGCAGAGCACCTGATCATTTGCTGGAAAGAGAAAGGAGCGAATGATGCCTCGTGGCCCGCTGAGGGATATGCCATAGGGGCAGGCAATTTTTGCTATTTCAGAGAGCGAATCCATGATCGATGAGACTGCTTTTGGAAGGTCGCTCATTTTTCGTTGAAGTTTTTTTTCTATGTCCCGATTGGGTACTCTAAAGATTCGACAGATAAAACCCTTTTTTGTAAGATGACGAGCCTGAGCTCTGACCAATCGATTCTTTGAATCCAAGAGAGTAATTTTGGGAATAGTTTTACCACTGGGCTGCTTTAAATTACTAGGGATATTCACTGGGACAAACTCTACACACTTCTCATTATCAATGAGGTGTGCAAGGTTAGGCTGGGTTGCCATTGGTTTATATTCGTAATAGGTTCTCTTTCGTACAACAATTTCCTTTTTTTTATAGTCTAAGATACCGTAAAAAAGTACTCCCCGATTGTTAATTGATGGTTGAAATACAAATCGCTCCATCTTCTTAACAGTATAGTAGGTTACCTCATCCTCACCAATTATGGCATCCTCATTGGTTTGTTTTAACAGTGTATCGCCATGAAGAATATTGCCAGCCTGATCAAACACAAAATAGGTCTGGTAGTATCGTGGTTCAGTTGGCCCAACTCGTGAAAAGATGCCCGCATAGTACAGATACCCTCTATTTTGAAATACCTGTAATGGTTCAATGAACTGAAGCTTCTTCTTATTATTCCCCAATTTAATGCCCGGAAAAAAAGATCGAAAGGAGCTATTCTCGCACTGGATGACCGGTGACAAAAATGAGTAAAACTTATCAAGGGACCACCACTTCCTCCCCTCTGTCAAAGAAGAAAAACCGACCATTTGCGGAGCTACATGACAGCGAGAAACCATATCGTCGGTGATAGTATTATAGGCAAGGTTGAAAACCTGTTTGGTGGCAGCTTCTTTCAAATAGGGGTAGAGGTTGATGTTGAGAGCACGGGAGCGGCTTTTTAATAGTTTCTTTTCAAAAATAGTCAGGGGATATTTTTCAAAGGGAGTGTTCTGGTAATAGAGGATCGTTACAGGATCCAGGGGAAAGGCAAGTCGTATTCTCTTTGGGCTATCTTCGGGTAGGTCTTTATTTCGCTTGAAGAGCGAATGTGAGTGAAGCACAGTCCCCTTTTGGTTATAAAGAACATAGCCATGTTCTGAATAAAATAGGAGATTATCATCTTTTACCACAACCGGTCCAGAAAGAGAACGACAGATCTTACCGGAACCTCGTAAACTATAGAGATTCTCCCTTGTTGAGTCATCGATTAATTTGATGGAAAAGAGGATGGTATCTCCAGCAAGTTGGGCATTTGCCAAGATAACCATGAGAATAACAGTGAAAAAAACCAGGCCACTCTTTCGCATAGGATCGTAAAAAACCCCTTTAAACTCGGTTAAAAATATGGTTTCACCGTATCTTTACTTTACATAAAACGAAAGTGCGATGATGTGGTGTGTCGCTACCTGATTATATGCCTTTAGGCCCCAGGAATTTTAAATATACAATGAATGTGTCCAAGGTTTCACTAACTATTTTAGTGATATTTTCTGAACCATCTATTATAAATTGTCTGAGCAAGCCACCCTTTAAGAATGAAGTTGCTTCCAAATACTTGTAAGGATGCAAAGAGGACGTTTTTTCTAATTACAACGCAACTAATTTTGGTGGCAGTTGATCTTATTTCACACAATTATATTTTACCCGATTCCAATTTTATTATTATATTTAAAGATATTATGTTGGTCAAACCATTCTAAAAAAGAGAGGAACTTAATGTTCCAACAGGCAAAACAAAGTCGGGTATTTCAAGATATAATTAATCAAATTCAGGAAGCTATCTTAGAGGGTAAACTAAAGGCTGGAGATAAACTTCCAGCAGAACGAAAACTCAAGGAGCTTTTTCAAACAAGTAGGGGAACCTTACGAGAAGCTCTACGTGTTTTAGAGCAAAAGGGTCTCATCACTATAAAAACCGGCACCAATGGCGGAGCCATTGTAAAAAATGTCACAACTCAAAAAATCAGTGAAAGCCTTGATTTGCTTATTCGTTCTCAAAAAGTGTCTCTTAATGATCTTGCACAATTTCGCAAAGACGTAGAAGGAATTGTCACAGGTCTTGCAGCAAAAAAGGCCTCTGATGAAAACATGGGAGCACTCAATACGATTCTTCAGAAAGAGCAAGATCTGGTTGAAACAGGTATTGATCAGTGGGACAACTTCATCGACACAGACAATGCTTTTCATATGGAGCTTGCCCGTATTGCGGGGAATCCCATTTACGAATCAATCCTCCAGACAGTCCATGATAATATTAACCGCTACTACAACCGCTTCTTGGTTAAGGAGCATCAGATTATGATAAAAAATTACGAAGACATGTGTGCTATTGTTGAAGCGGTTGAAAATCGTGATCATGTGCGGGCCCGCTCCTTGGCGCGTAAGCATGTCAAGCGATTTAACAAATTCATGGAAGCAGAAAATGTTGATTGGTTTCAACAAAATTAGCAGTCCTTATTAAAACAAATTTATTTTTTGCTCCTTTTTAAACAGGGAATGGTGATGACAAACAACGAACATGCACAGGTAGCTGCAATATTGCAGAAGTATCCCAGTAGGGCCTCCAGCCTGATTATGGTGTTGCAAGACATTCAAGCCTCGCTGAACTATCTGCCGCAACAGGCTATAGATCAAGTATCAGAGGCACTTGCTGTTCCCCGAAGTCAAATTTATTCGGTTGCTTCATTCTACAAGTCATTTTCACTGACACCGCTGGGAAAACACAAAGTTGACATATGCGTTGGTACCGCCTGCCATGTGCGCGGGGCAGACCGTCTGGTAAATCAACTAACGGAAGAGCTTGCCATCACTCCAGGCCAAACATCTAAGGATGGTGAGGTAACACTCAACGCAGTTCACTGTGTCGGAGCCTGTGCCTTAGGACCTGTTGCTGTCATTGATGGTGAGTATCACGGTAACTTGACACCAAGCAAGCTCTCTAAGGCTGTCAAACAGTGTTGTGGTGCCCATAAAAAAGCGGATGAGTCTCCAACGATAGATACCCATATTTCAAAACCAAAGGGGCTGACCTTAACTCGATTGGGCTCTTGCGAAGAGGTGGAGGGCTTACGAGAGCGAGTACTCAGAGAGTTTCCCTTGGAGATGCCTTCCATATTGGTGTGTGCTGGAACCGGATGTATCGCCAATGGAAGCATCAAGGTGGCAGAGGCCATGGCCCAAGTATTAGCAACAACAGAGAGCAGCGCAACTGTTTCCCTTGGCATAAAAAAGACAGGTTGCCATGGCTTCTGTGAAAAGGGCCCTCTGGTTGTCATGCATCCCCAAGGCATTTTTTATACAAAGGTAAAGCCCAAGGATGCTCAAGAGATAATTGAAACCTATTTGAATGACAAAGGTGTTGTTAAACGTTTGCTTTACAAAGATACAGAGGAAACCATTTCCTTTGACTCTTTTGAAAAGATCCCCTTTTATGCCAAGCAACATAGGAATGTCCTCCATAATATTGGCAAAGTAGACCCAGAAGATCTTGTTGACTACATCAAGCATGGTGGCTATACAGCCTTGACAAAAGCGCTTTCCGAGGATAACCCTATAGCAATTATTGATATGGTAGAAGAGTCAGGCCTCCGAGGCCGAGGTGGTGGTGGCTTCTCAACGGGAAAGAAATGGCGTTCCTGTCTAAATGCTGTGGGAGATAAACGCTACATTATTTGTAATGGTGATGAAGGGGATCCTGGTGCTTTTATGGACAGAAGCATCATGGAAGGAGATCCCTATGCTGTTTTAGAGGGTATGACCCTTGCTGGATATGCGGTAAGTGCGTCTGAGGCCTACATCTATGTCCGAGAAGAGTATCCACTGGCTGTTGAACGTTTGGAAAAGGCATTACACATAGCTAATCAGTGTGGCCTTCTGGGAGAAAACATTTTGGGATCGGACTTCTCCTTTTCTATTTCCATTAACCGCGGTGGAGGGGCCTTTGTCTGTGGTGAATCAACCGCGCTGATGCAATCAATCCAAGGCAATATTGGTGAACCCCGAGCAAAATATATTCGATCGGTTGAACGTGGACTCCATGATCAACCAACGATTCTTAACAATGTGGAAACTTTTGCTTCTATTCCACTTATCGTGCGTGATGGCGCAGAGCAATTTAAAGCAGTTGGCACAGAAAAAAGTACTGGAACCAAGGCCTTTGCCGTTGTTGGCAAAGTAAAGAATACAGGCCTTGTGGAAGTCCCTATGGGAACGACCCTCCGTGAAATCATTTTTGATATCTGCGGTGGCATCTTAGACAATCGGATCTTCAAGGCGGTTCAAACGGGTGGCCCCTCCGGTGGATGTTTACCGGAAAGTAAATTGGACCTTCCCGTTGACTTTGACACCTTGACCAAAGAGGGCTCCATGATGGGCTCAGGCGGTATGATTGTTATGGACGATCGTACCTGCATGGTAGATGTGGCACGCTACTTTACCACCTTCCTTACAGAAGAATCATGTGGTAAATGCGCAGCCTGTCGCCTTGGACTGGTTAATTTAAAGCAAATCCTGGAAAACATTTGTGAGGGCAAAGGACACGAAAAAGATCTTTTGGTTATGGAAAACCTTTTTGACACATTAGACAAGGGAGCGCTTTGTGGATTAGGTAAATCAGCGGCTAATCCAGTTCGAAGTACCCTAAAACACTTTCATTCAGAATACCTGGCCCACATTGAGGATAAGAAATGTCCTGCCGGTGTTTGTCGGTCATTGATCACCTATGTTATTGGACCAGCTTGTACTGGTTGTCAACTCTGTGCAAAGGTCTGTTCGCAAAAGGCAATTTCTGGTCAGAAAAAAGAGTTACATTGCATTGATACAGAATTATGTAATCGCTGTGGTGTATGCGTTGCGACCTGCAATTTCAATGCTATTGAGGTAACGTAATAATAATCTCACTTTTTTTATAATAATGTTTATTAATAAGAGTAATGGGATTACAGTAAAAAATGACAGTATTAAGGTATAGTAATGAGTAAAATGGTTACAATAACGGTTGATGAAAGAGCTATAGAGGCCAAACAGGGTGAAATGCTTCTTGAGACACTCAAAGGTATTGGCCTTGCTATCCCCACACTCTGTCATAGCCCCTCGCTTACACCAAATGGTGCCTGTAGACTCTGTGTGGTAGAAATTACCAAAGAACCCTGGAAGGGATGGTCACAGCTGGTCACCTCCTGTCTTTTTCCAGTTGAAGAGGGACTTATTGTATCAACTCGTTCTCAGAATGTGATTGCAACTCGCCAAACCCTTTTGGAGATGTATTTAGCAGATAGCCCTCACTCAGAAAAGCTCAAAGAAATAGCTCGTTTGGAAGGTGTTGATACTACCTCCTTTCCTATTAAATCTGACGGTGACGCCTGTGTACTCTGTGGTCTTTGCACTCGGGTCTGCAATGAACGAGGCCCTGCAGCGCTTGCTCCTTTAGGACGCGGTGCCGAAAAGGCGGTTGGTCCCAATCCCGATAAAGTAGGTGAAGACTGCACTGGTTGCCTTGCTTGTTCGTATATCTGTCCAACCGATGCTATAGAAACAAAACACCATGATCAACAAATTACGATTTGGAACCGTGAGTTTGAAGTAGCGACTTGTAAAGTTTCAGTGGATCAATGTCGTGGTTGTGGTGTTTGTGAAGAGGTCTGCCCCTATTCGATTCCACGAGTCAGTCTTTACAATACTGGTGTAGCGCTATCACATATAAATGCAAATGCCTGTGTCGGTTGTGGGATATGTGCAGGCGCTTGTCCTGACAGTGCAATTAAACAAAAGATTACCAAGGAACTTAGCTCTAGCAATAATCCCCTAAACGCACATGATCTCCGAGGTAAAAAAATAGTCTTTGCCTGCTCTCGATCTAAGCTTCCTAAAGATATGCAGGACATTGTGCCAGTTTCTTGCATTGGTAGTGTGACGGTTGACACAATGCTTCACTGTCTTGCCAGAGGTACCGATGGTGTTATGCTGATGTGCCGTGATCAGGAGACCTGCCCCTATCATCGCGGTGGTAAGCAGGGTAAGCAGAATGCAGAAATTGCCAATACCCTTGCTCATATTGTAGGTCTTGGAGAAAACCGAGTACGTTATACAGTACCGCAAATAGGTCAGATTGGTCCCAAAGCAGCAGTGTTAAACTTCTATGCGAATACAACAGCTACGTTGCTTCACGACATTTATCCAGAACAGAATTCTACAATCGATTTTTCCGGGATGGATCGAGCCCTTGTTATCATGGATTGGCTAAAAGAGCGTAAGGAACTCTCACCAAATCTTCCAACTTCATACAGGATTAAATCAGAAGATAGCAATGAAGAACAGTCTACTCTGCTCTATTTAGATAACTTAGTAGAATTGGATCTTTTGCTTTCACCTATCATAATAAAATGGCGTCTTGCTGATGTAGTGCAAAAGGCAATCTCTTTGTTACAACAGCAAAACATTCAATGCAAACCAGTATTTACAAGAAGAGAAGTTGAACAAAGTCATGCTGCTAAAATAATTACCTTTAATCAACACTCCCTTCCTACTGATGCGACATCAGCAAAGGTAATTACGTTAGATTCAATTTTGAGTTTGCAAAAGAGTGACAACCCCATGAAAGCACAATTCTCATTCCGTCTTTCAAAGCAAAATCGAAAAGAATTGATACAAAGACTTGAAAAGGAACCCAAGCTTTTATGCGACACACCTCAGGAGCTTGCGCAATACAAATTACTCTTGCGAGAAGGTAGTTGGTGGAAGAGACTTGACTATCACCCCTATTGTGCTTTTGAGGATATAACCACAACCGACACTGTACGATCAAAGGAAGATCAAAAGCGTATAGCTAAGCATCCAATCCTACCCCAATTAACAGAAGAGAGCATTCCCTTTACTTTCAATGGGAAAGCACTTAGTGCTCAAAAGGGAGAAGTGATCAGTTCTGCACTCTATGCTGCTGGTATTTCCGTATTTGGTCATCATCACAAGGATGGTGGTGCTCAGGGAATCTTCTGTGTAAATGGCCAATGCTCTCAATGCACCGTTGTAGCCAATGGTAGAGCAGTAAAATCATGTATGACACCAGTGATGCCAGGTATGGAAGTTTCCAGTTGTGAAGGGGCCCCATCCTTAGCGACTGCAATACCGCAGTCATCAACCCCAGAGGTTGATGATATTGCAACACCTGTTTTGATAATTGGTGGTGGCCCTTCTGGAATCTGCGCTGCCATAGAATTAGGTCGCCTTGGTGTAGAAGTGCTCCTCATTGATGACAAACAGGAATTGGGTGGCAAACTAAGTTTACAGACACACAACTTTTTTGGTTCAGTTGCTGATTGCTTTGCTGGAGACCGCGGAATTGACATTGGTAATCAATTAGCCCAGGAGGTCCAAGACCTCCCCACTGTTACTACATGGCTCAATTCGACGGTTGTTGGTGTCTTTGATGACGGCAAATTTGGTGTTGCCAGTAGTGGCACCTTTCGATTGGTTACCCCCGAAAGAGTACTCATCACAACTGGTGCCCGTGAAAAAAGCCTCTCCTTTCCTGGATGTGATTTACCTGGTGTATATGGGGCTGGCGCATTTCAAACTCTGGTCAATCGTGATTTGGTGAAAAGTGCAGACAAGCTTTTTATCGTTGGCGGTGGCAATGTAGGTCTTATTGGTGCATATCATGCTTTACAAGCAGGCATTGATGTTGTTGGTCTTGTTGAGGCATTACCAGAATGTGGTGGTTACAAAGTCCACGAAGATAAAATCAAACGACTTGGTGTTCCAGTGATGACCTCTCATACTGTACTTCGTATTGAAGGCAATGAAAGAGCTGAGCGAATAGTGATTGCAGAAATAAAGGACACATTTAAACCAATTTCTGGTACGGAACGCTCCTTTGATGTTGACACCGTGCTCATAGCTGTGGGACTCTCCCCCGTAGATGAGCTTTTGAAAAAGACTCGCGAATATGGCATGAAGGTTTACGCAGCAGGAGATGCAGAAGAGATTGCCGAAGCGTCGGCAGCGATTTTTTCTGGAAAAATAACTGGACGAAAAATAGCTAAGGATATGGGGATTGATATAGCTATTCCCAGTAACTGGGAAAGCTTTGGAGAATTATTAAAACATCGTCCAGGAAAAGCAATTCCCTTTAAAGGGGAAGAGCGAGAGTTATCAGTATATCCACTTATTCGATGTGTCCAGGAGATACCCTGCAACCCTTGCACAGAGGCTTGCCCAAAGGACTTGATAACCATGCCAGAATCAATCTTGACTCTTCCTGAGTATCATGGTGAGTGCCTTGGCTGTGGTCGCTGTGTGTTAGCATGTCCTGGTCTTGCAATAAGCTTGGTCATCAACGATTATGACCAATCAAAAGAGACTGCACTTTTAATGCTTCCCTTTGAGTTTAATACAAAGGATATTCCAATCGGTAAAGAGGTTATCACAACCGATCTGGAAGGTGCTGTTGTAGGTACGGGCAAAATCATTGCTGTTAAAGATCGTGAATCATTTAACAAAAGAAAATTGCTACTCTTGGAAGTTCCTCAAAAAGACAAGCTACTCGTTGCAGGATTTCAGATAAGAAAACCCGAGAAAGGTGATTCGGTATCTGATAAAAATGATCACACCGAAGATCCAATGATTTGTCGTTGTGAACGAGTTCGCAAGAGTGAGATTGTCAAGGAGATTCGAGCTGGAGTTCGAGATATGAATCAGCTTAAAGCAATTGTCAGAGCTGGTCTTGGAGGGTGCAACGGAAAAACCTGCACCGAACTCATTCTCAGAATATTTAAAGAAGAGGGTGTCCCCTTGTCCGAGATTACCCTTCCTTCGAATCGCCCCCTAGTGGCAGAAATCCACCTTGGCGATTTTGTAAAGAAAGAACATAAGGAGGGGACCCAATGACCGCTTCGGGAAAAAACTTCGATGTCATTGTTATAGGTTCGGGAAGTGTGGGTAATCCTACGGCCTGTTTTTTGACCCAAAAGGGTCTAAAAGTTTGTGTTATAGAGCGCAGAGCCGCCTCTGGCCAAGGAGATAATAAAGCTGCAATTGGTGGAGTCCGGGCCACCCATTCTGATCCTGGCAAAATTAGTATTGGTATAGAGAGTTTAAATATTTTCTCAACATGGAAAGAGCTGTACGGCTTTGATATAGGATGGAAAACTGGTGGCTACTGCTTTCCAGTTTTTAATGAATCCATTGAAACCACACTTAAGGGGCTGTTGCCAATTCAAAAAAAATTTGGCCTCTCCATTGATTGGGTGGGACCAAAGGAGATTCAAGAACTTGTACCTGGTATTGTTTCCGAGAATTTACGTGGAGGGACTTTCTCCCCTATGGACGGGCAAGTATCACCCATCCTTGCACCAACGGCCTTTGAGCGGGTGGCCAAGCAAAAGGGAGCAGTCTATAAATTCAACGAACGAGCTGTTGGCTATACAATAGATAAAAATTCCATTAAGGGTGTAAAAACTGATAAAGATACCTATTCCTGTAAATGGGTCGTTTTAGCTGCTGGAGCAGATGCAGGTGAACACTCTGACCTTTTAGGATTCGATATTCCTGTTATACCAGATTCTCATGAAGCGGGAATATCCGCTCCAGTCAAACCATTCTTAGCCCCCCTTGTTGTTGACCTTCGTCCTGGCCCTGAGGGCAAAACTGCTAACTTTTACTTTGGACAAAATAGCGAAGGGCAAATAATTTTTTGCTACACCCCTAAGGAGCTTTTTTTAGGTACCAATCGTGAATCTATCTCAGAATTTCTTCCGATTCTTGCAAATCGGATGATATCCTTAGTACCAAGTCTTAAAAACCTTCTAATTCGTCGTGTATGGCGTGGGTGCTACCCAATGACTCCCGATGGTGTTCCCATAATAGATTTTGCCCCAGGACTCGAGGGATTAGTCCTTGCTGTGGGAATGTGTGGCCAAGGTTTTATGATGGGCCCCGGAGTTGGCAAAAACATTGTTTCACTTATTACGGAAGGGAAACCGGCAATCCCCCAAGAGGCTCATGCTTGTTTCCGATATGACCGAGATTTCTATAAGGCAAAGAATGAAGCGTTAAAATAAGCCGTCCTTGACACTATGTAAAAACCCACTAATTCTCATTTTTCAGTGATTGAGTAAAAACACCAACAACTACAATGGCGATTGTAGATAATATGAATCCCGGTACTATTTCATAGAGTTCAAATATCCCACCTGACAACTGTTTCCAGATGACAACAGTTACACCACCGGTTACGATTCCGGCTAGAGCTCCCAATCGAGTCATTTTTTTCCAATAGAGAGAAAGAAATATTGTCGGTCCAAAAGTTGCACCAAAGCCAGCCCATGCATATGCTACTAAATCAAGAATCTTATTTTGCGGATTTAGCGCCAAAAAATAAGCTACAAGAGCAATCACAATCACGGCCGCTCTTCCAACCCACACCAACTCTACCTGCGAGGCTTGAGTGCGAATAAAGGGTCTATATATATCCTCAGTCAAGGCAGAGGAAGCGACCAGTAGTTGTGAATCAGCAGTACTCATTATTGCTGCTAAGATCGCAGCAAGGCAGATCCCAGCAGGAATTGGGTGTAAAAGAGATTGTACCAAAAGAATAAATACTTTTTCTGAGTCAACTTCAGACAAGGGTGCTTCTAAAGCGCCAACACCGGCGAATCCAGCCATGAGCGCACCAACCATACCAAAAGCTACCCACCACAGAGCGACCTTTCGGGCCTGTGGTACTTTGTCAACTGAGTCAATCGCCATAAAGCGGGTTAAGATATGAGGTTGTCCAAAATACCCCAACCCCCATGCCATAAGTGAAATGATGGCAATCAGTGAAAGTGGATTCCCATCTCTTGACATAAGTGGATTTAGCAAAGCACTATTGGTATTGCCTATTGCATCAAAGGTAGCAGGGCATCCTCCTTGTGCAGCTATGGCCATTATCGGCACAAGAACTAAGGCTAAAACCATGAGTAGCCCCTGTATGCAGTCGGTCCAACAAACCGCCATAAATCCACCTAAGAAGGTATATAAAATTATAGCACTTACACCAATAGTAACAGCCCAAATATAGGAAAGGCCAAAGACACTGGTAAAAAGCTTACCCCCGGCAACTAATCCGGAGCTAGTGTAAAAAAGAAAAAACACCAGTGTAAAAAGAGCTGTGATCACTCGTAACAAGCGAGAGCTATCATTAAACCGATTCTCAAAATATTCCGAGAGGGTAATGGCATCACCATAGGAGACCGTTGCCACACGTAATTTTTTCGCGATAAATCGCCAATTAATATAGGTGCCAACAAAGAGACCAAGTGCTATCCATCCAGCTTCAAACCCTGCAACATAGGCAAATCCAGGGAGCCCTAATAGAAGCCAGCCACTCATATCAGATGCACCAGCACTAAGGGCAGAGGTAAAAAAGTTGAGACGCCTCCCACCAAGTAAGAATTCAGATAAATTTTTAGTTCGCATATAGGCAATAACGCCAATGGCAAACATACCAATAAGATAAACCAAAAAGGTAATTCCAATTGCAAGGCTATTTTTCATATATGCTCCTACAAATTTGCATCTGATTCTGATATTTAAAAATACGCTAATTTGTAATGGGTAAGGTAGCGATGAAATCGCTTTTTAGTAGAGGAGAGATAATGAAAATGGACGTATCGAGAAATACGTCCATTTATCACTGTAATTTCCTGAATTTTCCTCTGTTTCACTCATCAAACTTGGGGAAGCTTGAGTAAACAGGATAACACACAAGGGAGGTGTTATAGGTTTTCAGGTTTTATATTGTATGTATCGGAAAAGAAGTTACCCCACTTTAGGATTTTTTTCCCTCTTTTTCACTTTTAGCTATCTCTTCAAATTCCTCTTCAATATCTTTGAGGTGATTCAACTCATTGCAGTAAAAATCATAAATCTTTCTAGCCTCATTAGAAAGATCGCACTCCTTTGCAGCGTCTATTAAATTCAAAAAAGTGTCTGAGCTGGTTGGATTGAGCTTAATTGATTCATAAAATAAACTAAAGGCGTCCTTATATCGCTGCTGATAATAGGAGATGATACCTAATCCACAAAAGACCTCAGCACTGGGGCCTTCCTCATCATTTATTTGAATAAATTTCTCCATGGCACTATTGAGCTGCCCCTCTTCCAAAAGCGCTCTTGCTTCCTCAATCCGTGGATTATGAACACCAATCTGAAGAGCTCGAGGTGAAGAGTAGATATCTTCACCCTGTGATTCAATTGATTCAACAATGGTTTTCATCTCTTCATTGATGGGATCATGCTCCAAGGATTTCTTAAAAATTGGTAAAGCCTCTTCAATCCGTCTCATTTTCAATGCTGCATCAAAGAGATTAATCAAGGCATCACTGTAATCAGGTTTTATTTCGCAGGCGTGCTTAAATGTGGTAAAGGCATCTTCCCAGGCGCTTTTTTCCCAAGAAATTATTCCCATATTATTAAAGGCGCGCCAGTTTTTCGGGTCTTTTTCAACAATTGCCACTAATAGTTTAGCAGCAGAAGGAAGATCACCGGCTTGAATAAACTGTTCTGCCTGATTGTTTTCTTTAGAAAATTGAATATGTTCATCCACAGATATCTTCTCCAATTCCATAGAGATCCCTATTCTTTTAAGGTTTCTATAGCTTCACATCCCTTTAACACACGAAGCGCACGCTCAGAGGAGTAGATTTGATCACCCTGCTCTTCAATTCCAGCAACAACCGCTTGGATATCCTCTTGCTTTGGCAGCATTTCTTGCCCTTTTTTGAGAATTGGCAATACCGCGTCTACACAATTTAATTTTAGCGATGCATCAAAAAGATTAATAAGTGCATCAACATAATCTGGCTGTAAAAGGCAGGTGTGCTTAAAGGTGATAAAAGCCTCTTTCCATTCGCCACGATTCCATGCGATGATGCCCATATTATTAAAGGCTCGAGCATTATTAGGATCTGAATCCACAATAGAGACTAGCACCTTTGCTGCAGCGGGAAATTCCTTTGCCTCAATAAGCTTTTCAGCCTTTTTATTTTCCTCAATAAAGGTGGCATTGTGTTCCTGCGACTTTTCTTGTTTCATAGGATGTCCTTTTCAATCGGATTACCTTTAGATATAGTAATAAGTGTATTCTCGGAACAATGGTGCAGGATGCCTTTCCATATCAACTCAAGGCAATTCATTATATTACTATTATTAACTAATATAGATTTAATGTTTATTTTCTCCAATAAAAAAAATGTGGCATTTCTGTATCATTTTTGCTGCCTTAAAGTTAAATTGTATAATTTCGTCCTAAATAAAACAACGTAAATATGCTCACAGCCTATTTAAATTTAATTAGTTATGGACAAACTATTTAAACCATGGTACTATTTAAATTATGGTGTAACCCCCATAAATTTAACTTTATTTGCTATATTGGGTACTCATGGATAAGGATACAATCTTTTCGCATACCTCAACCTTAGCATATGAAATATTTACCATAAAAGGCGATTTTACGGTTAGCTCCTTTATTCCGGCTACAGCGGAACTCAATAAACTCATTGAAGGAGATGTGATCAAGCACCTGGTTGTAGATCTTTCTGAGGTTAATTTTATCGACTCTAAGGGCATTCATCTTCTAATTAATCTGAAAAAAAAGGTAGAATCACACAATAAAAAAATATTTCTACTCAAACCCTCAGAAAGTGTTGCTTCAATTTTAGAAGACACTGAATTAAAAAAAGTATTTGAGGTCATAGAAACCTGCGAAACATTGGATCAACAAGCAGCTATTGAAGAGTACAAAGCACTACTTCCTTACAGCTTTGAAGATAATGGATTAAGGCGATTAAATTGTTCTTGCTTTATTTGTGGCTCAAGGCAGGTAATTGCCTATTTAATGGATGACAGCTCGATGCATTGGGATTGGATGTATAATGATCCCTTTCCTCTTTCATTAGACAATACAACTAATGAAAAAATTGACTTTTTTAGCCTCTTGCCCAAAGTTTGCTTAGGCTGCTATATGACCTCCCTCAACATTCGTCATTTTAATGTTCTTTCTGAAAATGGTTCAATTATCGTAAAATCAACTCTCAAAGATGAGAGTAAAGCCCTTTTAGCCAAGTCGATTAAGCGAAGAAAAAAAATTATAAGCCCCTTTCACGATGAGGAGGAAAAGATTTTTTTTACACCCCGAGAAAGAGACTTGGTTTTTAAACTCTTTGAACTTGCCGAATTTTGTGTTCGAACCATCTCCGTTATAAAAACGGATGTAACTCTCTTTGATATTGGCTATTTAAACTATTTGATTATCAAATATGCTGAGCAAGAGGAAAAGGAGCCCTATATAAATAATTGTCGTACCTGGTTTACACAGGCCTTGACAAATGAGGAGCACCTTACCATTTCTGAATATGCCATAAGTCACTTTGTATTACTCATCTCGGACTTAAGTCTTCGTAAAGTAAAGGAAGCTTCTCAAACTCTGACAAATTTCACCAATTTTGTTGAAAACCTGCCAAGCACCATCGCAACCGATGGTTTTTCGAGCCCCCATTTTTGGTACAAACAAGCTGAAGCCTTTTGGCAAAAAGAGATTGATGACCAATCAAATGCTATGAAGGTGTAATCTTTTGTGCTGTTACTATGACAAACACTTGAATTCCAGCACCTTTTCCAAAGGTGGATAGTTTTTCACCAGTTGTTGCAGTGAGTCCTACATCATGAATTTCAATTGATAATAACTGTGCAACAGAACGCCTAATGTTTTCTGTATGCGGGGCTAGCTTTGGTACTTGACACTCCACAGAAATGGAACAATGAGTGATTCGGTATCCGTTCAAGGTTTCCAGAGCTTTTTGAAGATATACAGTGCTATCGGTAATACCCTGATTTAAACAGAGATCATCGGATACTTTGCCCAAGATAGTAACGCCACTAATCCCAGAAATGGCATTAGTGAGAGCATGGAGTATAACATCAGCATCGCTATTGCCGGCAAGTCCTTTACAACCTGGGATAATAATACCACCTAACCTAAGTTGTTTTGTATCTGCCTCTGAAACAAAGGCATGCGAATCTTGACCGATTGCTGTTTTAACCATGGTTTCCATTCCTTTAATATTCAATCGCTAAATTTGATTAATTGTTTTAAAGTGTACCTTGGCAATTTTTTGAAAGATCTCTTTTCCCTGTTCTTGGGCGATCTTCTTTGCCGCAGTCAACACAGGATTTCCTGCACCAAAGGGAATATCATAGCCAATTTCCTTCTGTATATTTTCGACCATTTGCTCAAAGGTGTCGCGTGCAATGATTGAAGCAACAGCGACGGCACTATTTGACTCCCCGCGAGGTCGTTGTACAATAGTCAAGTCGCTCATTGACTTAAGAGCATTCTTTATGAGTCTTTCATTACCAAACTTATCAGAAATTACACCATCAACAGTTGTTGTATTGTTACCATATTTTTGTGCCAAGTTTTCGATAACCCGAGCATGTCCCCAGGCAAGAAGTGAATTAAGGTTTTTAAACTTAGTATAGAGTTCATTATACTTCTCTACAGAGGGTGCCACCACAGAGATATGTCCACCATAGGATGAACGAATTGTTTTGGCAATCTCTCTGATACGTTTTGAACTAAGTCGCTTGCTATCCATTACTCCTAAAGATATTATTTTCTCTTCAATTGCTCGAGTCATCACAAATCCAGCAACTACCAAGGGACCAAAGAAATCTCCCTTCCCTGATTCATCGGTACCAATCCAAGTATTCCAGGCTTGCTCTCTTTTATCGCTCTCTTTTGCAGCAACTCCCCTTGTCAATATGATTATCGCCTCTCGGGTTGCACTATTCTTTGAACAATCTACAAAGGAGATTCCTCTTTTTTTAGAGAAATATACATTGATCATTCCCTCCTCAAACTGCCCCTCCACCACTATTTGGCTCCCATAGGGGATTTCCTTTTTTAAGGATAGCATGATACCAGCACGATTGATGTCAGGTAAATGTAGGTCTAAAAAAGATTGTATTTCCGGTATTTTTGATAAAACATTTGTATCTAACATAGATGCAATTCACTTTTCTTTGGGGTCCTGCCTAAGCGTAAAAATATGTTAAACCCAGATTATGCAGTAGGAGTAGATGCAGAAGTGCAAGATTATGATTTAGTAAGACTTGAAGGTTTTGAAGGGCATATCTACAAGGTGATATGG
>JANQEN010000045.1 GCA_028278335.1 Chitinivibrionales bacterium | reverse complement strand
CGCTTCTCAAAAATAATGTCCTATGCTGTGTTGCGGCATAACTGTTTCTATAAGAGTTTTGTAAAAATCATGGGACAAAACTTTTGAGAAACAGTATATTTATAACGTGTGCTTTATAGTTAATTTCAAATTGCTGATTTCAGCGAGTCCTTCAATCACTTTAATTTTTGAAGGATCGACTCTAAATACCCTTTATTCTTTATAGGGATGACCTCTTGATTGTTTACAAGGAGTTCAACTGGACCCAATATGCCAAGGTCATCAATCAGATTTCTGTGAGCAGGTAAAAGGGACTTGCCTTTTGCATTGGCTTTGTTAAATTCATGTAATGAAATTCCTATTTTTTTTATCAAAGGTTGCCAATAGGATTGATCTTGTGTAAAGCTGTAACTTGATACATAGGTGATAAACGTATTATTCCCATACTCCCTTTGAATAACAAGCCAGCGAAGCGCCTCTTCAATCCTCACTTTCTCTTCTTCTTGAATGTGGGTTGTGTCCATTTGAGGAGGTACATGTGGTAAAATATCCACGTTGTTAAGCTTAGGATATGATTCTAACAGTAAGGATACCACGCCAGCAACATCAGGAAAAAGAGGATCAATAAAAAGAGTTATGCGACCACTCTTCTTCTCTCTTCTATGATAAAAATGTTTCTTCATGATCCCCTCTTTAAAAGTAAACCACTCTCCCCTTTTCTCAATACCCGAGGCAATCATTTTAAACTGTAATGATCCTGTAACTGCTTCACCAAAAAGATAGAGTGGCAAGTGGTCTGGTTTGATGAGTGAAACCAACTCCTTTCCCCTTTTTGAGGAATAGGAATATCGTTCTATTTGGGCAGCAGGGAAGAGGTTGCCCGTTGTATTTATTGAAGCAGTCTCGGTCTGGACTATGCTTGAGTCAGGTACCACAACCACAAAGGGAAACTGTACACCCTTTTTATACGTACAGACTCCACCCGATCCATAGTCAGTTTCATAAATACAGATCCCCACGTGACCCTTTTTCTTACAATCACTATCCTCAAAGCATTCTGGGATAGAGTCGCATGCCTTAGGTTTTCTTTCATTACTAATCTCATCACAGTACCCTTTTGCCAGACGAAAAAAGGTTACCGGACCGGTATAAGGATAATTGTTGATAAATAGTTCAGGAGATGATTCTATCTGTAAACGTTGGGATCGCCGATAACTATGAGCCAGCTTTTCTTTACCATAGTTAGTGATCCAGGACTGAAGTTGCGCAGTGTCAAGGTTCAATTGCGCCACAGCCTTGTCTGCAGAGATATCCTGATTGGCTCTTAGGTAGAGAAAGCTCTCCCACATTTCAGGATAGAGGGACTTAACAGCAAGCCATAGTTGTTCCTCATCCACCTCCTGCTGACCATGTAAAGAACGGAGAGAATCGTCATTGATCACATCTCCAACAAACCATAGATTTAGATCAATCAAAGAGAAACTTTCGTAGTAATCAAGCACCTCTTTTAAGGCAGGAATCCCATAGGGGCATTGACTCATTAAATAGAGATCAAGAACAGTGCTTTTCTTATATCTCTTAAAATCGATGGCATCCAACAGCTGAATTATGGCGGTATCTTCTGGAATTGTATCATGTATTAGCAGCCATTCCTGAGGAATTGGATGATATGATTTCTTCTTTACATCATAGGTACAATGAGAAAGTTTTTTACCCTGAAATCCAAATTGCATGATAAGATGTTCATCTATTTTTGTAACCGGTTGAACGCTCATCTTTCTATGGCCATTAACCAAAATATCGCACTCTGGAAAGGCTTTTACTAATTGTTCGATCTTTTCTTCACCCAGGTGAGATATAATGATCTGCTGGTCAGACTTTGCACAAACCTTTGGCCATACCTTTTTTAATGTAGCGATTGGATCCTTTACAATAACAGAATCATCAA
This sequence comes from Chitinivibrionales bacterium, assembly GCA_028278335.1. Taxonomy (GTDB): domain Bacteria; phylum Fibrobacterota; class Chitinivibrionia; order Chitinivibrionales; family JANQEN01; genus JANQEN01. The sequence continues at coordinate 32,718 of JANQEN010000045.1, read as the reverse complement.
GTAATAATAATTTTTCCTGAGTTGTAACAGCAGTAATGCCAAAGGTGGTGTGACCCTTTTTTACTATAATATAGGGAGATACAACCGACTTCCCATTTCTATAAAAGCAATTGGCAGAAACAAGGGGTAAACCCTCTTTTTTTGCTAAGGTTACTAACTGTTCTGTGTTATACTGCAACTCTTCATCGCCAAGACCAACTGCATCATACTGTATCTGTGCCATAGCCTGAATAGCAGCCACACTTCTTAAGGAGTCTCGGACTATTCCCTCCGTGTAAAAATCGTACAATCCCCCGCCACAAAATCCTCCAGCATCAAGCAAAAGAATATTTCCTCGCTCACGGAGTCGCGAAATTATAGTCATTCGCTTGGCCATACCACCGGCAGGTTCATCAATACAATCGCAGGGATATATCAAGCCATGGGTTTCACCAGAAGCAACAATAGTTACTGTGGTGCTGCGCGAGTAAAGGGAGTAATATCTCCCTAACAAAATGATTATTACTAGAATAAATAGTATTCTACTGTATTTATATCTTCGAAAGCCTTGATATAGAATTTTCTCTTTCATGCCACCAAAAATTCTGGTTAGTCACATTATTTGTTAAACGTAAATACTCATTTTCTATATTCATCAAGACCGTCGGGACACTGCCCGACAGCAGCCATACTTTCTTTGCTTGTGCAAAGAAAGTATGCAAAGAAACACACCCCGCAATCGCCCTGTTCACCTCAGGTTCAGGCACTCGTTGAACTCGGCTTCGCCTCAAACAGCAACTCGTGCATTTCTGAACCATTCGGCGGTGCGATTGAAGGGGATTAAAACCGTCTAAATACTGTACAACCGCATCTTATTAAAGATCACGCAATAATTTTTCTTAACCCATCATTATCTCTATAAAATAATTGGACAGCCCTTAACAAAAAAGTAAATTCTCTGAAACCTTTGATCTAAAATGAGGGTGATTAAACCCAGAATATGCTGTAGGAGTTGATGCAGAAGTGCAAGATTATGATTTAGTAAGACTTGAAGGTTTTGAAGGGCATATCTACAAGGTGATATGGCCGAAAAACCTGAAAGTCTTAATGAGCATAGGATTGTACTTCTGCGCTGCTTCCTATTGCATAATCTGGGTTAAAGTGATTGCAGAAGTATAAGGATCCACAGAGGTGGGGTTAGTGATGATTAATGGAGCCTATTAAAAAAAATAAAATCAGTGTGTCTAAGAGCTTTTACTTTTCTTAATTCGAGATTCTACCTCTGCCATGATCTCGATTAAGGACTGACTCTTCATCTTTGCCGGTCTACCCAGTTCTTTTATATCCTGCTCAGAACAATGCTCTTTAAGATAGGAGGCAACATCAAATGACTCCCACCAACAGGTACGGATCATTGAGCATGGAATGGTTGTGCCGGGAGCACGGCAATAGGAAAAGGTGATGTCATGGCCTAATTTGGGGCATCGTCGGGTTTTATGGTCATAGTCACTTCTCATGATACTCCCCTTGAATGTAAAGAGGAGTAGATATTCATCTACTCCTCCAATTATTTCAATGTTACCATTTGCCAGTTTTTTCAGTGCTTGGTTTGGGATGGTTAGAAAGCTCTGCTTCTGCCTTATCAATATCTTCCTGAGGATAGGCAAAATCACGCAACTTGTCATCAAAGAAATGCTGGTAACCAGAAAGATCCATAAGGCCATGACCACTCATATTAAAGAGTATGACCTTTTCCTTTCCTTCTTCCTTTGCTCGTTTAGCCTCTTGGATCACTGCAGCCACCGCATGACTTGTCTCTGGCGCAGGGATCATACCCTCAGTACGAGCCCATTGTACAGCAGAGCCGTAACACTCTAACTGATGAATGTTACGAGGGCTCAAGAGTCCTTCAACTGCAGCCTGGCTGACTAAGGGAGCCATACCGTGATAGCGAAGTCCACCAGCATGAATCGGTGGTGGTACAAAGCTATGACCCAATGTATGCATTGGTGCCAGCGGTGTAGTTCCTGCGGTGTCACCAAAATCATAGGCAAAGATACCGCGGGTCATGGTCGGGCATGAAGCAGGTTCTACAGGAATAATCTCAATATCAGCGCCGTTTATTTTGTCATAGACAAAGGGAAAGGCAAGACCGGCAAAATTACTACCACCACCAGCACAGCCAATAACGACATCTGGTTTATCAATACCAACCTTTTGTAGCTGCTTCTTTGCCTCTAAACCAATAATAGTTTGATGCAGCAGCACATGATTCAAACAACTTCCAATGGAATACTTAGTTGTTCCTTTATCATCAGCAACAGCAGCCTCAATAGCCTCACTGATTGCCATTCCTAAACTTCCCGGTGTATCAGGAAACTTCTCTAAAAAGGAGCGACCGCTGGCGGTTTCATTACTGGGGCTTGCTACACAATTGGCACCCCAGGTTTGCATCATTATCTTTCTAAAAGGCTTTTGATCAAAGCTGATCCGCACCATATAGACTTTACACTCAAGGCCAACCAAGGAGGTGGCAAACCCTAGAGCACTTCCCCATTGTCCTGCACCAGTCTCGGTTGTCAACACTTTAGTACCAAACTGTTTATTATACCAGGCCTGTGCAACCGCGGTGTTTGGCTTATGGCTTCCTGGAGGAGAAACGCTTTCATCTTTGTAGTAGATTTTTGCAGGCGTATCCAAGGCCTTTTCAAGAAAGGTTGCCCGTTTCAGAGGACTTGGGCGCCAGCGATAGAGAAGCTGTAAAACTTCCTCAGGAATATCGATCCACCGTTCCTGGCTGTACTCCTGTTCAACCAGATTCATGGGAAATATTTTAGCCCATCCCTCCGGTGGAACCACTGATCCATCAGCGGGGCTTAAGGGTGGTTGTGGTGGTGTGGGAAGATCTGGAGCAAGGTTATACCACTGTCGTGGTATTTCATCTTCATTGAGGAATACTTTTACACTCATAACTGTTCTCCTGTCTTATGAGTATTATCAGATGCATTGCTCGATTTTTCGAGCAACTGTTTACACATAGATTTCTTCTTTTTCAATACTTTGACACCTCGGGTAATTTTACAAAGGCTAATGCCCAAGGTTGCAGCAATCTCTCTTTGAGGAACTTTATCCTGCAGCATGCGCATAAGTTCCCAGCGAAGAGCTAAATCTTTTCGTTCCGCCTCTGTAAATATCTCGTTGAAAAACTCTTTCATTACCGATGGATCGGTTATACCAGTAAAAACCCTAATAAGCTCTTTGTCAACGTTCAATGTCATTCCAGTCGCCTTTAATTAGGTTGTTTCTGTAAAAAGAAACTTACAGCAATATAATATAATCCTTCATTCTCACAACAGAGGTAACCCTCATTATTCTCTATTTTTAGGATTCCCATTGACAGTATATCGAAATGGTATATTTTATTTATTTGATAGAAAGATCCCTTTGAAAGACGAAAAACTTCTGGAATTGAAATGGCCATGGACTATCAAATCTGTCTAATCTCTCCGCAAAATAATCCTCACGCAGCCTGTTTTTTTGAGGTTGCCAAATTACTCTTTAGCTCTATGCGCTCCCTGGGATATAGTTGCGACTCTGTTATCAATGAGTTAGATGCCAATAAAATGAATATTGTTTTAGGGTCCAATACACTGCAAACAGATGAAAAACTGCGGGGTAAAAAATATATCATTTATCAGCTTGAACAGTTGAGTGAAAAAGAGGGGTGGTACTCTCCTTTGATGGAGAGAGTCTTGAAGAATGCCACGGTAGTTTGGGATTACTCAAAGCAAAACATTCAATTCTTGGAAAAAAGAGGCATTAATGCACAGTATCTCCCTCTTGGCTATCATCGGGCCTTAGAAATGATTCCTACCAGCTCCTGTCGAGACATAGACATTCTTTTTTACGGCAGCATCAATGCAAGAAGACAACAGATACTTAAAAGAATTTTAGAAGAGAAACGGTCGAACCTAAAAGTTGTTTTTGGTGCCTATGGCCAACAGAGAGATGAGTTGATCGCTCGGTCGAGAATCATTTTAAATATTCACTATTATGCAACCAACATTTTTGAAGCTGTTAGAATTTCCTATCTGCTAAACAATGCCTGTGCGGTGATATCCGAGGAATCACCTTTATATCCCTATCCTGGTGTCGATCTCTGTATGGTACCCTATGAAAAAATAATGGAAACCTGTTATAGATTCCTTGAGCATCCCGATGAAATAGAACAGTACCGTCAAAGAAGCTATGAACAGTTTAAACGACTCTATCCTATGCAGCAATTCTTAGAAGCAGTAATAAAGGGTTAAACTCCTCATGGAGAATCAAATTCGTGTTTGGGGAAGTGGTGCAGCCTTTGGCAGAGAACTTGGTAACCCAGAAGCATTAAAACGACCACAGCGTGATCAAACAGCTCTCTCCATATTTTTTAAGGATTTACATATTCTTATTGATGCAGGTGCACCCTGCACAGAAAAAATGATCAATGCAAAGGCGACACCACCAGACCTTTTGTTAATCACCCATCCTCATAATGATCATCTTTCAGACCTTGACAAATTGATTTTTAGTAGAAAACGGGGATACAACTATGCTCAATCACGATTGAAGCAGGGTAAATCCCAATATCCTCCCTTTCCGATTGTTGGCACTGAGGAATGCATACACCATGAAAAATATGGTCTAAAAAAACGATATCCCTACCTTGATTCTGTAGCATGGACACCGTTTCCTGCCTATGATGCATGGTATTTATTCACTGGAAAGGAATCCATAGCGACAAATCAAACTGAATTCGTTTCTCCTTTAGACAGCAAACCTCCCTTGGCAATCAAGGCATTGCCGGTTTCCCACTCTTCCCATGGACCGGGCTCCTGTCTTTATATTATTAAGCTTGGAACAGACCATGAGTATACCATTGTTATATCCGGTGACTTTGAATCAATGGACAAGGCAATCATTAACCATCCAGACCTAAAAGATCCTGATGTTTTGCTTTTGGAAACCAACACCCTCTATTCGACAGGCACCCATCATACCAATTGGGAAAAAAATACGGCCCTTATTAACACCTGGTTCACTGGTCAAAAAACCAGCACAGTGATCCTCTACCATATTAGTGGCTATGAAGATTGGGAGCAGGGATACTTTGACATCATCCCCGATGATATAACCTGGCAGCGAGAAATTAACAAGTTTAATCCCCCCTCTGGCTGCAACATAGAAATCGCCACTGATGGAGGTTGTTATACTTTCTAGAAGTATCCCAATTTATTAGGAACTGAGATGCGCACGTTTAAAAGCTATGTCATATGATTTGATGTATAATGAATAAGGGGGAATCTGCAAGATCACCTGAGAGCTTTTGTTATCTGTTTGCCCATAAAAGCAGGTTCACCGAACAGGTGAAACTGGTTTTGTGGATGCAAACAGTTAACAAGCGCGAAGGAAGCTTGCAGTGGGGGGAATTTCCCCCCGAAAGGATCTTTTCCAATTGCTAAGTTTCCATTATCTATTGTAAATAAAATTAACCCCAAAACCAAAACCCTTCATTGCATCACCGTCCCCCTTTGTATACTTCCTTCTTGCTATCCCCATAAAAACATCTGCTTCAATGGTGTTCTCTAAAAGAGAGGTCGTTATACCAAATAGGGTGTTCACACTCTTTACTTCCTTTTCAAATTGTTTCCATGGTTGGTAGCGGTTCAGTTCAACATTGAGATCAGAGATATCGCCTACTGTTTCAGGATTGTACAGTGGATAGAGATGACTAAATTCTTTTACATTATACTTGGCTGTCAACTCATTCTCTGAAAGGATATTCATAGAAAAATAGACAGAAAGGTTCAAATTGTCTGGAAAGCTTAGTTTGGGAAGTTCATGGACATTGAATGTCGTACCAAATCCAACATGATTATAACCAACTTTTTCTGGTGAGGAGAAATCACTCAGGCTATCCCCGGTAATATCGAGTTGTAAAGAGGATCTTTCATATTCAAACCAGATGCCAAGTATCTCCTTTGCCCAAAAGGTTGTTCCCAGCCCAAAGCTAAAGGATTTGGTTTCCCACTCCCAGCCATTATTCTCCTTGTCATATCTTCGAGGATGGTTATCTTCATTGGGACGCATATGACGGGATTTCATATGCATATATCCAAAGGTAATTGCAGGATCGATTCGAAAATCATTGGCTAACTCTTGGGAATAGAGTGCCTGCCAATGCCAGGCAATACTATCATTAACCAAGGGATCTGCGTCTCCTCCGTCATTGTAGCTGGATAGAGCAGAATCATTCCATGTACGACTATAATAAGGGCCAAAGAGTGGATCACCAGTGCGATCTTTACCAGTATAAACAAAATTATTCTTTGCATAGCAGTAGCTAAAATTGGTTGCAAAGGGAAGTTCTTCACCACCAAAATCAAAGGCTACATTAATACGGGGAAGTTCAAGCCAGGCAAATCGCTCCTCAGGAAGCCCTTGATCATTATCAACATATAAGGAATCGACATATCCTGAAGCCGAGGCCTGTACATTAAAAATTAGATACTCATGAGGTTGAAATCCCAAGGCTGCTCCCACATTGTTGGCTCCCATAAAAATACGTTTATTGCTGTTGACATCCCATTTCTCCTGGGCATGAAAGCCACGCCCAATAATTCCCATCTTTATCATACCTTCTAACATCTGTCCTACAACCATCAAACCAAATCGATTTTGCGGCATAGCGATAGTTTGCCCCTTCTCCTCCAAAGACAAGGGACTTATAGAATAATAACAGGAGAGATACATTTTATCAGGAACCCCCACCTGAATCAGAGGAAGCTGCGTGCTTACAGCTGAAACTGTTGAATCATCATTATCACTGTTTTTCCAGCCAATCCGCTGAAAACCAACATTTACAGCCAGTGTTTTTTTTGCAACCTCAAAAATCCCCAACGGGTTTTGATCATGATCCCAGGTATTATACTGATCAATATTGCTAAATGTACCAGCTCGATTGATTCTTTGCACCAAAAACGGGTAGTCTCTATAATAACTCTGACCAAACACACCAGTTAACACTATTAAAACAAATATGACCTGCTTCATAATCCCTCGATTTATATAAATTGGTTTAACCTGACAAAGTGCCAATAGCACTTATTGGCTATCACTAATTTTTTTCCTTATTGGATTTTTACTACTCTATTAATTCAATAAAACTGCACAATAATAATATATATGTTTACCTCTTAAACCCCGAAAATGCAGATGAAGTCTAATTTAAATCACTGAAGACTTGTTCTCTGCAATAATACATGTAATAATTATTTTAAGGTATGCAAAGTAGGTTTCAATGTTTTTCTCTCCTATTTTGATTAAGGTCTTTGTCCCCTGGGGGACACGCCAACGGCGGAGGGGGATATAATAAGTATTTTCCTTGCCGGGTCTAAGGGGCGGAGAGCCCCTTCCTAATAATCTTTAAAAAACTCTTAGGATTTAAGCGGATAAAACAACTCTACCAATACAAAAAGATTTTAAACCATGCCAATATCCTTCGACAAAAAATCCCTGCAAAAGGCATCCTTAAAAACGCTTATTCGCGCCCGCACCATTCTTGAAAAATTTAACTACTCCTACGACGCATTACGAAATACCCCATTTGGACAGAATGTACTAAAAGAGTTGAACACACTCTTTGTTCATGAAAACTTTGGACTAATTAGCCAAGACTTTACTGATAGTATTCACATAAAAAATCATCGTGAAATCGAGAGTGCTGCCAACAAACTAGTCACCTTTCTTAACAATGAAAGCTATCTTGATGTTAAGACTCCACATCCGCTTGTTAAAAACCTTATCAATCTCCATAATATTGACAGTGAGGATATCCTTGCTGACATGAATGACTATTTCCGGGTTCCCGCTATTAAAGCTGGTATAGCTCAGTTGGGCATCTTTATTTTAGAGATGATGGGGGTTGAAGTTAAGGCAGCCTTTTCATCGAATCATCAATTTGCGGTTATTTTCCTTCCCCGATTCTTCTTTAACAATCTTCGAGCACTCTTCTATTCAAAACCGGTTCTCTTTATTGATTTTTCCATAGGAGAAGTTAAAAAGACCGACCTCTTAAAGCTCTATTCCTTTAAAAGACACGTATATATTCTAAAAGGTGATAAAACTGAGCTGCATAAAAACTATGCTCGTTTTCGCTTAGAACACGAACGTCGCTTCTCACCGATACTGTCCAATCTTGTTATTACCGGTTACTTTAACAAGGAGAAAAGTAAGTCCCAGGCAGAGGAATTAAAGGAGATGGAGATGAGCCTCCCTGTTTTAGAGGTCGCTGATAGAGCTGTGGACTATAATTTAATCTGGAAACAGGGAGAGGGGTATGTTAATCGGGCTCGCGAGACTATAGACCGCTACGAAAACTATGTGCTCAATGTTATTAGTGGCTTTTCTCAAAAGGAGTTTCTTAAAGAACTCAATGAACTCAAGAACACCCTGAATAAGGTGTGGAAATTTATGCACACCCTCCATGAATCACAATCTCATGTGCAGGATGGCAATCTCAAGACCATTCTATCAACCCTACATAGTGACCTTTTAGAAATTGCTAAAGAGGTTATTTACTTAGAAGCCTTTATTACCAATGTGCTAAGGAAAGAACGCGACCGCTATGTATCGGCTTTAGGAAAATTGAAGCATATTCCCGCAGAGCAAGGCATTGATCAAGAAAAACTTGACGAGTTGGAGTATCTTGAAGCGCGCTTTAGTGATGCCTGTGGTATTGTTGCGAAAATGGACCGTCTTTTTACCCCGGACCTTCCATCAACCTATTTTGATTTTGATAAAATTACTCAAATTATAAAAAATTTAGAGCATAACATTAGTGCCTCACAAGCGGAAGTAACAGAGAAAAAGCAGGAGGCTTTAGCAATATTTTCAGAGAACTTTAGCTACCCTATTACCGATGAAAAACATCAGAGGATTATTGATTACTGCATAGAAAAACTTCTTGTTGAGGGGTGTGGCTTTTCACGAAAGGGAACAGAGACTGACTTTGCAAAGGAGCAGGTCTCCTTTAATAAAGATTCCAGTGGATTGATCTCTCTTATTACCGCCTATATCGCAGAAAAACTCTCAGTGAGTGAAACCGATGGAACCCATGCAGAAATCAGCCGTCATATTGATGAGTTTACCCGGCGAGATAGAATTATCATTATCATCAAACCGGTTTTGACCGCCTCCTTGGATACGACACGCTCCTATGAGCGCCTTGTTGAGATCAATCAAATTAAGGGGCATGCCGGTGGTTATAATGATGGAAGTGTGTATCTTATTCTTTCCGATTCCGATTCAAAAATATTTGAAAATATTCAACACATTCACCGAGAGACTGGCAAAGAACTCAGTGAACTGATTACCACTAAAAAGCTTGACAAGGAAAACATCTCCCTTATTAAGGCTTTGGTGCATCGACTAGCCAAAGTCATGATCCACGAAACCGGTGCTCATATGGGACTCACCTGTGAAAGAAATCGAGATTTAGAGCACATTATCTCAGGTACCTACACAGCGGACATTAAGAAAAGAGTCGATGACGAGTTGTACGATCAGGCAATTAAACGAGCAGAGGAGACCCATAAAAAAGAGAGACTTCTTGCCCATGAACTTTTTAGTGATGTTAAAATGACGCCACAGGAGTTTGTTTCCATTCTATCGGAGTCATTACTTCCGGTACCTAACAATGACTCGGTACAAGAGATCAATCGTTGCTTAAAGGATAATAGTTACGACAATCAACTTGATGACATTTGGAAGGATCTAAAGGGAAGTGACTTTTTTCTCCACTATCAAGCATTGGTTGAAGAACTCATCTCTCATCTCTCCCTGGTTGAGCTGCGAAAAATTATTGAAAAGCATCTTGGACTTAACAACCTTCCTCAAAATATCAAACAGCGTACTAAAGAGGTGAACGAAGCCTTGGTTTCCAACCTCTTCAATAACCTTTTACCCATTGGTGTTATTGATAAGAGACTAGATTATACATAGTTTTAGACCCATTAATTTATTATTAAAATCATTTGGGCCTTGCCCCTTTGGGGCCGCCGTGGCTCCAGGCTACCCTCCAGTCGGTCCTCACTTCGTTCGGACTGGCCTTCGGCCACCTTGCGCCTGGCTAAGGCAAAAGATTAAATAAATTGATAAAATTCCAAAAGCATTTGTCATTGCGAGCGAAGCGACGCAATCCGTTACTTCTTGACAAATAACATTCTTTTAATATTCACAACCCACTATTGAACAAAACACAAATAAAATGATATAAAAAAAGGTGCCCTGGAAATACCAGGACACCTTCAAAAGAGGTCTATCTCTACATCCTTCACGCTATTACTCCTCTATAGGTTTTACAACACCCTTATTGGTTTTGCGCTTTGGAAAGAGATAGGCAGCCCTCTTTTTGCCTATGGCTTTACACGCATCATAAAAACTTACTGCATATTGTGCGCACACCTCTTCCTTAGCTATCTCCTCTTCAGCCTTAGCAGCTTCTTCTAAACGAAGGGCTTCCAAATAGATCTGAATCGAATCAGACACGCTCTTCATTTTAGTACGAAGCTCTGTAGCTAAAGGAAATAAAGGATGGGTTTCACCCAAGGCTTCAAGCTTGACCGCAACATTCTCCAACTCAATCAACTGCTTATCACGATTTTGCCGGATAAGCGGCCCAAAGGTTTGACTGGGGAACAGATGCGCCAATACCTGTTTGGTATTGACCTGCTCGCGGTCGTACTGTTTACAGCGCTCAAATAAGGTGCGAACCATATCATCCAGATCATTGTCTTTATTGACAATATCATCATGGAGGTCAACACGATATTCCTGCGCTTGGTCAGACAGCGCTTGCTTGTCCTTGAGACCATTACACAACTGCTCAAGTGTTGTGACCCCTTCGGCTTCATAGCCGTATTGGGTACACAACCGCATATGACGTCGACTAAAGCTTAGACACAACTGTGTTGAGTCTGCTACTCTGATCAAATACGGCATGACCAACCTCGCTTTCTCATTAAGATTACTAAAATCGAGCCACCACATGAACAGCACCCATTGACTCCAACCTAGATTCCTCAGTTGAGTGTGAGGAAATTGGACTAAAACCTTGTTGCTAATGGTATTCGAAAAACGGAGGCATATCACTCAAAGATATGTCGAGTATTTTCGGAGTACCAGTATCAGCAAGGGATTGAGCAAGTTGCCACAGGCAACTGAGGATTCTAGGTTGAAAGATATCATCACGCGTACCATGATATCTTTTGAGCCCCTTGTAAAGTGATCGGCCGGACCCACTTTAGCACTCAATCTCCAATGTTCATGACGTCTCAATACAACTACGACTAGCATGAATTATTTATTGTCACTTTTTTTTATTTTTTTTCAATGGATCATTTTTTATGCTATAGTGCTTTTTAGATCGTCGGGACTCAGCCCAACAGCTGAAAAATGATTAAGATTCTTTAATTGTTTGTACCGTTACTCTATTAACCTTTACAAATTTCTTAACACTATGAAGCCTTGGTTTCTCTAACTGGATTTTGGTAATATATTCATGAATATCTCTATCAAATCCCATAAAATTTTTGTGCGAAGGGTGTTTCATCCGTGCAAATAGGTCCACACTTTTTTCCGAAGGATGCTTCACTCATGAGTATAGGCCCATACAATTGTATGAGGGATGTTTCATTCGTGAGTGTAGCCCCGTACAATTGTATGAAGCATGTCTCATCCTTGAGTGTAGCCTCGCACATTTGTACGAAGGATGTTTCATCCTTGAGTATAGCCTCTTACTTTTTTCCGAACCATGTCCCACTGTTGAGTATAGGCTCACACTTTTTTCCGAGGGATGTTTCACCCGTGAGTATTGCCTCGTACAACTGTATGAAGCTATTTGCACGCTTGGGTATAGGTCCGTACCATTGTATGAGCCATATTTCACGGATGAGTATTGGATCGCACAGTTGTGCGAGGGGATTTTCTTGAGTAAAGTATCACTCATACCAAAATGATTGGCCATTTTCACCATTGAAACATAGGAGTTACAGAATCAAAGTTAGAAAAGCGTCTTTGAACATTCCCCTAGATAAAAGTAATGATGGAGTTTAAGGTTCGCAGTTGAGGGTGTATAAAATTGATATTAAACTTTAAGGTAATAATACCTGATTTAAAAAGGAAAATGCTTTTTATAACCCCTACATGCCAACGGCAAATCCCCATGGGAGAAATATAAAAGAATAATTAATGAATATTGATGTGGAATCTTCTGTATTACTTATTCTATACCTCTTCGTCACCCATTGGAAAACGTTATTTTACCCGAAGTCTATTTTATGTTGTTTATATGAGGGGAATGATTTATTTCATTGGTATTAGGGTACTGCAACTTTGGATTTATCACATTTCAATTAAAACCCGAGGATATTAGGTATCATACGAAAACTGATTGGTTTATCCTATAAACTGGAAAAATAGCCATGAAAGATAAAAATGAGGTTAAAATCCACATAGGGGAATTAAAAAACACTTGTTTTGTTGTAATGCCCTTTGAATCTCTATTTCAGACTCAATATGAAAGAGTAATAAAACCATCAATTGAATCTCTTGGGATTGAATGTATCCGTGGGGATGAAATTTATGCTAAACCAGATATTATGTCTGATATTTGGAAATCTATTCGTGAGTCAAGATTTATACTTGCTGAATTAACAGGGAGAAACCCAAATGTTTTATATGAAATTGGATTAGCACACGCAGTAGGTAAACCAATAATCCTGCTCACCCGGAAACAAGGCGATGTCCCGTTTGATTTAAAAAGTTTGAGATATCGATACTACGATATTAATAATCCATTCTGGGGAGAAGATCTTTCTGATGCAATAAAATCAATGGCCTTATCAATTTTAGAAGAGCAAGAGCGTAAACCCTATCTTGAAGGGATTGAATTAAAAATTTCACCATTTCCTGAACCAATTACCCATTCAAATAAACCAATCATTGCAAAACATATGATTAAAATTGATGGAAATTGGAAAGGCGATTGGAAGCGAACTAATGGTACAATAATCCACAATGGCACTTTTATTTTAAATCAAAATGAAGGATTGCTCACGGCTCAAATGACTGTTACATTTGATAAAAAGAATGAAACTACGATTGTTCAAGAAGTTTTAAAAGGGGCTATCAATGATAAAAAAGTTATCCTTAACGGAATATCTTATACTTATCTAGTACAAGGCGCATCTTCCTTCTATTTATTGGATAATTTCGAACTTACCATTTCAGAGGATAAAAAAACAATGACTGGCCAATTTAGAAGTAAGCGTGGAGAAGGAATCGCATCATTTAATAGGATTGATTAAAACACCATTCAGGTAATATAATTTCATAAATTATGAATACTAAATTGACCGATTCAAAAGTTAAAATTTCTTTTATTACACCTAACATATTAAAGTATTATGTTCTTATTATTGTTTTGGTTCAAATACAAATCTTCTCTGAGTACTTGTCTGGAAACGTCGGAGGCAAGGTACTTACCTTTGAGAATAGCCCATATTTCATTAACTATGAACTTGAAATTCCTAAAAATGAAGTATTAAAAATCGAAGAAGGTTGTGTTTTATACTTTAAGAAATTTACTGGAATTAAAGTCGAAGGTAGTCTAATTGTTGAGGGCACCAGTCAAAATCCTGTTATATTTACTTCTATAAATGAATACAAAGCCAAAACCACTGAAGATGATACTGTACAACCTAGTGCTTTTGATTGGAATGGCATTTTAATTGAATCAAGCATGGAATCCGTTAAGTTATCGAATTTTATTTTAAAAAATTCAGTGTATGGATTAAAATCTAATATCAAATCTATTAGCTTTACTAATGGTTTCTTTAGTAATAATGGACAGTATAGTTTTACAATAAAAGATAAAATAATAGATATACCCAAAGATAAATTTTGCTCATATAAATTATATAAATTGGCTTACCATGCCAATGGAGCTGATGGTGGGAAAATACCAGCTCTTAAAAAAGAGGGATATAGGTTTGGATTTATTGCTCCAGTTTCATTTAACAGAGGTGGATTATCAAAATCCGGTTGTACATTTAAAGGTTGGAATACACAACAAAATGGAGAGGGAATAAATTTTGATGAAGGTTCAACAATAAAAATGGTCTCGGATATCACTTTATTTGCATTATGGGACTGTAAAAACTCAAAAATACTCAACAAAAAATTAAAAATCAGCAAGAACACACTTAACCGCACTAAAAAGGTAAAGATACTAAGAAAAGTCATATTTAGCTCTATATTATCTGGTAGTTTAGCTACAATGTTTGGGATGATTTATAAAACTAACGAAGCATATGACAATTATATAGAAAACAAGGACCAAAATAGTCCGTTTCATCAAGCAAATTGGAATAAAGTTGATACATATATGACTCGACGAGATTTATCCATTGGGGTTACAGCTGGTGTTGGAGTTGTGAGCGCTTGTTTTATCCTACCTATCTTCAACCTTAAATCTGAAGATAGCATTTTTAAGAAGGCCAAGAAAAAGTGAAGTTAGTCAAAATTTATTTCATTGTAATCAATTTACTTGTACTTCAATTCTCCCATATTAGTTGTGTACAATATAATCGTGATAATCCCTTTGATCCCAATGGAACTAATTGGAACCCACCAATAGTTATTGCCCAAAATGATACCAGTGTTAATATAAATGACAGCATTAAATTATGTGCACAATCAATTGGTAACAAGAAAGTATCATCTTTTATTTGGTATTATCCCTTTCAAAAGATATTTGATACAACAGTTTCTGGAGAAACTGTTACTGCTTTTTCTAAAGATACTTCACATTTGGTTTTAGTCATGGGTAAAGATTTTGAAGGAGTTACATCAGCGACAGATTCAATAGAAGTACTAGTAACACTTGACCCTCCAATCATTATTGCCCAAAATGATACGACTATAAACATAAGAGATACAATTACCCTTAGCGTTTCAGCAATTGATAATGCTCCGGTAAACCTATTCGTTTGGGCAATTAATGGTATTAATTTTAAAGATTCAACCCAAACTGGAAAGCTAAACACCTTTTTTTTAGATAGCGGTGTGGCTAATGTAAAGGTCAAAGCTATTGATAATGATCACATTGAATCAGCCATCGATTCAATCAAGATCACCGTTACTCTTGGGACTCCAATAGTATCATTGAGATGCCTAGATTCTATTAATATTTATGACTCCTGTGTTATCCGTGCGATTACTAGTGATAATGGGAATATTGAGAAATACTTTTGGGCTTTGGATGGAGAAAACTACACATTACAAACTCTGGAAGACTCAATTATAACAGCATTTTCAAAAGTTGGAGAAACTACAATTAAAGTTAAGGTTTTAGATGATGATAGCATTCATGCAATAGATTCCGCTTCAATAACAGTTACTTTAGATCCACCAACTATCGATAGTTTGAGAGACACAGTATTTTCGATCAATGATAGTCTAATCATTTTACCAACAGCTCATGATAGCAATGGCAAAATCGATTCGTTATTATGGTCTCTTAATTCTCCTGATAGCTTGCAAAATAGTGTAAAAGACTCAATAATTCTGCAATTTGACAGTTTGGAAGTAGGAAAATACAATCTTTACATTTGTGCAATTGATGACGACACAGTATCATCAGACACAATTTCATGTTTAATTGACATAAGACTTTACCGGCCAACGGTCTTTATTAGTCCCAATCAGCGGGACTTGATTGTTGGTGAATCAATAACATTTAAAGCAAATGCATTTGATACAAACAGCACAATTAATACTTTTCAATGGTTTCATAATGGAAACTATTGCACCACCACCGTTGCAGACAGTTTCCATTTTACCTTTAATACACTTGGAACAGAATATATTGCCGTAACCGTAATTGATGATGACAGTTTACATTCAAATAACTCAATTGCAACTATTTCAGTTGACAAAAAACGCCCAATATTGATTTCTCCACAAAATGATTCTCTACTTGATAGAAAATCGGCCTTAGTAAAGTGGAATAAATTTGAAAAGGCTTTAAAATATGATCTACTTTTAATAAATAATACTGGATTGGATACTCTCGTACGTAAATCTATATCTGACACATCCTGTACTCTTTCATTAGAGCTAAAGTGTAATACAACATATTCCTGGAATGTACTAGCTGTAAACCAAATAAATCAAATTGACACATCATTAACATGGTCATTCACTACACCAGAAACCTCTTGTGTTGTTATCGATGATTTTAACACTAGAGTTTATGATGACGATCCCCACTATTCATATTTAGGTGAATTGATGAAATATTTTTTTAAACGACATTTACAGTGGATTGGTTCGTGGGGTCTATTCTATGATAAATCAACAAACTCTCAAGTTATAAATCATGATGGAATTCCAATTATCGCATTAGATGGAGATAATAAATTAAATAGTTATGATAGTATTATGTTTAATGATACTGCAAGTGTCCAATTAATCAGCAATAGTTTCGCTGGCCTTGAATGTAGACTTTATGATACTCTTGGTGACACAGCAGACATGTTTTGGAATTGCGCTAATTTAGAATATATTGATGTTAGAATGAAAGGCTCAGGGGAAATTAAGTTCCAACTTGTAACGAAAGATATTTATGATAGCTGCCCAGATTCGAAAGATTGGAATTTCCATGGAACAAAAATTAATATCCCATCAGAGTGGACAGTCATAAGAATTCCAGTTGCTGATCTTAAACCTGATGAGGGCTCTAAACCATTTATAAAAGGATGTACAATTCAAAGCGGAATCAAAAATGTAAACTCTGTACAGTTTGCTGCTTATGGTAACAATAAAACTGTTAATTTAAGGATCTCTAAGATTGAATTTATTGGAATGAGCTTTGAAGAGTTCGGTTTTATTTTCAGGGAGATTCCGATTCGATAGCTTGAGTAAACTGCTTTACAAATCTATGTGGTTTGAAAGTCTTAAATGATGTTTTATTTAACTGTAAGTCTGTTTTAGAAAATGTTGAAAATAAATTAGCAAAAATTAACAAGCGGATTAGGGAAGATGTCATCAGGCGGATAATTGGACCGTTTAATTGGAAATATTAATCTAATTCATTTTTAAGATATTAATTCTATGTCATTATGATTAAGGAATTGTTTATAAACTTAAATAAAACAATAAGAATTAGTCTATTAATTGTTATATCTAACCTCTATTTATTGAGTCATGCACAGGTAACAACCCTTCATAAAAAAATGA
This sequence comes from Chitinivibrionales bacterium, assembly GCA_028278335.1. Classification (GTDB taxonomy): domain Bacteria; phylum Fibrobacterota; class Chitinivibrionia; order Chitinivibrionales; family JANQEN01; genus JANQEN01. The sequence goes on along the minus strand of JANQEN010000045.1, from coordinate 15,399 downwards.
AAACAGGAAGCATGTCAAAAGTTAAATATTGGATAAAAAGCACTTCAAACATTGATAAAAAAGATGTCCTTAAAAATTCTGCATTACACTATGCGGCATTACATAACAGAGACTCTGTGATTACATTGCTATTAGCAAACAAAGCCAATGTTAATATAAAAAACAAATTACACGACACCCCTTTATTGTTTGCTTCTAAAAATGGATCATTGTCTACGGTTGAGATTTTAATTAATAATGGGGCAAATATAAAATTAAAAAACAAAATTGGAGAAACTGCTCTTCATTTATATGCACGACTCGGCAATAAAGAAATAGTAAAATTACTCATTAACAAAGGCGCAGATGTAAATGCATTAACGAATACAAATTGTAGCCCCCTACATTATGGGATGTTTAACAATGATACAACTATTGGTAACTATTTACTCAAATATGGTGCTGATTTTACTGTTGAAAAATTATTTGAAAATGACTCCTTAGGTTATAAAGATGCGCCACACCAATTTGCTGCTGCAAATATTTTTCATTTGTATGCAGACAATCGCATGGAAAGCGGATATGACAGTACTTGTTTGGATTATTATCTAGATGCAGCTACTCTTTACAGAAAATCATCTGAACACTTTTTATTCCTTTCAAAAAAAGCAAATGTAAAAAGAAACTTGAAAAGTTTCGTCAGCATATTGTCTTATGCAGGATATATTACAGCATCAGTATATAAGGTTCCCTCTGTTTGGGTTATCGATAGACGATTCCAAAAATATGTAACAGAGTCAAATTTTTATTTAAATCAATCTGTATTGTCACAACATTATGCAAAACGCTGCAGCTTGTTAGTTGACTGCTATAATAGCAATTATAATTCTAAAACAGGGGATTTATGCAGTTTAAAGTTTCCTAGAGATTATTTTACTCAGGACACAGTAATAGAACAAAGGAATTAAACTTCGACATAACTATCATAAAATAGATGATAAAAATTAGTGTTTACTTAATTATTATTAACTCAAGAATTTGAAAAGTGTAAAACCCTTCTCATCGGACAGGCAAGTTTTAAATAAGAACAATGAACTATCCATTGGCCGTTATTATCATTATTATTTCCCCGAAGAGATGAATGTATATAACATTTTTTAAACAGCATAGTCAAGGAGATTTAAATGCCCTCAAATAACCTCACAGTAAATTTACAAAAGCTATCTAAGCTGGCAGGATGGTTTTACTTTGTAATAATCCTCTGTACTGTACTGGTCATGATATTTATTGGGGGAACGTATACAGTCATGGGTGATAGTGCAGCCTCGGTGGAAAAGATGTTTATATATCCTCTGCATGTACGCATTGTTGCGGTTTTTGAGGTGTTCATGTTTACTGCTGTGATAATTCTTTCGGTGTTTTTGTTTGAAATCACCAAAAGCATCAATCCTATGCTTGCACGGACAGCCATGCTTTTACGCTTTGGAGAAGCGATGTTAGGATATCTTGGGATTATTCTCTCACTGGGGATTCTATCAACAGTTTCTGATAATGCTTCCCTAGAGTCTGCAAATAATCTTCCAATTCTTCTCTATGATTTAAAGGACTTGATCTATAAGATCCTCTCGGTTTGTATCAGTATTGGTACAATCATATTCTTCTCTTTGTTTTACAAAGCAGAGTATATCCCCAAGTTTTTAAGCATTTGGGGAATTGTTGGATTTGGACTGATGCTTGTTGCCAGTGTACTACAGGTTTTGGATGTATCTTTTGGAGAAATTGTAAGCGGTATTGCAGCAGTCCTTGTTATTATTTTTGAACTTGTCCTTGGAATTTGGCTTATAGTCAAAGGGATTAAAATCAAGTAATTGAACATGAATAAAAAAAACAGCGTATTTATCGCCACCAGTTTAGATGGCTATATTGCAGATAGCAATGGTGGCATTGACTGGCTAGAATCAATACCAAACCCTAATAACATTGACATGGGGTATAACACATTCATTGCTCGAATTGACGCGATTGTCATGGGTCGCAAAACCTTTGAAACAGTTTGCGGTTTTGCTGTGGAGTGGCCCTATAAAAAACCTGTTTTTGTTTTATCGACTACTCTGAATGAAATACCAGAGAAGTGTAAAAACAGAGTACAACTTGTTAAGGGAACCCTAAAAGAAATTCTTAGTACCATCCACAGGCAAGGACATAATCGCTTATACATAGATGGAGGGAAAACAATTCAAAGCTTTTTGCAGGAAGATTTAATAGAGGAGATGATACTAACCACCATTCCAATAGTATTGGGAGGAGGTATCCCTCTATTTTCTAGCCTCTCAAATAAACTCAAATTTAAATGTATTGACACAAAGATCTATTTGGATTCAATTGTTCAAAATCATTATCTACGAATAAGATAACAATGACTATGAATAAAACACAAAAGTTCTGGGACACTCAGGCAAAAAGATACGATAGCAACGAAAGGCAATTCGAGCCACTATTTGAGGAGATCATTGCTAAAACAAGGGAATACCTTAATACCGATGATAGGGTCCTTGATTTTGGCTGTGGTACTGGTACAAAAACAATGGAGTTTGTTGATTCTGTTAACCATATACAGGGTCTCGATTTTTCTACAGAGATGATCAACAGGGCAACAGAAAAGAAAAATGAAAGAGCTCTTGAGAATATCTCCTTTTCATCAGGGACTATTTTTGATACTGATTTTGAGAAGGAAACCTTTGATACAATTATATCCTATGGTGTATTACATTTACTCGATGATTGCGACAGGGTTATTCAAAGAATACATGAGTTACTAAAACCAAAGGGATTATTTATCTCAACAACAGCCTGTTTAAAAGACAAAATGGCTCTAAAAAGTAGATTGGAGTTTTCTCTGTTCTTTCTAATTAAAAAGCTTGGTCTATTCCCTTTACATTTAAACATGTTTAAGACTTCTGATATTGAAGAAATAATAGGACGAAATAATTTTACTTTGGAAAATGCAGAACAACTCTTTCACGGGATATCGATTAGTTTTGTGGTGGGAAGGAAGTAAGTACTATATATTAATTAGTAAATCCTGATTATGTATGTTAATATTAGGACGGCTTTCATAACTGATGAAAGCTGTCCTAAATAAATCTCTATGAGAAAGATAGTCGATTCCGCTGATATAACATCAATCTTACTCAATTCTTAGTTAGCCCACATTATATACCAGCTTTGTGTACGGTCACTCTGCCTTTCTCGTGTTACAACATTATAATCCTTACTTGCATGTTCGAAGGCATCCAAATTTCTGCCACTGCTCTTTTGCTTAATAACATATGCATGGGGGACTAACGAATCTGATTCAATTATCCATTTTTGTGTATCATTATACTGAACTCCCCGAGTAACAACTGAATAGTCCTTACTTGCATGTTCATAGGCGTCCAAGTAACGGGAGCTACTTTTTTGTCTGATTCGAAATTCATTGGATCCAAGATAAATAAGATCCCAAAGTTGTGTGTCATTATATTGATTTTCCCGAGTAACTGCAGAATAATCCATACTTGCATGTTCATATGCATCTAGATATCGACTACTGCTCAGTTGCTTTAATCGACAATATCTTGTTCCTTTTGTATCTTGCTTCAATTCGTTTAGAATACCAGTTCCATTCTCATTATCAAGGTTACTTAAGCTTTCACTTTCTAAAGGTGACAGGTTACATGACATCATAGACAAACAGATAACTATAAATAAAGATAAGAAACCAATATTTTTGAGTGTAGGTATTCTGATAGCATGGGATACAATATTTGTTCTCATTGTAAAGTCCTTTTCATAATTGATTATTGTTTTTTATGTTTTAAGAGAGTAGAGTGAAATTAATTTACTTACAACCTCCCTTTTTTTAAATATTAATTAAAATAACTCATTTATTTTTATAGCTACCACATTGAATATAAAAAAGTGTTTAATAATTTTAAACAGTGTTAAAATAATAACAACTTGAGTATGATAATCTATTGTAAACTTACTTTTGATGGCAATAGAGTGGTGCAATAACATTTAAAAAGCCGAAATATTGGATTCCCGAATTTATTGTCTTGTTTTTAAGGCTGGTTATGTAATAGGAGAAATGTTCGTAGAAATCTTCCCTCAATGCAAATATAATTTACATATATGAATAAACCTTAATCCACAACAGTTGTTTTGGCATAGTGGTACTCAATTATTGTGCGGCATAATCTGGGAAAGTAAAGTAGTTGGAACTCCTTTTGGGAGTTCTACTCACCGGTATACAATTTTGAAGCCTTGTCCGCGGAAATAGTGATACCTTTTATCATTGCCGAGCTGAATCCCTCGTGCTCCATGTGGTTAAGGCCAGCAATGGTGCAGCCCCGAGGCGTTGTTACTCTGTCAACTTCATATTCAGGGTGATGTTCGGAGTTAAGCAGTAATGTCGCCGCGCCTCGCGCTGTCTGGGCAGCAATTTTGATGGCGTCCTGTGAGTGAAACCCAACTTCAATACCACCCTGTGAAGCGGCCCGTATTGCGCGGAGGAAAAAGGCAATCCCGCAGGCGCCAAGTGCTGTTGCGGCACTCATACACTCTTCATCAATAATAAGTGTTTTACCAACGGACTTAAAGAGAGATGCCGCCAGTTTCACCGCTTTGCTGTTTGCTTTTTCCGATGCCAGACAGGTCATTGATTCCTGTGCTGCAATTGCCGTATTGGGCATAGCCCGAACAACTGAGATACCTTTGGCAATCTGGTCAGAAATTTTTTTAATGGTTACTCCGGAGACAATTGAGATGACAGTATGTTTTTTAGGATTAAGTTCATTGCCAATCTCTTTAAGGAGATTGTCAAGTTGTTGAGGCTCAACAGCAATTATAATAACCGCTGAATTTTTTACCGCTGTGATATTATTTTTCTCCACCCTGAATCCGATCTTTTTCATAGTATCAAGAAGATGAGTTTTTCTTCTTGTGAGGGTGATGTTCTTAGCTAGATAGCTTTTTGATTGAACCAAACCCTTTGCTATGGAATTACCAATACTTCCAGCACCAATAATTGCAATAGTAATATTCTTTGCCATAATTCTATTTTCTCCTGATAGTGTAGTTCTTTAAAGTAGTAACGGTGTGATCGTTCTTTACTAAAAGGTTACCATCGTCCCGCATAAAGAATTGATTATTGAAACTTTAAATGCATTGAGCTATTATTTGATAAAATAACAGCTATACCATATTAAAATATTTTCAATTTTCCTGACGATGTATTAATTTATATAACATAATACTGTTCAATCACCAAACATTAAAAAAGTGAGTCCCAATGAACACTTTCAGTATTCACCATCAATTTAAATACTATGCTATTGTGAGAAAAGTAATTCTGATTTTTTTGCTATTACCAATCGGCCTTTTTGCAGAACTATGCAAAACAGAACTTCAAGGAAATAGGGCCAATGAATCAGACAATAGTATCATCACTCATTACACAAGCTTGTTAACAAAAACTGTTGATACACCTTCTATTTTTTTCATGATCGACAACTCCGGTAGTATGAAAAATTCACCCATAGCTACGGATTCAAGTGGGAATCGTTTTAATGTTATCAGAGACTTTATTGATACGCTGCAGCAAAGCTTTAAAAAGGTAGAAGTTGGACTCTCTGTCTTTGGTACGTGGCTGTTTTTTGATCCTGCGGATAGCAATTATTTTGTTACCTGTCCAACGGTAGAAAAGGGCGCCTATATACCATTATTAGAGTTGGATAAAGTCTATCCTGATTATAATAATAGAACTGGTCAACAAATTTTAAAGGGGATTCTAGATACCGCACTGTATACAGAACCAAATGGTCATAGGTACGTAGACCTACAATATCAACCCACCGATCCAACGCTTGCTGAAGTTAGTACACATATAAACGCCTGTTTTGAAGCAGCCAAACATGCCTTTAACACATCAATCAATACAAATAAAAGAGAAAGACAGTTCATCATTTTTATTTCAGATGGTGAAGCAACATTTCCCCAGGGCCCTACACAAAATGATTATATACAAGGTATAGGTGCTCCCACAACATACACCGTATTCTTTTCACGATCAGGTATGGTCCCAAACCCAATACGTACTATGACTGAGAATATTAAAATGAACGGCTATTCTTTAACGAATCCGAGTAGCAATTTTTGGGGTTTCAATAATACATCTCCTGATTCATTGATGCACATGCTTATTCAAAACATACTTTCCGGATTTACTCCTGACAGAACTCCTGTATTACTCTCTCAACCAAGTCCTACCTTCAATCGAACACCAACCTTACAATGGCATGTCCCCAAGATTCCCGGCTCTCACTATATTATCCAGATTGACACATTAAAAACATTCTATCGCCCATTTATTAATGAAAATGTTTCTGACACATCATTCACACCACAGGTTGCTCTACCTATCGACTCTATTTACTGGCGGGTCAAATCGGATATATCTGCTTGGTCCAAGCCAAATATTTTTGAAATACTCGATAATCGAACACCAACAATTATTCCCTATGAAGATACCACCTATGAAAGACAACCAACCTTAACATGGCATAAATCGTCGGGAATTGTTTCATCCTATACAATTCAAATTGCCTCTGTGCCGACGTTTAATGCGGTTATTACTGAAGCACCGGTTGCGGACACTTTTTATTCCTGCCAGGCACCACTTCCTTTGGGTAAAATTTACTGGCGAGTAAGAGGAGACGACTCAGAATATTCAAAGGTCAACACGTTTTATATCAAAGACAAAAGAATCCCCACGCTTATACCATATCAACCCAAAATTACTTTAGATACACTACCCCAATTGCGATGGCATGCAGTGCCTTCTGCCACCTCTTATACCATTGCAATCTTTGATACTAGCAACACACCGATTGTTTCAGTACCGGTCTCTGATACAACCTACAAACCAACTGTTCCACTTCCTGTTGGAAAAATCTATTGGCATGTCAAGTCCAATTTGGTCGAGACATGGTCAAAAATAGACAGATTTACAATCCAATCTACAGCAGTACCTTTTCTTATACGTTACAATGGGGAAAAGGTTATGACCTTTCAGCCACAATTTAAATGGCACCCTGTAGACTCAGCAACGACATACAAAATTTTACTCGCAAAGAATATTGGTTTTATAGGAGCTACGACCGTTCCCTTAACAGACACCACCTATACCCCTGTAGTCAACCTTGCTGATGGCACCTGGTATTGGAAGGTAAGCTGTAGCATCAATCTTGAAGCATATAGCCCGCTAGATAGTGTAATCATCGATTCAAATACAATCAGTATTCAGACAACCAGTATTGGGAATGCACAAAAGATTAACATGACCACAATGCACAATGCTGTTAAAATAACATCACCAGCTAAAATTATTGCGATGCACATTTTTGATATTCAGGGAAGAAGGATTCACTCCCTTGAAGGGAAGAATAAAAATTCAATAGTCTGGAATTATACCAATAGGTATGGCACACGATTCTCTAATGGTATGTATGTTTTTAGGGTGCTAACATCTAATAGTATTTATTCCCAAAGAGTGGTTATATATAAATAATACTTGTAAAAGGGCACTTTTACCGAAAAAGCACCGCATAAAAAGAAGAAAGTAAAATATGGCTAAAGCATCCAGTACAGGTGTGACAATCAGAAAGTTACTATTCCTCCTTTTTGGACGAATTGTGCTGATGGATCCTATTCGAAATTTTACCTATCAGTGGGCTTGGAGCCATTTAAAAAGACTTCCCTTACACTCTTCTATCTGCGATGTTGGAAGTCGAAATAGTCCGTTCCCAGCTTTTCTTGCCTGGCAAGGCTTTTTAGTAACTGCCATCGATCCAGATCATCGTTTTTACCAATGGCAAGAAAACATTCGCACCAATTGGTATTCAACATATCAATTTATTACCAGTGATGTCTGTGATTGTAAAGGTACCCATAGATTTTCTGCAACCTGCGCCCTCTTTAGTTTACAGCATGCAGGTGAGCGCGATAGCAAAGGATTCACAACACTATGTCGGTTACTAAAACCTGAAGGCCTGTTATTAACAGCCAATGAATTCGATCCCAAAGAGAGCAAATGGGAACGAGGACGTGATGATGGCGACTTAAGAATTTATAGTCCAGCTGATCTTAAGGAGAGGATTGAATTACCAATAATCTCTTCAGGTATGACAGTCATTGAAAAACGTTATGCTCGCGCTCAATTCAAGAAGGGAAAAATCACCTGGACAAAAGATGAGACAGAGGCCAACATCTGTTTAATTTGTGCTAAGAAAGAGTAACAGGTCTTTAAGTTTGTGGTGTTAAAGCTCTTATGTAACGTTCAATTTCCAATTAATATGATTTTATAATTTATACTGTTTCTCAAAAGTTTTGTCCCATGATTATTGAGAAGCGGTATAAAATGGTACAATAGCTTCCCGTAACATATTGAGCGCCTGAACAACAGTCTTCTCAATAGTAATATGGCGCTCTTCACCCATGAGATACTTTTGACTTATCACTCCCTTGGGTGATGCAACAGCTATCCAGACCGTACCAACAGGTTTTTCTTTGGTACCACCATCAGGACCTGCTATACCGGAAGTGGCAATGGCAAAATCTGTAGCATAGAGTTTTTGCACCCCCAAAGCCATCTGTTCAACAGTATCTTTACTGACAGCTCCTTTTTGCAATAGCGTTTCTGAGGAAACTGAGAGCATCTTCTCTTTGACTTCGTTGGCATATGCAATAATTGAACCAACAAAATAGCGCGAGCTTCCCGGAACCGAAGTTATAGCGCTGGCGATTGCCCCACCGGTGCAACTCTCTGCTGTTGCTAGGGTGTGATTGTTCTTTACTAAGAGATCACCAACAATCTGCTCAAAGGATTGATCATCGTAGCCATAAATGTATTGGGGAATGATCTGTTTAAGTTCGTCTATTGCTTTATCTATTTTTGCCGAATAATTCTCATTGTAAAGACTGAGTCGAAGCCGCATACGACCCGGTGAAGGAAGATAGGCTAGTTGTATGGTCGGGTCCAAGGATTCCTCCCACTCCTTTATTGTCTCGGCAAGAAAGGATTCGCCAATTCCAGTGATAAGCACTGTTCTGTGAATGATCTTATGTAAAGGAAATTGCTTTTGTAACCGGGGAATAATCTCTTGGGAAACTATTCCCTTCATTTCAAAGGGAACACCAGGCAATGCAATAAAGATGCGGTCTATCTCATCGAACCATAGTCCACAGGCTGTGCCAAAGTTGTTAGGAATGATGGTGCACCGGTCTGGAACTGTGGCTTGGGCCCTGTTTAAAGGGGTGACTGTATACCCGCGCTGTTTAAACATGCGATTGATTGATTCGAGGGTGTCTTTGTCTTCAACCATGTTCATTGAGAAATACTCGCAGAGCGTCTCTTTAGTAATATCATCCTTGGTTGGTCCCAGTCCCCCGGTTATAATAATTATATCTGCACGACTTTGTGCCTGTGTGAGCGCCTCCTTGATATGCTCTTTGCTATCTGAGATAGAAGTTATCTGTTTTACAGAAAAACCAATTTCATTTAACCGCTGCGCAAGCCAGGCCGAATTGGTATCAACCACCTGTCCAATTAATAACTCATCTCCAATAGTAATTATTTCTACGTACTTACTATTCATCCTAATTGTTTTTTTCCTTTAATTTTATTCTTTCCTGGCTTAAAAGCTAGACCACAAGCAATCTTGATTGCAAACTATCGTATAATTGCCGCGCTACGCTCGCAATGACATGAGCAAATATTAGAGTTATGAAACAGCCTCATTTTTACCATGCCATTTTTATTTGTATTAAAATCGTCGGGACGCTGCCCGACAGCAGCCTTACTTTTCTTCTATAGCGAAGAAAAGTAAGCAAAAGACGCCACCCCGCAATCGCCCTAATCACATAGCTGTTTGGCGCTTCGATAACTCGCCCTATGGGCTCGAACAGATCTTCGCTTTACCCAAACAGCTATGCGGTGCGATTGAAGGGGATTAAGATCATCTTAAAATGTATGATTGTATCTGTAAATAAGATTGTTTCGTAAAATTTTATAATCTTGATTTCGATATATACTTTAGCATCTCATTACTTAACGAATTAATTTTGGAATAAAATTGCTTTTGCGTGAGGGATGTGAAAGGTGCGAAGCAGTGTTTTTGCGAAGCAAAAATACCGAAGCGAGCGCGGAGCCTGGAGCAGCCCGACCCGAACAGAGTGAGGGGCACGCCCAAATTTTAAAAAACCAAAAATCTTTTAAAAGCTTTTCTATTCATCCCTAAGCAGCGAGACAACTGCCTTCGCAGAATCTGCCTTTATCAAAATATTTAAAAAGGCCGGTGACTTTGCTAACTTTGCAATTTCGGCAAGAGCTTGCACATGGGGTCCTGGCTGATCCGGTGGTGCAATGAGCATAAAGAAGAGCTTTGAAGGCTCTTTATCAAGGGAGTTAAAGTCAATGCCCTCATTCGACACACCCACAGCGATTACCAATGACTTTACAGCCGAAGTTTTTCCATGGGGCACGGCAATACCCTTTTCCAGCCCAGTGCTCTGTTTGTCTTCTCTATCTTGGATAGCCTGTAACACCGTATCAAAATCATCGATTTTTCCAGCATCTTTGAGTACCTGCACCATTTCCCGCAATAGGGCAGGTTTATTGTCTGCAGCAAGGGGTACTTTTACAACATCTTCAGTAATGAGATCAACCAGAGCCATTGAACACCTCTCAATCAAGTAATCCTATCTTATTATTAACAATAAAAATATACCATTTAAAACAACTATACCAGAGATTCAAATAAATCATATACACGGTCTTCATCTTTAACAATCAACACCGAGCAACTCACCGAGCGCATGGCCCGTTCTGTTTCATTATAAAATTCATCACGTCTGCTTCTAATACGAGAGAGCTCACCAATGACTAAGAGGTCGATCTCCTCATCAGTTACGGTGGTAAGAATCTCCTGATGTACACTGCCGGTCACGCTCTTTGTTTCGATGTGTACTCCCTTGGCATCGGCCATCTCCCGGACATGATTAAGATACCGTTGGGCGTCTTCCTCTAAATCGTGTTCATACTCGAGCTGCTCTTCTTTAAGAAAGATACTCGCCTTAAGCAAATCATCCAAGGCCTTGGTATTGATAATATAACAGGCAAACAAATCAGCGCGCATAAAGCGAGCAAGATAGATTGCATACTGGGCAGCAGTGATCGACTGCTCTGTTCCGTCAATGTAGACCATTATTTTTTGTATGGGACTTTCCACAATTACTCCATAATAGTGAGATTGTTTTTATTTAGATTCCCTTATGTATGTGTGTGTTGCTTTTTCTTTTCCAATCGCTCTTTGACCATTTTCATGAGTACAAACATGTCACGCTCATTCTCTTCCAAACGGGTCTGTATATAGGTTACGGTATCCTTAAGATCGGGAATGGCGATTTTCTCTAAGGCATTTACCTTTCGGATTGTCTTACGTACTTCATTGGCAAGACGCAAAACCGACACCTTTAATTCTGCAAGTTTCCCCATCTCCTTAAGGGCCTTTTTGAATATCTCAACGGCACCATCAATCCAATGACTGGTGCCTAAGGGACTAAAATAGGGTGCCTTCTCTGTAAATTCGGTATCCACCACAGGTAACATGACACCCATAACTTTGCGAGATTTAAGTGTGATTGTTGTTTTGATATTTATACCATTAGCCAAATGTTGCACCTTTAATTTGCCCATGGAAAGCACGGCATTCTCCAAGGCCTGGTAGGCCTTGGCAAGCGCCTCCTCAATGCGTTGCTGAAAGGTAATAGTTTGATCGACCAGGGTGAGGAGCTCAATGATCAATATGTTTCGTTTTTGGTCCAACAATTCATAACCCTGTTGAGCAAACTTGAGATCCTCCCGCAGTTTGATCAGATTCGTTTTGGTTGGGGCGTAATTAAGTTGTGACATTTTGTATTAGTGATTTCCTGTTTATTGCATCATCGTTGTAGAAGTTTCTTAAGCACCGTAATACTTCTCAATCTCCTCTTCGGTAATACGATGTAACTCATCAATGGGGAGTGTTCGTAAGACTTCCCACCCAATGTCTAAGGTCTGCTCGATACTGCGGTCTTCATCGGTTCGTTGGGTGACAAATTTTTCTTCAAAGGCTTTACCAAAATCAAGATACTGGTGATCCAAGGGAGTCAACTCCTCCTCGCCAATGACCGAAGCAAGATTACGCACATCCTTGACATAACTATAGGCCGCAAAGAGCTGACTTGCCAAATGGGGGTGATCCTCACGGGTCATACCTTCGCCAATACCATCCTTCATGAGTCTCGACAGAGAGGGCAAGCCCGCAATGGGAGGATAGATACCCCGACCATCCATTTCTCGCTCAAACACGATTTGTCCTTCGGTTATATATCCCGACAGATCAGGAATGGGATGGGATATGTCATCATTGGGCATGGTAAGAATGGGCAGCGACGTTATAGAACCGGAATATCCCTTAATCATACCGGAACGCTCATACAACTCAGCAAGATCAGAGTAGAGATATCCTGGATACCCTTTACGGGAGGGTATCTCTCCCCGAAGCGTTGATATCTCCCGCAATGATTCGCAATAATTGGTCATGTCGGTCATAATGACCAATACATGCATATCCTCGTTAAAGGCAAGATGCTCGGCAAGAGTTAAGGCGGTTCGCGGGGTAATCAAACGCTCGATCGAAGGATCGTCAGCCAAAGATAAAAAGAGGGCTACGTTTTCCAAGACGCCACTCTCTTCAAAAGAACGAGTGAAGAAACGCGCCACATCATGTTTTACGCCCATTGCAGCAAAGACAACGGCAAATTCAGTTTCAGTGCCTCGAATCTTTGCTTGCCGGGCGATTTGTGCAGCCAGTTCATTGTGTGGTAATCCGTTCCCTGAGAATATAGGTAGTTTTTGTCCTCTAATAAGAGTGTTCATTCCGTCAATGGTTGATATGCCGGTTTGAATAAAATCTCGGGGATATTGTCGTGATATAGGATTAATGGCCATGCCGCTGACATTGAGTTCTAAATCACATCGTTGAGGAGGCCCTCCATCAATAGGTTTTCCCAAACCATTAAAAACACGGCCAAGCATCTCCTTAGATACAGGAATGGTGAGCGGTTCGCCGCAAAACCGTACCCGCGAACTGGGTAGAGTCAGTCCTGAGGTACCTTCAAAAATTTGTGCAACAACAACATCCTGGGAGGTCTCTAAAACCATTCCCAGCCTTACCGCTCCCTTGGCGTCAACACACTCGATCAGTTCGCGGTAGCCCACAGGATGGGTTTTGCTAATAAAAACAAGCGGTCCATCAATCTTATCAACACCAATATACTCACGACCTTTAAGAAGCTTTTTTTGTATTGCCGAATCAAGCATAGATCGTCTCCAATTGATTGAGGGATCGTTCCAGTCGGGCTTCGATTTTATCAAGCTGTGATAGTTTATCATTGGGGACAGTAAACTTCATCTTCACCATGTCTTGATACACCTTCATTTTTCTCAGTTTAACAATGGTAGCACCACCTTTAATCGCCTCAGAGCCTCGCCGCCAATAGGTTACAATGATATGCAGCATTTTGACCTGTTTTTCCGGTACCGAGTACATATCGATTTTGTCGTAGGCATTCTGCTGAAGAAAGGCGTTTTTAAAGAGCGTGCATACGTCAAGAACAAACCGTTGTGTATCGGGTAACGCATCGGGTCCAACCAACTTTACTACCTGTTGTAGTCGCACTTCTCTATGGAGCAGGTCCATGATAATGGTGCGATCCTCCTGCCACGTAGAAGTTACATTCTCCTCCCACCAGGCACTCATCTCAGTCAGATATTCACTGTAACTGTCAAGCCATGAGATGGCAGGATAGTGCCGTGCATTAGCAAGGGCTCGATCAAGCGCCCAAAAACAGCGTATGAATCGCTTAGTGTGTTGGGTAACTGGTTCGGAAAAATCTCCACCAGGCGGTGAAACAGCTCCAATAATAGACAATGAGCCCTGTTTTTGGGAGAGGGTCTCCATGTAGCCTGCTCGTTCATAAAACTCGGCAATTCTTGTTGGTAAATAAGCGGGAAAGCCCTCTTCTGCAGGCATCTCCTCCATGCGTCCCGAGAGTTCTCGTAGAGCTTCGGCCCAACGAGAGGTTGAATCAGCCATCACTGCCACATGATACCCTTGATCACGGAAATACTCGGCCAGAGTGATGCCGGTGTAAATGCTCGCTTCCCGGGCAGAGACCGGCATATTAGAAGTATTGGCAATAAGAACAGTGCGCTCCATAAGTGATCGCCCTGTACGAGGATCGATCAGTTTTGGAAACTCGGCTAACACATCAGTTATTTCATTACCCCGCTCACCACAGCCAATATAAACAATGATATCAGCGTCGCACCACTTTGCAACGGCCTGTTGGGTCATGGTTTTACCGGTGCCAAATCCACCAGGTATGGCAACAGTCCCACCCTTTGCAACGGGAAAGAGTGTATCAATAACCCGTTGGCCCGTAATGAGGGGAATATCCAGAGGTAATCGTTTACTTACTGGACGGGCAACGCGTATTGGCCAGCGATGCATAAGTGTTAAAGGAATTACACTGTTTTGTGTCTGAATTTCTGCAATGGTTTGATCAACAGTGTATTCTCCTGCTGCGACGATTGAGACAATAGTCCCGGATAGGTCAGGGGGGACCAAAATTCGATGTTCTACTCGCTCAGTCTCTTGCACTGTGCCTACAATCATACCACCCTGCAGTGTGTCACCTTTGTTAACAGAGGGGGTAAAATGCCACTGTTTTTCTCTGTCAAGAGAGGAAACCGAAATACCTCGATCAATATAGATGGGGGCAATCTCTCGAATTTTTTCTAAGGGCCTTTGAATACCATCGTAAATAGTTCCGATAATCCCAGGGCCCAATTCCACTGATATCTGCATGCCCTCGCCATACACAGGATCATGGGGGGTGACACCGGTTGTATCTTCATAAACCTGTACAATGGCATTGTTACTTTCGAGCTTTATGATCTCGCCAATAAGCTTCTGTTCACCCACCTTGACAAGCTCGAACATCATGGCATCGGTGATACCGCTAACCTCAATTACCGGGCCGTTGACTCGCTTTACCTCACCTATAATTCGTTGTTTCATCGTGAATTCTCTGGGTTGTCTGAATGCTCGCTAAATAAATTGTTATAGAGATACTTTCGTATCTCTCTCTCTTTACGTAAGAGTCGTGTAGCAACCTGATTATTAAATGCTAGGGTCCCTGATTCATTTATAAGCTGTATCCCTTGGATGTCATTGGATGATGTTGTATCCAAGGATAGGGTGATGTTTTTTCCGG
>JANQEN010000041.1 GCA_028278335.1 Chitinivibrionales bacterium | reverse complement strand
TATCAAGGCTCAATGATTTGAATATCAAGGCTCAATGATTTGAATATCAAGGCTCAATGATTTGAATATCAAGGCTCAATGGTTTGAATGTCAAGGCTCAATGATTTGGATGTCAAGGCTCAATGATTTGAATATCAAGGCTCAATGATTTGAATATCAAGGCTCAATGCTTTGAATATCAAGGCTCAATGGTTTGAATGTCAAGGCTCAATGGTTTGAATGTCAAGGCTCAATGCTTTGGATGTCACGGCTCAATGCTAATGTAATATAGCACAAAAAGGTCCAGAAACCCTCCAGGAATGATCCAAATTTAGTCCAAATTCCATCCAAATCTTGGATCTTTTAATTAAAATAATCCAGAAAAAGCACAGACCCTTTAATTATCTACTGTTAAAAACTGCTTTAACAGATCCCCCTGATCTGATTTTATATGCAGATAATAAAATCCCGGTGAAACCTGTTTGCCATTGTTATCTGTTTTATTCCACTCTATTGCGTGGGTTCCCGAATGCATCGGCCTATTGAGGACTCTCCTTATGTTCCTTCCCTGCACGTTATAAATATCAATAGTCATAGACGAAACTTTGTGTATATGGAATCCAATGATAATGGATTGCCCACCTCTAATGTAACTAATTTGGATGGGCTTAATGTTCTTTATGACAATGGTATTGCTTCTTATTCCTGTTTGTTCTTTATAGCTCCAAACATCTCCCTGCAATTCAACGGTCTTTCCATCGGCAAGATAATGGCCACCCCCCATGATCCATAATTTATTATTAAAGGACAGGGCTGAAAAATCCTTTCGAGTTTTCCAGGGTGATGAAGGAAACACCTGTGTCCAATGGACTCCATCCTTTGAGTTCCATACATCATTGTAGGTTTCAAATTTCAAGGTACTTGAGTTTAAGCCAGCTCCACCCATTACCCACATTTTATTGTTATAAACAACCGTTTCAAAATTGTCTCTGCTACCCCAACCAGTATTGTCAGTTGCCTGAACCCAATCTTTTCCATTTTCAGTATACCAAACATCAGTTGAGAAACTGCCACCATAGAGCCATATTTTGTTATCAAAAACTACTGAACAATGATGAGCCCTCGCTTGCCATGGGGCACTATCACAGACCAGGGTCCAATTGGCTCCGTCGGTTGAGCACCAGACATCCCTTTGACGTAGCCCGGTAGTACCGCCAAGTACCCACATTTTGTCATTAAAAACAACTGCACTTGCTCCACCTCTTTTTCCAAGTGCTGTTTCCTCTGCAACTAATGTCCAATCTTTACCATTTGATGATGACCAAACCTGGCCGTAGAATGAATTCCCTCAACACCCTTCCTCTCCACAGATCACCCACATTTTTCCATCAAAAACAAGGAGAGCAAAATCAACCTTTGCTAAGAAGGGAGTCGGATTGTGAACTAAATTCCAGGTAATACCATCGTTAGAAGAATAGACATCTTTGTGAACCGTGTCATTCACAGCTTTCCCATTAAGTACCCACATTTTATCTTTAAAAATTACTGATCGATGCCAGCCTCTTTTTTCCCATCCTGGATTTTCAATAACACGCTGCCATTGCTGTGCGCAGAGCGTCCCGGCATTGTACATAATCAGTAACAACAGAATGATCATCTTGGTAACGATTTTATTGTGCATTCTTAAATCTGCTCCACCTTTAAATTATATACTGTTTCTCAAAAGTTTTGTCCCATGATTTTTGACAAAACTCTTATAGAAACAGTTATACCGCAACACAATATAGGACAAAATTATTGAGAAGCGGTATAA
>JANQEN010000032.1 GCA_028278335.1 Chitinivibrionales bacterium | reverse complement strand
GTTAAGTTTTACTGACTAACTAAATTAAAACAAGGAAGCATACCTTCCAGGTATATTAAATCAAGCCACCACCTCTGGTGGTGGTAGTTGACTGATTTTTCGTATGATTAAATAAATAAGACTCACAACAAAAATGCTCACCAAAGACTCTTTCTTAGCGAAGAAGAGCTCTTAGTGCATCTAAAAGTTATACGTTAATCTCCCTAATCATAATATATCGACTCGTACAATTCATACGCAATCACTCCAATAAAACATTTGTAATTATTCGATACATGTTCAACGGTGATTTTTCCACATTGATTATTTATTTGGCCAACGTTAATATTCTCTATACTGACTTTGTATTTATCATCAAATATACTCTTGCTTTTAATTTTATTTAATTCAAATACCCCAACATTTGTTTTCCATTTGCCATAATAACCTTTAATAATGAAAGATTTTAACCAGGATCTTTTTCCTATCACTTCATTGTTCAGAAATATCTTATTTTGTTTCAATATTATATCATTTCCATCCTTGATGTGTAGAATCGTTTTAAATATTCCTTTGTGCTTAATTAATAAAAATGTTGTGCCGTTTACATTTTGAATATTTTCATAACATTCATCTGGTATGCCTCCTAACTCATCAATCTTTTCTATAACCAACTTATATCGGTTAGGATAATCGTTTTTATTTATCTCATTTGCTATGCCAACTAATTCATATATCGACTGTTCGTCTACATATTCTTTGTACTCGTGTATATCCTTAAATTTTCTCATTACATTTAAGTTCAGCTGAGCCTATCCCACTCTTCAGACTTGGTTTCTGCTGCAGCCGGTTCTGATGCTATTGTGCGGGATAGCGCATGTAATTTTTAATAAACTGATTAAGTTATTAAGCAACAACTTAATTGAATTCCTTGCTTTGATTTTCTAATTTTGGATAAACCAGTAACAGTCCTAATCCTGTCAATATTCCCCAAATTGACCCATGAAAAACACTAAAATGCCAGAAAGATTTATTGATACTTAGCCAAAACCACAATGAGCCAAGTATACCACTAACTATTCCGACGGGTATAAGTATTATTCTATGAGTGACTAGTTTTTTATCAAATATGAGTGCAAGGATTGCAAAAACTCCAACAACAAGACCAAAACTTTGAAGTGGCCAATAAAGATATTCAAGACTAAAAGTTAAATAAACGTCACTTAAAAAATTTGATGGAGATATTGATAAAGCTAAGGGAAAATATGAGATATATCCAGCAATCCAAGAAAATGGTAAGGCATTCATATATTTAAGAATTATTTTTTTTCTAATGAAAAGTTGCTGGTAAAAAAACACAAAAAAGGCAATTAGAGCACCATGAAAGAGACCAGCGATTAAAATATGCCATTGTAAAATATCATCTTTAATGAATGCTAAATAGCTCCATAAGGCATTTATTAAACCACCTAATCCTCCAAAAAATGAAACAAGTAAATTGTTGTTAATTGACTTATTCATATATGAATAGAATCTTAAAAGTGAAGAATATGATTACCTATTTAATTATATATTTGTCCACAACCTAATAATTGAGTAGAAAACTGTGTTTTATTATTTTGACTCACTCTTCATAATATAATTATCAGTACTACACAAAGCCAATCAAATCTAGAACACTTTTTTGATATATTAAACTTGCTCAATTGACGTCTAATAAAAACAGAAAGCACTATTTAACCATCTAAAAATATTGTACGGTTACTAACTTAAAGCATAGGAATTCATCAAAATTGTGTAGGAAATGAGAAGTGTTATTGAGGAGTTGGGCATAAAACTTTGTAATGGGATCAAATACTATCGAAGGAAGGATTTGATACGAATGTACTAGGTAGGTTTAACATCATAGCTTATTATAATTTATTCTCAAAGCTATGTTAATTGGTGATGCTCAATGAAATAATTCTCTAATCAATTGCCCTTATAAAGACTTTCTCTTATTTTACTTTTTGAAGCTAAGTGAGTAGATTTCTATCCAAGATGATTTTATTTCCAAATCCCTTTTCCTAAGTTAGGGAGTATAGTATGCACAATTCCAATAAAAAAATTGTTATTGCTAAAATAACTTTGCTTGTAATATCCCTTTTGTTAAATGGATCCTTTGCTCAATTTCGAGGTATCTCCGGTGCTTTAGATGATGCAATGAAGCCTGCGGCTGGCACCCCGGTGGGCATTCAATCATATACTCTATTTCCTGCAGTGAAAAGTAGGGGTGGCTACTGCTCTTTATTCTTCGTTTTCCACTCCTGAATATCTTGGTTGTCAATACATTCTGCTGCCTTATCACACCAAGATAAGCAGGTTTTGTCGATATGTGGATTGGTATTTTCATATCCACACTTAGCACAGGTAAGCTTCACATCGTCTTTCCAAAATTCCAACTCCTCTTTACATTTCCCACAGGGATAGAGAAAAATATCTTCCGGTTTAAAGTGAGCTGGATCCATACCAGGGCAGCGAAACTTTGCCATAGGGGTACCTTTTTTGTCTCATAATCAAAGAGGAGCGGATCAGAAAAACTAGGTAGAGAGAATCTGATTAACCTTTTCAGAAAAGGCCTTCATGGTAAAGGGCTTTTCAATAAAACTACAGTATTTATCATTCAGGAGTGTGGCTGTGTGATCATCCTTGCTATAGCCACTGGAAACCAAAAATTTAACTTCAGGATTTATCGTTCGGAGTAGATGGAAGGTCTTTATACCACCAAGCTTTGGCATTATGATATCAAGTACAATGCAGGAGATCTCCTCTTTATGCGTTTTAAAAAGCTCAACACCATCATACCCATTTGTAGCACTGAGAGCAGAGTAACCCATTTGATGAAGCATTTCAGAGCAGACCTCTAAAACTTCCTCTTCGTCATCAATAATGAGAATCGTTTCTTTGTTGCCCCGATAGAGTTGTTCCGGTGCCTGTACTTGAAGTTCAACCATTTTCTCCGTTGCCGGAAGAAAGAGTTCAAAACAGCTACCCTTTCCTTTTTCGCTTTGAACATTAATAAAGCCATTATGATTTTTTATTGTTCCATATACTGAGGCAAGACCCATGCCCGTCCCCCTTGAGTCCTTTGTTGTAAAGAAGGGGGTGAATATTTGGTTTAAGGTATCCCGGTCCATTCCTACCCCTGTATCCGACACAGATATACCAACATAATTTCCTGGTGAAACATCATATTTTTCAACCTGCTCTTCACTACATTCACAGTTTTTGGTTTTAATAAGGAGCGTACCACCTTCAGGCATAGCTTGCCAGGAGTTGACAAATAGGTTAAGCAGTGTTTGCTCGATTTGGCTTCGGTCTACTTCAACAGTCCATATATCCTGTTGATACTCTTTTACAATGGCAATCTCCTTTTTGGTATAGCCAAAAATAGTTGCTACACTTTCGATAATGGTGTTCATATTTGAGGGTCGCGTCTGATATTTGCCACCCTTAGCATAAGCAACCAGCTGCTTTGTTAGTGTTGCTCCCTGTTGGACACAGTTTTCAATCGTTCTTAATCGTTTATAATTAGGATCGTTCTGATCCATATTGTTAAGCAACAAAGAGAGGTTACCCATAATGCCCATGAGTAAATTATTAAAGTTATGGGCAATACCTCCGGCAAGGGTACCTATTGCCTTTATTTTCTGGTCCTCCTGGAGCTGGGCTTCCATTTTTTTCTGTTCTGAAATATCATGTAAGATAACCAGGATGGCTGAAGGTTTGTTGGAGGTGTCCTTAAGAAGTGTTAAGGAAAGCTGTGTAGTGAAGGGGGTGTTATCACGATGACAGTGCCGTATTTCACCGGTCCAAAATCCTTTTTTAACGAGCTCTTCACAGGCAAGAGCAAAGGTCCCTTGGAAACCTTTGGCAATAAGTCTCTTTAAGGGAAAGCTAATAATCTCAAGATCGGAAAAACCATGCATCTGTGTAAATCGTTTGTTAGCATACTCAATTCTCTGATCTAAGTCAGTGATTGCCACGCCATCAATCGACTGCTCTATAGCAGAACTGAGTCGTCGAACCTTTTCCACCGAGCGAAGATGTTCTGTATTGTCCGTATTGGCAATAAAACAGAGCGACACCTGTCTGTTCTCATCAAACATCGGATAGAGCCGGGCCACCATATATTTGACACTTTTGGTATTGGTGGTAAAAGCCAATTGTATGTTGTTGAAGGAGTGGCCACTAAATACTTGAGCAATAACCGTGTTAAGTGCTTCTTTATTGGTAAATTCGCTAATCAGAGAAGAGAGAGAGGTTCCAATAATCTCTTTTCCGTGACCAAAAGCAGCAGTGCTGGAATTATTCCAATGACATATAATCCCTTTTCTATCAATAGCAAAAAGCGGTGTTGGGCTGTTTTCCCAGGCCTGTTGATAAAAAAGTGCTTGAGCATGATTAGTTTGCGGGACATCATTATGGTTATTAAGAACTTTAAAGCTGCGTGTTTCGTCCTCAAATGAATTAGTCTCTTTGCCTATCACACCACAACCTTTTCTTAAAATGTATTACAATTAGATAGCAGGAACATGTCTTACCATTTTAATTATAGTCTAGAAATTACGTTTTGAATAGTAGGAATATTGATATCCCCAAAAAACAATAGCATATGTAGGTTTCTGATGGTCATAGAAACAAAAAGTAACCACCTATGAATCCTGTGAAAATTCTGATATGTTTTTGATATTACGGTGAAAACAGTGTTTTCAACCCTGTGGCGGGATTATGCCAGAATATATGGATTAAAGCTAAAGTAATGGAGCAACTTTTTAAAAACCCCCAGCATTTTCGCCCCTTATACTAACTATGCTTGCCGTAAAATCTGATTAAAAATATAACGGAACACTTAGGGACAAGGAACATTTATCTAAAAACTATACCCCAGAGAAAAATGAGCTTTTCCAATGTCATCATCAGTGTTTGGATTAATTTTAAATCCATATAATAGTCCAATAGGACCGATGGGAGTGATAAAACGTAACCCTGTACCAATAGAGGACTTAAATTCATTTGCCTGTACAACAGTAAAGTTTTTTCCTAGCCAGCCAGTATCATAAAAGAGTGCCAACTCAAAATTGAAACCTAAATCAATGCGTGCCTCGACACTGGCGCTTATGGTTGATCGACCCCCTGAAGAAAATAGCTTTGTTTCACTATATCCACGAACATCTCCGGTACCTCCAAGAAAAAAGAGTTGATCCTGTGGAATACTATTGTTTTTTCCTATTGGGTCGATGTACCCTACACGACCCACTAGAGCAAGAATAGATTTTGGTAGGACTCGAATATAGCTTCTTGTTTCGAAATGATAGCGGATAAAATCATCCAGAGAGTTTTCAATTCCCTTGGATAGCTTCATGTCAGCTGTTGAAAAGAATCCCCTTTGGGGTCTTACAAAGGAGTTACGACTATCCCAGCTTATCGAGGCTGGGGTTTCGATAATTTTTCTCGGCTGCAGCTCTTTATCTGTTATTTCACTGGTTGTATCAGTTGAAGTGTTTGATATGGTAAACTGGTCACGATATTCAATAGCAGTTGCACAATTAAGGGCCAGATGGTTACCAATTTTTCGTGTTAAGCCAGTAGAGGCTCCATAGGCATCAACACCGAATTTGTTGGGAACAATAATTCGTTCGACATAGCCGTTTAATATTGCCGAAGTGGGAGATGCAAAAAGACGTGGTTCAACCAACCGCAAATCAAAACGGTACCCTCCAATATGATTCGCCTTAATATCTAAGCTAACATCCTTATTAAGACCAAGGAAATTTCTGTCACCAATAATACACTCGCCCCACAATCGATCAGCCTCGTATCCAAGTCCCGATTCAAAATAGAAGGGTTTTCGCTCTTCAACAGCAATAAAGAGGTTGACCGTGTCATTTTTCTCGCTTAGTCCAATGGCTTTATATGAGATTGAGTTGAAAATATTAAAATTTCGTAATTCTCGCTGTCCGGAAAGGGTTTTAATCAAGGAGAACACCTCACCTTTGTTGGTGTTGATCTCCCGGGACATGATCTGCTCTTTTGTTCGAAAGTTCCCAGAATAAAAGGTGTTGCCCAAATAGACCTTTTTACCCTTTTTAACACTATAGGAAACCTCCACTTGGGAGGAATCATTATTATAAGATAAATCGGTATTGACTTGCACATAGGGAAATCCCTTCTCTGCTACTCGAGCTGAGAGTGTAATCACATCCGACTTTAAATGTGATTTTTGAAAGGGTTTACCCTCTTTTAAGAGAAGCTTCTTTCTCACTTTGTCAAAGGGAAGCATCGTAAATCCCTTGCCCTTTATAGAGGAGATTCTAGTTTGGACATGTTCCTGTATTGAAAGTGCTAGAGAGATGTTCGATGAATCAATATTTACAAGTGCATAGGTAACCGTTGTCTTTTGATAACCATTTTTGCGATACAGAGTTTGGATAGCTAAGAGATCTTTTTCAAAAGTCTCTTCAATAAAGGTCCCCTTTTTTTCGGTTAGCATCTGCTTTTTTATTTTCTTTATGGTAAAAACACGATTGCCTTTAATGGATATAGAAGAGACCACATAACGGGGACCTGATTCAATAAGAAAGGTAAGATTTTTATGATTGGCTCTTTGTTGTGAAGTCTGGCCATCTTCAACGGTGATGGAAGCCTTGGGATATCCCTTACTTGCATAGTACTTTTTTAGGTTTCGAATACTCTTTTTAACACCAAGGTTGTGGTTGTTACCACGGGAATAAATAGTCACACATTTTTTTAAAGCGCTTTTTCGTATATCCTTTTCGGACTGTTTATTGATTCTTACAAAATCGATAAAGTAGCGAGGCCCTTCTTTTATCACAAAGGAGAGATTTGCTCGATTACGCACTGTGTCAATATCGGATGATTTTTCAATTAAACAATCGGCAAACTTTTTTCGTTTCTTATAAAAGGAAAGCAAGCTTTTGTAATCCTTTACATTATTTTTTTCAATAAATCGCCGAAGCGATTTAAAGGGAAAGATGCTCCTGCGCCAAGAAAGCATGCGAAGCTTTAACCGTAGCGAATTAATGGATTGATTACCGGTTAATGAAATAGTCTCAATCTCGATAGATGGCCCCGGTTGTATAGCGATAAATAGGTCAACATAGCCCTTTTTGTCATTGATTTCATGTCGTATAGAAACAGTAGCCTGTGGAAATCCCTCCTGTTTATAGAGAGCTTTGATTCTCAATACCTGGTTTGGAAATGCCTCTTCCTGAAATGGCTTTCCTGTGTAAAGAGTTGTAGCCTTAACAATTTCCGATTCAAAGAGAGGGAATTCATTGGATATGATAACTTTACGTATGGTTTTAAAGGGTGAAAGTGTGAATACAATCGACACACTGTCATGAGTAAAGAGTGTGTCTACGGCGATGGTTTTGAATCTCTGGCAAACCTCCAATGCCTTTATCGATGTCGAGAGCCTTTGTCGATCAAAGTTGGTCCCCTTCTCCAAATAAATTAGGGAATAAGCCATTTGTTCCCATTCGCTCTGTTTCCCATAATAGTCCTCAATGATAATCGATACATTCGCTATGAAGGTAGATGTCTCCAAAGGAATCGAATCCATACTGGAGGAATCAGTACTGTAATTGGTCGCCAGGAGCATACTGCCAGCTCCAAGAAGATGGCCTATTAAAGAGATTATCATGATGTATTGTTTAATATTCATAAACACTATCGGAACTCCAGCTTAAATCGAGTAGTGCCACCATTGTTTCCCTTGTCATCGCTGTATGCTTGAAAAAGGAGATTTTCCAATATTTTATATTCAACGATTGCTCGCTGCGTCAGTTCACCTTCTAATGATTCAATAGAATATTTTGTTGTTAATCGTTTGGTGAGCTCCTTTCCAATAGTCACTTGGATCCGATCCGACTGTGAATCATCTTGAGTGTCAGCGTCTGTGTCAATCTCTAAAATGTCAAGGCCAGTTGCCTTTTTAATGTCCTCCCCCAGAGTTGCGTCGATCATTTGGGCGAGAAGTTGCTCCGGTGAATTGTTAGCTGTTAGATTGCCTTGGGCGATTTCATCGGAGGTCTTTCCCAGTGTGATTAAAGAGAGAATATCTTCGTGCTCTAATTGTGGGTCAGAATTGAGAGTAAACTGAAGATTTTCAATAGTACCTTTGGTGTTGAGGGTGATTAACCATTGACGAATGTTACAATTTGCTACGATATCTACGGTTGGTTCTATTTTGTAGGGGTTGATAAAATCTATCACCCCTTTAGTAACGTCAAAGGTTTTGCGAAGATAGGTGATAGAGCCAGAACCAATGGAGACTCGGCCGTTTACTAAGGGCCTTTGGGCTGTACCAATGAGCTTTAGATCCGGATTGATTTCTAAGAGGGCCATGTTGTTGTCTACTAAAAAGGGTTGGCGATTTTTTATATCAATGTTTAAGCTGATATTATCTAGGATTGAAGAGGTGTCATCACTTTCAGTTTCCGGTTTCACTTCCCGTGTTTTTTTCAATACCCCATTGAGAAGGTTTATTTTTATATCTTTATAATAGGTCCCTTCAAGGAGGGTTAATTCGCCGGTCACTTCTGATGCTGTGTCATTTCCAGCTATGGTCAAATCTGTATTAAACCGAACATCTGCCATGTCTGGCACATCAATTGGTAAACCTTGGGCCATTACTTTTAATGATATATCCTTTGGCTTTAGACTATCCAAAGCGATAGTCCCATTACAATTAAATTGACCATTGTCAAGATTACCCTCAATTATATTTATTGTTACCTGGTTCGGTGTAACGGTAATTTGACCATTGACTCCGTGTACCTTCTGCATCAAATCGGGGATTGTCATGCCAAGGTTTTCCAATGTAATTGTAGCATCAACATTAGGGCTGTTTTGTGATCCACTCAGCGAAGCATTGATTTTACAATTTCCAGAGGCATCAGGCAATTGATCAGTAAAGTAGCTCAGTAAATTAAGGGGAATATCAGCATGCAAGTCAAAATTAAGAGTGCTTGCCAACTCTCCTTGTCCAGAGAGAGATACTCTGCCCTTTTTTAAAAGAGAAATGTCTATTGGTGATAGACGGAGTGATTTTTGATCATAGGCCGCTTGAAGGTTTTCTGTAAAAATTAGTGGTAGCTCTTTATGCTTCACTGAAAGGGATTGGAGATGTACCGATGCCTTTATTTTGTCAAGATTATCTAAATCACCCTGTGCTGTTACTTCACCACTGAGTATACCGGTAAGATTGTTCAGCTTAGCTAAATGAAAATAGGGGGCTAAGAGAGTTTTATTAAAGAGAAGGGATGATTGAAAGGTTTTATCCTTTAAATGGTAAATACCGGTTACCAAAAAACCAAGTGTGCCCCTGATAGCCAGCATTTGCTCCTGTAAAGAGAGATCAATCATAATATCAGAAATAGGCTTGTTGTCAAGACTGAGTGAGTCAAGCGAGATCGTACCTGCTGCTTGAGGATTTTTAAAGCTACCCTCACCAGAGAGGTTGATTGATATGGATCCCTTTACCTTTGCTGCCGTATCAATCGGTTGAATACGCAAAAGAGAAATAGGAGTTGACTTAACTGTTAGTGCGTAGGCACCCTTTTGTGTAAGCCATCCTGTGGTGGAAAGATGTTCCTGAGGAGATAATGAAATCCTTAGGGGAGCTAAAAAAAGTCGACTACTGTCAACTTTTGCGGTAAGTGAAAGAGCGTGAACATGTTGCATGCCAAGATCAATACTGTCAACTGCAACACTCAGTATTCCCTGCATGTTTTGAAGCGAACCCTTTAATTGCCCATTGAGATAGGCAGTCGCTTGTAAAGAATCAATAAAATCCTGAAGAGAAATGATACTAGAATCAATGGTAACATCAAAGTGCGGCTCTTTAAGGGGGGTAAAGGAGTTTGCTTTGAAGAGGGCTGCAATACCCTTCAAAGTTACCCGTGATTGATTGTTTCGTAATGCAAAGTGGGGGAGTGACACTGTTCCAGAATTATCATTGGTTACATTAATGTCAATATCACCCAGGGGGTACTTGCCATATATAAAATTTCTAGCACTTAGCACACAGGAGGCATTGGGATGAGTAACCGGGCCATTACACTCTACTGTCAAGGCAAGGCTACCGGAGATGCTGTCCAAATTAACAAGGGGAAGCACCTGTTCAAGTACGGTTGTATCTAAATGTAAGGAGGCTTTTACATGATGGGTTAATAGGTTATACACTCCCGCAATTGACAAAGACATACTATCCATGTCCAACTGTAATGTATCAAGGGTCGCAACCCCCTTTTGTAAGGAGGCATCAATCAAAAGAACTGGACTGCATGGTTTAATGATGTTATTGATTGAAAAATCATGTGCCTGCAGGTCTAATGAGGTAATCGCTTGAAGTTGTGAATAGTCAATACCTTTTCCATTACAGGAGAGTGTTCCCTCAACCGTTCCCTTGAGAATATTGTTTAGCCATACAAGCTCCTCAAGTGCAAAGGTTGAAAATCGTGAAGAGAGCTGGTAGGTAAGTTCATTGAAATTGTTTGTTGAATCTAAAAATCCTTTAGGAAAAACTCTTTGCAGGTTAGCGTTGGCCCGTATGAATGCAGAGCCTGTGGGGAGCTTCAGATAGAGTGTGTCAATAAGAGCAATTCTGTCATGTAAATTTAGAGCCAATTGAAATGTTTCTACTCTGTTTTGTAGCAATGATCCTCTTGCATAATCCAGGTGAAGATCAAAGTTGGGATTACTCACTGGTCCATTACATCCAATAGTAAATACACATTCTCCAGATAGTTGATCAGACATGCCAAGCAAATCATCAAACTCTTCAAGTGTTACAGCTCCCTTGATTGTGGTCTGTATTGTGGGATTTGTAAAGAGTGAATCAATAGAACCAATAATAGAAATATTTGAATTAGCCGTTGAAAGGCTCAGTTGCGGTGTAAGCACTCCCTTTTCTAAGGAAGCATTTAGCCGTAATGAATCGACCACCAGTATCTCTTTTTTCGCTGTTAGCTTCACAGTATCACAAAAGAGATGCACTGCTCCTGATTGCTCTAATAGATTACCTGCAGCAGCAATTACTATCCCTGAGGCATGAACAAGTTTGTTTGATCCCTTATCGGTGAAGCCAAACACAGCTTGATCAATTGAGAGATCATTAAGAGCAATATTAAAAGGATCCTTTGTCTCCTTAGAGTCGTTGCTATCTTGATTGGTTGTATCTTTAACGCTGACAAAGGCCGAGACAAGATTAAGTGAGCCACTACTATCGGTAATAAGGTCGATGGAAGGATTCTCAATAGCAAGGGCATTAATTTGAAGCTCTCCTTTAAAAAGAGACAGGGGATTCATCTGAATAGAAAAACGATCAAAGGTGATAATTGTATCCGAATGCTGATCAAAGAGGCAAAAGTTTTTAAGTGTAAAGGAACCAATAAAGGGAGAGATCTTTTGCTGGTGCCATTGGATCGTTCCTGGAATAGACTTACTCACCATAGAAGGAATAAGCTGTGCTGCATGACGAGTATTGATATACCAAAGAGTAGATGTTATAAGTACAACTACAACTACCAATACCATTGAAAGTATTATCAGAGTATATCGAAAGATTTTTTTCACAGGTCCTTATACCTTAATGAAAGGCTCACAATGATGTGCTCCTGATTCATCTCTGGAATATTGCAACGGGCTCGCTGACGAGCAAAGCGAGGAGTGTCCTGGCCATGGAGATCTTTCTCCCCGGAAAATTTGTTTTAGAGTTTAATATGGGTAAAAAATAGTTAATTTCGGATTTGAAGGAGAATTTACTATATTCTTGGCCAGGAATATATGCTGTACTAGAATAATTTCAGGGGAAAACTGGAACCTATTTTGCCAAAAAAATCACTCTTTTCAATCTCAGATACCACCACAATGATGCGATTTTTCAATAGGTTCCATATAGATCCAACCGGTCATGATAAAGAGATACTTCTTACGCAATTATGTTTTGCCTTTTCACAAATCCCCTATGAAAACTTAACCAAAATTGTAAAACATAAGGATGTAATCAGCTCTCAGGCAGCCAAAAGAGGCCCCGATGAGGTCCTTGCTGATTTCCTTACCTATGGCACTGGTGGCACCTGTTTTTCTTTAACAGCAACCTTTGTTGCTCTGGGAAATGCCTTGGGATTAGAAGCCCATCCCATTCTCGCTGATAGGCATTATGGTGTAAATACACATTGTGCCTTGGTTTTTATTCGTGATGGCCGGATGTTTCTTATTGATCCAGGATTTCTTATAAACAGTCCAACAGAGTTGCCGTTGGAACACCCGAATTGTGTTGAAACACAATTTAATACTGTTGAACTTTTGCCCCGCAAAGGTGGCACAACAGTCGAGCTTTTTACCATAGTTCAAAACAATCGGCGCTCTCGACTGCTCTACAAAACCGCCCCGGTTGATGAAGTTACCTTTGATCGTGCTTGGACTGATTCCTTTACCTGGGAGATGATGACCTACCCTGTATTAACTCGCTGTATTCATGGGAAACATCACTACTTACAGGGAAACATCCTTCGGATACGCAACAAAACAGAGGTAGTTAAGCGAGTGCTTACTAAAAATGAGCAGAGCGATTTTATCACCAACATCTTAGGAATAGATCGGCGAGTAGTAACAGAAGCCTTTAAGGAAATAAATGATGGCACAATGTCAACCAGTAATACCCGTTAAATACTTTGTGGCAATACTCTTCCATGAAGAGTCTGCTCTTCACAAGGCAATAAAGGAACTCATTGCACATTGGGGATCAATAGATCATTCTGGAGAGTTGCACCTCTTCGATGTTACTGATTACTACGAACCTGAGATGGGGTCACCACTCTATCGTCAGTTAATAAGCTTTGCAAAGCTCATGAGCCCAACTGAGATCGTGTCTATGAAGCTTGAATGTAACACCATAGAAGATTCTCTGGCTATTGAAGATAAGCGTATAGTCAACCTTGACGCAGGTTATTTAGACCACAATAAAGTACTGCTGGCCTCTGCAAAGGAGGCTGGCCAAAAGGTGTACCTGGATAAGGGGATCTATGCGGATCTTGCTGGCCGTTATAAAGCTGGGCGCTATCAACCCTTTGAGTGGAGCTTTCCTGATTTCAAAGATGGGCGGTATGATAAGGAGCTTCTTGCGATGCGGCAGATTTATATGAAACAGCTTAAAGAGATTAGATAATTACTTTCTGGTCTCTTTTCTAAAAACAGAAGTATATTATTATATCTTTTATCAAGTTAAAAACAACGAAAACAACCAAAATAGTGTGGAGATAACCTATGAGACAGTGCATATTAATAGTTTTGGTGTTAGTAATCTATAGTTTCTCGCAGAATGTCAACATTACTACGCCAGAGTACAAAGGGGATCGCAAACCTTTTCTGACCTTTGCCATAGCCAAATACAATCGGACAATAAAGAATTTTGAAAAGGAACAGGAGTTTTTTTTCAATGAACTGATTACACGTCTAAAAGATGTTACCTCCGATGAAAAGTGTGGTATTATTGCTATAGACCATGAGTTGGTACCTAAAGTAACGCCTCTTGTGCTTTCGAAAAAAGAGGAGTTTCGCATCTATTTACCGGATACCACAACTATTTGTGTTGATGAGCACTGCCCAGAGGTAATACTCTTTATCAAACAACTGTCCTTTAAAGACTTAGAGCGTGAAAGAAAATCATCCATTGTTAAACCAGGCTCAGCCGGGAAAATTACTACTCAAGACTATATCAAACCATCTATGTACTATGTGTTTTGGCATAACCTTGACCACAAAGTGATTAGTTATGGTAAGATTAATGGAAAAGAGGCTTCCTTAGTGACCCGTTCCGGTTTCAATAATACAAAGGGTGTTGAAAAGACTCTCCGTGCTACTGCAAAGAAAATCATCAATAATATGCCTTATTAAACAATGGAAACAAAGTGAGAAGAACATGTCGGCAGTAATGAATAAATTGGGCTATAAGGAGCAGTCACCAATCCTCATTATTAACGACCCGCAAGAGTTTTCTGCGATTAAAGAGACGATCCCAACCTCAGTTGATGATGCAATCAAGGGCGACTACAGCTTTATCTTAGCCTTTGCTGATTCAATAGCTGTGGCACAGAACTTTGCCAAAGACATTGCCCATGCTTTAGAGGGTGATGGTCATTTGTGGCTTGCCTATCCCAAGGGTAGTTCAAAGAAATACAAATCAGATCTAAATCGCTCAACTGCTTGGGACCTCTTTGGTGCTTTTGGATTTGAACCAGTATCGCAAGTGGCTATTGATGAAGATTGGTCTGCGATTCGCTACAGACAGGTAGATAACATTAAGGTAATGAAAAGAAAAAAAGCAGCTACGAAAAAAGGAAAAGAGCGAGTTAAAAAAAAATAATTCGGGGATAGGAATGAGTTTGATTGCCATTGCCAGCTATAAAGCAAAACCAGGGCACGAAAAGGCCTTTAATAAGATTATTGATGTTCATGTACCACTCCTCCAGAAACAAGGCTATGTCACAGACAAACCACCCTATCGTATGAACTCTGAAAATGGGACAATAATTGAGGTGTTTGAGTGGGAATCAAAGGAGAAAAAGGAACGTGCCCATGAAGATCCGAAGGTGGCATCACTGTGGAATCAGTTTTTTGATCATGCTGAGATGGTGCCATTAGATTCCCTAAAAGAAGCACACCATCCCTTTGCTACATTTAAAACATCTCAAAAAGTTTATTGATAGTGTTCCAATTTCTTGTTGTTGCCTTGACTTTTAGCTTTTTCTCAAAGAAGTTATTGGAGAGTTTTGTTTTACCATACCCATCGGGACAGTAGAAAAAAAGAACAGTTTCTATTATGGTAAACTTTTCCGAAGGCGCCTTAACCGCATTTATTTCAGGAATGGGAATAAGCTCCGGGGGTGCCGACAAAAGGGTCACTAAATGACGCTTAGGCTCGCGCACTGGATAGGGGTTCATGGCGATAATATCTTTCAATTGGGACTTTTCAATCACAAAGAGGGTAACCTCATAACCCAAGCTCTCTTTAATTTTATGTTCGATTGCTTTAGCGATCTCTCTTTTTGATTCTTTTTTTGTAGAAAAAAATACATTGCCACTTTGGATGTAGGTTTTTACGTCTTTAAACCCCAACTCTTCATAGAGTGTTTTAAGCTGTTCCATAGTTATTTTCTTTTGGCCACTTACATTAATGCCCCTTAAAAGCGAAAGATATCTATTCATAATGTATTTCCTTTCTTCATTGTTCAAAGCTACTAATTCTTTATGCAAATTTGAGTCCAATGTGTTATAATACCATTGAGGAACTAGATCGGGCAATGAACTATTTTTTTGATTCATGACCCTACAGTAAGGAGGTTGGTGATGCATACTATCTGTGCATGGTGCCATAAGGATATTAGCACCGAAGAGTGGAACCCGTCTAAAAATGATTCAGTTAGTCATGGTGTTTGCGAAGATTGCGCTCAATTTTTTCGATCCAACAAACCGACATCTATTGAAAAATTTATAAATCGAATTGATATACCCATTATAGTAATCGATAAAAATACTGATGTTCTTTCAGCCAATAAATACGCTAGTGTCTTGTTTAACAAGGAGATTTTATCACCAATCCAGCAACCCACCGGTGATGTCATGGAGTGTGCCTATGCCCGCCTTCCTGAGGGTTGCGGTCGCACTACCCATTGTACAGGATGTACTATTCGACAATCTGTTACAAAGACCTTTGAAACTGGTGAACCAATGGAAAAGATTGAAGCCTATCAGTATGTTGTCAGTGATAAAAACTCGCGGTATATGAAAATGCTCATTTCTACTAAGAAGGTTGATAAGGTGGTGTTTTTACGAATTGATTCTAGAGAAGAGGCTGAATAATTCTCTCTTTGTTTGGTGTGAACAACCGAGTAAATAGTTATGGGATTTTAGAATAAGTGGAGTCATTCCAGAAGAAATTAACTCGTGTATTGAGCGAGAAGATAGATATTGTTGCCTATAATCCATTGTGGCCTGACAAATTTATCCAAGAAAAAGAGCAACTGGAATCGCTTTTCTCATCTTCCATATTAAAGCGAATTGAGCACTTTGGAAGCACTGCGGTACCCGGTCTTATTGCAAAACCTATCATTGATATGTTGGTAGAAGTTTCCTCTCTGAACACAGTAAAAAAAGAGGTTGTGCCAGTATTAGAAAGTCAAATGTATGACTACTTTTGGCGTCCCACCTTTGGCAATAACACTCCTCCCTTTTATGCGTGGTTTATAAAACGAGATACCAGGGGAAAACGTACTCATCATATTCATATGGTTGAAAAAGATTTTCCCCAATGGGAACGATTACTTTTCAGGGATTATCTGCGGGGCCATCCGGATATTGCTAAAGAATATGGTGAGCTAAAACTTCGTTTGGCTAAAAGGTACGGTCACAATCGTGAGCTTTACACGAAGAAGAAGGGAGCCTTCATACAAAGGGTAACCTCTATAGCAAAAGAGTACTTTACCAAATAGAAATTGTCACATTCTGTTTTTGTGGTTCAGCCAACCCTTAATGGGCTATACGAATATAGCGCTGCTCTCTTGTGTTGTTGATACCAATGAGTTGAACTAAATAGAGACCAGCTGGGATTCCTTGCTCTTGATATAGAACAGCTAATGCATTTGTCCTACTTTCCAAGGTGTTCCTTTTAAGAACAGTTTTGCCCCGAAGATCATAGAGTATAAGGCTTTTAAGTTGAGTAAGTGGAGCTAACTGTGGGCCTCGGCGCGGTGTAAGTCCAACTGGTATTGAATCATGTACACCAGCTAAACGACAGAGGGTCCCAATGGTCATTTTAGTTGTTGTAAATCCTAAATTAAAATCATCTTCAGAAAAGTAGGAGTACTTGTCAAGTCTGGTATGCCACGTTGGGTCTGCGTATTTGCCAATCTCAGAAATTCGTTCAAGTTCACGAACACTTACCGCTGCTATGTAATTCTTGAAAGGGTCCGAATCGGTATGGGACATATTGTCGCCAATGTCAACTGCATACTTGGGACCATAGGCTTTACCGCATCGTTGACACTCGCGCGCAAGCTTAAGCGATGCATTGGCCATGGTAGAGTTTTTCTGATACTCCACATCGATGTCTGCATCAGGAATTTGATTAGGCATGGGGGGAACACCATGGTCGTAGAGAATCATGTCATGTTGAATAATTCCTAACCAGCGAGGCTCAGTGTTTCCCTGTTGAGTTCTTCGAGATTTAATATAGGATTTAGCTCCTAAAAGTCCCTTTTCTTCTGCGTTCCAAAGCATAAAACGGATCGAGTAATGGGTCTTAATCAGAGGATTGAAAAAGACCCGAGCACCTTCCATTACCAAGGCGCAGCCAGAGGCATCGTCATTGGCTGCCTCTGCCACTGGCATGCCATCATAATGAGCACTGACAATGTACATGCTATCCGGAGCTATCGAGCCGACCTTGGTGCAGTATACATTTCTATAGGAGGAGGATTGAGTTGACACATCATAGCCAATCTTCTCGAGCTCTTGAATGATATAATTTCGCCCATTGACATTTGAGGTTGTCCGATACTCTCTTCCGCCGCAGTCAGCCAAACCTTTTATATACTTCTTAAAGGAGGACATTTTTAGGCTGTTTACAACATTTCGTGCAGTGGTACTATCATAGGCATCGGGATAGCCCATCACAGAGGAAAGGGATAATAACAACATGAGTGATGTACAACGAATAAATATAAAAATGGATTCTTCTATCTTCATCGAAACCCCCCAGTTTTGATTTTAAATTAATTATCTTTATATTAATAAATATAATAAAAATTTTTTAATTCTGCAGTCGGTTGTGATAGGAAATGAATTTTTTAGGGTAGAAAGAATCTGAAAAGAGGTTGGATAGATTGTGAATGTAAAAAAAAGTAGTGCTTTAAAATTCCTTATGTTGATTTGTTCTATGCTTTATTCAGGCATATCGCAAGAAGTGGTTCACCAAAATGCCTTTGGTTTAATCCCCTCATCCCTGCAGGGGAATCATATTAGATCGCTTTTCATTGATGATACCTTTTTTATCATTAAGGATACCCTCCACATTCCGAATATGCCCATGGTAGGCCAATTATCAAAGGATGGATTGGAGATCTATTTCTCCTATGGAGATTTTTTTATTACTGATCACTCTATTTACAAAATGTCAAGAAGCAGGCTCCAGGATACTTTTTCCATCATGACTCTTGCCATTGATACCACAAAGATCACTGCCCCTGCAACCATCATGCCTTCAGTAACGGCTAATAGAGAGACAATGATCTTTGTAAGTACCATGGAGATGTGGGACTTTAATGATTTGCATATTGCTTACAAAGGAAATGGTCGTGGATTATTTGATTCGTCTTATTTTCTTTCTGAATTGTGTGACTCTTTGCGAGCTGAAGCGTATCCATGGATTTCTCCAGATGGTAAGAGTATCTATTTTACTCGGGGCTATGGATTTGAAAGGGATAGTCTATTTTATGCAACACGTGAGTCTGTAAATGATTCCTTTTCTGAGGCAAAATCTTTATCGCTAAATACAAAACATGGTAATATTTCTTGCTGGCTTACCGATGATGAAAAGGAGATCTACTTTTTTAGACGCAACGAGGATTTATCCACAACCCTCCATTATGCTCAACGTAAGATTGTATCAGAGCAGTTTTCCAATCCCAAACCCTTATTGGCAATTGAAGGGACTTTTCTCTTTGGTTTTTGTATGATTCAAAACGAAGTCTATGTATGGGCTGCAACTGAAGAGGGTTCATACATTATAAAGCTTCGAAAGATTAAAGATATTCCTATTGTGACATCCTTTATTAATTATTATCACGCAAAGGTGCAAAAAGCTAACATAGAAAATGATAATGTTTTTATTTACAACCTTTTAGGGAAACGAATCCCAATTCATTTGTTCCACTCACAAAAGAGTAATAAAATTTCTCAAGGCATGTATGTGATACAACCGTCATTGATTAAACCAAAAAAGGTTTATTTAATAGGAGAGTGATTCCGCAAAGTGTTCTTGAATAAATGAAAGAGTCCTCTGTTCGTGCCAGTAAAGCTTCTCTTTGTTAAATGAGATAAAACCGACATGACCGCCTGAATGAGGATGTTCAAAAAAGAGATGAGGACTGTTTTGGGCAATTTCCCAGGGGCAGCATTTTTCGGTTAGGAAGGGGTCGTTCTTTGCATTTAACAAAAGGGAGGGAATAGTAATTGACGATAAAAACTGTTTTGAAGCACACTTTGCCCAGTAATCCTCAGCTCCGGTAAATCCATGGATTGGGGCTGTATAGCGATCATCAAAATCCTTAAAGGTTTTAATTTTATCATACCCAATGTCATTAATCAGACCAGGCAGTGTGGTCATCTTTGCTTTGACTTTTTTATGGAGAAGCTTTAGGAACCGTTTCATGTATAGAGCATTTGATGGCTCAGCAAGTTTGCCTGCACAGGAAGCAAGGTCACAGGGTGTTGAGATTGCTATGGCACTGATAATTGCTGAGTGATTTGCATAGGGTTTCTCACCAAGATACTTTAAGATGACATTGCCTCCCAGGCTGAATCCAATGAGAATGATTTTCTCGTAGGTTGTCGTATTGAGTATATGGGTAATCACTGAATCAAGATCGTCAGTAGAACCATGATGGTATGACTTGAGCAGCCTGTTTGGTGTGCCACTACAACCACGAAAATTCATTGATGCAACAGCTATTCCAAGCCTTTGCATGGCTTTTGCCATGCCTAACATATAGGGACGGTAGGTATGCCCCTCCAAACCATGCAGTAAGAGAGCAACAGTCTCACCGTCCCTATGAATCCAATCAAGATCAATAAAATCTTTATCGGGGGTAATCATACGTTCCCGTTTGTAACGAACACCACGCACCTTCCTAAAAAGAAGGGGGAACATGGATTGAACATGACCATTGGAAAAAAAACGAGGTGGTACAAAAGAGGAGTTTCTAATGAGTGGCATATGAATTAATATCCTGCGGCATGGCCATCTTTACGTGATTCCGAGGCACCGTAATAGACCTTTTGTTTTTGATCATACAGAATGGCCTGGTATCCACCATAGTGGCCAACACAGTGCTTGATGGCGTGTCCCCTTTTGGCAAGCTCACGAACAACCTCGGGATCAAATCCAGTCTCCATGTTGACGGTGCCACCATTGGTCATTGTTCGATTCATTGGATTGGATGAGCCACTGTGGCGAATGCGTGGCGCATCACCTGCCTCTTGTAAATTCATATCAAAGTCGATCATGTTCACCAGTACCTGTACATGTCCCTGTGGTTGCATTGAGCCCCCCATCACTCCAAAACTTATAAAAGGTTTTCCCTTTTTTGTTACAAATCCTGGAATTATGGTATGAAAGGGACGTTTACCCGGCTCATAAACATTGTAGTGCTCCTTCTCTAAGCTAAAGAGCTCTCCTCTGTTTTGAAGCGAAAATCCTAGATCTGGGGGGGTCATGCCAGAGCCAAATTCCCAATAGACACTTTGTATTAAGGAAACCATGTTTCCCTCTCTATCTGCAGTGGTTAAATAGACGGTGTTACCTCTTTCAAGTGCACCTGCATCATAGGCTTTGGCTGCTTTGTGGGGATCGATTAATGCATTTCTCTTTTTTGCATACTCCTTAGAGATAAGCTCTTTTACTGGTAGTTTGTTGAACTGGGGATCGGCATAAAATTTTGCGCGATCCTCATAGGCCAGTTTTTTAGCTTCAATTAGGAGGTGTAAGTATTCGGAACTACCAAATCCCATTGACCGGAGGTCATAGTGCTCTAAAATGTTGAGCATTTGGAGCGCTGCAATTCCCTGAGTATTGGGAGGCAATTCCCATACATCATAACCGCGATAGTTGGTCGAAACCGGGGTAACCCACTCTGAAGTGTGCGTGGCAAAATCATCGAAGGTAAGGTAGCCACCATGTTTTTTTATAAAAGATGACAGACGCCGGGCAATATCACCTTTGTAAAAGTGATCCCGACCTTGGTCTGCAATTATTTGAAGCGTTGAAGCTAGGGCGCTGTTTTTAAACAGGTCACCCTTTTTGGGTGCCTTTCCTTTTATAAGAAAGGTTTCGGCAAAGCCCGGTTGATCTTTAATATAAGGGACACTCTCTTTCCACATTGAAGCAATGACTTCGGATACAGGAAAGCCTTCCGTGGCATAGTGAATTGCCGGTTTAAGTACTTCCTTAATGGAAAGTGAACCGAATTTTTTGTGAAGCTCAAACCATCCATCAACACAACCTGGTATAGAGAGTGAGAGAGGACCATGGGTAGGAATTTTTTCTAAATTTTGTTCTTTGAGCATGGCAAGACTCAAGGCCTTT
This sequence comes from Chitinivibrionales bacterium, assembly GCA_028278335.1. Taxonomy (GTDB): domain Bacteria; phylum Fibrobacterota; class Chitinivibrionia; order Chitinivibrionales; family JANQEN01; genus JANQEN01. The sequence continues at coordinate 102,839 of JANQEN010000032.1, read as the reverse complement.
GGCGAACGACCTGAAGCATTAAGGCCATAAAGCTTCTTAGTTTTTGCATCCCAGACAATGGCAAAAAGATCACCACCAATACCGTTGCTCATAGGTTCAACTACACCCAAAACAGCATTAGCTGCAATTGCTGCATCAATGGCTGTACCACCCTGTTTGAGAATGTCTAGAGCTGCTTGAGTTGCTAGGGGTTGGCTTGTTGCTGCCATACCCTGCTGAGCAATGACCTCTGAACGAGTCGTAAAGCTTTTTCCGGTTATCCTATCTTGGCCATAGAGTAAGGTGGATGAAAGTCCTAAGGCTAACAGCAAAATGTTCTTCATAGATCCCCCGTGTTGTTAACAAAGTTGTTATACACAAAATACACTTACTAGGGCATCACAATCAATGTTCAATTATTCTAGATAGCTCTATTAAATTAAAGAAATTGAGCAATTTTTATTCTTGAATATCTCAAAGCTTATGGTATAATTATAATAACTGATTTTTCGATCACGCTTTGATAGGAATTATGTGGAGGATATATGAGGTACATTCGATTCATCTTATTTATAGGTGTTATCATTGGTATGCTTGGATGTGATGGAAATGAGTTAAGGGTAACCAGTATTGCCGGTGCGAATGTGCGGTTTCAATTTCGGGCAAAGGAGTATCTAATTGCACCAAACGAAACTATTGTTTTAAAGGATATTCCCAGCGCCTCATATGCGTTTACAACAACCTTTACAATACATCCATCAGCTGATTTTGGCGTGGGAGACAGCAGTTTAGCTGGCATTATGGATTTTTATGCTCGGAGTACTCAGGTTTCAATGCTCTACTCCTCCCATTGGGAAGTAAGTGATGATTCAATACCAAAATTTACTTACTTTGTTCATGCAACTAAAACAACTACCCATCCAACAGGGGGATGCAACCCAACCAGTGCTGAATAGATTCGATTTCAACATATAGAATAAAAAATCCTCCCTGAATTTCAGTGGAGGATTTTTTTGTTGTATTAAATAATTAATCTCTATTTGACAAGTAGCATACGGAAGGTCTGCACCTGTGAGTCCACAGTAAGTTTACACACATAGACCCCACCAATCACTGGATTATCTTCTTCATCATCTGAATTCCACTGTATTGTATACTTTCCCGGAACCTGGTTGTGGTTAACTAAGGTTTTGATAGCTTTACCTGCGGTATTATAGATGTTAAGATTTACCTTAGCTGGCTTGAGTAAGGTGTACCGTAGGGTCGTTGTATGAGTAAAGGGATTGGGATAGTTTTGACGCACCGTTACCTTGCTTCCTGAAGAACTCAAAGGCGTATGGATACCAACATTGTTATTTGCCCATTCATCATATTTTCGTTGGAGCAGGTCAATGGGATCGGTGCTCCCACTGGTGTTGTTGACATTGAGATCCAAGTACATATCATTGACATTATCATTAGGTTTAGCAACACGGATAAAGGCAGATATGGTTGATTTGTTGTAGCGACGACAGCGAGTGTCGGCGCCACGTTTTTTTGCACCCTGTAAAGCAGCCATCATTTTGTCCATAAAGGTACCTTCAGTGTTTAAAAAACGGACTTCCATGGAATCAAGAATAGGCTGACCAGAGAGAATGTTCCCTTGAATAGTGTAGTTTCTTCCAATAATGTGGCTCTTATAATTACCACAATTTCTGCCGGTGTAGCCAGCACTTTCACCAATGTGATCTAAATGAACCACCCCATATTGTCGTGTGTGGGGATTGTTCTGAGCGTCATTATTGGTTACTTTCCGAACGATGTCCTTTGGAGAATCACCCCGCCGCATATAATCCCGTGCCCGTGATTGATTGGTTCGATTATAGGCTGCTTGTGTATGGACAATACCCTTTCCCGGATGTACGTCACTCAGTATGATGCTCCCTGAGATACACGAAGCACCAGCACTTCCAACCAACTTAGATACGGTATCAACAGCAGTGATAGAAAAGGTGGCAAAAGTTGAGGTTTGAAACAATACTATAATAAAAAAAGTGTAAAGAGAAGAAAGTCCTTTTGCATTCATATGGCAACCCCCCATTGAATATGATTTAATTGAATTACTCACTAAAGGAGAGAAATCGAATTCTCAATGCTGCTATATAGAAATATACATAAAAAAAGATTAATTTTGCTATAAGTCACCAAAAAAGCCCAACTAGGTTGGGCTTTTATTTAAAGATGTCGTGATAGTTCTAATTAATAGCTTGAAGGAGTGCTTTAGTAAAATCCCAAATTTTTTCAACTGAAGGAAGGTGAAGCTTCTCTTCCGGTGAGTGGGGATTTTTGATAGTTGGACCAAAGGAAATCATGTCCATATCTTTGAATTTGGCACCAATCAAGCCACATTCAAGACCTGCATGAATTGCCTCAACATGGGGTTCTTTTTGAAAGAGTTCTGTATATACTTTTTTACAGGTGGCCAGTATGGACGAGTTGACATTGGGCTCCCATCCAGGATAACCTTGGCCGGTAGTATAGGGTGCACCACACAGTTTTGCAGCTGATTCCACTTTGGCAACAGCCCAGTCCAATTGCTGAGCAACAGAGCTCCGTTGGCTACAAAGTAGATGGAGAGAGTCACCTTTCATTTCCATTGTTGCAAAGTTAGTCGAGGTTTCTACGAGGTTTTCAATATCAACTGACATTTGAAGAATACCATGGGGGAGTGTGTTTAAAAGGGCAACAACCCTTTGAGAGCTCTCCTTTGTGTAAAGAGAGCTGCTTTCATCAAGTTCTGTTAAGGTTATTGCAATGTCCGGATCATAGGTTTTGGCAGCTTCCTCAAGCTTGAGTGCAGCCTGCTCAAAGGTGTTGATCAATGCTTCTCGCTCATCATCAATCACTGATACCGTGCAATAGGAGTTTCTGGGTATAGCGTTATGGGCAGATCCACCATGGATCGATCCCATCTGAAGAGATGGTGCTTCTTTGCAGAGGTAGTCGAGCATTCTTCCAAGAAACACATTGGCATTTGCTCGATGTTCGTGAATGTCAACACCGGAATGACCACCCTTAAGGCCATCAACTGCTATTTTAAAGCATCGAGCCTCTGTAGCTGTGGAATCTTTTTCTAATTCAAGAGCAATTTCAACATCTCTTCCACCAGCACATCCTATGGTAAAAACACCCTCATCTTCTGAATCCAAGTTTAAAAGAATTTTACCTTTAAGGTGTTCCTGCTGAATATTTACTGCGCCATTGAGTCCAGTCTCTTCATCAACCGTAAAAAGTAATTCCAAAGGAGGGCGTGAAAGAGAGTCGTCAGTAGCAAGAACCATGGCAATGGCAATAGCAATCCCATTATCTGCGCCAAGAGTAGTATTGTCTGCATGGAGCCACTCTCCGTCAACAAGGTGCTTAATCGAATCTTTACTAAAGTCATGGGGAGAATCGGGGGTCTTTTCGCACACCATATCCATATGTCCCTGAAGAATAACTATGGGATCATTCTCTCTCCCGGATGTTGCAGGGATAGTTATGTATACGTTGAGTGTTTCATCCTGGTGTACCGAAAAGTTATTGTCTTTTGCCCAAGCAACAAGCCAGTTGGAGATGGCCTGTTCATTTTTAGACTTTCGGGGAATCGTGTTTATCTCTTCAAAAATCTTGAGTATTTCCTGTACCTTAGCTTCCATCATTACTCCTTTGTTTTGTCTTCCTATGGGTTATGCAATTTTTACTGTGGAACAGCACCCTTCTCTTTTAATGATTCTAGGGAGGTTGCAGCAATAGGGGTTGCTGTAAGATTTTCCTTAAAGGCAATCAACTTTGACTTTTCCATCTGTCTAAAAAAGAGGGATAATCGGTCGTGAACCGGCTCGATTTTATCACCATATTTTGTTCGTAAGGACTCACCAATATCCTTGACACAATGGTCGCCATCGCAGAGATGCCATACATATGAGCCAAAATCGTCTAAATGGACCAGATAGTCGGGATTTTTAAAACGTCGTGAAAGCCATTTGCCAAATTTCCCAGTACCAAATTTGGGGACCAGAAGCGTATAGCTTCCGTCCCCCTTTTTTTCATTTACGCGATACGACCGAAGTCGTATGGGTGTCATATCAAGAAGATTTTGCATCTTTGATACTTTTTAAGGGATAGTAAATGAGAATGTAGGCAAGGAGTCCAAAAACAACAATACCACCAAAAGCATTCTCACTAATGTTTGGTAAGGAGATTCCCAAAGCGACAAACACCGCAAGAAGAATACCCATCAGAGATTCTCCGGCAACTAACCCAGAAGCAAGCAAGATTCCGGTGTTTTCTGCCAACTGTTTTCCCTCTTTGCCAATCTTTCTTTTTTCCAGAATAAGATCAATTACCCATTTAATAATTCCACCAACAAAGATCGTTGCGGTGATACTGAAGGGAAGATACATGCCCACAGCAATGATCATAACACTGGGTGTGTTAAGAAGAATTAATGCAACGGCAAAGAGCATTCCAATGATCACCAAAGACCAAGCCATTTCACCACCAACAATTCCCTTTGCCATGAGTGCCATGAGACCAGCCTGTGGAGCAGGAAGTTCGGCACCACCAATACCACCGGCAGTGGTTTCATGAAGGAGAGAGATTGGTATCGCAAGGACAAAGGCGGTCACCGTTACGCCAATGAGCTCACCAAGCTCCATTTTCCAGGGAGTGCCACCAAGAATGTGGCCGACTTTCAAGTCCTGCATCATATCGCCCCCAATTCCAGAGATGCAGCAGACCACCGCAGCAATGCCTAAGACCGCAGCAATACCCGGTTGACCGGTAAGACCTATGGCAACCATCAATAGGGCTGCAATAAGCAGCGTGGAAAGGGTTAACCCTGATATGGGATTGTTGGAACTACCAATAAGACCTACTAAGTAACCGGCAATCGCAGCAAAAAGGAAACCGGCAATGGCCATTACAATTGCTGCAAGAATTGCACCACCAATGTTTTTTGTATAGTAGTTGTAAAGGAAAATGAGCGGAATGATGAGTACTGCAATACCACCGACAACATAATTGATTTTGAGATCCTTATCAAATCGTTTCGATTCTTCCTTTGAACCGGCCGAGGCTTTGAGGTCCTTGATAGAACGGCTGATGCCATCTATGAGTGGTTTTCTTAAGTTAAAAAGGGTGTAGAAAGCTCCTACCACCATTGCACCAACTGCTAAGGGGCGGATCATACTTTTCCATACATTAAAGCCGATGGTCATCCAGTCGGCATTGGCTGCTTCTGCTGCAGCACAGAGCTCTGTATTGCAAAGCAGTGCCAAAGGTACCAAGAAAAACCAGGCAAATACACCACCGGAAAAAACTAGGGCTCCAAGACGTGGTCCTACGATATACCCAACACCCAGAATAGCTGGTGAGGCGGCGGGTGTATGGATGTAAAGAGCTGACTTATATACCAGGTCCTTGCCGAAATTGAGTCCTGTGTCGATTTGTGCTTTTGCCAGTTCAATAACCTTTGAATAGGATTCTCCAAAGATTTGTAAACCACTGCTGCTTTTAAAGAATTGGATGAGTGCAGAGAGTCCCATGGAGCTAAAAACATACTTTGCACCAGAACCACCACTCTGTCCAGCCTTAATGATTTCTGCACAGGCAACACTTTCGGGAAAGGGAAGATCGGTTTCGCTAATAAGGGCTCTCCGAGAAATGGTGACAAAAAGAACACCAAGGATACCACCAATAAGCATGAGGATCGAGCTTTCAAAATAGCGTATTTCAGTCCAAACACCGGCCATGACAAAGGCGGGGATAGTAAAAATAGCTCCAGCAACCAGCGCCTCTCCCACCGATGCTATTGTGCGGGCCATATTTTCTTCTAAAACAGTTCCCTTAAATATGCGGAGTGCTGCCATGGCAACCACTGCAGCGGGGAAGGTCGCGGCAACGGTCATGCCAACACGGAGTCCCAGGTAACTGTTTGCTGCACCTAACACTACAGCCATGATAAGGCCTAAAAATACCGCTTTAAAGGTAAATTCTTTCATATCGGTTTTTTCGGGCACGTATGGTTTAAACTCATTGCTCATAGAGAGTTGCCTCCTAATCAATTGATTATATAATTTGCTGATGCTGCATTAATATAGAATGTTAACCTATATACATTCAAGTAGATTAAAAGCAAATCATCAAATATTTCTTAAAAAGGAAAATTCAATGGATCTTTTTAACGTAACTGTAAAATACCCACCAGAATATTTGGTAATATACCATAGATGCAATTTCTAACAAAAGTGACTTAAGGTAAATGGATTTAGTTCGATATTGCCGATACATTATGGGATCAATTACTTATAAATTCCTTAAATCTGATTTGGTATTTCTCATAAATAACAAAGTAAATTAGTCAATTGTCTTAATTGTGTGAATCATGAGGCTGTTGTTTTTTGATTTACTTATATATTTAGTGCTATTCTAGGGAAAATGTAATTTTTAACTCACTTTTTTTGGCAAACCTTAGAATTGTTGCATATATTTATAGAAGAATGTGCAATAGAGTAGTATAATAGTAGAAAGTTTAATGTCAACCACTTTTACCTGGGGGGTAAAATGTTACACAACGTACAACTTTTTAAGAATCTCCTCATTTTTATTTTAACCGCTTTAGTATTCTTTAACACCACCTATGGTCAAACAGCAATCCTTGATGAGAATGGTCAAAAAACTGACCTGGTCAATCTCAATCCTGATGCAGATGGTGAAGCCTGGATAGCTGGTGGGATCTCTGAGGCAGAATGGGCAACCGCTACTTCAGCCCTTCCTGAATTACAGATTGCATCTACTGGAGTTCGTGCTCCCTTACCGACAAGTTGTGATAACACAAAACATGAAGCCTTCCGTCCCATTTTCAATCAAAAAGGTGGTAGTTGTGCTATGGCAAGCTCCATAGGCTATGTATTTACTTATGAGATCAATACATTACGAGATTTAGCCTCAAATACAAAAAAGAATCAGTATCCCTATGCCTTTACCTACAATTTTTGTAATCGCGGTAGTGGTAGTAATGGCTCTATGCCCAACCAAGGATTCGATATAGCAGTAAAACTTGGGATTCCAAATGTTGAAAAATATGGCGGCTTTGGTCTTGGTGACCATGATCGTTGGGTCTCAGGGTATGATGTGTATTTAAATGCTATGGGTAATAGAGGGACAGACCAATTTACCATTAATGTAAAAACTACCAGCGGTATTCAAAAAATGAAGGAGTGGTTTGACAACCATGGTTCAGGAACTGGGCAGGGCGGGTGCCTTGTTTACTGTTACAATGCAAGTGGTTGTTCCCAAAAAACACTGCCCTCAGCTTCAGCTCATTCTGGTCAAAAGGTGTACACCAAGTTTGGTTCAAGTGGTGGTCATGCAGTTACAATCGCTGGGTATGATGATGATGTAAAGTATGATTACAACGGTGACGGACAGTACACAAACGATAAGGATCTTAACCGAGATGGCACCATTGATGTTAAGGATTGGGAAGTCGGTGCAGTGCTTATGGTCAACAGTTGGGGTACCGGCTTTGGGAACCGTGGTAAGATTTGGGTTATGTACCGTCTCTGCGCTGATGGTATGTGGAGTAGCAAAGTGTATGGAATCAATGCTGAAAAAAAGGTTGTGAAACCTAAAATGGCATATAAGGTAAACTTAACCCATAGCAAAAGAAACTCTATCCGTATCCGTGCCGGTGTTTCAAATAACACAAGTGCATCTACCCCCAGTGATAGAATTGAGTGGGGAAAGGCATTTAACTATGCGGGCAACTCCTCTGCTTTAACCAGTTCTGGAAATTTTGAAATTGGTCTTGATGTTACAAGGCTATTAGAGGAAATAAATGGAACAACAGCAAAATTCTTTTTGCAGATTGATTCTAAGGGAGGAAGCGGAAAAGTGGCCAGCTTTTCTCTTATGGACTACACCAGTGGTACGCTCAATGAAATTAAGTGTGACCAGACTAATGTGACAATCCAAGCTGGCTCCTCAAGTAGTTCACGGTCTACTTACCTTTCTATTGTCAATAGTGCTGTGCCGATTTCTACCCTTGCTACGATTAAATCTACCCATGCGCTCTATTACAAAGATAATCGAGTATTCTTTGAAGTACCAAAGACACAGGGTATTTCACCGGTCAGCTTAAAGCTCTTTGACCTACGGGGAAGATTAATCACAACGCTTGCTAAAAATAGCTTTACACCGGGAATTCATTCAGTTGCATTACCAAGTGCTCAAGCTGGACTGATTGGAGACGGATTCTACATCTGCAAAATGGAATCAAAAGGATTTCATAAGAGCATCTCGGTTGTATTATCTCATTAATACAATCTAATTATATTGTGGGCCTGCGAGATGGGGAGAGGTAAATTGCATTCTCATCTTTGCAACAAAAAAGAGAGTACCCTTGGGGACTCTCTTTTTTTTATCCCTTATACTAATATAGCAACAAGTACCTGTTACAGAGTTGTGCGAATGATGTGATGCATTACGAAGTAGAAACTGATCAGCCAACCTTACCATTAGACTAGCCAATCTCTATCGTTCCCCAAATAATATGGAGTCTGAATAAAGAACACAAAGCAGTTTAAGCGCATAAAAACTTAAAAAACAATATGTTAACTATAAAAAATTAAATAATAATGTTCCCCAAAAATATGCTAAAAATACTAAAAATTGGACATGTCTAAGATAATCTAGTATACTATAATATAGGTGCAGAAAAGTGTTGTATTGGGGATTATGGTTTCAATTTACGATTATACTAGTTATCGCGAATTTCTTTGCGATTATTATACTGCTCAAAAAGAGTGTAGTCCCTCTTTTTCCTATCAAGTTTTTGCTAATAAAGCTGGATTCAAAACAAAGACATTTATTTATAAAGTTATCAAGGGTGAGAAAGCACTTTCCCGGGGTAGTGTATTAAAAATATCAAAGGCTTTGAAGTTAAAAAAAAGAGAGATTGAATACTTTGAAGCTATGGTTCATTTTAATAATGCCGGGTCAATTGACGAAAAGGAGTTCTATTTCCATCGTCTTCAATCTCTTAGTAAAAATCATCGCTCTGGAAAAATACGGAAAAATCAATACACCTATTTTGATAAGTGGTACTATGTGGTATTACGTGAGTTGGTGACACTTTTAGATTGGCAAGAGGATTATTCACTCTTAGCAAAGGCAGTGGACCCTCCAATTACAACAAAACAAGCAAAGGATGCTGTTACGCTCCTTGTCGAGTTGGGACTTATTAAAAAAACTGCAAAGGGTCAATATATGCAGGTTCAAAAGAATATTACCACCGGAGAAAATTTTAAATCTCTTTTGGTCCAAAAGTTTCAGAAAAATACTATTTCACTTGCTCTTAACTCATTGGATAGACACAAGAAGCATATTCGTGATATATCATCCCTTACTGTTGGTGTTTCTCACGAAAGTTTTTTAAGAATCCGGGATGAGATTAAATCATTTCGGGAGAAAATTGTTGAAATCATTCATGGTGAGGACGGTGCAGATAGGGTATACCAGATAAATTTTCAGGCCTTTCCACTCTCTCAAATACCTAAGGGAAAAAAAAGATGATCAGAAAATGTTATGTCATATATGAAAAAGGAATTATTTTTGCTTCGGAGGATGCCTATGCAATGTAAAAACCACTCCTGCGTGTGTAGATGGGGTTGCAGGATTAAAGATATGGCGGAATACTGCATTTTGCATAAAAAATTTTGCGCTCTTTACCGAGGTGATTCAAAAGGTGAAGAATCCGCTGTTGTTGATAATTCCAATGACACTAAAGTCAACACGATTGAGACCACTGAAGATTCAGATGAGTAACCATGAATACGTTTATTATAGGTTAGAAAATAACTCTAATTAAAATGTATCACTAATGTTATCGTTAAACACAAAGAACTATCTCTATCTGGTATTAATGCTTTTTATCCTATTGGGACTTTCCTGTAGCATTGGTGACGACCTATCAGGAGGAAGTACAGAAACTACCAATTCAAAGATATTGGGAATCCTCTATCAAAAAGATGGCACACCTGCAAGGGGAGCTTCTGTCAATGTTCGACTAAAAGCCACTCTTCCCGACACCACCGCAAGAAGTGAATATCCCATTGTAGACTCCTTTTTTACTATAACGAATAGCAATGGTGGGTTTTCCATTCCAAAACTTGACACAGGACTTTATGTAATTGAATGTTCCGATAGCAATGATAATTTTGCATTAATTGATTCAGTTTCAATTGATATTTCAAGTAGTACTAAGTATTTAATTGACACACTAAAACCTGCGGGAGCAATAAAGGGCACCATTTATTTATCTGAGGGCGGAGATCCTCGAAAGGTTTACATTTTGATTTTTGGGATTAATCGGTTTATCCAACCCCAAAGTGATGGCACCTTTCTTTTTGAGCGACTCGCCCAATCATCATATACTGTAAGAATATTACCATCTTTGGATGATTATGACATAGTTGACACCAGTGGTGTGGTTGTTCAATCAAGCCAGATAACCGACCTTGATACCATTAAAATTCCCTTTTCCGGTATTCCGATCCCAAAAAACCTTGTCCTCTCGTACGATACATTAATACAACGAGTGCATCTTTCTTGGGACAATGCTGACTCTTCATTGGCAAAGGGATATCACGTATACCGCAAAAATATTGATTCTAACACAGTCTTTGTTCGATTAAATGGGTCCTCCCTTACAGACACGGTTTTTATTGACAGTACAGTGACTCAAGGCTACTCCTACGAATATAAAGTGACAGCCCTTGACAAAAATGATAATGAGGGAAAATTCTCGCAGGGTGTTTCTGTCACTATACACGGTGCGTTTTACCTTGTTGATTCTATCGGGACAGAAGGGGCTGGTGATGGCCAATTTACAACCATTTGGGATATGTGCAGTGATCCGCAGGGAGACCTCTATATTCTAAGTTATGAAAATAACACCGGGAAGTATCCCCGTATTCAGCATTTCTCTGTTACGGGTATCTATAATTATGGATTTGGGACAATTGGTAACAATGCTGCATGTTTTTTAGAACCCAAAGGTGTATTCGTTAATAATTCCTCGGTCTTTGTCTGTGATGCTGGTAATAAAAGGATTCAACAGTTCAATGCCCAGGGGAATTTTCAAAATATTATCTCTGGAAATCCATCAGATTCATCAAAGTTGGAAATGCCTGAGGCGGTTTGCGCATTGAACAATGATGTTTTTATATCGGACTATTCCAATAGCCACTATTTTTCTACTATTAAAAAGTATACTGCTGCAGGAATCTATCAAAAGCAGTGGGGAAAGAAGGGAGACGGGCCAGGAGAGTTTCGTAAAATACGATCGTTGGCACTATCAAAGGATAATGAAATAATCGTGTTAGATGATAATGGCATACAGTTTTTTACGTCCAGTGGTGATTTTATTGCAAAGATCGACCTGACTGTCTACCAATGCCTCTTTCATGATATGTCTGTTGACGGATCTCAGATTGCTGTTACTGCAAGTGATGGCCGAATATTGCTACTCGATTATTCTGGAAATCTATTGGCGGCCCTCGATACTAAAGATAAAAACATCTTTCAGATTCTATTATCCAAAAGTAAACTTTGGGTCTCTTTTTTTGATAAACATCACATTGAGGTGTATCAACGTTAGGTAAACAAGAGCCTAAAAAAGGCCCTTGTTTAGGAAATTACAAAGAAATTCTAGGGGCTTGTTAGTCCAAGAGTTCCATCATCCTTTAAGTATAATCTTCTTACTACTGTGCCATTGGGTGATTTAAGAATTATGCCTTTTCCATTGTCTGATATTTTTGCATCGCCACCATCAACCTCCAACTTTGCCGTTGGATTTGTTGTACCAATACCAACATCACCTCCCTGTTCTATACTCAAGCGGTCAGCGCCACCAATTCGGACATCAAATCTTCCGTTTGAATTCCTTAGTCTAAATTCGTTGTATTGGTAATTTGGCACCTTAAAGTTCATTCCTGCATCATAGGAGGCTGTTGTTTCCAACTCTACGGTCACACCACCAGACCCAGATTTAATTTCTAATCGTTCACTTGGGCTGGAAGTTCCAATACCAATCTTTCCATCAACCTTCATATCTTCACCAGCGCCGCAATCTTTGGGGTAATCTGCCATTTGATTCATCCTTTTTTTAATGCGATACATGTTTTGTTAATTGTTGAGTGTTTGCTAAAAACTTAAATAGAAAGAAAATTATTTAGGTCATAAAATCCTCCTGAAAATGAGTGAAAAAATTAAGGAAATAGACACTTTAACCCCTATGGATAGGGTAGCGAGGAACCCACACTGTTACCCGATTTCACCGGTTAAATCGCGGTATATAACTAACTGTATCACTTCAAATTTCTTTGGTCAATCAGAATCAAGGGGCTTACAAAAAAATCGTTCCCCATTGGGGAACGGCCATTTAAGGATATCTTCTTCGATCTATGAGCGTCTGTTAGGTATTAGGTTAAGATTGACTCTTTGTTCCAGCCTATTATGACAGGGGTAATGGACAAAAAAAGACACATCTCAAATAGAGATGTGTCTTTTGCTTTAAAAAATAAGAGATAATTCTTTCCTATTTTCCTTCTTCACTTACTGGTTTTTCTGCAGCTTTTTCTTCACCTTCAGCTTTCTCAGCTTCTTCGGCTTTCTCTTCACCTTCTTGGGCTTCAGCAGCAGGTTCTCCTGCAGGAGTTTCCTCAGCAGGTGCAGCCTGTTCTTCTACTGCAGGTTTTTCAGCTGTGGCATCGGCCTGTTTTCCACCACCACCACAACCAATTGTGTTGAGTGAAATTAAAAGAGCAAATAAGAGGATGGCAAGCTTTTTCATTATATCTCCTTGGTTAAGATAGTAAATAAAGCACTGTTCCTATATCTATTTCTTAATTAATTCCTCTGAATTTCTTATTCTATTCTTCTGCTGGCGCTGCTTCTTCAGCAGGAGCAGGTGCTTCTTCTGCAGGAGCTTCTTCTACTGGAGCAGGAGCTTCCTCTGCAGGAGCCTCTTCAGCGGGAGCTTCTTCAGCAGGTGCCGCTTCTGTTTCGGTTTTAGGTTTTGTTTCGCCACTGGTTGTCGTTCCGTTACAGCAGAAGCCACATACGACAATTGCTAATGCCATAAGTAAAGCGATAAGTTTTTTCATTTTTATTCCCTTTTTAAATGATAATTGTTAAATGTTTCTACAAAATATGGATCATTTCAAACGATGAAATGGCTCCTCCCCTCCTGTAAACAGAATGTATTAGTATGTTTTTTATTCTGTGTTGTAGAAAGTGGGATAATTAATTGAAAATTAATGAAATGAAAAATAATTAACCCTTTTCTAACCTCCTTTCACCTGGAAAATGTTTCAATGTCATAAACCTATATGTCGGCAATGATATGCTGATTAATTTAGTATAATATAATATGATAACTTCAATACTGTACAACAAGTTTTTTAATATTATTTAAAAATATCTCAATAATATTGCTCAGTATTTTGCCAGAATATATACAAAAATTGTGATGGTACATGGGCTAGTAAGCAAATTAACAAAGAGGAGGGAGCTTAAAATATTGTGGATTCCTTCATTTAACTATTAATGTGCTCTTTGATCCCTCCTTGCAGATTAATTATTCCGGTATCTATTTTCAAAAAGAGTAGTATTTCATTTCCTCATGAATGGAGATATGGCGATGTTTTCTGCAGACACTTATATGAAACGAAGAGAGCTGTTACAAGAAAAATTATCTTCGGGATTGGTGCTTCTTCCTGGTAATGGTGAGACACCTATGAACTATCCAGCAAATCCTTACTTTTTTTGTCAAGACAGCACATTCCTATACTTTTTTGGAATAAATAAACCTGACCTGTATGGCGTTATTGATTTAGATAGCGGTGTAGACTCTCTCTTTGGAACTGATTTAACCATTGATGATGTAATTTGGATGGGGACACAGCCCTCTGTTAAGGAGTTAGCAGAAAAAGTAGGAGTGAATGACACCGGTGAGTTGAGTGAATTAAGTAAAACCCTTTCTCGTGCACAAAAAGAGAATAGAAAGATTCATTTTCTCGCTCCCTATCGAACAGAAACACTGTTGAAGCTAGCAGATTGGTTGTGCCTCGATTATAAAAATATCAACGGTAGCACCTCTGTCGAACTTATAGAATCAATAGTAACGTTACGATCGCGAAAGTCAGCCGAAGAGCTTGCACAAATTGAAGCGGCCCTTGCTATTTCAGCAAATATGTATAATCAGGCAATGAGGGCTTTAAAACCAGGGATTGTAGAATCGGAATTGGTTGGACTTATGGAGGGGGTAGTCGGTGCAAATAACTCACACATATCCTTTCCAACCATACTGTCCGTTCATGGTGAAATCTTACACAACCACTTCCATGGAAACATAATGAATGCTGGGGATCTTTTGGTCATTGATTCCGGTGCGAAATCGCCTGAGCACTATGCCTCGGATATCACTCGAACTCTTCCAGTAAGTGGTACCTTTAGTATAAAACAAAAGGAGATATACCAAATCGTACTTGATGCACAGATGAGTGCCATAGATGCAATAAAACCGGGAGCTACCTACCGATCAATCCATCTTTTTGTTTCGGAGACCATTGCAAAGGGACTTACGGCATTGGGAATTATGAAGGGAGACCCACGGGAGGCTGTAAGAGCTGGAGCCCACGCGCTCTTTTTTCCTCATGGCCTGGGTCACATGCTTGGATTGGATGTTCATGACATGGAAAATTTTGGAGAAAACTATGTTGGCTATGATAAGGGAGTTACACGAAGTGAACAGTTTGGCTTAGCCTATCTGCGTTTAGCCCGTGCTTTAGAGACTGGATTTGTGCTTACGGTGGAACCGGGAATCTATTTCATCCCAGCCCTTATAGACAAGTGGGAGCAGGAAAAAAAACATACTCAGTTTATTCAGTATGAAAAACTTCGTGAATACCGTGATTTTGGTGGCATTCGTATTGAAGATGATCTTGTGGTAACTGAAAGTGGATCGCGTGTATTGGGAACCCCAATTCCCAAAACCATTGAAGAGTTGGAGAATATTCTAGGCTAAAACCATTACCGACGTAGCGCTTCAACTTCATCAATCGTTTTTGCCAATGGCTTTCCTAGGAGTCTGGCCCCCTGTTCGGTTATAAGAAAATCCTCCTCATTTCTTACACCACCGAAATCCTTATATAATTCAATTCTATCATAATTGAGAAAAGAAGCAAATCGTTTTTGAGATTGCCACGCCTCAATGAGTTGGGGGATAAAATAGATTCCCGGTTCAATGGTAAGTACAAACCCGGGCTCCAATTTTCTAGCAAGACGCAGTGATTTGAGCCCAAATTGCGTACTCTTCTTTTCGCCATCATAACCAACATACTGCTCACCCAAGTCCTCCATGTCATGAACATCCAAGCCCATCATATGACCAGTTCCACAGGGGAAGAAGAGTGCATGTGCTCCCTGCGCCACTGCTTCCTTTGGATCTCCTTTCATAAAACCCAACTCTTTTAGGCCTTCGACTAATGCAGTACAAGCAGCTATATGTACCTCTTTATTGGTGATCCCCGGTTGCAGAAGAGAGACTGCTTTCTCATGGGCCTGTAAGGCAACCTGATAGATGTCCCGTTGCCTCTCTGTAAAGGTCGGCGAAATGGGTATAGTGCTTGACATGTCGGCAGCATAATGACTTGGTGTTTCTGCACCGGCATCCAGAAGGAAGAGATCTCCCTCCCTAAGCACATTACCATGATAATGGTTGTGCAAGGTTTGACCATTTTTTGTGGCAATGATTGGAAAAGCAACGTGGCCACCGGCAGCTTCAGCAATTTCATTTACTGCAGCTGCCACAGTGGCTTCTGTCATCTCCGGTTGTATCATTTGCATTGCTGTGTGATGCATATCCACCGTGATGTCGGCAGCTTTTTCAATTTCTACGATTTCTTCTGGTGATTTGTAATTTCTTAGATTTACCACAGCCTTGATAAATTCAACTGATGCCTGTTTTTCTGCGGTGGTGGGATCAATGTTTAGAAGTGTGTAAAGCTTAAGCCTATTTTCTGGACGGTAGGGAGGAAGAAAGTGGATTGGTCTATTTAGCTTTTGAGCTTTACTTAATACATCTGAAAGATCAGAATGTGGTGCAGTGTTGCTTATTCCAACAGACTGTGCCCGTTCAGCAAGGGTTGGTTGCGGACCCATCCATACAATGTCATCTACCGTTAGATCATTACCAAAGATGGAGGCAGTTCCCTCATCCAAGTCTATAGTTGCCGCAAGTCCAGCGCTGTCTAATCCAAAAAAGTATAAAAAGGTACTATCCTGCCGAAAATGATAGGGATTGTCAACATAGTTCATTGGGCTTTCCTCGTTCCCTAAAAAAAGTAGGACGCCCTTTGCAGAACAGTGCTCTTTTAGTAAAGCTCTTCTCTGTGTATAGACCTCTTTTGAAAACATGGTGACTCCCAGTGGCTTAACTACTATTAAAATTTGGTGTGTATTTAAACTCTTCTTTAATCGAACAGTAAAAAAAACTCAAGCACCTTTTTTAGATGCTTGAGGTTTTTTATGTACTAGAATCTATTCATTTTCCTGGTCTTTTTCTACACTTCTCTCTTTGTCTTGGGTTGTAAAAAGGCTAATGACTACAAGGCACACACCGGAGGTGAAGATTGCCGGAAGTACTGCATCTAATTTGGCTATTAAGGGAAAACTATTTCCTATGAAATCTCGTAAAAATTCACCCCAGAGTAGGGTGATAATACTACCAGCTAAAATAGAGGTGATTGCACCAGCCTTGGTTGCCCGCTTCCAAAAGAGCGCAGCTACAACAACCGGTGTAATTGAGGCGCCATAGATCGTATAAGCATAGAGGGCTCGCTCAAAAACAGTTGTTGATTGTTTGAATAAAAAGGCTACTCCCAAAGCACACAAGCCAAAAACCACAACGATTACTCGGCTAATCCACACTACCTTTTTATCGTTTGGATCAATTTTGCGGTTAATAAAGTTAAGATACACATCCTGTACAAAGGTTGTTGCCGGTACTAAAAGAAATGAATTGGCCGTCGAAAAGATAATGCCCACCACACAGATAAGAAAAACCATACCTAAAACAATGGGCATAAAATGTTTTGCTGCATAAATAAGGATGTACTTACCACTCTCCGCTTCAGGGGTCATGCTACTGGCAATCCAGGCACATAAGATGATAAGAGATTCAATAATAAAGGAGACAAAGATCAACGTAGTGACAGCCTTTTTAGCACCCGTTGCGTTTTTGCTGGCAAAAATACGTTGGTATTGATTGGCATCACCCATTACCAAAAGAAAAACGGGAAGGAAAAAATTAACAACATCAAAAATCGAATAAACGCCGGCAATTTTCATATGGCTCGACTTTCCCATGGCTGCAAAGGATTCTGTCATACCAGAAATACCACCAGCCTTAAAAAGAAGAACAGGAAAGGCAATGAACAGGGCACCGATTATTATACTTCCTGTAATGATATCGGTGTAGGCAAGACTCATGAGTCCTGCCAGTACTGTAAAAGTGATAATAAAAATTGCTGCAATGACCGTAGCCCAACCGGAGGATAATTGATTATCAGTAATAACCTCTAATACAAAACCGCCAGCCATAAATTGATAACTGACAATCACCATATAAGCTGCGATGAGGGCAATAACTGCAAGAACGCGAGCGGTTTGTCCAAAACGTCTTCCAATCAATTGGGGTACTGAGGTTACTTCAATATTTCGTGCCTTTGTGGCAATCAAGGTGAGGAGAATCATACCACAGAAGGACCCGAAAGGTAATAGACATGCGGCAATACCAATTTCAGCAGTTTTTCCTGCATTACCTACAATCGAGCCGGTGCCTATCCACACAGCAAGCATGGTAAGTACCATAATCCAGGGTGAGAGAGATCTTCCTGCCACAGCAAAATCATCCTGATTTTTAACCTGTCGTGACTTGTAAATTGATATGCCCACAAGAACAAAGAGATAGACAAATATTGCACCGAGATATAAGGAGGTGGAATTGGTCATCAGTGGCCCCACTTTTAAGTTAAGAAAAGATGAAAATGTAAAACATCAGACACTAGCATATGCTCCATGAATATACATAATCCTCCTATAAACCAGATAATACAAAAATCGCCAATGGCAGGGCAATTTTTTTGCCTTATCCATTTGCTTGGGTGAATTGTATAATGGTATAAACAACTATAGCTGCTTTAACGTACTATTTCTTAAATCGTTGGTGTTCTATGGATATTGCCGAGAATAATCTTTCCCTTTCGATCTCCTTTTCTGAAGATCACATCAGGGCATTTGTCTCGGGGTATCTCAACGATGATGAAGAGATTTCACTTGAATGTATAGCTAAAAAGATACAGACTCTTCTTGAGAAAAATCATGTTACCTATGGAATTCAGGATGATCGTATCGAATCAATTGTCAAAGAACTTGTGGAGGAGAAGTTCGTTGACAATGAGCTTATTGCCATAGGTAAATCCCCGCAAAAAGGATGTAGTCCACAATTACAGTTTACCGTGGCTACCTATAGTAAAAAGAATTTTAACAATAAGCTTAAGTTGGATGGAAATACGGTTGTCCACTATGCCAAGCTATTAGAACATGTAAATAAACCCTATCTTGTCAAGGATGATGAAGTGGTCGGTAGATTCACCCAAGGAAAAAAGGGAGAACAGGGCACCACTGTTTTGGGTGACATTGCAGAAACACCGGAGATGATAAACCTATACGATAAATTAGGTCCCGGCCTCATGCTCGACGACTCCAACAACACTATCATTGCCTGCTTTAGCGGTATTCTTGTTTTAGAGGAAGAATATGCCTTTGTTTTGCCAATAGTTGAAGATGGTATTGCCCATTTAGAGATAGCCGAAGACAAATTAAGCGCTCGTTTGTTTATGGTGCCCTCTGGCCCCCAGGGTAAAAAGGTGAGTTTAGAGGATGTAAAGGATCTGTTAAAGAATCATGCTATAATCCATGGCATCCAAGTGGATGCTGTACAAAAGGCTCTTGTTGAGCTTAATGAAGAGTGCAAAAAGATTGATGGATTAATCATTGCCGAAGGTACACCGCCAATACCGGGTAAGGATGGGAAGATCAAGCATCTTGTCAATATCACTTTTTCGCAAAAGCCGGAGATCAAGCTCGATGGACGAGCCGACTATTATGCCGTTCATACTTTTGAAATGGTTGAAGAGGGACAATCGATTGTCAAACTACTTCCTCCGACAAAGGGTGTTGACGGAATGGATATTTATGGTTTGCCCATCCATGCGTCTACTGGGAATGATGCCACCGTTAAAGTCGGAAAAAATGTGGGCCTTAGCAATGAAGATCCTACGATTATTATCGCCAAAAAGAAGGGCCATGTTTATTTAAAACAGGAGCGATTGATTGTTGAAGAGGTCCTCTATGTTGAGGAAAATGTTGATTTTAGTTCCGGAAATATTGACTATCATGGGGATATTGTTGTCAAAGGTGATGTTCAGTCAGGTTTTTCCGTAAAGAGTAAAGGTACCATCCATGTCTTGGGTACAGTAGAAGATGCAACAATCGAATCAGGCGGCTGCATTATAATCCATGAAGGATATGTGGGCAAAGGCAGGGGCAGGATCAAAGCCAACGAGGATGTGGTGGTCAAGTACGTGTTGAATCAAACAATAATTGCAAAAAAAGATATTATGATAGCCTGTGAATCCTTGGACGGCAAGCTCTATGCTGGCAATCAAATTTTACTGGAGAATAAAAACTCATGGTTAATTGGAGGTGTTGCAGTTGCGCGTAATCGTATTGTGGCCTACGATATTGGTAACACCTTTAATAATAGAACCATAGTGCTCTGTGGAACCTATCTTTTTATCCAGCACGTATTGGATGATTTACAAGCGGAGATAGGGGAGCTTAAAAAGGAGATTGGTCGGACGAAAAGGCGGCTAAAAATGTTTTCCAATCATCGAGTTGAGGATACTTCCCAGGGGAAACTCTATAACATGCTTGAGCAACAGGTCGAACACAATCAAAATACGTTAAAGACTAAAAACGAACTCTATAAAAAAAACAACAAGGTTGCCAAGGCAATCTTCAATGAAGAGAGTGGAGATGTAGCCATTATCGGAACCATTTTCCCTAATGTGACAATCAAAATTGGCCATCACACCTATAAAAATCATGATATGCTTCAACGAGTGCTCTTTCAAGTGTTTGATGGGATCATACAAAAGTCCCATCTTGCAGGATTCTGATAATGGATTAGATTAAGATAGAAAAGTGAATTACAATTTGATACAATATAGAAATCATTACGTGATCCCCACAGTCACCTCTGAAAGGACAGGTAAATTGTATGGCATTATTCATTAAAAACGAAAATGATATAAAGAAAATTGAACTCTCCCAGGAAGAGGCCTTTGCTGCTGTTACCCTTATTGCCATGAATATTGATGGTATACATCATTCCATGGAATTTAGAATTATTGGCATGGTCCTTGACAGAATGAAGCTTTTTGAAAAGTACTCCGTTGAGTCCCTTCGTTCCATGCTTGAAAAATTGCAAAAGTATATCAATGAAACCGGCGTTGAAGCACTCTACTATGCAGCGGTTGATATACTCCCCATGGAGCTACGTCCTACTGCCTTTGCTGTAGCTGTTGATGTGATCATGGCTGATGATGTTGTTGTTGAAGAGGAGAAGAAGCTTCTTACTGAGCTTGCTAAAAGTCTTGATATTGCTCAGGATTTGGCCCAAAAGGTTATTGAGGTGATGCAAATTCGATATAGAGGCTGTCTATAGGATACCATGAAAGAGATTCCTCTATTTTTCCATGGTGTATATTTCCCCTTTAAATAAGTAGCATAATAGGGATTATAAATAGCATGGAAGAGAAAAAAGAGATCACCCTGGCAGGGTTGCTTAATTTATTTGTTGTTTATATTGTTTGGGGGAGCACCTATTTAGCCATACGAGTGGCAGTGCGAGAGGGGAGCGGTTTTCCTCCCTTTATGCTTGGTGCTACGCGAACCCTTGCCTCTGGAGTTCTATTACTGGTGTGGGCATTTCTCTTTAAAAAAAGACTATTGCCCAAACCACAGGAGTGGAAAACCCTGATTGTTTCAGGACTCTTTTTATGGATCGGCGGTAACGGTTTGGTCAATTGGGCCGAGCAACGGGCCCATTCTGGATACGCTGCACTATTGGTTGGTACTCTACCCCTCTGGGTCGCCTGTATTGAATCAATAATTGACAGAAGAAAGCCGACTGTCGGATTTATTGTTTCACTTCTTGCTGGATTTGCTGGACTGTTAGTGCTTTCGATTCCAACGTTAACAACCGGAACCAAGGCAGACTTTCTTTCCATGATTGCTCTTTTACTGGCTCCATTTTTTTGGGCTTGCGGCTCAATATTATTGGTACGCAAACCGGTTTCGTTGCCTCCCCAAGTAAGTGCAGGCTATCAACAGTTGGTGGGCTGTGTTGGATTTTTCATACTTTCCTACCTAATGAAGGAACCTTCCCTTACTCCTGGAAAGGAAGCATGGATTGCCTGGGTTTACCTTGTTATTGCCGGTGGCGTCTGTGCCTTTACCGCTTATATGTATGCTCTTAAATTATTACCCACTGCATTGGTTGCAACCTATGCCTATGTCAATCCTGCTATTGCCGTATTTCTTGGTTGGCTGATTTTACGGGAACCCATAACGTGGTGGACATTAATTGGGGCTTCCTTAGTGCTTCTGGGGGTGTTTGGGGTTTTTAGAGTAAAAGCGAAAAGAGTGTGATATTCAAATATATTTGATGATGTATTTGATAAAAATTACAGGGGGAAAATCCCCCTACAGCAAGCTTCCTTCGTCCCTTTTAACTGCTTGCATCCATCAACTCAGTTTCACCTATCCGGTGAACCTGATTTAATGGGCAAACAGATAATAAAGGTACTCAGGTGATCTTGCTGATTCCCCCTTAAAAGTTGACTTGTAATAGAACCAGCCTTTTGTAACATAAAGCGACTTCAAATACGTTACTTTCATCTCAGTAAAACTTTGAAAAAATTATCTTGAAAATATTTCCAATTTTTAAAGATTGTTAATTAACCATGTTTTTGCTCGGTCAATTTCGCCATTCTTGAGGGGGCCCTCTGAGTCTTTGACATAGAATCCTGTTGGGTCGAGTAGTGGTGTTCCTCCCTTTTGCATTAGCCGTTTGCCAATAGTTTCCGCAGCATAGCCAAACAGTTTAACCATGATGGTCAAAAACCAAAGGTTGACGTCCTCCACAGCAATTCGGGTATCAAAGGCTGCGACTTTTATGCCCTCTAACCGGCGAGATGGGATCGATTTGAGAAAGGTGGTAGTTGACTTCGAGGGATTAAAGGCGCGGGTCGGTGATCCAACTACCAATAGGTTTATTGATTGTAAGCTGTCTAAAGAAAGCTCTGCTATCCGACAAAGTGTAACATCACCCTTTGCCTTAAGTGCGTCTGCAATTGCCTGGGCAATTTTTTCTGTGTTACCAAAAAATGAGTCGTACACAACGAGTGATTTCATACTATTTCCTATAATTATAGATAGAAGTATGTGTTGCTATAATATTGCTTATGGTGTGGCATGGCCATTTATGTCATGCCCTTTTTGCAAAATAAACAGGCGACACAAACCTTTTAATTGATCTATGTCGCCTTTGATTAAATAAAAATAGATACATTAACGGGGTAATCCATTATGCTCTTTTGCCGCAGGAACAAGTACGTCTAATAGTTGTGTCATAGTAATCATGTCACCAGCCGGTAGAGCGAGTGCCGGTTGGGCAAAAAGTGGTGTGAGCATTAACTCCTCTTCACTCTCAAAGGCAAGAGCTCTAAAATTGAATGCGGGGATAGTTAATATAAAATAGGGAGAGTTTTTCATCACCTCTGTTTTATCAGATTGTAAACGCTCTTTGGCCACCTGTTGTATTAAATTTGATCCACCAAACTTAACTGCCTTTAGTTGTCCCTTGATTTTTGCTACCGTGATCGAAGACATGGTCTCTTCGCCAACTTCAACTGGGCAGAGAAAGTGATCAGTCTTCTTAAGCAGGCCTTTGGGATCGCTTTTTTCCTCGAACTTTTGCAGGTCGTCAAGGCGAATCATAACGGTCTTGAGCGGTTCACCAATTGTCGCAACGGTAATATCCTTTGTTGAGGCAAAACCATACTTCTTAAAGTTGCTTTCCGTAATTAAGTTACTAAAAGAGCTTAAGGCCAACTGGGAGATACGCTTTACCTCCTGTAAATTATCCCCCTTCTCTTGTGCAGAAAGAGGTAGACTCAAGCTCATTAGGAAAAGAAGTAAACAGAAAAAGATAGATTTTTTCATTATGGACCTCCTGTGTAGGTGATGTTATAGTAATCATCCCAATGGGTATGATGCCCTGGATGTTCCACATAGTAGTCATAGGTTATCCAGTAGTGGTCACCAACATTTGGAGGACCAGGGTCATTGACTTCAACAAAGTTCTCACCCTCTTCGGTTTTATATCCAATGGCAACCATTACATGGCCGCTACCCCCAGGCCAGTGCCAGGTAAAGCAGAAGGGTGTACCGCGACAGGGTGATGCACCGGGTGAGATCTGCTTTTTTACCTGATCCCAGCTAAGAGCTGCATCTGTGGTATGGTCGGCAGAAAAGTCATACTTTGGGAATTCCGGCCATCCTCCTTGAATACAGTGAGCTGGTGTTGGGTTGTTACAACAGTCAGCAAAACCCAAACGATTGTTTGCCTGGACACATTGGGCAATGTTATGACCCAAAAAGTCCATACACATTTGAGCGCTGGCAGCCCAACACCACCAGGAAGTCTCCTGCGGGTGAAGCGGTACTGCCAATGAAGTGGCCTTTTCTGGACAGCATCCCATTTGGAGAAACAAGAGGAAGCTAACCACAAATACAAATGCCTTTGCAGATTTCTGCATGGGCACCTCCTTGTTGTGAATTGATAGGTTTTGTGTTTTTGCTCTCACAGTGAGAGTCCTACTTTACAAAATGTAATGGAAGTAAATGCATGCCGCTATTGTTTTTAGGTTGGTACATGTAACGGCTTTGCGATAAAAAAACCTAAGCTTTGAAATAAGATGTACTGTATAGAATGCACGTAAGAGATAAAAGTATCAATGTGCAGTTTAACTGACTGAAAAAAATATAGTTATAATTATAAGGAAGGGAAAGTGTTTAAATAAAAAATGAACATTTTAGAATTGCATAATCTGGGTTTAATTGAAGACTTTTATTCTATTCAGCATCCCAGTAGTCACTCTTCTTGTTGCTATTGGGATTATCTTCACCCAAAGCACCTTTCCAGAAGGTTCTCTTTTCCTCTGCATTGGGATTCTCTCCTGTGATTGATTTCCACGTTTCACGCAATTGCTCTTTGGAGGTTCCTGGGCTTATACTCATTGCAGGTGCACCATTAATGAGGTACACGCCAATGAAGAGGACAATCACACAGAGGGTGTATAAAAGATACCATCCATTTTTTCGTATCCTCACTGCATATTGCAGCCCCATATGTATCGAAACTAGTGATAGGCAGATGAGAAGGGCGATTATATACACCTTTGTTAGAACTTTTAAATAAAGAACTCCGACTCCAGCGATGGCAAAACTTGAAAAAAGTGCCAGGAGAAGAAGACCCTTTCGATTCATAAAGGTGAAGAATTTAGACTGTTCTGGAATCTGGTATCCTATCATAAAACCAATAACGAGTAGCACTATAAGCAAAAGAGGGGTATAACCAAAATAGCGAGCAGTGGCTCGCTGTAAAAACTCTCCATAGGGAAGGTAGAGTAATGAGGCAAGAAAGTTATCTACTATAACCTTTATCATCTCCATAATTTAATTATACCATAAAATTAAATAAAAAGCGAAGCGAGGCAGGGATCTGGAAGCTCAGTAAAATGGTAACTTCTTATGATGAAACAGGTTAAATAAAGTTAAATAATTGTTTCTTGTGTTTGGTATGTCTAAGGATTTAGGAAATTTGTAGATCTACCGAATAAACATTCTTTTTTGATTTAGTTTTACGACAAGATTGAATGGTAATGCCATTTTGAATTTAAAAATTATTTGGGGGTTCTCTTCACTCCGTTCAGGTCGCCGTGGCCGCGGGCTCGGCTCTTCCGCCTCGGTCACGCAAGAGCGGGACTAAACCCGCTGCCTGGCTAACCCAAAAGAACAAAACAGCACTCTTTTGAACCTGAATAGTTATAGAGACACACTCTTACAATCTCATGATTTCTTCCTGATGATTTGCCTCAACATTTTAATTTGAAATATATTGATTGAGGAATCTCAATTAAAAAGAGAGGATACTCCCATGAATCAATCAATCATACATTTCTATTCAATACTTTCTATTGTTTTTATTTTATTCCTGAGTTGCTCCCCAGATATAAAAACTCTTCCACCTATTCCAATAACCATTTCCGGTGAGATTAAAGATGATAAGGGATATCCCTTACCAAATGTAAGCGTCTGGGTGCATCAAGACACCGGCATATCTAATCAAAGCGGTATGTTCTCCTTTGATACCCATATATATGCGACAATGAAAACAGTAACCTTTCAGAAGTACGGTTTTCTAATCAAGCAACTTGAAGTCCCCGAAAATGGAACTATTGGGGAAATTGTTCTCCACTCAAACTCACTTGCAGATACCATTGAATCTAACACTGCAATTGATTATTATTGGGGTTGCAGTGGATGGTTCGGAAATTATCAATGTATTGACATGAAATGGGATGACACAACTTGTGTAAGAGCTAATGATCCAGATAGAAAACATTACACATGCTCCTATGATACAACCAAAGGGGAAAGAAACCGCGATTTTGCAAGTGTGACCTGGGAGCGAGCAACTAGCTGGCCTCCACCTCCCCCTTCAACAGTTATCGAAACAAAGAAGCTGGTTTTTTGGGCTAAAGGTGAAAAGGGCAATGAGTTTTTAAACTTCTACTCTGGATATTGTGATGATTTACCAAACCCTCATATTATTGATTCTTATAGTGCCTATATAGAAGAGGTAACCCTAACCACCCAATGGAAAAAATATGAGTTCCTCCTTAACCCTAAAAGCATGAGTGTAGTCTATCATCCCTTTACCTGGCGCATTAATGATAAAGATTTAGTGGGGACAAAGGCCACCTTTTATCTAGATGGGATACGATTTGAGTAGCTGAGGACTTGTGCTATAACTATTAAACTGTCTCCTGTCATATTGTAGAATATTCCCCAGAGTGTGATATTAATCACAGACAAAAAATGAGGCACATTTTATTTTTTATAAGGAACCTATAACTTTCAGGAAATTTTTGAAACATCAAGTATATTTTAGTAAGACCATACATTATTAATGTTTTTTAAGGAATTAAAGAAAGTGAGCCTTTTAGAAAGCTCAGTTTGGAGAGCTACTAATCAATCATTATAAAGGAATACATCCATGAATAGATGGCCCAGGTTTTTCACGATACTCTCTCTGTTATTTGTTCTTTCTCATTCTCAGACCCATCTTAGTGGTACGCTCCAAGAAATGGAGTTAACCTCTGAGATGAGTCCCTATTTTATTGAAAATGAGCTCACTGTTCCAGAGGAAGTGACCTTAACGATAAAAGCTGGTGCGGTGCTGCTTTTTAAGTCTTTTACGGGGATTAATATCTATGGTAATCTTATTGTGGAGGGGACCGATGAACAACCGGTTGTGTTCACCTCCATAAATGACGCCACCTATTACAAAAAAACAGACCAATTACCTAACTCCTTTGATTGGAATGGGCTCTATGTTGATGAAACTGCCGGTGCTATAAAATTACGAAACTTTAAATTGATGTACTCTGTGTATGGTATTAAATCGCAAAAAGACGATATCATTATCCAAAATGGTACCTTTAAGCAGAATGGTCAATTTCATTTTACCATAAATGATAATATCCACTATGTACAGGATAACCTCTCCTACTCCTATCGATCAAAAGAGGTGCCAAAAAAAAGTTCTCCTGCGCCCGCACTGGCTGAAAAAGAGAAAGAACCAAAGCCACAGAAAGCAAAAAAAGAGAAACGTAAAAAAAAGAAGCGATCGCGGGCACAAATTATTACAGCCATTTCCAGTGCTGTCATTGGTGTTGGGTGTGGTGCTGGGTCAGCCTATTTTTGGAGTGCTAAAACCGATTATCATGAAAAATACTTGGCTGCAAATGATCAGGTACAAATAAACAAATATCATGAACAAGAAAACACTGCCTTTACACGAGCCGGTCTTCTTACTGGGACTTCAGGTGTGTTTGTGCCAGCAGCGGTTTTTCTGTTTTTATTTCAACCACCAGCAAAAAAACAGGCGCAGATATTTATCAGGCCAAGTATTGCAAAGAGTGGTGGGGGTTTAACCTTCTCAATGAGATTTTAACCGAGGAAATAGATAATGAAAATGTTACTTTTATTTGTTGTGTCATTTCTTTTTATAGTAAGTCAGTGTACATCAGATAGGAATAATCCTTTGGATATCCTTGGTGATGAGTATGTTAAACCGAGTTTTACCATTGACTGGGACAATAGTACGGTTGCGCAGAATGGTACATTAACCATTGATAGCATGGTGATTGTCTGCAAAGGAAATACACCGACCAATGAATTTAGCTACTGCATTGATACTGGTCCCTGGTCTACCTGGAGTGCTTCTAATGTGATTTTAAGCAAGCTTATTGATGATGGATTGCGCAAGGTTACTATTAAAACCCGGTATCCTCAAGGTTCTGAAGTCTTTCAAGATTCTGTTACCTTTACTGCTTCGATTTTGGCTAATAAGGCCGTATATATTACACCGCGTGTGCAGTATGTCTCTTCCGGAGTGCGTCCAGTGATAACCGTATGCACCAAAGGTATTGCCTCCACCTATATGATGCATCTAGCCCTCTCTGGTTGCACTATTGTTGCTGATTCGATTCTGTACACTGATAGTCCTAATGTCAATGCCTTTTCCAGCGATACGGTGATTGACATTTCAGTACTTGATAGTACCTATGCTATTGCCGGTGACCAAAAGGTGGTCCGTATAGCACTGGCCCCTGTCACCACGTCGCAAGCTATTACACTTTCTTGTAATTTAACTGATAAGAATAATAATGCTGTACTTGTTAGCCTGGTACGCGGTGCCCAAGTCGTTCTTTCTACAAAAGACTCTCAAAGTGAGTAATTAATGTCTAAGATTCATACGATAGTTATAGTTATAGCTGTTTTTTTTATGCCTGGAGTGTCCCAAGAGATTGCTGATATTGATTATGCTGATATCCAGGGGAATTCCTATAACCTATACACCCTGTTAGGTCAGGGAAAGCATGTTCTGGCCATGAGCCAATTTGTTGGTTGAGGTTTCTGTGCTTCGTCGGCGGCGAGGCTCGACACTACATGGGCAAAATATGAGAGCACATCTAGTAATGACTATCCTATTCAAGTGATTATTTTTAACATCGTTGAGAATGATACCAAGGAGATGCTCATACAATGGCGTGATGATAATAATATACAGTCTCATATCATAGCTTATGGTGATGGCGGAAATGCCTTTAGAACTGAATTTTCAGAAAACTCCTCTAACAGTTTTCACCTTATTTTCCCTGATAAAACATTTAGAAAAGTCGGATTCAAATACGCTGACACCATAGTAAACTTAGGTATACAGGAGTATACCGATCCCACCCTGTCAATTATCTCTCCCAATGGGGGTGAGAAACTAGCTTCAGGATCAATGCAAACTATTACTTGGGACTATACGGGCTTTATAAATACCGTGCATCTGCAATGGTCTTCGGACAATGGACAGAACTGGCAAACAATCGCTGCAAATACTGACAATGATAAGAGTTATGGCTGGACAGTCCCCTTTGTTAATTCATCAAACTGTAAAATTAAAATTTTTGAGCCATCAGACAGCTTACCAGTTGACGAGAGTAACATTAGTTTTACTATAGGGGCCAGACCGATTCTCTATGATACCACTGGCTTAGGAGGAGATCTTACGGCCTCCTTACAGGATAATGGCAATGGTATTGTTGATATTTTTTATCAGGTCTTTGACCCAGACTCGACATCCAATCCTGTAGCTGCGCAATATAGGATTGGAGCTGGCGGTACTTGGGTTGGTATAAGCAATAGTAGTGGTGACATTGGCGCTGTGACCACCGTGGATTCCTCTGTGCATCGCCACATTGTTTGGAATGCCAAGACACAACTTTCAACCTCCTTTGATAGTGACGAGGTGCAACTGCGACTTATTGTTTCTGATCCTGTGGGCTTACCTGGAGATACCTTGGCTATGGCCAATGCTAATCTGGTACTTGACTTTAAGGCACCTGATACGGTCACTGCACTCCAAGCTACACCAGCTTCACCAAATGCGATCAATCTTACCTGGAATGTATCATCCTCTGCTGATGCTGCATCGCAATTAATTATTCGAGGAACAGTACCCATAGCCTCAATTGCCGATACTGTGGGAAAAGTGTGGCAGGTTGTTGGTGCAACAGTTGATTCTATCTATGCTGATGGACTGACCTCTAATACCATCTATTATTTCGCAGTATACACTGCTGATGAAGTCCCTAATTGGAATCAGGGGAGTGCAACCTATACAAAAACACCGAACATCCCACCAACCTGTGTGATCAGTGATATTACAACAGAGCAGTCTGAAGACGTTTCAATACGGTTTACTTTACAGGATACCGAACTTGACAGCCTTTCCATTACCTGCAGCTATTCTATTGATGGCAGCACCTGGAGCGGCACCACCATAAGTGGTGTTCCTGCCACCATACATAATAGCCTCTATGCTGGCGGCAAAGAGCTGACGGCTATTTGGGCTACGGGGACGATATTACCAACGGTAAATACCACAAGTCTCTCCTTTGTCATTACTCCCTCGGACCAAGCCGCAGGTCAGGCTGATACAGTTGAGTTTAGCTTAGACAATTATCATGGGCATGCCATTTCCGTGACCACTCCCAGTACTATACAAACAGGCGATGTACCCATTGCCTTTGTGGTAAGTGATACCAGTGGCGATTCCATTGCACTCTCCTGCGAATACTCAATCAATGGGGGTACAACATGGCAATCAACACAAAATTATGATGTTAAAAAGGTTGGTCCCGCAGGATATTCAGGAAACCTTATATGGAACTCTACCTCTGATATTGGTGATCAGAGTATTGAGACCATGCAGTTTCGTGTCACACCCAATGATGGATGGAAAGATGGCCTATCAGGAAAAACAGAAAACTTTCATGTCAACAATGTCAATATTCCCCTGACAGTGAAACTTTTAGAAGAGCCAAACAATGAGGATGGCAAGGTTGCGATAATAATAGGGATTACTGCACCGGCCTATGATTCGGTGGTTATAGACAGTGCCCTTTATTCGGTAAATGGCGCACCCTATGAGCATGCGACGATGTTGACAAGTACCACTATTATAGATTTTCACTTTGATAGTAGCAGAAATATTTGGGACTCCAAGAAAGATTTCACCTCCAATGCTGAACAGGTAACAGTCAAACTTGTTATTAAAGCAGATACCCATAGACAATCAGTTGTGACAAACCCCTTTTCATTACATAATAACGAGGCGCCATCAATTACTGTTTCAGAGTTACAGGGCGTCCAAAGTGGTGATATTGACATTTCCTACTCCCTTGCCGATACAGATTTGGATACGCTCAATATTATTGCATCCTATTCCGAGGATGGAACAACCTGGCATAGGGCAACTATTTCCGGTGATACTTCAGGGATCGACTCATCCAGATACACAAGTAGAAGGATTACTTGGCACTCCATGATCGACTTTGTCAATGCATTACAAAAGAATATCCTCTTTGCTATTACCCCCTTTGATCTTGATACAGGAACAGCAGACACCATCTCCTTTACCCTTACCAATGAGAATGCCCCTCCCCAAGTTCAAATCACCTCATTGGTTCAAGAGCAATCGGGAAACGTCTCTCTAAACTTCACACTCTCTGACGATGATAGGGACACACTCTCTATTCTTTGTAAATACTCTTCTGATGGAAATGCCTGGTCTACAACCACCCTCAGTGGTATACCAGCAAAAATATCTGATTCTCTCTATCATGGAAAAGAGCTTTCTGCGGTATGGCAGAGCGGAATTGCCTGCCCAAATAGGTGTATTGACACATTACACTTTAAGATAATTCCCTCTGATTTATCTTTTGGTGTGCATGATACCATTATGTTCCCCTTGGATAATTTCCATGCTCAATCCATTTCATTGACAACCCCTTCGGGAGAACAGAGTGGAGACGTCTCAATACCTTTTGTTGTTACTGATACCAGTAGTGATACCATCACACTGGCGAGCAGTTTCTCCCTTGATGGCGGGATGAGTTGGCAGGAAACGCAAAATGTAAACCTCTTTAAAGTCGGTTCCCTTGAGTATTCCAATGCAATCATTTGGCATTCGGTTTCGGATTTAAGCACAGCTAATTTTCCAGCAGTTCGTTTTAAGATTGTTCCCTTTGATGGATGGCAGGACGGGGTGACCGGTGTTTCCAATAGCTTTGTTGTAAACAATTCTGTGATTCCCCTTGTTGTGAATCTGTTACAACAGCCTAAAGTGCAGGC
This sequence comes from Chitinivibrionales bacterium, assembly GCA_028278335.1. Classification (GTDB taxonomy): domain Bacteria; phylum Fibrobacterota; class Chitinivibrionia; order Chitinivibrionales; family JANQEN01; genus JANQEN01. Next base: position 71,108 of record JANQEN010000032.1, on the reverse strand, counting down.
TGATACGGTTAACTGTGCAGTTAAGATACTTACTCCAAGTAGCTCCTTTGTTACTATAGACAAGGCTCAATATTCTATTGCTGGAGGCACAAAGAAAAGTATTGCCGCATTGGTAACCGGTGATACGATTTATAGAGAGGATTTTGATAGCGCTTTGGTGGTATGGGCATCTAAACAGGATTTTTCCAGCAATGCCAGTGGCATCAAACTATTCTTTACATTTAAAACAGATACCAGTGCTCAAAGTATTGTAACTGATTCCTTTACACTCAATAATAACGAAATCCCCAAGATATCTTTGCCAACCATATCTGGAGTACAAAAGAGATCGGTGACTATTCCCTTTACTATTACTGATAAGGACTATGATACAATCTCCTGTATCATTCGCTACTCTGAAGATGGTTCGCTCTGGAAAAAAGCTACTGTATTAGGTGATTCAAGCAACATCGATTCCTCGCGATATACCAGCGCCAAAATACTGTGGCAGTCACAGGTTGATTTACCAAAGGTAGATCCCACAACGGTGTGGTTCAAAATCGTTCCCTATGATCAAGATACAGGAACCTATGACTCTATTCAGATCACCATTGACAATAGACCGGTCATTGCCGGTGATTTTAATAGTGATAGAGTTGTCGATTTTTATGATTTCTCCTATGTGTCCGAATACTGGTATAAAAGTGCACGGGGGGTAACCCATCCTGATAGTATTCAGGAGCTCTATCCCTTTAGGGATACGATTCCCTATATCACCGTAACGGGGGATTCTCTTTTTGACTATCAAGATCTAGCTGTGTTTGTACAGATGTTTTATTGGTCAAAATCCCATTTGCCCCTAAAGTATGCCGAACCTACATTTAAAAATGAAGGACTCTTGGCCAATTCTGTAACTGCATCAATTACTGCTTCCACAGAAAAGACTGTTACTATAAGTACCAAAGCCCTATCAGTAACAGAGCTCGTCTCCTGTAATTTTGTTGTCCAGTACGATCCCGAGACATTTGAGTTTACTACTACAACGAGTAAGCAGGGAATACTTGCACAAAATGGTGCTGATATTTTCTCGCAGGTAAATGAATCATTGGGAACTACCTCTATTGGAGTTGCCCGACTATCTTCAAAGAGCTGTTCTGTGTCAGGAAGTGGCCTATTGAGTGATATTACTTTTAAAAGAAAGAATAGAGAAGCTTCAACAATTTCAATAAACTATAGCTTGATAAATGAAAACCATCAACTCTTTACCTCGGGAACAATCTCTGTTGCCATACCAGCAATGGCACAAGAAAAAAGTGAGATCTTTGTTTCAAGAAATCCCTCCTATACGAGTGGGAGTACTGTGCCTCTGAAGTTTACTGAAAATGTGTCTCTTTCCAAGGGTTATCCGAGACAAGGGTTCCTTATCTGGGTTAAAAAAGGAGATGAACTTCAAAACACTCCGGCCTTGGCTCAATTATGTATTTTCGATGCCCTAGGTAATATCGTCAATACTATAGAGGCAACAGATATCACTGTTTCTGGAGGAGAGTATTTTAATGCCTACTGGAGTGGTCATAATAGAAATGGCCGGAAAGTTGGCGCAGGCACTTATAAAGTTGTAGTCGATCTCTATTACAATGGTAGATCCGAAAGACTAAGCTCATTGGTTGGGGTTAAGCATCGATAACCTTTGATTCACGTAGTTTCGATTTATGTTCCCACGTAGATTCGATTTACGTTACCACGTAGTTCCGATTTACGTTACCACGTAGATTCGATTTACGTTCCCACGTAGATTCGATTTATGTTCCCACGTAGATTCGATTTATGTTCCCACGTAGATTCGATTTATTTTTCTATGATCTTGTTAAAGCGGTGGCTTCGAGAGCCTCAGCCACCGAAGTAATAAACATCCCGAGAGCCTCAGCCACCGGAAAGACTAACAATCCGCTGCCTGAGGCTCTCGAAGGCAGCGTACAAAATACATTTCAAGGCTTAATTCAAAAGACTGTCAATTTAGAGGGGCTGTGTCCTATGTTTTGATAATTACCCCGTCCAATATTGCTTTTTACTTGATTATAAGTTAAACGTACTTATATATTATTATATTACCACAATATAAACATGCCTATCATCTTCAATTCATTATTAAGGGAAGTACCAGTTATGAAACAGTTTAATCTATTTATTATCATTATTTTAGTTTTTATTGGATTTAGCAGCGGAACAGGTGCTAAATCTGAGTATCCTGATACCAATTGGATCCATGTTACCTATTTTGACTACCACTCAGAAGGATCCTGTCCTGACTTTAATCCAACCTATGCAGGAGCTACCACAGCCACTAAATCCATGGTCGCCGGTGAGTTAGATAAAGATGGCTTACCAGTTGGAGCAACAAAAATTTACTTCAGTAAATATTTAAATAATTGGTTTCGGAGTAGTGAAGCTGGTGAGCAGCCGGTAACCAATAAAAAACCCGTCTATGACCACCAGACCGGTGCTTTTCTCAGTGAAAGCGGTGTTGTTGAAAATCCCTATGTAAATATTAAAATTGAGGATTCTCTTCCCTTTATCCATATTGGTAATGGAACAACTATTCCCTTGGGTACCTACGAATACCAGAACAAATCCTTTTTCCCCTTGGATGATAAAGGCTTTGGTAAGGAACCTACCTGGTCCTGGAATAGTTCAGAGCAGAGAAATGATCACAACTACTCCTTTACTATGATGCTTGTTGATACCTTTACCTATAGAGAGGGGCTCACCTTTTCCTTTACCGGTGATGATGATGTATGGGTTTTTATTAATAACAAATTGGCTCTTGATATTGGTGGGTTGCATAGTGCAGTTACGGATAATATCAATTTAGATGCTCTTGCACAAAACTTGGGATTGGCATTAGGGGAACCCTTTGAAATTAAGTTCTTTTTTGCTGAGAGACAGGCCACTGAATCACAGGTATGGATCACCAGTAATATCCTTGGTATTATGCCAAATAGACTCCAAATCGATGTATGGCCCGGTGATACTATTTCTCCCGGTGATACACTTCTTGCCAATGCAATTATTCTGACTGATACGGGTAAGGTTAGCTTGAAAGATTTACCTGGAGAAGTTGTGTGGGGTTTTATAGACCCTAAGGCCTATAATCATGATTCTACCTTTTCCTGGGAAAGGGATTCGGCATATTTTAGACCAACAAAGGCACCAACTGTAGTGTATATTTGGGCAACCTATACTGATACCGCTGGAAACACATTAACTGATACGGTAGAAATTTTTGTTGTAGACCCCTGGTCTTTGGATATTAGAGCTCTTAATCCGGTCAGGTTGTCTGACCTGTCATTGAATTCAGATTTGATCAACACCTATAATCTTAATCGAAACCAAGGGGCTTTTGTTCTAATCAATTTTTCTGGTACGGTTTCTATTGAGAATTGGAATGCGACAATGGATATTTTTGACGCCCTTGGCAATAGGATAGCCAAAGGCGTTGAAGCTAAGCCGATTCAAATCTCTGCCCAAGAGAGTGCTTTAACTTTTGTATGGGATGTTCGTAATTCCCAAGGGCGCTTAGTAGGATCCGGAACTTATGTTGGACTGATAAGCCTGCTTCATAAAAAATCTTTGTATCAAAATCATAAGGTCTTTATTGGGGTTCAGAGGTAAAGGCCATTATAAGATTTTTGGTAACGATGTCATACAAACCATAGAGCTTTGAAATGGATGCTTTGGTACTTATTGTGACCAATCAATCTGGATAATGGCAATAAATATTACGATGTTTTTTTCTTAATCGGTCCAAACCCCATTTTCTGTTTTTTCTTTTTTACTGGAGGTGGATCAAGTAGTTGCTGAATAGCTTTAAAAACAACTCTAAATTGACTATCATATTTCTTTTCCATAGTATCAATTTTTCGCTTGAGGTCAACAACTGTCATTCCAAGTCGACGGATCTGGACGAATGCTCGCATAATGTTGATATTTACATTAATAGCAATATCGCTGTTTAATACACCGGAAAGCATAGCTACTCCCTGCTCTGTAAAAGCATACGGCATATATCGACGGCCTCCATGGCCATTGTTTGAGGTCACAAATTGTGACATCAAGTTTTTATATTCAGATTTTGTCAGCTTGAACATAAAATCTGAAGGAAACCTTCCAATATTTCTACGTACTGCTTGGTTTAAGACTTTGGTTTCCACCTGATACATCTTTGCCAGGTCACTATCGAGTATAACAGCTTTTCCACGAATATGGTAAATAAGGTTACCTATTTGAACGGGCGTAATAGATTGACTCATGACTTTCCCTTTTTGATGGATTATTGAACAACTGTTTTTCTACTATTTAAAATATATCATAGCTTCCTTGAAGTGATGGCATGTGTAATGGATATCATTTAACATGAATGAGTCGGTGTACTTCTCTTTTTGAATCAACGAATAGATGGAGGTAATACACGCCAGTACTCAGGTGATCATGGTCCCAGTCAATAGTATGCATACCAGGGGAGAGTCTTTTGTTCATAGATGTAGCAACTGTTTTTCCCTGAGCATTTACAATGTGTATGTTAACCTTATGCGTTTTGTTAAGGTGAAGAGTCATACAATTATTCTTGATAAAAATAGTATAGTTTGATTTTTTACCCATATTCTGCGGGATGATTATAGGCACCCCTTGGGTCTTTAACCAATCATGGTCGTACTTGTTAAGCCAGGAGATTACTGCACTACCCAAAGCTGTTGTATCAAGATTATTAAAGCCAAAGTCACATGTAAACCGTGGAGAAATTGAGGTTATGGTGGAGGGGAGGGTGGTCAATGTATTATTATTGACAAGGATATCAGTCAGTGAGGTTAAATTACCAAACTCCTCTGGAAGTGATGCTATGATATTGTGGCTGATATCTAGCTGCTCCAACTTATTTAGCAAGCCAACCTCTTTTGGAAGCGCGGTAAGCTTGTTATGACTCAGGTTGAGGATGATTTGTAAGCTATCTAGAGAGCCGATCGATTTGGGTATGCTGGTTAATCTATTATTGTTTAGCATTAAATATTTGAGGCTTATACAAGACCCTATATCCCAAGGAATACTATCAAAAAGGTTTGAAGATAAATTGAGATACTGTAGACTATCCAATTTCGTGATCAGTGGTGAGATCTCTGTAAGTTGATTGTCAAATAAATAAAGCCAGGTCAACTTTGGAAGATTAAAGAGTGTATTCGGTAATGAGGCTAATTGATTTTTTTGCAGAAAGAGTTTAGAAAGAGCTAAGCAGGTTCCTATTTCTGAAGGAAGTGTTGTAAGTTTATTATTACCAGCATTGATTTCATTTAGCTTTAAACTAAGATTACCAATAGAGCTTGGGAGCCTGGTGAGTTCATTGTTGTGAACAAGAAGCTTTTGTAAACCAGCAAGATTTCCAATGGCCGAGGGAAGGCTGTCAAGTTTGTTATCATTAAGAACGAGCATTTTTAATGACTGGATTGAACCAATCTCCTTTGGAATGGTGGTGAGATTATTCTCTGCTGCGTCAAGCGCTTCTAAGCTTGACAGGTTGGCAAGACTTGAAGGTAGAGATGATAGTGTGTTGTCAAAGAGGAGCAGGTGTGGTAGGTTTATAAGGTTTCCTATTTCTTCAGGAAGTTGGGTAAGCTCATTCTCCTCAAGATGCAATTCTATCAAGTTTGTCAGTAAACCAATTTCAGGGGGTAATGAGATGAGCTGATTGTCGTTGAGCCAAAGATGGGTAAGGTGCGTAAGATTGCCTATCTCCTTAGGAATCGTTTTAAGTTGATTTGATGCTAAGGAAAGCTGATTGATATTAGTACAGGCACCAATCTCTATAGGTATCTCTGATAGGGCATTGCTAAAGAGCATAAGCTCTCTTAAAGCATCAAGCTCTTTAATTGCTACAGGAAGCGATATTAGCTTTCGATTGCCCAGAGAAAGAGAGGTTATCCTACCATTGACCGAATCAGAAACAGCGCTCACCGATATAGAGTCCAATCCATTAGTGTCAAGGATTGCCCGCACAGCAAGAGTGTCTTTTACAAAATCCTGGGATATAACATTATTTATTAGGAGAATTAGTAAGAAACTAATAGTAAATACTGGTTTGTTAATCATATCTATATTATTTGTTATGCATTTGGTTTAAAGTGTTTCCATAATAAATATACTCAATTGAGTGGTGTTAGGGGCTTTAACCTAAGACTATAGCTATATAAGTATAAAAAAATGATAGATAGAATTGAAAAAAATAGTTTGGTGTGATCTATTAAAAAATGAATTTTGCAGTAAAAGTTTTTGGGGGTTCCCTTCGCTATGCTCAGGTCGCCGTGGTTCCGGGCTCGGCTCTTCCGCCTCGGTCCCGCTGGCGCAGGACTAAACCCTTCACCTGGTTAACCCGAAGAGCTAAACACATATTTTGTTTAATCCGGCATTCAGCCATAAAACGAGGATGTTTTATTCAAATTTCAACTTTTGACATTCGACAATCTTTTTTTCTTTTGCGATAAGGATGTGGAAGGTGCGGAGCAGTATTTTTGCTTTGCAAAAATACCGAAGCGAACGCGGAGCCTGGAGCAGCCTGGTCGAGCGAAGCGAGAATCGCCCAAATAACTTTATAATCATATTTAAATCTATTGTTTATTTTTCTTCTTTAACTTCTTAATCTCGTACTGCCGTTTGTCAGCTTCCATAATCACCTCTTCAAGAGATCTGTTTTTCGTGATGTCAAATATGGCAGCACCCATACTGTAATCAATTTTATAGGGTTTGTTCGAATTCCTGTTTAGGTCGTCCACGTTATCCCTAAGTCGCTTTTCCACAACAGGGTAGTTGGCCATATCGCAATTCATGGCAATAATCGTGAACTCATCGCCCCCTAAGCGGGCAATGATATCGGAAAGTCTAAAGGTACGGCGAATGGTGTCGGCTATCGCAATCAGTGCGATGTCACCTTCGTTGTGACCATAATTGTCATTGATCTCCTTTAAACCATCCAAATCAATAAATATGATTAAAAAATTCTTTTCAATTCTTTTTGCTAAATTGATGTACTGGTTGCCTAAGGTGATAAAACCTCGTCGATTATGAAGTTTTGTCAGCTCGTCCGTTATAGAGAGATTCTCTAATTTGCAGTTTGAGTCTTGTAAAGCATCAAGGGCCTCTCGAAGGTCAATGGAGAGCTTTCGCTCCTTCTCTAAAAGACTTGCACCCTTAAGTGCACTACTGATCTGTACACGGAGTGTCTCGAATACGGTTGACTCTTTGCGAGAAAATTCAAAGAGTATAAAACCAAATTGCTCTTCTCTAAAAAAGAGTGGTTTTAATACTAAGGTGTACCTTCTATTGGTAGGCAGCGCACCCTTTGGAGCAAGATTTATGGTGTCAAAGGGCTCCTTACTTTTCTTAATGCGTGCTGTCCTGGTTCTAGTTTTTCTTTGTGTGTCATAAGCTGCCATTAAGGTTGATTTTTCTGGCATCTTCCATTTGCTCTTTTTGGTTTGTCTCACAACATTTTCATAGAGAGAAATGTAACAGCTATGAATATCCAGTTTTGGCAGCTCCGAAGCTATGATCTTCATTATTTGTTCAACATCAAAGGAGGAGATCAGTTTTTGTAGTATATCTCGAAGACTTAATAGATGGGATATTGTTTTGTTTGCTGTTGCCTGCCCTTGGAGCTGGGCCATGTTACTGATGATAACTCGGGATTGACTAAAGAGATCCTCAAAGAGCGATAACTCCAAGGAGTGGGGCATTACTTTAATAAAGGTTTTTCGAATAATGGTGATAAAATCATGCCACATGGTAATATTATGACCAATACTATTCTCTTTGATAAGAATATTGGTAAGCTCAATAAGAAAGTCCTGAGCTAAAAGCTTAGTACTCTTTTTGATAAAAAGGTATCGATTGACCAATCTTCGAATATTACTCTTTCTGTCATTGGTAATGTCTAAGGGCTCCAGAGCTTTAAAAATGCTTTTGACACAGGGATCCTTGTATTCCAGAAGATGGTCGGAGATGGATTTTGATTTTAATTGCACAAGGGTATACTTTTTTTCACCAAGACTCTCTTTGTCAATCACACAACCACAGGATTGTCGTACCACGAGTTGGGTGGGAAGAACAATTTCATCGGGAACCTCTTCACCGTTGATTTTTGCGATCAATAATTCAGTGGCCTTTTTGGTCTGTTCGTATACCGGTTGTTTTACTGTGGTTAAGGTGGGTATGCTTATTTTACCTTCGTCAAGATCATCAAAGCCAACAATAGCAATATCATTAGGAACATTTATTCCACGCTGTTTCAGTGCCTTCATGGCACCCAGTGCCATCTCATCATTGGCTGCTAAAATAGCGTCAAAGGAGGCCTGCCGCTTGTCCAATAAGAGATCAATTGCTTTGGCTCCGGTGTGGGCAATAAAGTCACCCGGTGCAACCAGTCTTTGGTTGAACTCCAAACCGTTTTTTTGCAATCCTTCGATATATCCATTGAACCTAAGAATCGCCTCTTCGTTTGCCTCGGGCCCTTTGATAAAGGCGATCTTTTTAAAGTTATGATACTGGGCAAGGTGATCTATTGCTTGGACAATACCAGCTTTGTTCTGAACAAGGACACTCGGTCCACCGGGAAACTTTGCGCCAATATGACAGAGAGGAAGAGGCATATATCTTTGTAAAAATTTATTAAATTCATCAAGACCATAGTAATTCATGAAGGCTGATGAAGAGAGTAAAATACCATCGACATTCTCCTTCGTAGCAAAATCGTAGGATACATGGTGTTGATAGTAATAGTTGTAGTGGGACCCAAGCTCTTTACCGGTAAAGAGTATAAGGTTAACGTCATTTTCCTCGGCCGCATCTACAATACCGGGCCATAACAATGAGTTATAGAATTCCTCTAATTGGCCCACTAAAAAGCCAATAGTAATTCGTTTCTTCATTCGTTAGCTCAAATGAATAGCATAGTTAGTTAATTTTTCTTTATTATATAATTGTTTCTTCAATAATTTAAAGGTTTTACAATATTTTTATCTCACTCTAAGTTGTAAAAAGAAGAATTCGGGGGAGGACCCCCACAGCAAGCTTCCTTCGTACCTATTAACTGCTTGCATCATTAAAACCGGTTTTGCTTTATCAGCAAACCCGTTTTTAATGGCAAGCAGATAACAAAGGTACTCAGGTGATCTTGCTGATTCCCCCGCAATTTTGTAATGCAGTAACGGAAAATTTGGCAAACAGTATGCACCATCTCTTCATCATACCCATTGATAGCAAAGTTTGATATCTATTAGGGAATTAAAAGGTAAGAATATCAGTGTTATAGGATTTAATAAATATAGGGTGTTTTTTTATAATTGAGCGCAGAAAACCACGCTATCTTCATGAATTGTATAAATTTAACTTATTTTGCTTGTGTTTTCGAAACTCGACGTTTATATTACTTTCATTGTTGAAATTCCTATCAGCTAATTGCTTTTGTCACATCTGAATTGAACTGCTATAGGCTGCCTGTTTCTTTATAACTAATTGAAGAATATAATCCTAACACCCAGGAGGTTTTGGTGGTTACAAAAACACGTACGCTACTGGTCTATTCTCTTATACCTATTATTGTTTTACTCTTCTCAAGTTGCACATTTCGTATGCTTGCAGCCTTTGACCAAGAGGTCATGGACGAATTTATAGCCGTTCATAAGAAGATCGAACTACTCTATTTAAAACTGCAGGATGTACCGAAGGAGGAGCGGACCTATGTAACCTTTCGTAATGACTATCTAGAAATTGAGAGTAGTCTTCAAAATTTGGTTGTTATAAATGGGATGCGTAAAAAAAATGAAGAGACCACTAAGCAGTGTGAGATTGCACTGAAATTGTGGCAAGATGATCGTAAGAAACATAAGGAAAAGGATTTTGTCAGTGATTTCATTATTAAAAAACATAGAGAACAGTTTCAACGAGTGTTTATTGCCCTCATAAAAGGTGAACAGGCTAAATAATTTTTAACCTGTCAATAAAAACCAAAGGGAATATGCCGAATGAGGGCACAAAAAATATTTGAAAGTCAAGTAATACTATAAGAAAGGATTTAATCATGGGACAGTTTGATGTGGGAGCAGTTTTAGAGGAGATGCTTGGGCAATTTACATCGGCTATTGGTGATGGAGCCGGAAACGCTGCTGCCTATGGTCGAGAGATCTTTGAAAAACAGCGAGCCAGTTTAGAGGAGCTTGCCATGGCTCGATTGAATGGCGATATTGATGATGATGAGCTTGCCGGAGAAATTGAGCGGGAGAAACTTGTTGTCGAGACTGAATTGATTACCATGCAGATCTTTGCAAAAGCCACGGTACAAAATGCCGTTAATGCTGCCATGGGTGTGTTTTATAAGGCTGTACAAGCTGCGGTAAATATTGTTTTGTAAAGTAATAATGAATAGTTAGATACAACCATTAAAACACACAAGAAGCATCCCTAAAAAGTAGAATAGAAAAATCACACTATCTATAAAAGGTGGCAATAGTATGGAAGAGCTAACCTATGATCCCTTGACAAACGTATATAATGAAAATAGAGCAATGATGAAATTTCTATACTCTAAGGGAGGGCAATTGCCCTTAGAGGTGATGCAGCTCTATGGCGAGACAGAAAAGGAGATCCACGATAACTGTCTTGTTGAGGATGAGGATAAACGTATTAACTTTGCCCGCTATGAAAACTATATCCCCCTTTCAATTAAGCTGGGAAAGATCCATAATGCCCTTTCAGAGATACTGGAACCGGCTGTTCCTGGCTCAATCTATATGATTGAGGAGGAGTTGGAAAAGAACTCCTTTTTGTCAAAGTTTGGCTGTGTGCCTTTTATTCGGCGCATGATGGTGGTGTCCATTATCTCCATGTTGACCTTTATCCTTATCTCTCTCTCCTCTGCAATTAACAAGAATGTTATAACCCAATCCATCTTTGATTTAAAGGGAATGGAACTGTTGAAGTTTTTTATTTTTCTTTTGTCTGCCTCAGGATTGGGCGCCTCATTTTCCTCACTTTTGCGGGCAAATCGATTCATTATCAATCGCACCTTTGATGCAAAATATGAGACGAGTTATTGGGTTCGCTTTATTGTTGGCCTTATGTCGGGAATTATCATTACTGAGCTGGTTCCAGAGCAGATCTTCGAGAGTGTACAACTGGCCAGCAAGCCCACCTTGGCCTTGCTCGGAGGTTTTTCTGCTGATTTAGTCTATAAAATTTTGGAGCATCTGGTCTCTGTGGTAGAATCTGCCTTGGTGCCAAGGCCACCAAAGCTGCCACCAGTGCGTAAGCCCAGCCAAACCTGTCCCTTAATGAGCTCAAGCATGATTGATACATTGGCCTCAGGCGCTAAGATAGTTTCTGATGTACACAAGGTGTTGACGCCTAAGAAAGAGACTCCCAAAGTAGCAATCAAAGCTGGAACAAAGAAGGTCTCCGGAGTGACCATAAAAAGCCAGGAGCCTGCAAAGAAAGTGAGTGTTTCTTTAAATACTTCAAAGAAAAGGGATGAAAAAACCACAACAGTTGAAAAAAAGGATGAACCCAAGGAACAGGAAAAACAAGACCCAGCCATGGCTCAAAAGAAACCGGTCGTTGCTCAGGGAAGCAACAATGTTACCCTTGATAAATTTCGTGGTGATCTTGGGTGGATTCATAAACGGGAAGGGCACAATGGATCACCCTATTGGCCTGGCGGAGAGAGTGGAGTAACCTTAGATCCTGGCATTGATTTGGGCTATATCGATATGAACCTTGTGTATAAGGCTTATGGCGATCTTTTCACACAAGAGAATATTGATACGCTCAAGTCGGTGGTTGGTTTAAAGGGCGATCAAGCTCATCAAGCTTTAAAAAGCAATACTGATTTGAAGAAGATTAAAATTAATTCCAATCAGGCGGAGCATGTCTTTCCTGTTGTAGCTGATCCCTATTGGGAAAAGATCGCTAATCGCTATCCAACATTAAAGGACCAGGATACGCTTCCCGCTGTACAGACTGCGCTTCTGTCAATAGCCTACAATAGGGGCCCCAACAATCCACGTCTTAAAGTATTGGATCACGCTTTGGAAACAAAGGATTGGCAAGAGACAGCCCAGGTAATCGGTGACATGCAGCAGAATCATAAATTAGAGGGCATACGAAAAAGGCGGCGCATGGAAGCAGAACTTATTCGTCAGGCACTTTCAGCCTAATTGTCAACGAAATATATGAACGATAAAATCGTAGAACATGTTTTTCTATCGGTCAAAAAATGGATCAAAGCGACCCTGCCAACATCCTTTAAAAAGGTACCAATAACAATCGGTCGAGGGCCAGCAAAGAAAGGCCAGAGAGAAATTCTGCTATTTTGTACCTCCCTTTCACCAACAGAGACTACAGGATTTAATACTACTGGTACAAAAAAAACAGTATTAGCTACACTTGCGATCGTGCCTCAGGCATTTGATTCCATTTCTGTAACAGAGATAACCGCACGGCTCCTTCTTGCTGCTATGGAAAGTAAGGAGTATACTATCACCTCAGAAGAGAAAACCGAAAACCTTCGATCAGCCTTAAATCTGGCAGCTGAACCAATTGTTGTGCTTACCGTACCCATTGTGTTCCCTAAAAAGAAACGGATAGTTAAAAAGGTACTTGAGCCTCTGGTGGTGCAAGCTAAGCAACGTAACAATAGGAAAAATACAAATACCTAATAGAGAAACTTCTTACACTTCCCAAAGGAGACCCTATGGCTAATTACAAGGCACCCGGCGTCTATATCGAAGAGGTGCAGTCCGGCGCCCGGCCAATTCAGGCCGTCGGCACAAGCACGGCTGGCTTCATCGGTGTTGCTCCCGGCAAAAACGCTCCAAAACAGACCGCCGTTAGAATCAACAACTGGCAACAGTTTGTGAAGACTTTTTTAGATGAACCCGGTAAAGAGGAACCAACTGAATTGACCGATCTGGTGCGGGCTGTCTATGGCTTTTATCAAAATGGGGGAACCACCTGTTATGTGGTAAATATTGGTAAAAGTGCACCCCTCGCCGGTGGTGCCACTAAGAAGAGAGAGGGACTCCAACTCTTTGAAGAGATCGACGAGATTGCCATTGTTGCCGCTCCAGGATACACCAGTAAAGTTGATTGCGATGCCCTGCTTACCCACTGTGAAAAGATGAAAGATCGTTTTGCTGTGCTGGATGCACCTAAAAGTGTTGCCTCCATTGATGCCTTTTTAACTGAGGATACAGCAAAGAATATTGCTCCCCGTATGTCAAAGAACGGCTTTGGCGCAGTTTACTATCCCTGGATAAAGGTAGCTGATTTTACTGCCCAAGAGATGGATCTTAAAACTGTTCCGCCATCGGGTTTTATCGCTGGGATTTATGCTCGGGTTGACGGTACCTTAGGGGTGCATAAGGCTCCGGCCAATGAGCTTATCAAGGGTGCCCAAGGTCTTGCTTATAACATGACCCAGGATGAAATCGGTGATTTGAATGATAATTGTATCAACTGTATTAAAAACTTTCCCGGTGAAGGAATAAAGGTGTGGGGTGCCCGTACTCGCGCTGGTGCCTCCAGTGTGTGGAAATATGTCAATGTGCGCCGTCTTTTTAATATGATTGAGGAATCTATTGTAGAAAGTACCTCTTGGGTGGTATTTGAGCCGAATGATTTTACCCTATGGAACACTATAAAGCGCGATGTCTCGGCCTTTCTCACCATGCTATGGCGACAGGGAGCGCTTTTTGGACGCACGCCAGAGGAGGCCTTTTTTGTAAAGTGTGATGAGGAGACCAATCCTCCAGAAGAGATTGATGCTGGCCGGGTTATCATTGAAATCGGTATTGCACCGGTAAAACCTGCGGAGTTTGTCATATTTCGTATTGGGCAGTCGCAAAAAGGTGCGACCCGCCTCTAATATTTCTTAATAAGGAGAAATACCATGCCTGTTAATAATGAAAAAGATCCCTTTCGCGCTTATAATTTTAAGCTGATTATATCAGAAAACAGCGATGCCCGTTTCATGAAATGTTCCGGAATGGAGGTTAAGGTCAATACCTATAGCTACCGAGAAAGCGGGAATAATCAGGTAGTTCGAAAAATTCCTGGAAAGGTCGACTATGCTCCCGTTGTTCTTGAATACGGACTGTGCAGCTCTACAGAACTGTGGGACTGGTTTATGGAGTCGGTCAAGGGAAACGTACAAAGAAAAAATGTGACCATTCAACTCTTAGACGCCAATGGAACTGATGTAGTCATGATGTGGGACCTTATCAATGCCTGGCCTTCAGAGTGGAAAGGCTCGGAACTTGACACCATGACCAACAGTATTGCTATTGAGACTTTGGTTCTCAGCTATGAGACCCTTGATAAAAAACCGGGACAGGTGAATTAGTTGGGAAGCTCTGTAGTAAAAACCGTTACTCTTTTTATTTCGAATCTATTCGAATCTGTTGTCTACAGAGTTAGACACCTATTTATCAAAAAGCGAAACCCCATTCCTCAAACACCAGAGGAATGGGATAGCCTCTTTAATGATACAATGGGTATCCAATGGCACAATTTTTCTCAAGATCAATTCAGGTTTACTCAAAAAAAAGCTCATGAATACCTTTTGCAAAAAGAGAAAGAATTGAGCGCCTTTTTGTCCCAATTAAATATTATCTCTTCAATCAAGAAATCAAATGATTCCATTAGTCATGCAAGGAATAGTGATAATAGTCAAACTGGGGAGACGAGAGAAAACTCCAATTATAACCTAAGCAAAGTTTTATGCGATCCCTATTCACCAAAGGTGTTGAGTTGTGGTGAAGTTCCAAGCACAATAAGGCAATTGCCAAAGGTGAAGACTGAGGGTATCCATAAAAAGATTGAACAGGATGAAATTGCTCTACTACACTTACACTCTATTCCGAATTTTAAAGATCCATCGAAACAAATAAAGGAAAAAGTTGGGCTAGTTAAAAAAACAGGACCGAAAAAAATCTCTTTGCCCCAGTTTAAACAAGTCTCAAAAAGCGAGCACTGCAATGTTCCATCACAAACTAGGGGAGTGATTCAAAGAGAACAACTATCTATTGTCGAAAAAACAAAAAAAGCAGGGAAGGAATTCTTCTCGGAGAATTCTTTGCAGAGTATATCAAAAGAGGGAACTGGTATTTATGCCCCAGTTTATAAAACCTATCTTAACAGAGAGGAGACATTATCAAAAAGTAAAAGTGGTGTTTTCAAAAAACGACCACTAATAACAGAAGAAACTCCTAGAGAAACCACTAGCTTTTTAAGATGGCCCTCACTTTCTGATTCAGTTGAGAATAAAGTATCTACCCCTAATATGGGATATAATGAGCAGGAATTTAAAACTCGCTCAAAAATCGATAAATCTCTTGAATTGCAGAAACAGTGGCCTCCATTACCACCACTTTTTACTCCCTACGATAACACTACAATGGATCATAGCACCCCTTACGATCAACTTGAACAGTTACAACGGAGGTGTGATTGGAACGGATAACCTTTCTTGTAGAGCCTGGTGATACACTGGTTCACTGCATGCTTAATCCAGAAAGTATTGTGGTATACCGGAACAGTGGCATTGGTTCTCCGCACCTTGTAGGCTCGGCAATTTCTGGGCGGGAACAATGTATTGACACACTCCTCTATGATGGCAATGGCACAACCATTATTGATCTCCAGCTACTTTTTGATGTAACTCTTCCTGACGCGCCTTCGGGAATTGAAAATGTAAGAGATTTGACCACAACCCTATTTGACATGACAAAACCGATCGATAATGATACGGGTGGACGAAACATTCCCCGGGTTAGAATAATCTGGGGTAAAAATTGGAGCGTCTCTGGAGTGGTCATGGCTCTCTCAGAACGACTCGACTATTTCTCCAGTGAAGGAGTTCCCAGAAGATCCTGGGTTACGCTGCGGTTTCAAGTGGTCGATGACTCTTTAGACAATCAAGAGACAATTGAGAATTCTCAAAAAGAAAAATTACTCGCCCCAGAATCACTTCAAGCAATACAGAAAAGTGCCTCCAATGCTGAGGTATTGGATTCATGCAATACCATGGCCTTTACTGACCGGCTTGATGTTATAGCACAAAAGAAGTATGGCGCTCCACAACTATGGAAGGTCATTGCGGAATTTAACAATCTAGACTCAGTCAATCCTCGTGAGGATCAACCCTTTATTAAATTACCTCCCATGGAAGAAATGGTAAAAGAGAATGGATAAGCAGATATCACCATTTCCTCATGTCACTGTAACTATTGGCAATCATAGTCAAGAGGACTTGGTTTCTGCTATTGTCTCCTGTCATGTGCTTCAGACAGCTTCACAACCAGCCTGTTGTGAATGTCAATTACGAGGTGACAGTGTATCACAACTCAGTATTGAACCGGGAGAACCATTAAACCTTTGTATAGGCAAAGAACAAGCGCCACTCTTTACTGGCACGATCTATTCGGTGAGTAGAACGAGAGATGCTCAGAAGAATAGCTTTATAACAATCCGAGCCTTTGATGCACTTATTGCTCTAACCCACACAAGCAGAGTGAGAACATTTCAAGAGATTGGTGTTGTGCGCATTGTGCAGGAGAGTGCAAAGACTTTGGGCAAACAGGTTCTTGTACATACCGGTGAGTCTCGTTGGGACTATTTGGTACAATACAATGAAACTGATTTGGCATTTATCAATCGAATAGCACAGCTACAGGGGATCTATATCCAAGTACAAGCAGATAAATTGCATCTCTATGACCTTGAAAAGGGTATAGATCAAATTAAGGATCTAAATAATGACTGTACACTGCTTGACTTGACTATTGACAAGAGTATCCTCATTGGACCGACAACAGTTCAGGCTTCCTCTTGGAGCAGTATTCATAATGAAGTCATGACTGATTCTCATTCGACAACCAATGAATCGGGACCCATTCAATGGATGCGGTCGCATTTTAATACACCCCATACCTCTTTAGAGGGTTTACACCGATACTGTTTAACTGAAACACAAAGAATGGCACAGAAAGGGTGTTCTATCGATGCTACTGTTTCAGGGACTCCTTCATTATTTCCCGGTGTTTCTGTATCAGCAAGGATATCTGCTCATGGTGCTAACAACCACGGGGTTGTCACCCAAGCCAAACATTCGATTACTGCTCAAGCGGGTTACACTACTTTCCTCACAACAAGACCAATTGAGCCAGAGCAGGAACATCGATCGCTCAGTTTTCTTCCCGGAGTTGTCAGTGATATCAATGATCCTCTTAAACAGGGACGAATAAAGGTGGTCTATCCTAGCCTCAATAATTGCGAAAGTGGCTGGTTGACGACTCTTTTTCTCGGGGCTGGGGCAAATAAGGGAGTGATTGTGCTTCCTGATAGAAAGGATTGTGTACTGGTTGGCATCCCTCAGGATAATCCGACAAAGGGGATTGTGCTTGGTGGTATCTATACAAAGGAGACAAAGATCGATTCCTATGGCATAGAGGATGATCAAGTGAAGCAGTATCGCATTGTGACACGAGGTGGTCAGGAGATAATTCTCTCCGATTCTGATAACAGTATCGAAGTTAAGACTGCAGGAGAGCACAAAATCGTTTTAAACGATAACGAGGAGCGAGTGACTCTTACGCATGCCAATGCTTCCTGTTTGGAATTTTCTAAAAAAGGAGCGCGGCTGCACTCCACAGGAAACATGACCATTGAGGCACCGGGAAAGCAGGTTGTCATCCAAGGTGCTAAGATTGATTTTAAACAGAAATAGGGTATTTGATGAAAGCTATCTATAAAACTTGGAGCTTTATCTTTTCACCATCAGGGTCTGGTGGTCCCTTTGTAACCCCCCAGGGAGGTGTTGCTCTCTCAGATGATAGATTGGCTATCCGTCAAGCAATTATGATGATCCTTTCAACCGTACCTGGCGAAAGAATTATGCGTCCCCACTATGGATGCGAACTACATAAAGTTACTTTTCTTCCCAATGATGCTTCTACTGCTGGTTTAGCTATTTATTACATTCGTAAAGCAATAGAACGCTGGGAGAAGAGAATTACCATTACGACTATTGATGCAGAGGAATCAAAGGATGATCCTGCTGTATTGGATATCCTCTTTAGCTATCGAATCAATCGATTAAATATTGAGGATGAAATTACCTTTTCTGTGCAATTGGCCGGAGTAAACAGTAATGTCAATTAATTATCCCCGCTTAGACGATAGAAGTTATGATGACCTTCTTAAAGACGCTAAAAAGAGACTTCATCAGCAGTGTGCTGATTGGAGTGGTTCTGATCCTTCTGATCCAGGGGTTATCCTATTGGAGCTCTTCAGTTATTTAACAGAGGAGATGTTATATAGGCTTAACAAACTACCAGAAAAATCCTATGTTGAGTTTCTAAAACTATTGGGGGTTGAACAGAGACCGCCCGTTGCTGCTTCAGTTGATTTACAATTCTCTCTTAAAGAGCCTGCTGAAAAAGAGCTCTTTATTCCACGCCATACAGCGGTAACCATCGCAAATCCTTCGATGGAGGCACCAATTTTTATGACCATTGAATCGGCCTCAATAAAACCTGGTGAAAAAGAGGTCATGGTCAAAGCCTTTCATTGCCTTTATCACGAAGCGGAGGATTTAGGAAAGGGAGACGGTAAAAGTGGTTTTGTTGCTCAATTAAAAAATCGTCCAATAGTGCAAAGGGATTATGGCAACCTACTTAAAACGATTATTGCCGTTGAAACAGATGACCTTATCCAAAGCTCAGACACACTCCGTGTTGATGAGGTCACCTATAAAATATGGGAAGAGGTTGATACGGTGCGGGATTTAAGTTGTTCTCAAAAGAAATTTTATCTTGAACGGTCAGAGGGTATCGTACGATTCCCCTTAGAAATGTATGACGATCAATCCAATGAGAGATTTGGTTTGTCCCATAAGGGTAAACAAATTCGTGCCTGGTACTACACCGGTGGGGGTGGTTCTGGGAATGTCATGAGCAATACTTTAACCGTGATAATATCGGACAACCCTCTGTTGCGAGAATCTGGTGTGAGTGTTACCAACCCACAAAAGGCCGCAGGGGGTCAAGGAAGTGAATCCATAGAAAGCATTCTAAAACGGGGACCATTGGCAATTCACTCTCTTGATCGTGTTATTACCGCACAGGATTATGAGTTGTGTGCAGAGGAAGATGCCGATGTTGTGAAGGCCTATGCCTATACTAAAGCTGCATTGTGGCAATATGCAGAGCGGGGAGTGGTATCCCTATTTATGGTACCAACTATTGAATCCTTCAAGCAGGAAGAGATTGAATCAGAGGATACCTTACAGGGCTTGTATGTGGCTGGTCGTGATCAGCAAATCATCGAACGGGTTGGAAAAGTTGTTGAGAAGAAAAAGTCTCTTGGAGTGAGGGTCGAGCTTTCATGGGCACCCATTAAAGTGCTTAATATTCATGGAACTATTATCCTCCACCCATATCGTTTAGATAAACGGGAAATTAAAGAGCAAGCCTTACAGCTGCTTTATGACAAAATCTGTGGGGTAAAGAGGGAGAGCCAAAGCTCTCTTGTCAAAGGGCATAGTATCAATATTTCCGAGCTCTATACCTTACTTATGAGTATTCCCGGAGTGAGTCATGTAAAGAACCTCCATTTTAATATTGCCCGTACCCCCCATAGAGAGGTGACTTCGCTCTGTGCTGATCCCTTTGTTGAGAAAAGGTTTTATGCAACAGCCTTGGAGCATCTTTACTTTTCAGATAATGACGGTGCTGATTGGCATAGCCTTCTCTGCAGAAAAAATGAAACCTTAACTAATGTTACGCTCAACCCTGTTGATCCAGGGAATATAGCTTTTATTAGTGATCGATATGATCCTGAGCATGATGGCTGTGTTGGCTCATCCATTCATTATTCAATTGATAATGGTGAGTCGTGGACCGAACATAAATTTAGCATGCCTCTCTATGATTGCGCTTGGCTACAATATGATAACAAGAACTACCTTATGATTGCTACTGAACGGGGACTCTTTAAAGTTGATACCAGTTTACATGATGACTCTGACACACCACCACAACCGATGTATGTTGACAAAAGAGTCGATGGGTTTTATGCGGTGGCAACGGTCAAGGATGCACGGGGGAACGTCTTTGTGGCAGTTGCTTCAACAAATCGTAAGGGTGTTTTCATCTCGCCTGAAGGAGGTGAGCCGGGTACTTATCTTGATATCGGACTTTCACAGCAGGATGTAAGAACCATTACCTTTGAGGAATCCGGATCAAGACTATTTCTCTGGATGGGCACTACAGTAGTGGGTGATCAGGACGGTGACGGTTGTTTTAGATTAGAGGTGACCGACGGACACATCATAGCATCCAATAGCACACCCTTTAAACAGGGGTGGCAGGGAGGAAGTTGTAAGGCTCTTGCCCTGTGTAATGGGATTGTGTATGCCGCAACCCATCGGAGAGGATTGCTATCCCTACGTTGGCAAGAAGATGATAGTAAGTGGGAACAACCAGTCATCGATTGCGGACTTCCCATGCGGGATTTAGAGAGACTTTTCTACCCTGTCAATGATGTTGTTATAAGTAAGGGGCGGGTGTTGACCGCAACTGAAGTCGGTGTCTATGCACAAACCGAGGAGGGAAGTTATAAGCCAGTCTCTAAAAAGGAGAAGTATGACCGTGTTACTATTCCACAATCCTGGTTTTTATGTTCTGGAAAACATGAAATTGCTTTAGAGGAGATACATGAAGAGCGAGAATATTAAAAAATTATTACCCTATGTGGTCTCCCGAACTGCATCACCGGGCTCACTCTTAGCTGGTACTATAGCGGTTATGGAAGAACTCCATAGGAGTGCCGAAAGTATCTTTGATACTTTTCAGGACTTTTTTGATCCGCTTAATAGTGACCATATCCCTATGCTGTGCTATCTAGCTCATTGGTTTGACATGAACCTTATGGCAACCTATGCTGCCCGTGAAAGTAGTGATGACAATGAAGATAGTCAATTGAAAAAGATCAGAGCATTGCAAAATTGTGTTAAGAATGGTGTTTGGCTCTATAAAAAACGGGGAAGTATGGAGGGAATTGTCGCCTATTTAGAGCTGGCCACCGGAAAAAAGGGATTTGTCATTGAGGAAGAGATTAAAGATCATGCAGGAGCAGCTCTTCCTTTTCATTTTAATGTATATCCCCCTTCGGGATGTGAACCAATGCGTACGTTGATTGAAGAGATTATTGAATTACAGAAACCGGTACAGTGTACCTATTCTGTGATCTATACACCTTAACATGTTATTCGGAGTCGACTATGGCCCGTTTATTTGATGTGAAATTATCCAGTGTAAACCTTGATGTGAATGTGGGATCGGAGAACCCCATTGAGATTACGGTGACAAACAGGAGTGAAGAAAAATTGGAGTATGGGATTACCTTTTCCGGGTCCGATGGATTTGATCCATCGTGGTTTCATATTCGTAAATCAGAAAATGCTCTCATTGGCACGGATGAAACCGATAATACTTCGGTTCTCATAACCATTCCCGAGAGTGCTCCCGCAAAAACCTATGAAATCAAGCCAACAGTGTTCGATGTGTCCAATCCTGATGAACGTTTTACTGTTGGTTCAACTCTGACATTGACTATTCATACTAACAATATTGACGATCGGAACTGGTTTGATTTCTCTCTATTAAAAATTATCATTGGCGGAGTGGTTGGTATTGGTATTGCCGTTTTGATTATGATTGCTCTGTTAAAGGACAGTGTTAGTGAACGACACCATATTGCATCCATAGTCCGAAATTATAAGAAGGATAATGTGACAAAGGAGTACGCGACTTCCTTTACCCATTGGAAATCTGATGAAGCCTTTGAACGCTTTGTGCGTACCATCTTTAAACGGTGCACACCTCTTTTTAAGAAAAATGAAATCCCTCAGGTTGACAAACTCTCATTGGTTATAACTAATTATGTCTCTGGGGTACATTTAGACAAATATCTCAATGCTCTAGGGAGAATTACGCGGAAGAGCAAAGCGGTTTATGGGAATAATGATATTACCGAATGTGTACAGAAGTATCTCACAAGAGACCGTAGTTGTATTTCTCAAGGAAGGCCAATTCAGTCTAACATAAAAGACCTTTCCCTAAAAGAGCGGGTAACCATAAATGACGGCGATTCTCTCTCAGGGATATCTTTAAACACCATGTACAAAAATCCTGCATGTACTGTAGACCTCTGCTATGAACAGATTGTCTCGCGAATTTGCGCTCAAGACTACATACATGATATTGGTAAAAAGGGACTTTATAACTTCTCGTTATCAATCTTGAATGATCAAAGAGAGTTGGTTTGGAGCAGTGCAACTATTCCAGGACCATATAAAAGATTCACCATCTTAACCCCTTCTGTTCGTGGACGGTATATTGTTTATTCTGTAAAGGGTAAGGAGTTTTTTAAACTCTCAGAATTACAGGCATATGGCGAAAACATTCTTCCTGTGACTATTGAAAAGCCATTGTCATTTCTAACTGATGGACAATGGGGCTCACAGAGTAAGGAGAAGAAATTTACTAAGAGCGAACCCTGCAAGTTCTCCCTTGGTAAGAGTTATGCCTTAGAAAAGGTAGTCCTCTATCTATCTAAAGGAACTAATGCTGAAGCAACAAAGAATCGAATTGTTTTAAATTACGACACAAACTCCGACACTATTTCAGTACCATTGCAGAAAGAAAAAAGAAGTTATGCTATCTCCATTCCTTGGAGAGCATCGACGACTTTGACCTTAGTCCCTATTGATCAGGATATCACCTTACAGGAGGTAGAATTGTATGGTACCTCTCAGATGTCTGATAGTGCTTTGATAGGGCCCGAACATTTTAAATGTCGACAAAGCTCACTGTATAACAATAACACAGATTATTACGAGTTGAATGCTGTGGATGGCAAAATTGTTGGCAAGCCAACAAAAACCACAGCAGATTCCCTTGCTTTCTGGGAAGTGGCCTTTCCAGAAATGTATGATCTATCTCGCGTTTCCCTAGTCTCATCCTATGATCAATCTGCACCTTTAGGCTTTTTTAAATTCGAATGTTTTGATGGAGAAAATAATATTGTCCAATCCTTTGAGAAGGAGTGTGCCCGAGTATTTGACCGGTATGATTTCAATATGGAAAAGTGCACAGAGATACAGTGGGCGCGTTTTACCTCCTTAGGAAAAATTCCTATTACTTTAGCTGAGGTATTCTTTTACGGTAAAAGTTCCCAAAAGGAATCTGACTCGCTGCTAGTTTTTTCTATAAACCAAGGTAGCGGATCAAAAACTGAAGTGGTCAGAGAAAATGTAGCTTTAAATAAAAAATGTTCCATGTCTTCAGTACACAGCCCTAGATTCAAACCAGAAAATGGTGTTGATGGAAATACAAATAATTTTTTTCATTCAAAAAGCTCCCCAGAAAAGGCGTGGTGGAAAGTCACCTTGGACAGAAATTATTACATTGATAGTATTGCAATTTACAATAGAAAAAGCTGTTGTCAGAATAGATTTGCCAATTTCATTGTAACCTTATTAAACAAGAAAAATGATGTCCTGTATACTATTGAGAAAAAGAAGTTATCTGGAATGTCCGAAGGGTTCTTGCTTGATAGCACTGTTTCTGTAAGGTCTGCAAAAATAGAATTAAAGAACAATGGTTACCTTCATTTGGGAGAGGTCGAACTGTATACCCGTGTGTCAGGTTCAGAAGCGAGCATAACAGATGGTTCAATATCTATGAACAAGGACATTGGAGCGGTTGCAGTGTTTACACCAGATACTACAGGTAAGGTTACCCTTAAACTAACCTTACCAACCATTTCAGATGTAAGGCGACTGATTCTCTATACCTTGCCGGATAAACTAACCAAGGACTCTCCCTTAGAGATCACCTTTCTTGATGATGAAGAGAAGCGTATTAAGAAAGCCTATAGTCTCTCAGCCAATAGGGAGCGCGTCGTTTGTGTTCCTAAAAAGATAAAAGAGTGTAAATATATTACCCTGACGGGTATAAAGAATAAAAAGCTTTACTTATCAGAAATACAAGTATATGGAGGTATCCAATGATCATTTCAATATTAGGAAAGATACTCTTGCTATTTAGATTTCTCTTTGAATCATCCTTAATGATTATAACCGCAGTGGCGGCAATTGAAGGATCTCAGGGGCTTGCTATTACTGGCGGAGCACTTATGTTTTGCTATGGATTGCTTCATATTATTTCTTCCATAGGCAAAGTGTTGAAAAAGAAGAGAGCCTTTAATGATATTTTGCAGACCTATAGCAGTGATATAAGCGTTATCTACAAGCTTTACAGAAACCGAGAAATCGCAACGATACTTTTTCGATGGGGTATCCTCTATCTTCTTATGGGTACCTTGGTCTTTTTTCTTGCTGTCTTTGATGTAAATGATTGTAAAACAGCGGGATGGGTAGCAGTTGTCGCTGGTTTGCTTGATATACTGGCAAACGCACTAATAATACTTACCACAAAATTTGCCAGCCTCGATTCAATCAACCGGCTTATTGATCTTTCTGATGTTTTTGAAGCGAATCGAAATCCTGTTGAATTCAAGCAGGCAGTAAATTTTTATGTGTCCCATTTTTCAAACTGGAAGAGCAAGACCTTTGGTGAAAAGCTCATTGCTATTCTAAAAAGTTGATAGAACCGCACCCGATAAGGAGACGAACTGGAATGAAATTTATTACTGCTGCGGCAATTCTAAGTTGTGATCATAAAACTGGCACCGTCATGAACATCCCCTCCCAGCAATTTGTCACAGTTAATGGAGCGCCGATTCTTGTGGGAAATGATCCCATGCTTAAACCTATTGGTGGTTGCCCCAATGCGGGACCAACAATAAAGCCCTGTACACTTACCCTTACTGTGGAGGCGGGAAAATCAAAGCTGGTATTTATAAATGGAAAACCTGCCTGTATGGATACGATCAGTGGCGGTACTGATGGCACACCACCCATGGTCACAAAATACTCCGTAACCTTCAGTGGACAAATCCTTGTTGATACTGATACCTAGTTTGAAAACATCAGATTCATATAATCTGAACTCCTCTTACAAGAAATTGGTACCTTTTTTACAGGTCGTCTAGAGAGTGGATAAGAAAAAAAAGAAGAAGGTTGTAATTATATTCGGCCTCTTGATTATAGTATATATCCTCAGCTGCGGTCCTGGAATGCGGTGTGATGATGGCAACATGAATCGGGCCATGAAGCAGGTTAATAAACTGGTTCAAGAGGCTCGGGCAGATATGAAAAAGGAGATGGAAAAACCCTTTATCCTACGACTCTTTGGAAGCCTCTTTGGTATGGAGGGAAACAAGTTTCAAAAACTTAAGGAGGAGCTACCTCGGGTTATTAAAAGTGGACTCCCCTCGTTTATCACAAAGAAAGCTTCTATTGATGACAAAGGTAGCCTTTCCTGCACAGGCATGAAACTTCCCGATGCATTAGATTATCTTTCAAAAAATATGGTCACCCTTAAAAAGCTAAATTGGTCTTTTGACTCTACAATTATTGAACATAAATATTTAAAGCCCTCATTGTCAGTTTTACAATCGACTATTACTAAAAAGCAAGCTGAAATTGTCATCCAGTTCGATCATTCACTTGATTCTAATAATGGTATAAGTAAAGAAGGACCGTATATTATTGACACTCTTATGGCTCGAGTTGAAGGTGCAAAAAAGAGACCTCGTCCCTTCCTGTCGTGGGTTGATAATCAGAAAGAAGCAGAGAAGATCCGTAATCTTGTGTCTCTGGTGCATGCTGACTTTCTTCTACCACAAAAAATAACCTTTAAAGAGTCAAATTAATTGCCATGGCACTACCCCTGCGAACCCCCTTTTTAGTAGCTTCTTTAGTTTTTGCTTTTATTATTATTTCCGTTGAGACAGGTACTTCCATTTCCGCTTTATCTGATTCGATTACAGGACTAAAAGACAACATTGCGTCCTTAAGTGGTAAAAAGAGCAAGACTTCGGAGCCAAAGGTTTCAGGTTTCAAGGACTTAGAAAAACTTCTTAATACCCCCAAAGAGAATCTCCCTGGGCTTGCAGCATCCTCGCTGCTCTCTGTTGATATTCTCCTATTTGTAACAATCCTGCTGTTGTCTCTTCCCCTGATTATGTCAGCAGATGCTCTCTGCAGAGTACAGGGTATAATCTATTTAATCACCGGAATTATAATGATTGTTTTGTCCTATATTACAATTCTTAAGGCAATAGTATCATTAGTGCTTATGATTAGTCTCTTAATGGCTATTCCCTTTGGCACTATTATTTATATGATACTCTTTGCCTTCTTTGATACATCTAAGGCAGCTCTTATAATCCACACCCTTTTTAGTCTGAAAATGGCCTGTGCCATTTGCCTCATTATCGCCAGTGAGTTTTTCATCGCCAATATTGGACTCATTCTAATAATTGCAACCTCCTTTGTAACCATGATCATTGTAAATGTTCTTCATAGTTTTCCACCAACATTTCTGGTTGCTATAACTGATTCTATTGCAGCCATCATCGTATCAATTGTGGCAATTATTTGGGCCATAATACTTATTATCAGTGGCCTAATCAATATTATTAAGGCATTAAAGACCACACTGGACTCTGCTACATCCTAAATTGGATGTCAGTAATAGTGCTCAATTGTATAGTTTACTTTGTGGCATAGTCCTTTACAAGCTGTGTCATAACTCTTAAATTGGTTCATGTCATTACGAGCGGAGCGCGGTAATCTCGATTTTTGAGCGAATTTAAGGGATTGCCACGTCGCTACGCTCCTCGCAATGACGTCCTTTTGTGATTATGACACAACCTCATTTATGCCATGCATTTTTTTTTGCGTACTAGATTCGTATAGAATTTGTAAAGGATTTATTAACTTGAATTCAGAATATACTTGTTCATGCCCTCAAATTGCCCAATGGCAATCAATCATACTAAGAGAGATAGAAAGGAAGAATCACCCTCCCACACTTTAAAAATCGATTGTCATACCGCCGATAGGAAATATCCCTCGGGATAAACTCTGCCCAATTGATCCCTTCCCAAACTTGGCACCGCGGGAATACCACTCGTAAATCACATCTCGTTGGTTGAGAATGTTTTGAGCTTCTACATAAGCGGTTATGTTCATTTTCTTAAAGTAAAGTTTTAAATTATAACGAATTGACAGTTTTGCTCGTACATCACGACGTTTGTTATTCCACCCCTCATCAGTCCGATAGATAGTTCGCAAACTGGCATTAGAACTGGCCAGATCAACAGGCGTATAGGGGAAGCCCTCTGTAAGGTCAAAGCGAAGTAGAATCGCATGGTTTTTATTTACATTACTTCCTGCAATGATATTGGCACAATTGCGAATGGTATTATCCGCAGTGTACCACTTTCCATCAGCATATTGCTGTCGAGCATCATAAAAGGTGTAGGAGAGTTGATAGTAAAAATGGTCAACCCGTTTTTTATGCAGATATAGCTCAAAGCCATAGGCTTTTTTAATACCATAGGTATCCGGTGTCTCGCTGATCACCCGCTCACCCTCGTCAAAGGTGTACAATGGTTCGCGATCATAGTACTTGTGATACACCTCGGCACCGGCAACAATAAAATCATTCAAGCGTTTTTCCCAGCCACCAACAACCTGAACGTTTCGTTGTAGATCATAGGAGGTTATATTATCGGTAAAGTGAAGTTGGTTTACATAGGAAGGGTATTGGTGATAGAGTCCGCTACTCACCGAGAAGATGCCAGCATTGCCTAAATCGTAGGTAAGGGCTAGACGAGGTGAAAGTCCCATTTTCTCTGGCAAAGTAAAATAATCGTTACGTAATCCCAAATTTATCTTTAGCTTACCTAAAAAGAGTGAGTAACCTGCATAGCCGCTTATTCGAAAATTTATCATAGAGGTGTCATCATGCTGTGCTTTAAAATGGCGAAGGTTTTTTCTGTCAAGGGTTGAGTCTGGTTCACCTTTATAATAGTAATACGTAGAATCATGATGAAGATCTGCATACACAAAATAATCCTGGCTGGTATAGCGATCAAAGAATTTCTCAAAGTCAAGACTTGCTCCAAGATGAAGAATGTCCTGCTCGCGAAGAAAAAGATTAAGATTATCTTTAAGCTGAAACCGCTCTCGTAAAAAGAGCATGTTTTCAGTGACAATTGAATCATCCTGGGTACCTTCACCATCATAACGATGATAAATGCCAGAAAAGAGAAGTTTGTTTTTTGCATTATCACTGTGGGCTCGCCATTGAATGCCTCCAATTGCACGGGACCCCTTTTCGTCCCATCCCCAATTACCCTCATCTGGATCATCACCCTTGAGAGTAATATTCTCAGTGCCTCCTAATATGTTTCCGATCAATTTGTGATTCTGATTGATATCAAAGACAATTTTTGCTTGGGCATTTTTATATTGAGGCACACCCTCTAAATCCAAAAAGGTCTCCATAATATCCAAGGCACTGAGTCTGGCATTTGCCATTATTGACATACGTTCTTTGATAATTGGCCCCTCCAGCATACCACCAATGCCGGCCATGTTCATATCAACCTGTGCCTTCCAATCAGTTTTAGATCCTTCACGAAAGTGGATATCGCTTATTGAAGAAAGACGGGGCGGGTATTGTGCTGGAAAACCACCGGCATAAAAATCTATATCACGGATAAAATCTTGATGTAGAGTGGATATAGCACCACCAGAGCCATATTCCGGTCCCCAGTGACTTAAGTTGTTTACCTCAATATCATCAATAAGGAATATGTTTTCATTGCCATTGCCACCACGTACGTAAAATTCATTAAACATGTCATCACTGGTACCAACGGTGGAAGCAAAGGTTTGCAATACACGATTTACATCAAAGATTGAACCAGGAGAGTTAATCACTTCATCACGGGAGAGTTTGATGACCGATGTAGACTGTTCTGCCCGTTTTTCCATTACCCGTGAGGAAGCAATAATCATCTTTTCCAATGCATCAACTTGATTTGCAGAGAGCTCTACGAGAATTGGCTTATTTACACCCGATTTTATAGTAATACTATGGATAAGTCTATTATCATAGCCATCAGCAGACACAGTAAAATCAACAAGACCAACAGGGATTTGCTCAAAAATAAAAAAGCCTACGGAATCTGTTTCAGCTCTCGTTGTTGATTCAAAGAGGGAAACCGTGGCGTTGTGTACGGCAAGTTCAGTTTTTCTGTCGATTACTTTGCCGGTGATCGATCCAAAGATCTCTTTCTTCTCCTTTGCAAAGAGGGTGAACGCCATAAGCACAATGAGAATACACTGTGGCGCAATAGGATGTACCTCCTTGGGTCGTCTGTGTTTATTGAGCATAATTACTCCTTTAATAGATTTAAATGTGATATCGTTGTAAAGTTGCACCATCTCTTTGCGAATAATATGCCAGAGTGTTCGAAGGTTTTTAACTGGCTATATATCAGTCTGTTATGATGGAATCATAATAGGTGGTCGGTAGGATTATTAACTCAACAATAGATGGATATATCAGTCGGATATATCAAAAAGATATCTACCTGGGAAAGTTAATTGAAAAGAAGGAAGCTTAAGTTTTAACCCAGACTATGTAGTAGGAGTAGATGCAGAAGTGCAAGACTATGATTTAGTAAGGCTTGAAGGTTTTGAAGGGCATATCTACATGGTGATATGCCCGAAAAGCCTGAAAGTCTTAATGGGCATAGGATTACAGGCTACTTCCCAAGCGTACATCCGGTCAAAGTCGTGGTGTGCTTCTGCGCTACTTCCAATTGCATAATCTGGGTTAAATACTGATTTTAGAGTTCTTTCTATGATATGGAAGTTAATTAATAACTGTATTTTCTATTTTTGCGTAATTTCTTTTCCTTGGAAGGGTTTCTTAAAGTTTACCAAATTTTTTAACATTGCGTAGCACCATGTAATAATTTATAATCAAGTATGAGCCCGATATATCAAATCGGGAGAACACTCTCATTTTTATCCAGGAGAAATATTATGGATAAAGAACCCAATTTGTCTAAATCGCACACTCAAAACAGTTCATTGCCAATTTTGGATACTATTGCCTTTGATCAAGAAACCCAGAGAGAAAGCATGATTGAAGAATTCTACACAAACAAAGATCTCTTTTATTCGATTATTGAAACATCACTCCATGCCATAACCCTTTCGGACCTTCAGGGAACCATTCTCATGGTAAATGAGGGGGCTGTAAAAATGCATGGAGGATCTCGCAAAGAGGATCTTATTGGAAAGAGTGCCTTTGACTTTATTGATCCGCCGGATAAGGAAAAGCTCATGAAGAACATGAAGAACATCCTTGAAAATAGCGGCGAGCGTGATGTAGAGTACATGATGAAAGACTTTGAAGGTAATACCTTCCCTATTAAAGTTAATTGTACAGTCATCCGTGATAAAGAGGAAAACCCTATTGCTTTACTGGCTATCGGTCGAAATATCAGCGACAGAAAAAAGGTGGAGCGGGCATTGAAGGAGAGCGAAAAGCTCTACCGTACCTTGGTAGAGACTTCACCTGATTCTATTACAATGACTGACTTACAGGGGCATTTTCTTATGGCTAATGAGGGAGCTGCGCGCATGCATGGCTTCGACAGTAGAGAAGAGATGATTGGTATGAGTTCCTTTGATTTGATTGTATTGGAGGACCGAGAGCGGGCTCTGGAGAACTCTAAAGTCGCTTTAGAGTCGGGTTCCTTGCGTAATGAACAGTATCGACTATTGCGCAAAGATGGCTCAACTTTTCTTGGAGAACTAAGTGTCTCGCTGGTGAAAGATGAGGCAGGAAAACCAACGTCAATCATGGCCATTGTCAGAGATATTAGTCAGCGGCAAAAGATTGAGGAGGCCTTAGCAGCAGAAAAGGAACGACTCTCTGTCACGCTTCGCTCGATTGCCGAGGGTGTTATAACCGTTGATCGAGAGGGCAATATTTTATTGATCAATGAAGTGGCGGAGGAACTGACTGGCTGGTACTATCGTGATGCTGTTGGAAAGAAGTTGGACAAAGTGCTCAACCTAAAAATGAAAAATAATCCGGTAGACTGCACTAATCTTATCAATGATGTCATTAAAAAGGGTGAGGTTGTTGAAATGTTCGATGACCTCAAACTCATTGCCAAAGATGGAACAGAGCGGGTGATCAATCGGAGCTGTGCACCAATCCGCGACAATGGGCATTCTATCATTGGTGTTGTTATAATTATTCGGGATGTTACGGAAAAACAGAAACTTGAACGGGAGCTTTTTAAATCACGGAAGCTTGAATCTATAGGAATGCTTGCCGGTGGTATTGCTCATGATTTTAACAATATCCTTACAGGAATTACCAGTAACCTCTTTAAAGCAAAAATGGACCTCGATAAAAATAGTGAAACCTTTGTTTCGATTACCGAAGCTGAGAAGGCCGCTTTTCGCGCCAGCCGGCTAACCAACCAACTCTTGACTTTTGCTAAAGGTGGTGCACCGATCAAGGAGAGTCAATCGATTCGTGAGGTAATTGAGGATGCTGTAGGATTCTCCCTGAGTGGCTCCAACGTCGATTGCGACCTACAACTGCCCAAAGACCTCTGGCCCTTGGAAATAGATCGGGGCCAAATTGATCAGGTGATTAACAACCTCATTATCAATGCAGTACAGGCGATGCCCAACGGTGGGACCATAACAGTAGGTGGTGAAAACTTAACCATCTCTGATCTAACATCGGAGGCTACAACAACCTATCTTCCTTTACGGGCCGGTAAATATGTACGTATCTCCTTTCGTGATGAGGGTGTGGGTATTTTACAGGAACATCTTGATCGCATTTATGACCCCTACTTTACAACAAAGGAAAATGGCAGTGGGCTGGGACTTACCATCTGTTATTCCATTATTAAGAAACACAATGGTTTGATGTTGGTGAAGTCTCGAGAAGGGGTGGGAACCACCTTTCATATCTATTTGCCGGCATCAATGAAAAAACTAAATGGGGTAAAAAAGGAAGAGGACGAGATCATCGCTGGCTCTGGTAAGGTCTTGGTAATGGATGATGAAGAGGTTGTCCGGATTGCTGCAGGACAGGTTCTTAAAAGTATTGGCTATACCGTAAGTTTTGCTAAGAATGGATTGGAAGCAATCGAGCTCTACAAACAGGCAAAAGAATCGGGTAAACCCTACAATGTGCTAATTATGGACTTGACTATTCCCGGAGCTATGGGTGGCGCCGAGGCTATTCAGCGACTACTTGAATATGATCCTGGTGTGCGGGCCATTGTTTCCAGTGGTTACTCGAATGATCCGGTCATGGCCGATTATAAAAAGCATGGCTTTCGTGGAGTTGTGGCAAAACCCTACGATATAAAGGAGCTGCATGCAATTTTACAAAAGGTAATTAAATCAAAGGATTGATTACCAGGTAATATCGGTCTCTTTCCAAAAGGCCTGTACCAATGGTGTGCGAGAACCTCCTTTACTTGTGCACATGACAATGGTATAGGGTTGGATTTCCGGCTTTACCGCAAGGGTCCGCACTTTATTTTTCTGTCGATTATTTTGCAGAAAAAGGTCCGAAAAAAGACCAATCCCAAACCCCATACTACAAAGAGCAAATGCACTTTCATTTCCTGCCACTTCAGAATAGATCGTTGGCTTGATTCGTTTTTGGCGAAGCCAGCCAACTAGCCGTTTCCTCGCTTCACCCTGTTTATGGATGATAAAGGGCACCTGGTCCCATTGGATTTTCTTGGAAGTTATTAGGTCTGCATCAAAAAGGGGTTTCTTTGGTGCAATAAAGCGAAGAGGACTTACGGTGATCGAACGCATCACAAGATTTTTAAGGGGACGTTCTGGTTTGATTGCAATTGAAATATCTACAGTTCCCTTTTGCAAAAGTTTGAGTGGTGTTTCGACATGGCCGGTGGTCAGCTTAATTGATACTTGGGGATACTTCTTTTTAAAAAGAGAAAGTACTCTATCAAGGATGGTATAACTTGCGGTCACTGAACAATATATTCGCAGTGTGCCGGTTAGATTTTGGAATTGCTTAGATACATTATGAAGAAAGAGCTCCCACTCAGCACAGGATTTTTCAGAATACTCTTTAAAGGTCTCACCAACAGAGGTTAATCGAACTGAGCGATTATCTCGTTCAAAAAGCGGATGGCCAATCTCATCTTCCATGCGCTGTATGGTCCTGCTCAAGGTTGAGGGAGTCATAAAACATTCCTGTGCAGTTTTGGCAAAATGTAAATTTTTGGCCAGTGTTAGAAATACCATTTGTGCTTCCGTGTCCATAGAGAGTCCTTAAAAAGGTCATGTTGCATAAAATGCAACATTATGTTGTAAATATATCAATTATTGCAATACTATATTATAATATATTATTACAAAAATAGATGAGTAAATAGATTGGAAACTTTTTTGTCTGTATACCAGACAAGATGATTGTGAAAAGGAACAAAACTACAAGGAAAACAGCATGAAAATCAATCAGTTGATAGAAAAAACTGGAGCCGTAACTATTGAGCAGAATGAACTTCTTATTTCAGGAATAAGAACCGAAGATTTGCTTGAAATGTATGGCAGCCCCCTCTATGTGTATTGTGAGGACGTTATACGGGACCACTGTCGTCGTTTAAAAAATGCGGTCTCCTACCCTCATTTTTCCATTAATTATTCTATGAAGGCAAATAGTACCATTGCCCTTTTAAAGATTATTCGTGAGGAAGGCCTCTCTGTTGATGTCATGTCACCCGGTGAGATTTATTGCGCTACTTTAGCGGGTTTTAAGAAAGAGGAGATCTTTTTTGTCTCCAATAATGTTGACCTACAGGAGTTCGCCTATGCAAAGGAGCATGACATCCGCATTAGTGTTGACTCGTTGTCTCAACTGGAGATGTTCGGCAAGGCTTTCTCTGGAAGTAAGGTTGCCGTACGGATCAATCCCGGCATTGGCGATGGCCATCATAAAAAGGTGATTACCGGGGGTGATGCAACCAAGTTTGGTATTCATGTATCCCATTTGGATTCAATCAAAGAGATTGCGAAAAAGTATGATTTACATATTCATGGACTAAACATGCATATTGGATCAAACTTTCTTGAATACGGTTCCTATATGGCGGCAGGTAAAGTACTCTGTGATATTGCTAAGAATTTTGACTCCTTGGAATTTATTGATATTGGTGGTGGGCTTGGGGTCAATTATAAAGAGGGAAATAAAGGACTTGACATTGAGGGATTAGGTTCTAATATGGATCGTCTCTTTAACCAGTTTGCGATTGAATATGGTAAGGAAATTAAGTTTTTTATTGAACCGGGACGTTTTATTGTTGCTGAGAGTGGATTACTATTAACTCGTGTTTGCTCTCGCAAGGAGAATCCCAATCGAACCTATATTGGATGTGATAGTGGATTTAACGTTCTTATGCGTCCAATGGCCTATGGCTCCTACCATGAAATAGTGCATTGTCAATCAGTTGAGGGCGAACGTGAAACCCTGTCGGTAGTAGGTAACATTTGTGAAACCGGGGATATCCTGGCGGAAAACAGAGCTCTGCCCAAGGTAAACGTAGACAATGTTCTCGCTATTTTAGATGCAGGAGCCTATGGCTATTCTATGGCCTCAAACTACAATAGCCGGCTTAGACCGGCAGAACTGCTGGTCACAAGCGCAGGGGAGAGGCAAATTATTAGGAAACGTGATGAATTAACCGATTTAATTTCGAGCCAACTCGTAAATAATGAACCTGTTGGTTAGTTTTTTATTAAATCCTTGCTCTTTTATTGCGCAATATAATAATTTTAGCCATCGAGTAGTAGTTACAAATTAATCCATTTTCAAAGATAATTTTGTAAGCTGTCATATAAGTTATGCATTTACCTTTTCCCTCATCTCCTTCGTAGGCCCCCCTGTACTCGCTATCCCTTCTAGCTGAGTAGAAGGAAAAACGTACCCTCTGAGAGATGGCAGAGGGTACAGATGAGGGATTTTTATTCGAAGTGATAAAGACGAATTAAGTTCATTACCCGGCAAGGCCAAGAAATGCTGCAAGACCTATTAAAAGAATGCCAAAGGTAATCTTAAGTAGAACCAAATGTTTTTGTGTTGCCTTGGCCAAGTCTTTCCATTGTAGACCAAAATATGCCAAAATCATAATTACCAAAAGGGGTAATACAAAGAGGAAGTTATAGAAAATAAGATAGATCCATCCTGTGAGTTGAAAACCGCTCGATTTGGTCATAAGTACAATGGTAGGGAGATAGACTTGGCCAGTACAAACCGCCTCTAAAAGGGTTACCAAAAAGCCGGTAGCAATGGCGCCGGTTACTAACTGAGTACCACTGAGATTTCCTGAGATAATTTTGTGAATTCGGATCTTTAACGCTTTTGGAAGTTGAAGAGTAATGGTATCAGTTTTACCGGTCTTTTTAAAGGAGAAGGCATCGACAAAACTGATGCAACCCAATACTGCAGCAAGGCCTACTGCTATCCATCGAATACCCTCAGATATCCAAAAGTATTGATCTAAAGAGGTGAGCGCTCGAAAAGCACCAATTCCTAAAAGCAAGTAGGTGAGAAATACTGCACTGGTAAAGGAGAGGCCGATGATAAGTACTTCATGCCGCTTTCGTTTTTGCGTTGCCAAAAAGGATATGAGAAAAATCATCGTTGCAATAGCACAGGGATTGACACCATCTATAAGCCCTGCAATAAGAATACCTGCAAAGGTAAAGCCTTTGATTCGTTTTTTAAGAGCCTTTTCAAACTGGGTAGAGTCAACGACAGCTTCTTTAACCGGTGCTTTTTGCCATCTCTCTGGGTGAGCAAGATACTCCTCAATCAATTCCTCGGAAGATTCGAGAATAGCTTCATATCCGATAAGAAAGGTGTCCGGTAGAAAAAGCTCCTGTGGTAGGGGCTTAGTAATATTAAAGGCATCCTCCATCTCATTCATGAGCTGGAAGCTTGCCTCATTGTCAAAATCGTGGAATTCGATGTTCAGTTTTTCTGGGTATCGTTCAAGAAGCGGTTTGAGTATAAACTCCTTCACTTCACCACACTCATTACAGGAGCTGGACCCAAAAAAGTATACGGTCAACTTCTGTGCTGTTGAGTCGCTTGCAAATAGAAGAGATGCACAAAAGTAAAGCAATACAAGGGATTGTCGTATCATTGTCTGTACCATAGAGTCCTTTGTTTGAAAAGTAATTGTAAAAAGAGAAAAGATACCATTTATCTTGAATCCAAATATTCAGTATGGAATACTGTATATTTAATAGCTAAAATAATATTATCCCAGATTATGCAGTAGGAGTAGATGCAGAAGTGCAAGATTATGATTTAGTAAGACTTGAAGGTTTTGAAGGGCATATCTACAAGGTGATATGGCCGAAAGGCCTGAAAGTCTTAGTGGGCATAGGATTGTGCTTCTGCGCTGCTTCCTATTGCATAATCTAGGATAAACCAAAGGGGATGTGTTACAACAATGTGGGATATATTCATTAAAAAATATATCCCACTGAAATAGTCCAAAGTGAATTTGGCTATACTTTATTTATCAGTAAGTGCTACGATACCCGGTAGTTCCTTGCCTTCTAAAAACTCCAAGGAGGCTCCACCACCAGTTGAAATGTGGCTCATGCGATCGCTGAGGCCAGCCTTTTCAATTGCCGCAGCACTATCACCACCACCAATGATTGTTGTTGCACCATTCTCTGTAGACTGAGCAAGGGTTTCAGCAATCGACTGGGTGCCATTGGCAAAGGTATCAAATTCAAATACACCCATAGGTCCGTTCCACACAACAGTCTTGGCTTGAGATACTTCCTCCGCATAGAGCTTACGGGTCTCCGGGCCAATATCCATAGACATTTGGTCAGCAGGAATTGCCTCTCGTGCTACTATCTGAGTTTCAGTATCATTGGAAAATTCCTTACCGCAGACACAATCCACCGGTAAATGCAGTTTGGTGCCAGTGGTCTTGGCCTGTTCTAAAATCTCCTTAGCCAGAGGAATTTTATCTTCCTCTAAAAGAGAGGTACCAATCTCCAAGCCCATGGCCTTAAAGAAGGTGTAGCTCATACCACCACCAATTATCAAGGTGTCTACAGTTCCCATAAGATGGGTAATAACATCAATCTTTCCTGAAATCTTTGCTCCACCAAGAATTGCAACAAAGGGGCGAGCTGGCTCTTTAAGTGCTGCACCCAAGTAGTCGAGCTCCTTTTTTAACAGGTAACCGGAGGCACACTGATCCACATAGCGAGTTACACCCTCGGTTGAGGCGTGGGCTCTATGAGCAGTGCCAAAGGCATCATTAACGTATATATCACAGAGTGCAGCCAATTTTTTAGCAAACTCAGGATCATTTTTTGTCTCTTCATTATAAAAGCGCAGGTTTTCCAACAGAAGGATTTCCCCATCCTTGAGTGAAGCAACCGCTTTTTCTACAGCCTCACCAATACAATCATCAGCAAAACAGACCTTATCACCAAGACGTTTTATCAAATCATTAGCAACGGGCTTTAAGCTAAAATGTGGCTTGCGCTCTCCCTTGGGACGACCAAGATGAGAAACCAAAATTACCTTGGCACCATTTTCCGAGAGATAGTTGATTGTCGGAAGTGATGCAACAATGCGTTTGTCATTGGTGATTGTGCCATTTTCATCAAGGGGCACATTAAAATCAACCCGAACAAGCACCTTTTTTCCAGCAACAGCCAAATCTTCAACAAATAATTTTTCTTTCATACTCATTCCACTTTCTGGTGCCCTCTGCACCGCGAGTGTCATAATCCCAGATTATGCAATAGGAAGCAGCACAGAAGCACAATCCTATACTCATTAAGACTTTCAGGTTTTTCGGCCATATCACCTTGTAGATATGCCCTTCAAATCCTTCAAGTCTTACTAAATCATAATCTTGCACTTCTGCATCTACTCCTACTGCATAATCTGGGATAAAAAAGAGCTGTGCTCTTTTACATCAGAACACAGCCCAAAATATTATCAAATTTGATTACTGAGCCATCAATTTGAACAGATCAATACAACGGTTGGAGTAACCCCATTCGTTGTCATACCAAGCAAGTACCTTAACCACATTGTCACCAATAGCCATGGTTGACAACCCATCAACAATACTTGATGCTGGGTGATGTACAATGTCAGCTGAAACGATCGGCTCATCAGTGTACTCTAAAACACCCTTGAGTTCACCCTGGGCAGCAGTCTTCAGTGCATTGTTAACCTCTTCAGCGGTCACTTTCTTACCCAAGGTTGCAACTAAATCTGTTGCGGATCCTGTGGGAGTTGGAACACGCATAGCCATACCATTGAGGCGACCATTCAACTCAGGAAGAACAACACCAACTGCGCGAGCTGCACCAGTGGAGGTTGGAATCATGGAAACTGCGCCTGCGCGGGCACGACGAGGATCAGAGTGAACCTGGTCCAAAATCTTCTGGTCGTTAGTGTAAGCATGAATAGTGGTAATAAGACCAGCCTCAAGGCCAAAGTTATCGTGAAGAACCTTTGCAACCGGTGCAAGACTGTTGGTGGTGCATGAAGCATTAGAAACCATGCGATCATCAGCACTAAGCGATTCGTGGTTTACACCGTATACAATAACCTTTACTTCGCCATTGTTGTTCTTTGGAGGAACACTAAGAAGAACCTTCTTTGCACCAGCATCAATATGCTTCTGAAGAAGTTCAGGAGTAGCAAAGAAACCAGTTGACTCTAGTACAATATCAACACCGCTCTCTCCCCAAGGAATATTTGCAGGATCTTTTTCTGCAGTAACTTTAACTTCCTGATCACCAAAAACAACACTGTTCTCTTTAGCTTCAACAAGACCGTCAAATTTTCCCTGCGTTGAATCATACTTCATTGCATGGGCAATCTGCTTTGTGCTCATGAGGTCATTGATAGCAACAACTTCAAAACCACCATCGCTCATTGCAGCTCTGGTTACCAGTTTACCAATTCTTCCAAATCCATTAACACCAATTTTTATGGCCATAGAGCCTCCCTTTTAATAATTTTAAATTGATCTAACTAATCGTTTTAATGAATTTACTATTTTAAAAACAATTATTCGGTTATTCGATTTTATCGGCGTGACAATGCGCTAAAGATAGTGATGTATGCAGTTTGCGAGCAAATCTGATCTTACGAAAACCTATAAAATAATATGTTTATAGAAATGGTGGTAAATAATAATCCTAGATTCTTAAGTTAAGTGTGCGAAAATTAGTTTATAGCCTTGCTGCTTGTGGAATTTGAAAAACCGAGGCATATCACCCAAAGATATGTCGAGTATTTTCGGAGTACCAGTAGTGGTAAGGGATTAGGCTTGTTCCAACAATCAACTGAAGATTCTTAGATATCACATTTTAACAAAGAGAAAATAAAATGACTGTAACAACCCAACATCCCTTTAAACCAGGGGATCTCACTGGAGAGCAACTCTTTTTTATTGTCGGTCCCTGCGTGATCGAATCGGAAAATATCTGCCTCACCATAGCAACCGAGCTTGCTAGCCTTGCTCAAAAACATGGGGTCACGATCATCTTTAAAGCCTCCTTTGACAAGGCAAACCGCACCTCTAAAAACGCCTTCCGTGGTCCAGGCCTAGAAGAGGGACTTGCCATTTTAGAGCGCGTTAAAAACCAAAGTGGCCTTCCCATAACCACTGATGTGCACACACCTGATGATGTATGGCCAGCCTCTGAAGTGGTCGACATGCTCCAGATTCCAGCCTTTCTCTGCCGCCAGACAGATCTTCTCTGTGCTGCTTCAGAAACAGGTATGTATGTAACGATAAAAAAGGGTCAGTTTTTGGCACCACCGGACATGCGCTATGTGATAGAAAAGGTGGGCAACAAATCAATAATCTGCGAGCGAGGTACCTTTTTTGGGTATAACCGACTGGTTGTTGATTATGCGGGCCTTCATGAATTAAAAGCCCTCAAAAAGCCAATTGTCTTCGATGCAACCCATAGTGTTCAACTTCCTGGCGGCGGATCAGGGCAGTCTACGGGCAACCGTGACCTGGCAATCCCC
This sequence comes from Chitinivibrionales bacterium, assembly GCA_028278335.1. Taxonomy (GTDB): domain Bacteria; phylum Fibrobacterota; class Chitinivibrionia; order Chitinivibrionales; family JANQEN01; genus JANQEN01. The sequence continues at coordinate 30,927 of JANQEN010000032.1, read as the reverse complement.
CTTGCAAACGCAGCACTCTGCCAAGGAGTCAACGGTCTCTTTTTTGAGGTTCATCCCGATCCAACTAAAGCACTTTGTGATGGTGACAACAGTCTTTACTTATCAGAGTTTTCTAAATGGTTGCCACGATTCATTGAGTTGCATGAGAAGGTGAAAGGATGGGGTTTGCATTAATTAGTTCAATGAAGAAGGATGAGGTTGTGTATATAATAAGTTTTTAGTTAACAGAAAGCAGTTAACGGGTACCAGGCAAATTTGTTACTATCTTTATTTTAACACATTTGCTTTTTTGCTGCTAACGGGTAACCGATAGCTGTTAACTGATTTTTATCTCTTTACGCATCGGATGCCATTTGTAGATTGAGCAGAAGCTCTAAAATCCATCTTAACTGAAAGTCGTCGAGCAATCCTAAGAACACCATGTCCGTACCCAACATTTCCTCCACGATGAACTTTAGTTGTGTCTCCCAGAGTGGAACCCTTTGGATCTAAGGTGTCTGACACACGGTAATAATCAGGATCATGAAAATCATTAGTCAGTTCTGAAATGCTTCCACACATATCATACATTATAAATTCATTAGGTTTTTTCTGCGCTCCTTGATGTAGCCTACCTTCAAAATTTCCCCGAAACCAGCAATATAAGCCAATTGTTGAATCATCATGTTGATCTCCCCAATAAAACTCTGTTGTTGTTCCAGCTCTTGCTGCATACTCCCACTCTGCCTCAGTAGGTAACCTATACCCACTCGCATTCCAGTTAGTGGTTACTGTGGATAGTGTACAGGCATTACCCGGAACACCTTTTAGTGAAGTATAGGAGTATGTTGTATCTAATCCATCCCTTTTGCTCCGAGCATTACAGTAAATAACAGCATCGTACCAGGTAATATACCAAACAGGGTATTTATAATGAACATAAGTTGGTGCTGGTGGTTGAAAGTCCAACCAAGGTCTTACCCCTAACAGACTAACAAAATCAGCCTGAGTTACCTCAATGGAGTCCATAAAAAAGGGAGATAGGGTTACCTTATGTATGGGTGTCTCATTGGGATTATAAGTGCCACCCATCATAAAGCTGCCACCGGGAATTGCTTTCATACCAGGAGGAACTATGGGATTGGCATTGTCTTTTGCCAAGGTTATGGAAACATCGGTTGTGTAATTGTCTATTGGTTTTGTGGCTTTTAGGTGTCCGTAAGCTGTGACTATTAAAGTGTCTACAGCTCTTTTGCTTTGAGCAAAAGTTTGAGATGCACCATTTCTGGAATTGTACTTAGCAAAAACTTTCTGAGTTGTTTGTAGGCCAGGAAGATATTTCATGGTTATTGAAGACTGACCAATAGAAATATGAAGCAAATAGATCTGCTGAGAAAGAGACCTATTTTCTTTTAAGGTTATCCTGTGGCGACCCTTATTAAAGCTTTTCTCAATAATTGTAGTCACTTCTCTACCCCGACAATCAAAAAGCTTAGCGCTAACAGGAGTGTTGTTTCTATCAATGTCAAAAAATAGTGCATTACCTTTTAAAAGGACCGGAACACTATACTGTAGCGAGGACCGTTTGTGAATAGAAGTGGTTGTTAAAAAGTCAAACTTACCTTGAGGGTTAGTAACAGCTATCTCTCCACCCTTTGACAAATACGCAACAGCTCCTTTAATAGGAGTGTTGGTGGTTTGTTGCAGGACAGTGCCTTTTAAGGGGATAGGGTTTGCATGAAGGAGTACAATTAAGAAAAGTTGAATGAGGAGGGGAGTGGTTGTGTTCATTGTAGCACCAGTTAATGATTTGTAGGAAAAAGGTAAATAATAAAATTGTAAATGAATAAAAAGTGGCTTTAATATTATTTTTGGGAATAATTTAAACCAGGATTAATGATTCATATAGAAAAGCATTCACTCAAAAATTTCGTGTGAAAAAACTTTATCCTAATTATTGACCGGTATCCAATCATTATCTGACACACCATACTTGATATATAGCTTATAATTATCTGGAGTGATATCAACATAGAATGCACCAATTGGAGCAGCAACTGTTCCTACTGGCGAACCTGTGCCGCTTAAATTATAGCTATTCTTAATTGCATATGGGCTTGCAGCTAATGGACGAAGCAAGGTGCCATAAATTGATTGACCATCAATAATTATATCAAAGAAAAGTGACTTATATGCCCGAATGACAGATGCGACATCATTTGTTAAACCTAAATTTATTAAAAAGTAACCATTTTTAACAGCGACATCGTTAAACGCTTCCTCATAGACAGGCGTCCCATTACCTTCTATATTTGTAAATAACTTAGCAACAATAATTTTTTCATCAGTGATGGGGTTTCCGCTTGTATCGTACAACATATCTGTTATTGTTATTAAATCAGTCGATTTTTTGTCTGCTCCAAAAAACAACGCCTGAACTTCAACAGTATCAGATGAACCAGATGTATTTGTCATATTGTAAGCTTTAACAAAATATCTATAAGAATAGCCACTTGTTACGTTTGAATCAATATGGCTTGTTCCATTCGCAGGGATAGAATTTGAAACTTCCACGAAACTACCCCCCTCTTCACTTTTAAATAGTTTGAACCCTAATTCATTGTCAGAGTTATCAGTCCAACTTAAGGTAATCTGTCCTACAATACCATTATCTGCAGCCATGTTAGTAGGATTACTCAAAGGGCAACTTTGAGTGGTTGCAGAAGCAATTGCAGAAAAGTCAGAAGTTACACTATCGGGAGTTATACCTTTTACTTTATATTCCACGTATTGGTTACACGTCAGCCCCGTGTGACTGAAACTTTTGTTATTACCCCTATATATTTCAACCCAATTTGCACTGTCAAAACTTGACACCAAGATATATTGATAAGAATTACCAGACCATGTCACAGAAATCACATTGTCCGAAACTGCATTTGCTTGAATATTCGTAGGCACACACGGGGTCGTATAGGCTTTGTTCTGAAGGGTTACAGTCTGTGACACATACTGATCATTAAAGGCTTTTATACTGTAATAATAGCTTATATCACAAGCTCCAATTGTATGCGTGTAAGTGGTTATGTTTTCATTAGTAGTATCCAATAACTGCATTGAGCCTAAATCAGAGCCGTAATAAATCTCAAACCCATCTTCATTATTTGAATTATCAATCCAACTTAATACGATATCATTGTTAACAGCATTGGCATTAAAATTTGAAGGCGCTGTAATTTCTTCTGTAAATGATGAAAACGACACACAGCTTTGATGCAATTTCTGAGTCTCGTATGATAATTGAATCCAATCTTCACTTCTTGCCTTTGAAGAAATACGCACTTCGTCAATTGTACCTTCCCACTCTGCATCATCCCAGCCAGCTCTTCGGCCAATCCGAGTTAAAAAATCATCATCAAGATCATCAATTGTTAAAGTTTGCGATGATGAGCTTTCTAATGCTCCGTCAATATATACTTTCCAGTTATCTCCATCGATTATCCATGTAACGTAAAACCATGTGTTGTTTTGAGGGAGCCAATTAGTTTCTGCTGCAGTTACCCCGGCATTGTCCAAATCATTGTACACTTTAATACCGCTTGTTTCATTCCAAAGAGACATGTAAGTTCTGTCTGTGTCACTTGCATGAAGACTAATTAGCGTTTGGTATCCATTGGTATTATCATCTGTCTCTGCCCACATACTTACAGAAAAAGTGTCGAGAGCATTCAAACTTGTTGAGGGGCTTGGTAAATCTATATGATTAGAATCGCCATTAAAAAACCTACCTTTAGAAACAACGCCATCTAAGCTTGACGTCCCATTGTTGCTATAATCATTATTATTTGAAGTAGCATCATTTAATGACTCATTAAAATGCCAAACTCCTGCGAAGCTATTGTTTACATCAAATACACCTTCTGGGTTGGAGCTTGATTGAGCGTTTGTGTTTCCCCAAAACATTGTCACATATTGAGTCTTATTATCTCCATACACTCTATCAATTTTTATCCATAAATCAGCTTTATTGTTTACACGGTCCCAATTTTCAATCTCATATTCTAATGCCACACCACTTGAATTAGTAAACCTTAAATCAGAACCATCAGATTTTGCCTGTGCAAAAACAAAATTGGCACTATCTAATCGAACGAGCAGCGGAAACTCCAATACATCATTTAACACATTCGCACCAGAATTTGTGGTGTTTAAATACAGCTTCTTTGAATAAATCCAATCATTATAATTTTCGGGAATTTGAACTGTATTCTGATTTAATTTTTGTGTCTCATAACTCAATTTAATCCAGCTTGCTGAACGTTCATTGTTTGACACACGAAACTCGTCAAGATATCCATTATAGTTTAAATCATCATTATGGTCTGCACCAAGCCTGAAAATGTAATCTATATTAATCGGATATGTTTTACTTGTGTCTACATAATGCCAAAGTTCACCATTTAAATACATACGCATTCGAGCTTCGTTTGCATTTTTTGTAAAGACCCAATGATTCCATTGACCTTCATATTGTGAAGGGGATGATGCCAACTTGTGAATTCGTTGAAAATAGCTATTTCCTCCGGACACATAATTTCCGGCATCAAATACGATATCTTCATCACTCCATGGTATGATAATGTTTAATGTACGATAATTTTCAGTCTGCATCGCCCAAACTAATCGGTTATTTTGGGGTTGGGCAGTAGGGTTACCATATTGCCATAATTCTACTGTTATTTTATTATCAACACTTGAGAATGCTAAAGGAGAGATATCTATATAATCCTGCCCGTCAAAATTAACAGCATTACTACTTATTCCTGAGACATTTTCAGTACCACTATTCGTTGCGGTATTATCATTCGAAGTTGCATCATCTAATCGAGCGGCATCATTAAGATGCCATACGCCTACAAATGAATTGCTTGTTTCAAATACTGTTGCACCATCACTTTCAGAAGGAACATCATTATCCCAATACATAGTAATATATTGCTGATCATTGTTTCCAAGCACATCAGTTCTCACCCAAATCTCAGCAATTTTATTTCCACTATCCCATCTTTCTATTTCGTAGGATAAAGGAGTCATACCATCAGACTGAGAAAAACGAATATCAGCACCATTGGAATCAGCTTCAGAGAAGTCAAAATTGTTTGAGGTTAATCTTATGAGCAAAGGAAAATCTGACACATCTTCATTTACATCTGCTCCTTCAGATGTGGTATTGATGTAAATGTTTTTATAATAATTCCAATGGGAATAATCCTCACCATACAAGGTGATTGCGAAAATAAATACTAAACAGAACACCACTTGACTTAATATTTTTGTTCTCATTTCGACCACCTTTTATTTAGCTTGAATTTTTTATTTTCGTTTTTAGTTTTGTTAAAAATTTTAAACGTATTTTTTTTGGTTGCTTTATCTAAATCTTTGATGTTTTTTAGATTCCATATCCCAACTAGGTCATGCTCAAGAATTGAAAAGGGGGTTTCATTACTTTCTGACTCGGCACTCCCATTTCCCCAATACATGACAATATGTTGATTTTCTAAGTTTTGATATACGATATTCACCATTATCCAAATTTGTGCTTTCTTTTTCTGGCTGTCCCATTCTTCAACATAGTAAGACAATGGAGTCCCATCAGAAGTAGAAAATCTGATATCAGGTGCATCCAATCCACTAACTTCACTAAAATTAAAAGTCTTTTTATCTAGATGAATCAAAACTGGTAAGTTTTCAATGTCGTCTTCAATATCATTTTTATCAAGAGTGTTCAAAACGATATTTTTTGAATATGCCCACTCTGAATAGTCTTTTGCAACAATGTTTGATGCAATAACGAGTAGTAGTAAAATAATCGAAAAGAGTGTTGTTTGATTTCTCATAATATCAACCTTTATTATTAAATGAGTAACAGGTGCTTTGTTTTCTTAAGAAATTATTTTAATTCTCTCCATTCATCCATGGATGGTCCAATCTTGAAATAAATTTTTCTGTTATCAACATCGATATAGATCGTCCCTGTTTTGGCATCAATTTTACCATTCGGGTTTCCGCTACCAGTCATTCTATAAATATCTTTGGTCATTGTCATACCATCTGAGGCAAGTAAAGTTCGTGGTGTTTGAGTTATTCCATCAACGTCAATTTCCACAAACAATCGATCATTTGTATGTACAACTTCTTTCAACCGATGATTATAGCCAAGAATAACGTTAAGCCATCCATTAATAATTTCTGCATCTAACTCCTCATGATACAACTCAACATCAGTATCCGGAGTGGCAAAGAATTTTATAACTACAAAACTTTGTGGATTGTTAATTGGTGAATTTGATGTATCCAGCACCATAGCTTTGATATTAATTATTTCATTCCCACCATAACAATCTGGCATCACTACGATTACGATGTCAGACCAAGCAGATTTAGTTTTACCATATACGAATTGTATCCTGTAATCATAGTTTTTCTCGCACTCAGATGTATAATCTACATAACCTCGTCCATGTTCATAGACAAGCTCCTTTTGAGTCCAAAGATTAAAAACTCCAGATTGCCTTCTTTCAAAAACAACACTATCAACATATTCCGGAACATTCAGATTAATGATCACATTATCGTCTTCAATCGTAGTTGTGACATCACTCGGTTTGTTTGGTGTAACCTGAATTAGCTGCTGATTTTCTTTTTGGTTTTCATACCCCAAGTTTAGCCATGCCGGAGATCTTGCTGCATCAGAAATACGCACTTCATCAAGAACACCTAAATAAGTTCCTTCCTCAAACCACTTTCCTAAGTAAAGAGGTGAGTTTTCGCTAGTACCATTCCATCCAATAACAATCTCAGGATTACTTCTTAATTGCCCATTAATGAATATTTTCATTGAATCATTATCAAAAACAGCACCTAAGTGACTCCAGGTATTGGTATCTATTGTAGTGTCGCTCATTAACGTAATATCATTAGTATGAAACAATGCATTACCTTGCTGATTTAAGCCGATCTGCCAACCCTTGGTTCCATCATGTTTACTTGCGATTGCCCCAATGGATTCTACCGAATCTCGGTTTATCCAGGCACTAATGGTAAAATTTTCTGGCATTCTCAAGCTATAACTATCAGAAATAATTATTGTATCAGTAGTACTATCAAAAAGAACTCCATTACTAATTTTTCCAGATGTAATACTTGGACCATTAGGAATACCATTATTATTATTAACTGTCGCATCTAAAACCATAGATGCATATGATCCTGAGTCTGTTATAATGTTTATATCAGAATACCCATAAATCTTAACTTTATTACCATATAGAGCACCGGTAAGGGTTACGTTATTACAAGCAATAATCTTGGCTTTAGGGGCAATATAAATACCATAAAATGTTGAATTCTCACCAAAGTAAAGTGTTGTTGTTTGATCTGTGTAGAATCTAACAGCAAGAGGATTATTTTCTCTAACAAAGTATGAATTTATCCCATTTTCACTAAAATCCAATTCACATTTAACATTAATATCAATAACCTCATCTGGTCCTATATCATATTTGAGATTAGCACAATCTCCAACCACTCTAAGTTTGCGTAAATTATAAACACCAGCCTTTAATTTCAGAGTTGATTTATAGCATAGTGTCACATCCTCATAATTGCCTGGAGGTAACGTGCAGGAACAATAGTTAGACACATACACATCATTCCCTGAATAGGTTACTTCCTTCTCCGGAATTGTCAATTGCGGGACTATTGAGTTTTGAATAATTGACCCGTTTACTGTCACTGTAGAATCAACAGATACAGTAGATGCAGCTATCACATCACCATCTATGTTTGAATAATCCATTAACGCGACATTACCACCGGATACTATGTCGCCTTGTACATTAGTCAAATAAGAAGATGAACCTCCACCATCAACTTTTACAACAGTATTAGAACCAATAGAACCATTTAAAACATCTACCTTGTAACTAATAAACAAACTATCGTGAGCATACAATCCATATTTAGCAAGTTCTGGGTCAAGCCCAATAGGTGTGGTGCCTGAATTAATCTTGTGTAAATGATAAACGGCTTTAAAGTTATCATTCCAAGTACCTTTTGAAAGCCATTTTAAACTCTTGGCATTATCATTACCCCAGTACATAACAAACTCTTTCTCTGATGTCCCAGCTTGGATTACAGGGATCCTAACCCAAATATTAGCAGAGTTAGTTGCGATATCCCATGACTCAACATCATAAAGCAACGGATATCCATCTAAGTCAACAAAACGGATGTCTCTACCGTCAGGTTGCGCTTCAGAGAAAGTAAAGTTATTATCAGTTAAGCTAATCAATGCTGGAAAATCTTTTATATCTTCATTTAAATAGATATTATCAGGAACTACAATTTTAATTTTCTTTGAATATTGCCAATCCCTTTCATACTCTTCTTCATCAATAAATTTAAGAGGGATTTCATAATTCGAGTTATTCCCCGCAATATCAGCTAAATCTATATGAATAGAAATGTGCTTATATTTCCAAGGGTCGATTAGCATCAATGGAGCATTTAGATTGTATTCCGATGCATCACAAAGTACTGAAAAGTATGTCAGTGTATCTGTTTCATCTCCAACTACAGCGATTGATGCAAAATATATTTCAAAATTGTCACGAATAAATCCTGTAAGATTGTATGTTAATGAATTAGAGTCTTTAAGGGAAACTTCTGCATCGGACAATTGAGGTGGTGTATAATCAACGATAAACTCACCACTAAAGTTTTCACCATATAAATTCCCAACGAAATCATAAAAGAATATGTTGAATGGGTAATTTCCTTCAGCACGAGTTTGCCCAAATGGGTTAACATCTGTAAATTCTATCTGAAATGTGTCAAGGTTAACTATGTTTTTATCTTTTGTAGACTCCACAATACCATTCTTATCATACTGAATGATATTCATCTTACCATTTTCCGTTGGAATTACATTATAGTATGCAAGTTTATTTGTTTGAGAGATATACTGGTTTACAGGTTCAAGCTTAAACCCGGTACTTTTTGACTTAATAATGTAGTATGCAAACCCAGTAGCAGAATTTGCAGATATTGTGTCATCAGTCGTTGCAAACCCATACACAAAAACTGTATCTCCATCACGAACTGTTGGGATGAGAGTATCTACAGTAAACTCCGATTCCACACCTGTCGTTGAACTGTCTACTAAAATAGTAGAGTTTTCTCTAAGGAGAGCTTCATTGATATTTCGATTAGGAATACCTTGATCAAGATCTAACAAAATAGAGTACCCTGTCGCAGAAGGATTGTTGCCCGTCTGTAAAGTATCTCCATCAAAAGGTACAAATTTGCCTAAAATGCTCAAGTCCTGAGGGCGAACAAATTTTCCTGGGTAAAGGTCCACACGATCAAGTATTGTGTGAGCTTCTCTTAGGGGTAGACAATGACTAAATTCTTTCGGTGTAGCCAAGATTTCAAGATAGTCCCACTTTGTATTATGCTTTAAGCTATCAATAAAATTGGGATGATTAGAATTAAACTGTACATCGTCTCCATAGTCTATGGCATCAATGGCACCAGATGTTATATCAGAAAGCTCGCCAGTTCTATTATTTACGTGATAAATACGGGTAAGGTTTTCAGGGGTAACCAGAACACTGGTATCGGTACCTTGTATCTTCACAATTTCATCACGCAGATATCTAAATTTTAACGCAGGTCTTTTATCATTTTCAAATGTGATAGGTGAAGGCGTTGCAGAAATTGCCGGTGAATAGACATCTATATCACCAAGATAGGGTGTCACACCAGTCAAACCAGCATTCATGAGGTCAACAGTATTTATAGAAGACACCTGAATGCTATCAAACACAAGGTTTCCACCCTGAGGGTTATATATGATTTCAGCTCTCTTATATGGGCTTTTTGCTGTATAATTATCCTCAGTTCCATAAGCAGAATCAGCAATAATATATCCAATATATGAACTCTGTTCGAAAACTATCTCATTTTGACGAGTGCCTGTTGAATCCAGATTATAAAAGTGCAATTGTAAACTAAATTCCCCACCAATATTAATCGCATCCCAATAAAATGATTGGATGAGGTTTTGAGCAGAATTTTCAATATCCAATGCAATTTTCTCTCCCCTACCATGCTGATAAAACTCTATAGAGAAGTATTGACACGTATCCGGCTTAGTAAATTTCGGTTCAATGTTCAGCTTTACAATGTTTTTATTGTCTTGAGTTGCATCAAAATCCAAGGCAAGTTCAATTTCATTATAATTATTATTATCTGGTTTTATTAAGTTATTTGTTAATGCATTGTAGTCAGAATCATCAAAGTATTTAACTGATACTTCTATAGAATCTATTAGAAGATGGGGATTCATAATCACACCAGAACCAGCACTTGTATCAAACAAGGGCTGTTTTCCTGTCTGAACTGTGAGAGAATCTTTCTCATACTGTTCAATAAATGTCACAGTGTCCCAATCAGCAATTTCATCAGGTGTTTCCACCATAAACACAAGGTCACCATTTTCATTAAGTTTTGAATCACATAATAGAAGTGAATCGTTTGCCACAAAGGGAGGGTTCCACGAAACGATAGAATCAGCAACTTCATTTTCATTAGTTATCTTAAACGCAACATCAAGCAAGCTACCGCTTGGTTTTGTAGATGTGACACTAATTGCATCATCAGCCGGAATCCAACCAGTATCATTCATCATCATTGGAGTGATAATTATTTTACTCACATCAGGAAACGAGTCTAGTCCCAATTTCGATGCTTCAAAATAAACTAGATTTGTAGAATAGGCTCCACTATCTCTATCTAAAGTAAAGTAGCTTATACTATCGCCAGGATCAATAACATCTTCATATATACACCCTATACAAGAATCATCAGGACCTTGAAGAGACAACTCAACCTGGCATATGCTCATATCAAACTTCGCCTCTAAATAGAGACTATCATCCGGGTGATACCAATCACAATAATTACCCAGGTTCCAGCTGATTGTTTTTGATGCTGAATAATCAAGATTTCCAGTTCCTGGAACGGAAACTATAAAATCTTTAACAGGTAGATCAAATTGCTTTGTACCTGATTGCTGTAAAACTGTTGGTTGCAGTCGCAGCATTTTTCGAAGCTCCCGTATAGAATAATTGGCCCGGAACCGAGCTTTATCGCTAAACTGGATTCCTGTTGAGTCTAAGAACTCTTTAATAAACGCCTGCTTCCAATCATTGTTTGGATATGGGACATTGCCTTCTTCAAGAAACACATTTTTATAAGTCTCCAAGCTACTATACACAACCTGTTCAAAGTCAAAAGAAATGATCGCCTCATCAATATTCCAGCTAAGCAAAATTTCATTAATTTGTATGGTATCATCATCAACAATTAAATATTGATTTGAATTTGAGGGCCATATTTCATGATCGTCCCAAATATCTTTTGAAAAGGAAATCATAGGTAAAAAAGTAAACATATTATTGACAGTATAATCAGTTTTTAGAACAAAAGATGTGTCTCCAGAATTATGAAAGCCATATTTCCAAAATCCACTCTTTGGACTTTTATCCTCTTTATTCACAAGAACATAATAGCGAGGAACACGAGCCTTTTTCCCATATTTATATCTATCAAAAAACGTTATATTAAGAATATCATCATCACTCTCTGTAGATTTATCACGATCTAAAAACGAATATGGCATATTGTCATATTCAATAAAGTGGTTTTCAAAGCAGGGACGTATAGACCCACAATAATCATTCATTGAAATGGAATCACATCCATGAATGCCACTTGCTGTTAGGCTATCAAAGCTCCAGCCTTTTTTCTGATCTATTTTAAATGATGCTATTACCATGCCTGTATCTGTGCGACATACCCGGCTTTTAACTGTCTGCTTCGGTAAAAACGCATGGACATATTTTTTATAGTCCATACTAGTCTTAAACGAGTAATTACAGTGTACCTTTAATGGGTTCTGTCGTAAAATACCGACCTTATATGAATATTGAACAGGCTTATAATACTTACCTGAATAGTGGGCGTTTACATAAGCTCTAGTATCGCCTGACACAACCTGTAAAGAATCTTTCTTATAAAACCCTTTCTTGTTACCGGTCACAATTATTGGATCTTTGCCATTAGATGTTGTATCAAAAAATGCTTTATACACAGGAATTGCAATTCCACTAGTTTGAGCGAGCTCCCCTCCAGCAGAGGCACTTAGATAGGCAACATACTTTACATTAGGTGAGGCCCATTCTGTTGTGTTGCACCTTCCATCCCAAATAAATGATAGAAATTGATCAACGCCAGAGATCGCACCATCCATTGTGTGATTCCAGACAAGTTTGTCTTGACCAATATTTTCTCCAACTTTATAAATTTTTATATCAACACTACTAACTTTGTTGACAGAAAAGGAGACAACAGCCTCACTTCCAGGATTTACTATACCAGTTTGGTCTAAGCGTAGAGGTGTGACTTGACTATTTACTTCAATGACAAGAGGAGAACTCGCTTGATAGTAAATAGATTTCTCATCAATTTGAGCATATCCTAAACCATTACTAGCCGTAGCATTACAATGTACTAAATACTCCCCGTTATTTACTTCTCTTCCCAATAGAGATTTGCCGTTCCAGGAGAAAGATTTATTATGCATGATAGAAAAACTACCCGAAGGAGGACTCAACTTTTTTAAGCCAGTTTTAACAACGCCTGCAGTAAATTCGCTTGATCCTCCTGCTAAAACAGATATATGTGATAATTTACCACCTGTTACAAAAGATGCATCAAATGAAATCGCATACTCATTGTCAACAGTATAATTTTGTAATGAACTAATTGTTAAAATGTCAGACAATGTGTCAACATGTATAATTAGTGTTGAATCATTAACAGTTAAATCACCCAAGGTACCTGTGAAGGGCTTTATTATTATTGAATAGGGTAATCGCCATTTCATATACCATGTATTTGACGAATGGTACAAATATAGATTAGCGAAATTATTTCCTTCAAAAGAGAAATCAGGCACGCCTTCTTCAAAGGGCATGACACCAGTATGGCGTTCCCGAAAAACAACCTCACCGCTAGCTCCATGAACAATTTTTGTCTTTACATCACATACACGATTTTGTAATGTGTAGGTGTAGGTAAATGTCGTGTCTCCAACCGCAAAAGTATCTCTTGGAAAGGCTGCGGTAAGAATCGGATCAAGCGTGTCAGCAACAATACTGTGGTTAACAGTGAACGGCTTTTCTATAATGGTCGGTTCGCTAATACCTACCTCAAAGACTCGCAATTCAAGTATATAGTCCCCGTCAGTTAGCTCCCAGGTTTTTACATATCCCATTACATCATTGACCCGAATCAATTCTGAAGAAGAATTATTAGAGCTTCCTGGAATATAGACTGCATCATTATGGTAAGTCGAGTCAATGACACTTCTTACATGTAATTCATAGTGGTCAAAATTAGCAAAATTCGATTCATCAGGGTCGGAAACAATACCATTTATAGCAACGGTTCCTGCAATACCACCTTCATTAAACTCGTTAAGAATTTCATTTCCCATTGATTTATAAAAGAAATGAACAACAGCTTTCTCAACATTAAAATGTGGATCTTCAATTTCTACAATGAGACTATTTTTACCATATTTTAATTGCCCAAAAAAATTTCCCAGCAATAAATTAATATTGGTATAATAATTACTCGATGGGTCTGCAGAGGGCATTATGGTTGAGTCAATAATTCTTTCACCGGCGAAGGTTACTCTGAATTTAAAAACCTGATCTTTATTAAACACCTTGTCAGTCTTATTTGATGGTGCATCATTCTTTTCTGAAATCTTGCCAATTAAACGTATTTGCGTAGAATCTTCATGAAATAGGGTTGGAAAGACTGTGTATTCTGAAAATACAGGTTTCTCTCTATCTACTGTGAGAATGCTATCCTCAAGTTCCTCAATATGTACTTCATTTCCTGCTTTATCTTTAGCAACAACCTCAACCGAATACTTACCATCAATTAAGTTATACTCATTTTCAATGTCGCCAGATGCTTGGAGAAAATTAAACGTATTAACATTAAAAGATGTCGCATCCAGTTCATTATCTGGCACATCAATAATATTACCAGAATCGTCCAATGCGATAGTACCGCTATCGGTATTTGTGTACACATCACTAAAACCAGCTATTGAGGAAAACTCATAAGGATCACGACCAAGAATGCTTCCATCAGGTGCTAAAGCATGTAATCTTATCAACAACTCCTTAGTCTCTGTATCGTACTTATCTGTGGGTCTCTTTGGGGTATATCTAAACCCAAGACTGTTCGATTGTGAATTTAATACACTTCCAAGCCCATTTTCATTTTTCCAATTACTCAATACAGAAATATCAGGTTTCTTTGTATCAATTATAAAATAAGCTGGATCTGTTTTATTTGAATTATCCGCTCGGTCCACACACTCCACGATTACACAGTACAAACCATTTTTTTCAGAATTATCTTTGATAGCTTCATATGCCCATTCAAAAAGATAATGAGACCTGAATTTGGGCACATATTTTAATGTGTCAGAAAAAACAATTGCATCAACAGAAGAATCATATTCATCTCCACTAACTTTATACAATGTCCATTTAAGAAATTTACCTGTAGGAAGTATAATGTCCGCATTATCATTTAGTTCAAAGTATAGCTGGAAAGGTCTCGAAACAAGAGTGTCTTCGTCATTCCATTGAGGAGAGTAAAAAGAAATATTTTCAAATTCTCCGAGATCATCTATAATTAGATCTCCGTCATCATCAACTCCATTACTGCCTTCTCTAGCTAAACGGCTTGTATCCACGCCGGATAATGTATCCAATCCAGGAGGCAAAACTATACGCGGTAATGTGTCTGTTTCCGGATCGTATAAACCATCATAATTATAATCGTTGACAAGAAGTGGTTCTTTAAGCTGGATTATTGGCGGCTCATTATCAATGAGAAAGGGAATATTAAATATTGAGCTTGTCCCTCCAGTTACCTTTTTACCAGTTTCAACATCTTTATAAGAATCGGTTCTCACTTTGACACTAATCTGCTGAATAAGGGCAGGTTTGGAAGCATCTGAAGTATCTTTTATAACGTGGTTGAAGGCGGCTTTAATTTTCATATAATTTTTAAATCGAGGTATTTCAGGAGCACTATTACTATCGCAATCAAGAATAACAGTACTATCAACAGGGTTCACATCGTCCAATCGTGAAAAACCGGGAATCGAGTGTTTATAATAGTAATCCCATTCACCCACATTAGGTTCGCGCTTCGTTGCAGCAGAACATGAATTAGCACGTTCTAAAGTCACGCTATCATCACCATTACCATCAAAACAAACCTCCCCTTGAGCTGTTTTAACACGTGTCTCAAAACCAATATATATGTCTTTTTCATCTGTCTCTCGCCATTGAGTCACATTGTATAGCATTTTATCATTTGGATTTACAATCTGTGTACCAGTCGAATCTACTTCAAAAGGAATAGCTACAGCATCACCACGTAAAACTCTTACATGTCTAATAATTGGACCTGCTTTTGTATTTACCTGTAGATAAACATTGTTCAGACCAATTGTAGTTTTACTAACTGTTTGACCTTGTTCAGTTACTCGGGTTGTAGGCACAAATATATAAGACCCTTCACAAAAATCATTTGTATCGATAATTCCATCCCAGTTATCATCAACCAATCGCGCTGCAAAGTTTCCAAAATGTGTTCCATACTCCAACGTCTCCCAATCCCAAAGATTTACTTTACATATGGCTGTCGCCTTGTTAATAAAATGGCTCTTAAGGTTTGCGACAACATATCCAGCTCCTCCTGTGGATCTACCCACTTCTATTTTATTGGGTCCGGGATAATAAGTTGACCATCGTTTGGTGTCTTCAAAAACAGCTGGGTTCATTCCATTAAATTGAACTATTCTTTGTCGATTAAGTTCATTTCCACCAGCATCTCTCTGTTTAACTATAACTGTATCTTCAAAGGGATTAGTAGATTTGGTGCCAGTATAGTTGAGTGGAATTGCATGAGTGAAGGTAAGGTCAGAACCATGATCATAATAAGAAAACATACTTCTGATAATATCACCACGATTTTTAAAAGTGGTGTGTCCATAAGCCTTGGAATCATTCTGCCGTTCGTAGTGCTCTATTGGTCTTGGTCCTTTAAGGTATGAGGGATAATTATATATTTCTGACATAAATTGACTTTTAGAATCGATTATACCATCTGAGTTGAAAAGCCAATCAGCAGTCAACAGGCTTGCTGTACCTAAATAAGCACAATAAATTGCCCAAAACAACCTTTTTGGAGTAGCATCGAAAATATATAAAGCAAAACTTGTCGCAGAGAGCGTATAAAATGGTACTGTTCCTACAAGATTAGTCATTGTACCTGTAGATTTCAAATCACTACGAAAATTAACATAGGGAATAATATTACCACTTGAGTATAAAGGCGGTAGACCATTTCCCTTCATATGCTTTGTAAAGTCTGAAAATCTCGAATCATCCATGAATAAGGGGTTGTTTGAGTTACCAAACCCATATTCTTCAATACCTGCAAGCATTCCTGTGCCCAATGCATAAGCATATAAGCTAAAAAGGGCTGCATTTATTGCATACATACCTAAAGAAACATCTGCTTTTCCATCGGAAAGGGAAGCTATAACAGCAGCAGGAGCCCAACCGCCAAAAATCATTCCGAGTATCATTGAGAATTTTACAGAAGGTATTCCATACTTATTTGCAAAAGCAGTACCAGCAAATGGACCGTTAAGAGTAACCGCAAGGTCAACACGATCTCTTAACTTAAAACCAAGACCATCGATTTTATAAAGTGTTGAGTTATTCCCTGCTACATTCTCAGCCACATAATATTTGCCATTACGCAACTCTATATTATCAACACTACAGCCTTGACCATTAAAGCCATCATTATACCAATTGTCAAAACTTTCATTTTTTAGAAGGTTATTAATTACAACAGAGCCGTTGCTATGACCAACTAATCTGACTTTAGCTGTTGGATCATCTACCCATTTAAAGTCGCCATAATATTCATTAAGTGTTTGAATTATCCTAATTCTTAAGAGTTGGGTTTGTCCACCACGAGAGATATCATATTGGTTATTGGGTTCATTGGGAGCACTAAAACGAGGATATCGTGTACCATCACCATCATTAGATTCGTAGCGATAAAAAGAGCAGTATGCCTCAACAAAGGTGTGGTTGATATCTGAATAACTCCCCACTTCTTCATGTGGAACAAATCGTTCATTTAACATTGTTGAGTTTTCACCAAATCCAGGGACATTATTATATTGTTGAATTAACTCCCACCCTATGGGTATATCTGCATTAGCCGTTGCGGAATCCCGAATGAAAGTAGACATTTTTAAATCTTCTTCTTCTTCTTTTTTAGTTTGTAATCCCCATGTCCCTACTGGATCAGATCGAAATCCATGCACTAAAATGCTAGGATATGGTCTATAGGCAAATTCATTTGCATTACATTCTTGAATAAATAGTAAATCAAATCCAAGGAATATACTAATTAACAATATTGTTTTTACTGTTATAATCTTCATAAAAAATACTCCAGTAGCGCTATCTTTCAACTTTAGAATAGTTCAAAATTGTATAGGGCTTTCTGCTCTCTTTATAATTGGCAATGTATATACTGTTTGTAGAGAATACTGCTTTTCCCAAATTCAAATTTATATGGCAAGTACCTTTTTTCCCCATTTCAAGGTTGGTCAGCACATAATCATTAAACGTTCCATTGACGAACTCTTCATTTATAAAATATTTCCAAACTCCCTCTTTATGAAAAACTGTAATGTTATTAGTCGAATGAAAGTCAATAAAACCAAAGTCATTTTCACACAAAGTATCCATTACTTTAGTCGACATATTATACTTTAAAAAGTATTTTTGTGTATTGACTGGATATAGAAATAGTACTGTGCTTGCAGAATCATTAATGTACAGGGGTCTATGCAAAAAAGAATTAAAAATATCTTTATTATTCTGTAAATCGTAAATGCTATAACTATAATCCGGATGCCCAGAATATCTATATCCCAAATAACGCCCCCTGTTACTTACAACTAAAGGGTATCTACCTCTATACCCAGCTTCACTTTTAAACAATTTGTTTTCGTTTGTTTCAAGGTTATATAGACCAATTTCAGTAAATCCTTGCCCCGTTTTTGTTGAGTAATATATCCATGGATGATTAAATGAAGTATAATAATGATATTCTGGTGATAACTCATGTTTACTTAAAGTAAAAGCTGTACTTAGTGATCCGGAGTTTAGATTATAATGATAATAAGTTTGCTTTACATTTTTAAAATCAGTCTCAGATAAAATATCAGAAGACTCATCTAAATCGTAATCCCACCCAATTACACCAAGTGTTGAATCGTTAAGAAAAAAAGCACTTTGCCATTCTTGTACATGATATTTATTTACTTTAGAACATGACAAGATCGAAACCAAAACAATAAAAGGCAGTACACTCCCAACAATTGATAGGATATTGACATTTCCTATGTGATCATTAATTTTGTTACAATGGTAAGAATTCAATATAGCTTCTCCATATATTTATGATTTTTATTTGTAACATCAGACCCTTTAAGATCTTTAACCTAGAGTCAAAGGCTCTATGAAACATTGCATAAGAATCATTAACTATATTTTAAATACGATCATTTTCCTTCAAAGATTACATGTTCGATCTTTAACTAATCGCACTCCGCAACCATACATCTTGTCAAGATTATAACTCCCAAAACCATAATAAACAGACGAGATTGAATGGTGAGTTGCTTCCCAGATATTTTCAAAATCCGTACTCCACCATGGCGCTAGTTTTCCCATGTTCTCAAATGTACCAATCAAATCTCGATAGCCACCTGGAAATCCTGTAAAACCACTACTGTTATTTGTTGGCTGATCATTACCAACATCGCCGACAGTATCGGAAGGTATCCAGTCTGTTTTTGATGCCATTGATTTTGCAATTTTGTTTCCTGTTGTTGTGCTATCCCAGTTATAACCATTCTCAATTAAGTACGCCTTCAGTTCTTGCCAGTCTTTATTTGAAGGTACGCGCCAACCTTCCGGTGCAAGTTTACCAGTATTTATTGCATACCAATTATATAGTGCGCCATACTTCTCTTTATTTTTTTGATCATTGCCATAATAGCAAAATGCTGCAACTCCAGTACTGCAAGCTCTCCACTCGTCTGTCTCTTTTATGTGCTGTATTGGTGTGCCATCATTGAAATGTTCCACACGCATATTCTCCACAGACCAAACCTGATCACCAATCTTCACTGTATGATATACATTCCCATCAATATCCTTAAATGTGCTATCATTGGTGTTAATGTCGTTATTAACAGGGTTTTTATTGTCACAGGTCACTACAAATAAAGCAAACAAGATTACTAAAAAACTAAACAATAATTTTCCTGAATTTATATCTTTCATACTCATCTCTGTTTTGGAAGAATATGTATCTTATTTATACCTAAAACACAAAGTGCTTATTGAATGTTGTGATGATCTTAATTTCAATCGTCATCTGTTATTACTGTAATTGAACCATTACATGAAATAGGAACCCTATAATCATCGTACATTTTTAATGGCCCTCCAACTCCACTACCACCGTTAAAAGCATCGTCGTGTACCTCTTGAAATGATGCAGCAATTGGCATTGTACTTTCATCTGCATCAAATACTATTAATTTATTTCCTTTTATTTTATACCAATTTTTATTGGAATCTTCTAAAACTTTAATCATAGACTTAGCTGATGAAACATTACTAAGATCAATTTTTTCAATACAGATTACAAATGGGATCCCAGTTCCTATTACCTCATGTCGAAACAAATATTGATGTCTTACACAATCGTTTTTATCACAGCTGATTACAATACTATCACTAATGGTATCGGTCCCAATGTAATCACCTAAATGAGCTACCACTTTCGAAAGTCTGCCTTCACTATAGTCATATCTCAAAGAAATTATGTAACCTTCCGTTGTTTCAGCTTGTGCTGAAATCGAGATATATGCAATAAGTGAAATTAGAATTGATAAAATGAACACTTTATTTAACATAAAGACCTCCAATATTAGTATGAATATTTTAAAAAAATTACCATTCTTATTAACCAAGTTATTTTATTAATACAGTTTTTTTGATTATGCTTCCAAATTTATTTGAGTCAACTTTGATTAAATAGGCACCAGTTGCAAAACAAGAATGAGATTTACAATCAATTTCATTCTCTCCCTTAAGGACAAATCCTTTAAATAGCTTCTCAATATATTTACCTGTAGGAGAGAGTAATGTAATTTCAATATCTTGAGATTCTGGTAAAGTCAATTGTATTTTGAATGAACCATAAATTTGAGACTGTAATATTTTTGTACCAATAGTTTGCTTATTTAATACTTTCTTTTCCTTTATACTAATAGTAGAAGCGATTATTTTTGACATTCCTCCCCAGGTGCCTACCCAAACGTTTCCACTATCATCAATTGCCATAGATTTGACATCAGTATCAATTAATCCGTCTTGATCATCTATTAAATCCCAATATTCACCAGTCAAGAAATAAACACCAGCAATGGTGCCAATCCATTTTATATTGTTTTTGTCAATTTTAATTGCTCTTACATTAGAAGGAACTATTGGGGTAGAACTATAGAAATTATAACTTTTCCAGTTTTGTCCATCATATCTTCCTACATTAAAATTAGAACCGGAAACTCCATCAGAACCAAACCAAATTTGGCCAGCGTCATCAAAACTAATGGCATATAGATAAGGACCAACAAAAATACCATTTCCATATACATATCTGTACGATGTCCATTTATCATTGCTAAATTTTGATGCACCTTCTCCCCAAGTACCTACCCATGTATTTCCATTTCCATTAAAGGAAATACAAATAACATGATTACTACATATTCCATCAGACACATCAATAGTATCCCAATTTTTGCCGTCAAAAACTCCAATACCTTTTGTATAAGTTCCAGCCCAAATCTTATTTTCTTTGTCTACTGCAACTTCTAAGACATTACCATCAACCAAACCATCTTCAACTGTATAATTTGTCCACTTTTGCCCATCGAAGGTGCTTAAACCACCAGTGGCAAACCAAGGGTTTCCTTGATTATCAATAGCGACTGCTAAAGCGCCATCGGATTGAATACCATCTTCCTTAGTATACTTCTTAATAACATTTCCGTTATAGCCGATTTTTGCAACATCATCTTCTCTCGCGATCCAAATTTCATCTTTTGAAATTGCAATGTCTCTTATTAAGCCAATGTGATAGTTTTCGATTTCAATATTCAAACCAAACCCTACAGCCCAAATCAAGATAATATTAAGAAAAACCTTACTTTTTCTCATATTAAATCCTATTTTAAAATTTCTTAAAACTCTTCCGCGGTAATTTTTTTATACTATTGAAATTTTTATAATCCATTATCATAAATCCCATAGTACCCATCACCATATTAACTTTACTCAACATTGGAACGCCCTTAAATGTTGTATAGCTATATCCTGTTTCTATTGTACCGGTGGGCCCTGCTAGAATTTTCATGTTTCTCAATAACCAGTTTTTGGAGTCGTAGGTGGCTTGTGACTTTTGCATCCCAGTTGGCATTGACATATTAAATTCTATTACAACATGTTTTCCAGGTTTATCCTCAATAATTGTAAAATCAGACTCTTTTAGCAAATCGCTACCATCTGGAACACCATAAGATTGCCCCACATTGTTCATTCCAGGCATGTTTTTTCCACCAATTGATCTTGTTACATTACCATTTGACAAAACAGTCCAGGTAGTATCTCCAAGTACGCTCACCTCTGTTTTAGCATTATACATAGATATTTTAATACAGTCAGGTGGTGAATAAATTATAGTGCCAGAATCCTTTACTGTATGTCCTTGGACATGCACTTTAGAAATAATATCAGCCTTGAAGGCAAATGTAGCCCTGTTTCTTTTCTTGGTAATGTTTTTATAAACCTCATCTTTTGTTAAAGCATTGGTTTGAAATGAAGAAATAATAGATATTAAAACAACCATTGATATAAAAAATTGTGATTTTTGTGTCATATGTTCAACCTATTGATTAAATGGGCCCTTAAGTCACATGCGGTTTAATTTATGAGCCCTATTTAGTACGCGAACATGTTTATATAGCTAATTATCAAACTCAATGAAATCATGGACTATGACAAGCTCCTCCAATTTGTTTTATAAACTTCAAGAATAAATAATTAATGCCAAATAAAATAGCAATGAAACCAGGATACTAACCTATAATGCTAAAACATATTTCATGAAAATAAACACAAACCTTCCTGCTAACACCCGTATTTAGATCCATTTTTAATCAATATATACTTTGAAATGACTTAAGAAAGCGACGACAGTGTCGCAAATTAGCTCAACTACAAACAACTCATTTTTTATCAACAGCTTACAGAAACTCATTTTTTTCTGTTAGCCTACTATTTTGTAACTATTACACGGTTTAAAACTCAAAAGCACCCATATGGAACATCAAATCATGAACATAATTTAAATACATTATGTCGAATTTTAAAGGCAAATAATTTTTTATTGATTGACTTTATGGCATTGTTTTAGTTTACATATTGTGAATTTTCTCTACGAGCAAGCATTGACACTAGGAAATTATTGTTTTTTGTTGGGGCTGCCGCCCCTCGCTTCAAACCTGTACCTCCCTGCTCGTATCGCTGTAACGAGAAATGGGTATTCACTAGACGCTTATCCCCATTTCTCTAACAGCAATATGTCACACTACGGTACATCTTTTACGCTACCCCGCTTTGTTAACCTTATTACTTACCCTTATCAGTCATTGCGGGGAGTAAAACGACAAAGCACTATAAAAAGGATGATTTAAAAGTGAAACAACCGCGGTTTGTTCGCGATAGTGTTTTAACATCTTAGTCAGAGACTACATGCCAAGCGGATACACTCTTTGTTAAAAAATTTTGATCTTTATTTTAGACTCTCATCTTTAAACATGCCTTTTAGATTGCCACGTTACATTAGTAATGAATTACAAAATTGGACATTGTCATAGCCACCTTTTAGGATTGGTGTAATATATAACAATAGAACCAAAACAACACTCCCACTCACAAGCAATTCTCTACACTAATAGGTGTAAGTACCATTCCCTATACAGCCTAATGAACAAGGTTACACCATGATTGAATTTAAGTTATGTTGTGAAATATCTAACTTAAACTTAAACACATTTAATGTTAAATCTAGAATTGTTTAACTTATACTTTTTAAGATCTAACCTGAAACTTATCAGAATTTAACT
This sequence comes from Chitinivibrionales bacterium, assembly GCA_028278335.1. Classification (GTDB taxonomy): domain Bacteria; phylum Fibrobacterota; class Chitinivibrionia; order Chitinivibrionales; family JANQEN01; genus JANQEN01. The sequence goes on along the minus strand of JANQEN010000032.1, from coordinate 7,427 downwards.
GAGATTTTTCTAAATTTAACTTAAATATTTCTATGACATACTAACATGAATAAGCACACCCTTCCTTGTTCATTAGACCAACCAGTAAAGAACTCTTCGCCACATACCCTACTATATTATAAGGGAGTTCTCTTTATTACTGGTAAGCGCACTCGACACCCACCCTTTGACAGTTGGGGTGGAGCATAGAAACATATTACATATGAACACGGGTTAACAAAAAAAGGCCCCCCAAAGGAAGGCCTTTTAATAATTCAAACAAATAATGATTTTTTAGAAATCGAATTCGATCTCTTCTTCTTTGGGTTGCTCCTCCTCTTTCTTCTCTTCTTCTTTTTCTGGCTCTTTTTCATAGGAGGGAACTTCGTAGGCTGGTGCATCACTTGAACCACCGGACTTGCCAAAGTCAAGGGTGAGTGTCCCGGTGGCAACGCTTGGTCCGGTAAGTACACCAGTCCAGCTGCCAAAGATCAAGCCAATGTCAATCTGGGCAATGCCTTTACGAAAGCCAAGGCCGGTTGTCAAGGCAACCTGCGTGGCAGCATTAGCAGCATTGATCGTTCCTGTATTGACCAGTCCGCCGGAGTTTTCAAACTTAGCGGTAAGACCATCAACACTGTACTGGAACCCTAAACGAGGGGTCATTTCATCAAAAATCCAAAAACCGTCTAGGGGCTTTTCCATACCCATGCGTAAGGTATGAGCAACACCAGTTGCGGAGACATCTGTTCCTGAGGTGTCATTATTATCCACAACCTTTGCAAGACCCACATCAAGATTGTACTGGGAAACTAAGAGCACCTTATTGAGTATCTCCGTTACCAACCCTACGTAACCGTTGATAAAGGTGTTTTTTAACTCGTCGCTTAGAACACCATCAATATCAAACTGGTATGGTTCATAGGTTACAAATCCGCCAGCAATAAGATTGAAGCTCTTTACTTCAAGCCCAGCTTCCACACCACCGGTAACCATAAGCCCCGCTTCTGTTTCAATTTCTACTTTAGAGGCGGTTGGCGCATTTACCTCAAACACACCCTTTGCTTTGGGAAGGCTAAATCCTACCATAGGAGAAAGCGAAAGGCTTCCAAAGGCAAGGTTGGCACTAAGAAGGGCGCCAATATTTGAGATTACTTTACTTGTATCATTGATGATTGCCTGGCCACTGGTTGCATTCTCTCGATTACTGGTATATCTGGTCATTTCCACAAAGAAATCCAAGCCCAAAGAGAGTTCACCCAACTTCATCCCAAAGAGCAGGTGCGGGATGGTTGGAAAAGCGGCAGCAAGATTACCAGCTGTTCCGGGAGCATCAACAACCGCTTTAGCATCATTATAAAAGTTGCTCATGAGCATACCTGAACCGTTTCCCTGAACCGGAAGGGCAAGAAGTCCAACAGTTATATTATTGCCTAGACCTAAAAGACCAATGCCGGGACCAAAACTTGTGGCACTATAGGCAGTTGCCTGTACCTGGTTTTGATAATCATTCATATCCGCTGGATTACCAATGAGTCCAAAGATATCATCCATGATATCGCATCCACCCAAAGCCTGGACACGAGCGTTTTGTGCAGATACTGAAACAAGCAGTGCAGTTGTCAGGACAGTGATAAGCATTTTTTTAATCATAATTTCTCCTCCCACCAAAAAGCGTAAGATTTGTAAAGGTCAAATTTTTCAGCTGTATATCTAATCTCTTAATAAATTACCTGTTCTAGGTAGCTCATCGCAAGTAAATATTGCAGAATTTAGTTTTCTCTAAGAAAATCATCGCATCTCTTATTAAATCTTCTGGGAAAACATTGCTCTTATAATAAGGAATTAGTTATAATATTAGTTGCTTAACCACCTTATTTAGACAAATATATAGTAGCAAATCAGCAAATTACAAATTTTTCCTAATGTCGAGCCCTATGAAGAAGAAAAAGCTCTTAACCACGTTTATTATTGCCGGCACCCTATTATCACTTGTTTTCCCAGCCCATTCTTTTGCAAAAACACGACTCATGCTCACCTATCCCGGTGAAGCTGCCAGTGTATCGGAAGCGAAAAATCGATGGTTTTCAGTTGTTGCTGATCATTATATCCGGTTTCGATTTGAGCTTATGAAAGCTGAACACATCTTTGTTCCACAAAGGCAGGTGTCAAAAGCATTGGAAGGGAGGGACCACTATGGCGTTACCCTCTCACAGGATGATCTCTTTACTGCAGCCAAACAAGTTAAGGCAACCCACCTGGTTATACAGAACTATTTCTTTGATAAATCAAAAAACCAGTATAGTTACTTTGTAGAGATAACAAACCTCAGTGACAAATCCATCACCTTGGAGTTTGATCAATCTTTCCCTTTTTCGGAGATTGAGAACAATCTTCGTGACCTTTCAGATCAGATAGTAAAAACCTTTAAGGTCAAACCTCACTCCTCCAGTGAAAAGGTGCTTACGCGGGCAGCCCTGAGTACCAACTTTGAAACCTTAAAAAGCTACGGCCTATCAGTAACTCAAAACCTAAAAAATATCGATGAGAAAACTGCCAAAAAGCTGGTGAAAGTAATAGAGAAGGATCCGACTCTGGCCTTTGCCACCTATGCAGTTGCCATCTACTATGAGAAACAAAAGGATTGTCTCTCTGCTGGTCGTTATTACAATCAGCTGATATTACGCAATGGCTTTTACTATCCCGATTTCTATATCCTCGCTTCCAAAAACTATCGCCTCTGTCAATCCATGGACAAGGCAAATCGTGTGCTCAAACTTGCTGAACAGAAGGGTGTAGCAACACCGCAAATTTATCTTGAGCAGGGAAAGATCTACGAACGATTGAACAAACATGCTGAGGCAAATCGAGTCTATGCAGAGCTATTAAAGAGGAATCCTAACCAACCCGATGCCCTGCTCTATGTAGCAAAAAAGCACCGGGAATCTAAGTCCTATAAAAAGGCCATGGATCTCTTAAATAGGTTGATCAACACAAAAAAAAGCACGATACCCGGTGATGCCTACTTAGAGCTTGCAGAAAACCTTTTAAAACTAAAACGAAATAGCGAAGCTATTCCTGCCTTAGAAAAGGCTGCAAAGCTGCTCCCCAACAATATTCGGCCCTATACACTTTTAGGGGAGGCCTTTTTTAATAAAAACCAGTATAATAAAGCATCAAGCTACTACACCAAAGCCTTAGGGCTTGACCAAACCAACCTTGAACTTCTTTTAAGAACAACCACCTCTTTACGACGGGCAAATCAGTCAAAGAAAGCACTTGCCCTTCTTATGAAATACAAGTCCAATTTCTATGACACCAAACAGGTCACTAAAGAGATAGGTCTTCTTAACTTTGAGATGAAAAAATTTGCCGAGGCAAAACCGCTTTTAGAGTCATGCCTCACCATGAAGCCTGTTGATCCTGAGGTGCTTACCGCTTTAGGAAGTATGTACTCTGCAGAGGGAGACAACAGTCGAGCCATATCTATGTACGACCGGGCTATGTCTATAACTAAGGACAAGAATCTTGTTCAAGCAAAGCTTGCCAGTCTCTATATCCAAAACCGAGAATTTGGAAAAGCCGAGAAGATTGTTAAGCAGATATTGGCAAAGAAGCCCAACTACCCCTCTGTAAACCAACACAATGGTGATATTCTTCTTAACAAAGGCGATACTAAGCGAGCCCTTGCTGCCTATCTTAAGGAGCGAAAGCTCCATGGCAACAATCCCTATCTCCAGGATAAAATTACCGGTCTCTATTTTCAAACCAATAACATTGCCATGGCAAAAAAAGAGGCCAATGCCCTTATTAAAATGGACCCCAAAAGCTATCAGGGCTATTATCTGCTTACCATCATTGCTACCAAGGAGCGGAAGCCTAAAAAGGCCGAGGCCTATCTTAAAAAGGCAGAAAGCCTGGGAAAGCTTACTGCTTCAGACTATTTAGAAATCGGTAAGATTTTTGTTTCGGCCAAGCTCTATAGCAAGGCTTTGGAATTCTACAATAAAAGCCTTCGGCTTGATCCAAAAAACCAGACCATTTTAGAGGCCATGGCCGGTATGTACTTAGATAAAAAACAGGACAGTACTGCAGCCCGCTTATACGAAAAGATCTACGCTTTAGATCCAAAAAAGAACCACCTCTCTCTTGCCAAGGCTGGAAACACCTTTTACCGCGCTGGTCATACAGACCAGGCCTATCGGATCTATCAAAAGTTTCTCCAACAGGGTCATAAAAATCCCTTGGTCTTTCTTAACAAAGCAAAGATCGAATTCGAGAAGAAAAAGTACCTCCAAGTTATTGCTTCGCTTAAAAAGGTGACCGGCCATTTCGAGTCGAAAAAGGAAGTTGCCAAGCTTTATGCCTTCTCCTACTATTACCTCAATCGATACGGTGAGGCTCTTCCCTATTTTAAGCGTCTGCCCACAGCCAGCTTTAACAAGCGGGAGACCATAGAACTTGCGGCCCTTTGCTACGAAAAGGCCGGTGATGTTAGGGCTGCTATACCTATGTATGTAAAGTATCTCTCCTTAAAAAAAGATGCTAAGCACCAAGAGTATACGCATCATTTGGGGACACTCTATGAAAAAACAACTCAAGCAAAAAAGGCTATTGCCCAGTATGAGAAAGCCATTAAGCTATATCCCAAGGACATGCGCAACTATGAACGGCTCTCTACCATCTATGTAGACCTTAAAAAGTTTAGCCTTGCAAAACGGGTACTTGCCCAGGCAGTCAAGGACCCTGCGGCTCCGGCACACCTCAACCGTATCCTTGCAGATATCTATGCAAAGAGTGGACAGGCAAAGCAAGCAATTGCTAAATACGAAGCCTTTCTAAAAAAGAACCCCACTGATAAAAATACACTTTACAATTTAGGATCCCTCTACTTCGCTCAAAAGTCCTATGACAAGGCCCTTCCCCATTTAGAAAGGGCCAGTAAAACTATGACTGATAATAGTGATATTTTCTATAGTTTGGGTGTGATTTATTCGGAGAAGAACAATTTTGCCAAGGCAGCCACCTACCTTAAAACCGCTTACCAGCTCAATAGCTCAGACATAAAAATTTTAGACCTTCTCATTGTTGCCTATCAAGAAACAAACCGTCTCAATGATCTGACACTCCTTCTTAAAAAGAAACTTGCTAAGGAACCCAACAATGCAGCGTTGCACTTTCAGTTGGGCAATATCTACAAAAAAACAGGTAAAAACCAACAGGCCATTACCTATTTAGAAAAGGCAACACAACTTAAACCTTCGGAAGTAAGCGCTCACATCAGCCTCATTAGCCTTTACAAAGACAATCCTCAAAAGCGTCTCACTCACCTTAACGCAGCTCTCAAGTATGACCCAAAAAACGTAGACCTTCAATATGAACAGGCTGTGCTCCTCATTGAGGAGAGAAAGAGTGGAAAGGCAAAAAAAGCTCTGCAGCGACTTCTCGCCATAAGTCCAAACCATATAAAAGGGCGCTTCGCCTATGGCGTGCTCTTAAAGGAGGAGACCAGATATCAACAGGCTCTTCCCCATTTAAAGAAAGTTATTCAGAGTGACAGTAGAAATGCAGAGTATCTGCTCACCTATGCAGAGGTTGCAAATCAATTGGAAAAACACCCTCTGGCTTTGGATGCCATGAACAAAGTACTTGCCTTAGATCCTAAAAACCCGCTCTATTCCTATCAGGCAGCGCTCTTTGCCTATAAGTCAAGTGACTTTGAAAAGGCAGAAACACTTTTTCTTAAAACACTGAGTCTAAAAAACAATTATGAAAACTGCTATAAATATTTAGGTATTTTATACAGCAACACTGGTAGCTATGACAAAGCCATTACCTATTTGCAAAAGGCGTCACAGAAGAACACCAAGGATGATTCCCTTTTAGTTCTGTTAGGACAGGTCTATACAAAAAAGGGACAGAAAAAAAGAGCCCTTCCCTATTATCAAAAAGCCTATAAGGCAAACCCCAACAATGGCGAGGCTCTCTATAATGTGTGTAATTACTACATCACACAAAAGAGATTTAAAGAGGCCGAAAGAATAATCTCCAAGGAGAGTGTCAATGGCAATTCTCCCTGGTTTGCTATTGCCCGTGGCCGAATATTGGAGATCAAGAAAGAACTTCCCAAGGCAATGAACTATTATAAGGAAGCTCTCCAGGCATTACCAAGCAACTCAGATGCTCACCTTGGCGTGGGACGAATAAACTTGGAACGAAAGCGCTATGACCAGGCAATTCAGTCCTTTGGTATGGCCATGGCAGAAAATCCAGATAACTTGGAAGCTTTTTCTGGCATGGGTAGAGCCTACCTTGCACAAAAAAATTACACCGCTGCCTCTGAGCTTTTTTCTGAAGTCATTAAGAGACAATCAAAAAATGTAGAGGCCTTTAAAGTGGTTGGCGTTGCCTATAGCAAAATGGGTAAGCACGAAGAGGCCCTTGTTCACCTAAAGAAAGCTATCAAACTCAAACCCAAGGATGTGGATGTCCATTTTGCCATGGCCATCGAATATGAAAAGGTGGAGAAGTATAAAGAGGCCTTAGCAAGTTTTAACAAAGCGCTGGTCCTTGACAAATCAAAGGCAGCCTTTATCTACCCCCGTATGGGTGACCTTTACTTTTACAAGCTAAAGGACCCTAAAAATGCTGTCAAGTACTACGAAAAATACGTTGCTGCTGGGGGTACCAGTAAAAAAATCAAACGCCTAATAACGCGATTGAAAAAATAGCACTTCGCTTTAAATGATGTTCTCTGTTGAGACCAGTAACCGCTCAATCTCCTCTGGAATCGACGGGCGCCCCCGTTGATTCAAAGCCGTACCAATGATTTTTCCTTTGAGAACAGGTTTCTCATCGGGTAACAGAAAGATATCCTGAAAAAAGGCAAACTTTATTGAAGACTCACGTTCAAGCCTCAGGGTAACTAAAAATTGATCGCCTCCCCTGAGTGGGTGCTTGTAGTCCAGTTCTATGCGGACCACCACCAAGTGAATGCCCTGTTTCGTATATTCGTTAAAATCAATCCCCAAACCCTTTAGAAATTCGTGGCGAACATGCTCTAAATAGTTTTGATATACAGCATTGTTGACGATGCCCTGGCTGTCGCATTCATAGTCTCGAACTGACATTTTTAGAGTGTATGGGTCATTTATCATTTTGTATGTTCCTTTTATTTACTTCAACAAATATAATTAAAAATAAAATCGGGGGAGGTCCCCCACTGTGAGCCTCCTTCGTTTCTTTTAGCAAAAATACTCAGGGGATCTCACAGATTCCCCCTTAAATTTACCTTTTATAGAGCACCTGACAAAAAGAGAAGTGTAGTGATTTACAAATTCACTATTTAGGCGATTTTAATCCCCTTCAATCGCACCGCCGAATGGTTCAGAAAAACGCGAGGTGCTGTCTGAGTCTGCGAAGCAGACGAGTTCAGCGAGCGTCTGAAC
>JANQEN010000275.1 GCA_028278335.1 Chitinivibrionales bacterium | reverse complement strand
GTAAGCACTCGGAAGCCAGGGATGGCTGGAGAGCACTGTGCCAAAGGCGCAGCCTGTAAGGTGTTTGCCAGGATGGCAAACATGACAAGACGCCGCCCCTCAATCGCCCTTATCACAAAGATATTTGGTCGCTTGATAACTCGCCCTGCGGGCTCGGACAGATCTTCGCTCTCCCCAAATATCTATGCGGTGCGATTGAAGGGGATTAAAATCGCTTTTAATTTTCGCAGGTAGAGAAGCAACAATTCTTTTAGTTTATTGTAAAAAGAAGCATGTTATTATATATATTGCAATAAGTTACAACAACAATGTGATAAAACACTTAAGTAGCATTAAATACACTAAACACCCCCAAGAATCACCCCGTATAATTTAAATATCAGTAAAAATATTCCAAGGAATTTGTTGGATTGTTTATTATATTATAGATAACTACGAAACTCGTAAGATAATGCTTGTTTTATTAATCATACATCATAGGTGGGGATGAAATGGCCAAGAGTGTTCAAATTGGGATTATTATTTGTGGGTTAGTTCACGCTCTTTTTACGCAACCGACTATCACATTGAGTGGTACTGTTAAGAATCAAGCTGATTTTGCAGTTGGTAATTTAGAGGTTGTTCTTGCTGGGCAAAATCTTAGAGATACCACTGATAAAGATGGTGCCTTTGAGATCATTGGTCAGGTTACCTCAATTTCATCGAGTAGAGCATATCATAAACCATCAATAGAACTTTTGGGAACTCAATTGCAGTTTTCAATGTCTGATGTAAAGGGACCGGTTTCGTTTTATCTGTATTCCCTGTCCGGTCGTAACATTGCGACACTTCGTTCTGTTCCAAAAAGAGGACATCAAAAATATGCAATCAATTTAGAGCAACTACTAAAAAGTGCCTCTTCAATGGTTTTAACCGGGGTGATCCAACAGGGCGATAAAAAGCATCCTCTGCGCATTGTCAAAAGTGGCAGCCGTCAGTATAGTGTAAAAGGTATTTCTTATCACTCTGATGCTTCTTCTATTGGCACAAGAGCTGTTTTGCCAGTCTTAGACAGTTTAAAATTCTTTAGAACTGTTCGAATTCGAGAAGAGGAGAAGGTGCTTTTAGAGTACTCCTTTGCTGTAGAAAAGTGGAAGGATTCCTATAAAGTAATCCTTGATTTGATTCCCTATGAGGCAGTTGATTTTGGGGTAAAGGAGTTTCGTGCAAATCGCATTTGGCCCGATGAAGTAGGCACAAGGCTTACAGAATATCCTCGGGCAATAAAAAACTTTTTGAGAAAGACTGGTCCTGGTCCACACGATTATGAGTGGTGGTGTTCGGAGTATTATTCTTATGCGCTACGGGTTGGCAATTGCCCGCTCTACTCTGCTTCATCAAATCCAAATTGGATGATCGATGGAAACACCTATTTACGAACCTGGTTTCGAAATAATAGTAAATACATCTATAAGAATAGTATCGGCTCCTTTAAGCCATTACCCGGTGATTTTTGCCATATTAAAGACCACGCTGCAATGGTTTGGTATGTGGATGATAAGGATACCATTTACACAGTAGAGGCGAATGGCGATTTAGATGGTGACGGCACCTTTGATAACAAGCTTGCCCTAGTTAAGCGAGGGCATTACAAAACCTTCAAGGATCTTTTAGGGTATGGAAAGCGAACCGGTGAGACCGGCTCTTCCCATCAATCAATATCTAAAAAGTAAGCACAAAGGCTACTCCATTGGCTCCACTTATTGTTCCATAGGGAACTACACTGAGTCCTTTGGATTCGGTTGCCTGTTTTTTGATTCTAATTGTTTCAATTAAGGCGTAAACGGAAGTTATCGTCCATGCAATATCAGTCGCAACAGTAAAACCTGTTGCTGTATTTATCAAATTCTTATTATTGTTCCTACTGCCAATGGAACCAAGTATAGTACCAATTCCATATAATGCCCATCCGCTGATATAGGGAATTAATATTACTTTTTTCACTTTTTTAATACTTTTCATTTTAGAATAGCTTTTATGTGCGTTTATTGTTCCGATTGTTGAAAGAAGTGGGCCTGAAATTTTTAAAAGACCAATTGGAATTCTTGCTGCTTGGAGCGCCAAGTTTTTATCTATATCCATAGAATCTTGGTCACCGATGGTCAGATTTTCATCAATAATTTCTTTTGCCCATGGATAAAAAATGGGCCATTCAATACAGAGCGCTGTTGCATACAATGCAGTGCCAGTTATAGCAAATGATTTGGCGCGTTTGGTTTTTAACACAAACGGATCATTTAAAGATGCCAATGATTGTGTGTCTTTTTTTGTACTATCAATAGGCATATCTAAGATTTGTTGATAGGTCATTTGATCTATGGAATCTTGTGAGTTTATTGGGAGGCCGATAAAAAGAATTATCAAAATTGAGAGTAAGAATTTTTGCATAGATTCATTTTTCTTTGAAAAAAGTAAGTTACTTATATCTTTATCTATAACAAACACGCTTTCCTAATGCAGCCCCTTGCTATGCCCACCAGGGAAGGGGTGGTGGAAAATCCCGGCGCTCTTTGCCGGAAGTTGAAACCAGGGGAAAGCATTCCCCACCATATTATTCTTTTTTTTCATTATTTTCAATATATTTGAAAATTTTATTACTACTAATATACATGTTTTCCATGGGTAAATATTGGCTTAAAATGTAGAGGAATTAATACCGAATTTATCATTCTTATGTGTGATGAATCCTTCCTTAACCAGGTTGTTAACAATTTCCTGTAACCGATTGCTATCAGAAACAATATGCTTGTTGATCTGTGAAAGTGATAGAGCTTTGTTTTCTAGTAAAAGCTTTAATACTTTACCTCGAATTTGTCGATTGGATCCTTCAAATCGGGATTGCTTATTATGGTGAGCACTCTTCCGGCTGGGATTGGGAAACTCCTTTTTTAGCTTTGTGCCATAATCCATTAACGCAGAGTACCATTTGCAGGGATTCTTCTTATCCATGGTCTCTTCAATAAGAGGCATAAGCTGGTCATCAGTAACCCCCGATTGATCATTAAAGAATTCATGAATAAAAACAGTGCGAACATTAGTCTCAATAAAGGGAATTGGTTTATTAAAGGCAAAGGCCCTGATTGAAGCTGCGGTTGCCTTGCCTATTCCAGGGAGTGATTTTAGGATCTCCGGTGAATTAGGGACCACACCATTGTACTCCTTTGTAATAATTTGTGCACAGGAATGGAGCATAAGCGCACGGCGGTTATAACCCAAGCTTTGCCACACTGCTAATAGTTTTGGTAAGGGAGCCTTTGCAAGGTGCTGTATGGTGGGGAACCTTTTTATAAAGAGCTTGTATTTACTAATGACTCGATCTACCTGGGTCTGTTGCAGCATGATTTCAGAAATCAGAATATGATAGGGATCTTCGGTATTTCTCCAAGGAAGGTCCCGACCATGTTTGTTGAAAAAGTAGTATAATCTTCTTCTGAATGATCGTTTTTGCGCTGTTGTTGGTGATATCACCAGTTAGTAATACCCCTTACTTTACAATGTCATACCCAGCTTTTTGCCAACCCTTGATACCGGGCCGTAAGTTATAGAGCTTTTTGAATCCCTTATCAATAAGGATCTTTGAGGCCACAGTACTTCGATTTCCAGATCGACAATACACCAAAACATCCTTCTCTTTGTAGCTGGCAATTTCTGATACTCGATCTTCTAATTGATGAAGTGGAATCAGGATAGCATCTTTGATGTGGCCGCTATAAAACTCATTTGGTGTGCGCACATCCAGAATAAGCGGTTTTTGATTTTTAAGAAGGTTAGCAGTCTGCTTGGCATTAAGCTCGGTAAATTTTGCTTTGTCAGAGGATTTTAACTGCATTACCACAATACGACCGATCTGAGAGCCATCTCCTGAGGGGCACTTGCCATTGCAGTATACAGGAAAGGTTCCGATTTCCTTAGCCTTAAACTCCACCTGAATGTTTTTTCCTATCACTCCTGCTTGAGAGACTTTATATTTAGGAATATGAATAGAGAGTGGGCTGTTTATATCTTCAATGACCAAACGGACCTTATCCCCCCGATATACATAGATATCTCCTGGTGCTGTTCCTGCTTTGCGCTTGATAATCCTAATCCCCGCTTCTAAAGTGCCATCAGCCAATTCCTCTGATCCTGATTCACTGTATTGGTTGATCACCTGTTGATAGGTGGTTTTTGATTGCACACCAGTAAAAGCCCGAATACCATTCTTTTCCTTCACAAATACTACAAGAGGAATGCCGGTCACTTTAAAGGCGGCAGCAATCTCCTGCTGTTTGTCAACATTAATTTTGTAGAATTTCGCCTTATCCTTGTTGGCAAAGGCCAAATCTTCCAGAAGGGGAGAGAGAATTTTACAAGGCATACACCAATCAGCATAGAGATCAAAGAGAAGCAGTGTTTTTCCTGAATTATCAAGTACCTTTTGAAACTCTTCGATAGAGGTAATCTCAGAAATAAGTGAATTTTTCTTTGCTGTCTCTGCTTTTTTGTTTTCGGCAAGTAATATACAAGGGAGAAAAAGAGCTATAAACAGTATGTTTAAAAGAGTGTTCTTTGAGAGCATGGGATCTTTCTCCTTTTTAATGATTTTGCGATTTGTATTAGGATTAAATATAGTAATTGCTTTTTTTTCAATATTATTTTTAACAAATTTATTTGGGCATTCCCTCGCTTCGCGAGGTCGCAGTGGCTCCAGGCTATCCTCTGGTCGGTCCTATCCCGCTTTGCGGGATAGGACTGGCCTTTGGCCACCTTACGCCTTGCTAATGCAAAAGCTTAAAAGCTAATTTGCAGAAATTTTTAAAAACTGCGTGCAGGGATACGGAAGGTGCTATGCAGTATTTTTGCGAAGTAAAAATACCGAAGCGATAGCGGAGCCTGTAGTCAGCCCGGTCTGGAGCGTTAGCGGAAGACGCGCCCAAAAGCTTTAATACACAACATTGAAAATTGAATGTTTTTTTATAAGATCTTTTAATGATAAAAATGATATGAATTAATAATGGAAAAAGCAAACTCAATTAATTAAATCTGCGTAATGTGAAAAATAGATATAGATAGTCATTGTTATTCGCAATTGTTTGTTGCCTAAGGAATACCCATTTACCTATATTGAAATTGTATAGCAGAACAAGGAGTGGTCATGGCTCATGTTGAAAATTTTGCAGAGAAGATGCAGAAGCTGCGCAAAAAGAAGAGGATGTCCTTAGAAACATTGAGTAAGAAAACCGGATACTCCGAGGAGCACCTTTTACAAATTGAAAACAATGAGGTTCGTGCACCAGTTTCAGTAATTCTCTCTGTTTCGCAGGCCCTCTCTATTGCTTCTGAAGACTTTTTACTCTCGAAAAAAGAGAAGGCAAGTAAACAAAAACTCTCCAAGCAGAGAAAGAAGAGCTTTGACAAAAGAGCTGAGAACTACTCCTATCAGGTGCTTACACCACAGGGAAAAAACAAGCACCTCAACGCCTTTGTCGTGACTATTGAGCCAAATAAGGACCATGACATGGTTGAGTATCATCATCCAGGGGAGGAATTTATCTATGTACTCTCTGGAAAATTAAAGGTAAAGGTTGGCCGAGCGGAGCATACGCTAAAGCCCAACGAGAGTCTCCATTTTGACTCCTCAAAGTTACACAAATTGTGGAGTATATCCGAAGAGCAGACAGTACTTCTGGTAACAACCTATTCACCCTAATCTCCTGTTGCATAGTATTTACTCTGAGGAGTCACTATGAATTTTGAATTGACAGAAGAGCAAAGCCTTGTACAGTTAATGGCCCGCGATTTTGCCAAGGATCGCATAGAGCCCCATGCATTGAAGTGGGATCAGGATAAGCATTTTCCTAAGGAGGTTGTTGCTGAAATGGCAGACCTTGGTTTTATGGGAATGATGGTACCTGATAGTTATGGGGGCAGTGAGACTGGGGCCATAACTTATGCCCTTGCCCTCCAAGAGATTGCCCATGCTGATGCAGGCATTGCAGTGACCATGTCAGTGACCAACCTCTGTGGGGAACCCATATTGAGACATGGCACAGAAGAGCAGAAACTAACCTATCTAACACCCCTGGCAAGCGGTGAAAAACTGGGTGCCTTTTGCATTACCGAACCGGAAAGTGGCAGTGATGCTGGAAGTCTTCGTACAAAAGCAGAACTAAAGGGTGATCATTATGTGCTTAGCGGCGTAAAGCAGTTTATAACTAATAGCTCCTTTGCGGATATCTTTATTGTCATGGCACGGACCAGTGAAGGTGGCGGCACAAGAGGAATCTCTGCCTTTATAGTTGAAAAGAATTTTAAGGGTCTTTCTGTTGGATCTGTAGAGGATAAGATGGGACTACGCACCTCCAATACAACGGAAATCATTTTTGATAATTGTAAAGTACCAAAAAAGAATCTTATTGGTAAAGAGGGTGAAGGATTCAAGGTTGCCATGAGTGCCTTGGATTCGGGAAGGATCGGTATTGCCTCACAATCATTGGGAATTGCCCGTGCCTGTTTGGATGAAGCGAGATCCTACGCTCAAAGCAGACGACAATTCAATCGTCAATTATCAGGATTTCAAGCGATCCAGTGGATGCTTGCAGACATGGCAACAAGCATTGCAGCAGCTCATCATTTGACCCTGCATGCTGCGTATCTTAAGGATCAAAATAAGAAGATTATCAAAGAGGCTTCCATGGCAAAACTTTTTGCTTCGGAGAGTTTACAAAAAATTGCCTATGATGCAGTGCAAATCTTTGGTGGCTATGGATATATGAAGGACTATAAAATTGAAAAACTTTATAGAGACGCCCGGGTTACCACCATTTACGAAGGGACCAGTGAGATTCAACGTCTGGTAATTGCCCGTGAAACCTTAAAAGAGTCAACATAGTTTGGGCTAAAGGGGGATATAGTGGATTTTAATAAACGGATCAAAAAAGTTGCCATTTTTGGTGCAGCTTCAGCCTTGGGTACAGAGATCGCCAGTGCCATAGCTATTGAAATTGCAAAGGCTAAAGCCCAAAACCCTTTGGAGATTTTTAAGATCAACTGCCTTGATCAAAAGGAAGAGGTTCTTTTTGATGTTCGGAAAAAGGTGCAGGCTCGCGTAATTAGTGCTGCAGAGAAATCAATTGTCCATCTACGGGAAATCTACGTTGAAAGAGAGGATTTAATTGAAAATAGCGAAATTATCCATGAATGTGTGGAGGGAGTGATGCATGGATTTCGCTTTGACTCTGATCCTTTGTATGTTAAACAAGCAGACTTGGTCTTTTTTGCTTTAGACCCTTCTCAAGCAGACCATGCCCAATACATTTGCAAAAGTATAAAGCTCTGTAAAAGTGATGCAATAGTGGCATTTGCAGGTCACAGTGAGAAGGACCTTGATTTTTTGGATGATAAGCGATTGCCATACACTGTAGTGATGCAGAAGAGTGATCCGCCAAATAGAGGAAAACCCTTTACCATTGTAACAAATAAGAAGACTGACTCCTCTGTAGAAGCTGTTGTTAGAGAAATGGAAACTCGTTTTGGAAAATCCCTTATCTAAATAAGTCCGTAATAAGGAGCGCACATGAGCTTTTTTAGGAAAAAGATATATGCGACTGCAGGATATTATACAACTGCCATGGGTATGGGCAGAAAAGAATTCAATCCAAAATCACAACGTCCTGGAATTGAACAGTATATACTTGAGGCTGGAAAGGGCTCCCTTGGCCAGATTGCACATCCTGAGGCTGTTGATGAGGGGGTGATGTCGAACTTTATGATGGCCCGCTATAATCATCAGGGAAATAGACCGGGTTTTTTCCCAATGATTCATCCCTCTTTTCGATTAAAACCTTCGACTGGTGTGGAAGGTGCCTGTGATTCCGGCGGATTAGCTTTAACTGTGGCTGTTAAATCGGTGCTCTCTGATATGGCAGAGGCTGTTATGGTTGTGGGATTCGAGGTGCAAACCTCGGTAAAGGCAGTGTATGGAGCAGATTTCTTAGCTGGCGCTGGGTATTATAAAGATCGTAAACATGGTCATGCCCATTTTTTCCCTGGGCAATTTTCCGATAGGACTGCTGCCTATGCAAATGCCTTTGGTACACAACGGATGATGGAGGGAAAGGCTGCGTGGTATAAACAGGCAATTGAGAATGCCCGATGTAATCCAAAGGCTCAGGAATATCACAATAGTATTGAAGATCTCTTTGCTGTTGGTATGACGCCACCCAATCCGAAGCTCTTTTGTTCTGATTTCAATCTTTTTGATTGTTCCAAGGTCAGTGATGGGGGAGCTGCAATAATCTTTGCCTCTGAGGAGGGCTTGAAACGATTGGGTGTTGCAATAAAAAATGCTGTAGAGGTTGTAGGGTATGGTCAAAGCGAGGATGACATTACCAGTCCCCAACCGGATAAAACAAAGATGGTTACTGCAAAACATGCTATAGATTTAGCGTATAAACGATCTGGATTATTGCCTAAGGACATCGGTGTGCTGGAGGTGCATGATTGCTTTTCAACGGCCGGTTTGCTCATGTTGGAAGCTGCAGGTTTTGCCAAATATGGCGAGGCAGCCGACTTTGTCAAGGAGGGAAAGTCTGCGCGAACTGGAACGATTCCAACCAACACCAGTGGTGGGCTCATCGGATATGGGCATCCTGTGGGAGCCACCGGTGTCCGCCAGGCAGTAGATCTTTTTTTACAGCTTACTGGAAGGGCTGGTGATTTTCAGGTCCCCGGTTTATCGGATAAACCCTATGGTATGCTTGTATCAATGGGAGGTAATGATATTACTTTGGTTTCAATGATCTTTAAAAAGGTGGATTTATAGGTTTTTTATCATAATCTCAAGAGAATTGATTTATTAAGATTCCAATATCATACATTACATGATTAAGATCGTCGGGACTCAGCCCGACAGCTGAGTTACTTTTCTTCTGCAGCGAAGAAAAGTAACCAAAAGACGCCGCCCCGCAATCGCACTGATCGCCTCAGGTTCAGGCACTCGTTGAACTCGGCTTCGCCTCAGACAGCAACTCCTGCTATTCTGAACCATTCGGCGGTGCGATTGAAGGGGGTAAAAAGCATTGAAACATTGTTATATTCTAATTGTTCATTCGTTAATTATTCAAGGTATGAAGATATGGTTTCTTTAGCTGTATTTTGGCATGTACTTTAGAATATCACTTCATGAATCCATGAAAGAAAAAAAGGGGGAATCAGCAAGATCACCTGAGAGTTTTTGTTATCTGTTTGCCTTAGAAAGCGGGTTTGCTGGATAAGCAAAACCGGTTTTTAAGATGCAAACAGTTAAAAGACACGAGGGAAGCTTGCTGTGGGGGCACAGCCCCCGAAAGATATTAAAAAAAATCTTAATCTCTGTAAAATCTGTTTACTTCCACCACCCCCTAATGGTACAGTTTTAATATATAAACCCAGATTATGCAATAGGAAGCAGCGCAGAAGTACAATCCTATGCTCATTAAAACTTTCAGGCTTTTTGGCCATATCACTTTGTAGATATGCCCTTCAAAACCTTCAAGTTTTACTAAATCATAATCTTGCACTTCTGCATCTACTCCTAATGCATAATCTGGGATAATTCAAAAAAAAATGCAACTGTGGGAGATACAGTGTTTCATCGAATTTGCCTTACGGTCATCTTTTTAACTTTAGTTTTTAGCCTTTCAATGGGTGATGTCATCTATTTGAAGAATGGTGGCCGTTTAGAAGGTACAGTAATCAAGAAAACTGATTCAAAGGTAATTGTGGACCTTGGTTTTGGTGAGACTGATATTGATCTTTCCGAGATTGATAGAATAAAATGGTCAAAGTCGGGAAAGGTTGAGAGCTTGGAGAAAAAAGCACCCTCACCAACTATGGCGTCACCAAAAGTAGCGAAATCAGTTCCTTCATTGCATATCAAAGAGACCATTCTCTTTCATGGCCCTCCAGGAAACAAGGCTGGCACCTTTTGCATTGGTGAGGCCCGTCGAGATTCGTTGCTTTTTGTAAAGACCACATTGGCTCCGAAAAAGTTTACCTCCGTACCTTTGAAAGCTGATGTTGGTGTCTACTATCCCATGAGCTTTAAAACTGGTAAAAAGTGGCCTTTACTGATTGTGATGGGGCCAGGAATTGATATGGGAATAGGGGAGATCAATGCCTATGTGCCCCTTGCTGAACAGCTGGGTATGGTAGTTGCCGCCTGTGAGCTAGTGCCCGAGTTGGATACGGAAGAGGGTCGTTTCTATTACATTTATAATCTTATTGAGTATCTAAAATTTGATGCGATAATTGATGAAAAGGCACTTTGGATAGCAGGACTTTCCGGTGGCGGTCAATGGGCCATGCAATTAGGTGTCTTAGGTGGAACTCTGTTTAGTGGTATTATAGCCATTAACTGCAACTATGATTGTGCCAGTATTGGTTATGCAGATAAGAAGGATCCTACATACTTATCTATTCCTATGGTTTTGATCAATAGCACCCAGGATAAAACAGCCAATCCCACTACCAGTGAGTATAAAAGCATGCTCACCTCACTAAAATCCACTGGGTTTAAAAGAGTCAAAAGTGTACAGTACACATCAAGTGCTCCTATTCCCATGGCAGAAACAGAAAAAGCTTTTCGCTGGTTTATTTCTTTACAACAGTGAACGCAATTGCATCCTTTACTCTGTCAAACTCATCTTATAGTATTCCGTTGTTTTAACCATCCCTTGCAATTTTAGTAATTTTTCGGTATTTTTTGGCTCTTTATGAAACAGGAAACAACCGAATTACGCAATTCTTACATCTTTTTATTTTGGATTCCCCTTGCCTCGACCTGGTTTATGATGGGTGTGGAGGGGCCGTTTCTCAATGCCATTATTGCTCGATTGGGTGATCCCAAATACAATTTGGCTGCCTATGGAGTAGCCTACTCTTTGGCGATTTTGGTTGAAGCACCGGTTATTATGCTCCTGAGTGCCTCAACAGCACTGGTTAAGGATGCCCACTCCTATAGAAAACTATTTCGGTTTACCTTTGTTCTTAATGTGTTTGTTACTATAGTGATGTTATTACTTGCGATTCCAAGCTTATTCTCCTTTATTGGAGAAGGATTGATTGGGCTGCCCCATAAGGTGAGCACCTTAACCCACATGTGTATGGTCTTTCTTATTCCCTGGCCTGCAGCTATTGGATTGAGAAGATTTTATCAGGGGATTCTCATAATTAATAAAAGGACCCGTCGCGTAGCTTATGGAACGATAATTCGCCTTATTGCTATGAGCAGTACTGCCGCTCTACTTTTTACTCTTTCGTCCCTACCTGGAGCCTGGGTTGGTGCAATTGCCCTTTCAATGGGGGTCTGTGTCGAGTGTATTGCCTGTAGAATAATGGTTCATGCCATTCTCAGGCAGATCCAAGGGCAAACAGAGAGCAACACTCAGCCACTGACTTACAAAAAGATAATCAAATTCTACACGCCTCTTGCAATGACCTCTTTTCTCAGCCTTGGTGCCCATCCC
The DNA here is from genome assembly GCA_028278335.1 of Chitinivibrionales bacterium. Classification (GTDB taxonomy): domain Bacteria; phylum Fibrobacterota; class Chitinivibrionia; order Chitinivibrionales; family JANQEN01; genus JANQEN01. Next base: position 55,954 of record JANQEN010000275.1, on the reverse strand, counting down.
ATAGTCACCTTTTTTGTGGGTCAAAGTAGAATGGCTTTAGAGTCTTTAGCTGTGCTTCCCGTTGTGAGCTCCTTTACTTTTCTCTTTAAGAGCTTTGGCCTCTCCTATCAGGAGGTGGTCATTGCCTTGGCCGGAGATCGATATCAGCAATACAGACCAATAAAACGTTTCGCCTTAATACTTGGTGCAATTCTAACCGTTATCTACTGTGGCTTTGTACTTACTCCGCTCATGTCTATATGGTATGGATCGGTCTCAGGATTAACCGAAGAGTTGATCCGTCTTGCTGTTCCTGCCACACTCATTCTCATATCAGTGCCCCTATGGGAGGTATGGCTCTCTGTTCAACGGGGAAGTTTGGTGATCGGTCATAAGACAACACCAGTAACCATTGCCACTGTTATAGAACTTTGCGGAATTATTATCATCCTTGTGTTGGGTGTTAAAGTGTTTGACTTGATCGGAGCCATTGCCGGTGTTTCTGCACTTATTATTGGGCGATCCTGTGCCATCTTCTATCTCTTTTTTCCTATGAATGCTGTGTTAAGTAAATTAAAAAGTTCACCAAAAATTTAAGTTGTATTTAAAAATATCCGGGGGAGATCCCCCACCTCAAGCTTCCTTCGTTCTTTTTTTACTGCCTGCAACCTCAAGGCCAGTTTCACCTATTCGGTGAATCAGTCCTTGTGGGCAGGCAGATAGCAAAAGCTCTCAGGTGATCTTGAGGATTCCCCCTTTTTTATTATTTGCCATTTAATAGTGTCATCACCCAAATAAAAAAAAATAAAAAGTGATGTTTAAATTCTTTTATATTGGTATAAAACTTGCGATAGAATCTTATTTTGAATCAAAAAGTAAGGAAGAATAATATGGGATTTTTTGATACAGAAGAAAACATTGAGCAGTATTTGAAGATGGCTGAAGGGTATGATGGGAAGGAGCTAATTAAAGTCTTAAAAACGTACCTTAAAAGAGGCTCCTCAGTGCTCGAGCTTGGAATGGGACCAGGTAAGGATTTAGATATTCTTAGGCGAACCTACAAAGCAGCTGGATCGGACAATGCACAACTATTCTTAGACCGATATAAAAAAAAGCATGCCCAAGCAGATCTCTTACTACTCGATGCTGTAACTATGGAAACTAAGAGAAAATTTGATTGTATCTACTCCAATAAGGTTCTTCAACATCTAACAAAACGAAAGCTAAAAAGCTCTATTACAAATCAGATGAAGGTGCTGAAGAAAAAGGGGCTGCTCTTTCATTCACTCTGGTATGGTACTGGTGAGGAACACTATGAGGGACTTACCTTTCTCTATCACACAGCCAACTCTTTTGTATCAGTTCTTCCCGAGGGTTTGGAATTATTGGAATGGAAACGGTACAAAGAATTTAAGGCTGATGACTCCTTTTATGCAATTTTACGAAAAAAATAGGGAAATTTGTAACAAATTGGACTATTGACACATCTAATACTATTCTGGACTAACAATGACCCCTAGGTAAGATCGGAAGCAACGTGATTGAGATTAACGATAAACATAGAAATGGAATGATCTATGAACATCTTGATTAGAAGAATTATTATACCGGGAATTATTATTGCGATTGCCTTTTTTGGTATGCAAAGACTTTCCTCTATGAAAAAGGAACAGAAACGACAAAAACCAAAGCAGGTAATTAGAGCAGTACAAGCTGAAGTGGTAACGCCAAAGCTAATTCAACCGACCATCACTGCCATGGGTAGGGTGCGAAGTCGAGAAGTTATCCAGCTAACTCCCGAAGTAAACGGCATTATCGAGACAAAAAACTTTCGTTTACGGAAGGGTGACACCTTCAAAAAGGGAACTGTCTTAGCTCGTATTGATTCACGACTTGCAGAAAACAGTTATCGCTCCATGATTAGTGATTTACAAAATGCGCTGGTACTCCTTCTTCCAGAATTAAAAAGTGAGATGCCCCAAGCCTTTATCCGTTGGAATACCTTTTTTTCAACCCTTTCTCACGATAAAAATTTACCCAAGCTTCCCACAGTATCAGAGAGCAGAGAGAAGTACTTTGTTTCACGATTCAATGTATTTAAACTTTACTATATGGCAAAAAACCAAGAGGTCACCCTTATAAAGCACACTCTTTTAGCACCCTTTACTGGTGCGGTAAGTAACTCAACGGTATTCCCCTCATCAATGGTGAAAGCTGGTGTTGCTTTGGCATCATTGGTCCGCACTGACAAATTGGAGATTGAGCTACCGCTCTCAGTTTCCGAAATAGCCTTTGTTAAAAAAGGTATGCCCGTAACAATTCAATCAGATGTAACGAAGGATAATTTTACAGGAAAAATTCATCGCATTGGAAAAAGCTTGGATGACCGAATGCAAACACAATCGGTTTTTGTCCGGTTACATAGTAGTTCCAGCACATTGCTGGATGGCACCTTTGTGACAGCCTCCATTATTGGCCTTGCCTTACCCAATGCAGTTGTCCTTGATCGAAAAGCGGTGCACCAAAAGAACAAGGTGTTTACTATTGATCAGGGTATACTCATTGAAAAATCTGTTGTGGTTGCCTATTCTGGTATTAACACCAGCTATATAACCGAAGGATTAGATCCCCAGGATACGTTGGTTACAGAGGTGTTACAAGACGCTGTTGCTGGGATGGATGTTCGTCCCCTCATTAATGGAAAGGTTGTGGGTGCTTCTTATGAAGAGAGTGCACCTCCAAGCTCCAAGCTAAAGGGGAAAAGGAAAAAAGGATAAGATAGACTGACACCTTAGGATACTGGTAAACAAAATGAAAAACATTATAGCCTATTTTATAAAATATCCGGTTTGGGCCAACACACTCATGTTCTGTGTACTCATCATCGGGTACTTGGCAATGGGAAATATGAACACCTCCTTCTTTCCCGAAGTTGAAACAAATATCATTACCATTTCAATTGTCTATCCTGGAACATCTCCTGAGGAGATTGAAGAGTCATTGGTGCTCAAGATCGAAAATAATCTTAAGGGAATTCCAGGAATAGATCGGACCACTTCGATCTCTCGGGAGAATACAGCCTTGGTGACTGTGGAGGTCTTGGATAACTACGATGCAGACGAAGTATATGATGATGTAAAGAATGCCGTTGATAGAGTAACTCCCTATCCCAGTGGCGCTGAAAAACCTATTATAAAGGTAGCTAAGTTTCGTACTCGAGCCGTGACTGTAGCACTTTACGGCAATGCAGATCTCTGGGCATTAAAGGAGCGGGCCATAGCTTTTCGTGACGATCTTTTGGCCATGGACGGCATTTCCCAGGTTACTCTTGCTGGTATTCCGCAGCGAGAGATTGCTGTGACACTCTCTGAGGAGAACCTCCGTCGCTATGCCATGAGCTTTGCTGAAGTGGCCAGTGCAATAAAAGCTGCCAATGTTGATATCTCCGGTGGTGCCATAAAAACTCCCGATGAACGATTGCTCATCCGCTCCTATGGACGGCGAGACTTTGCTCATGAGATTCGCTCTATAGTGATCCGATCAAAGTCGGATGGTACAGTCGTTCAGGTAGGGGATGTGGCACAGGTTGAAGAGCAATGGGAGGATTCACCCCATGCTACCTACTACAATGATCAACGGGCTGTGCTGGTCAACATAGAAAAGACTTTGGAAGAGGACATTATTGATATTGCTAATAAGGTGCGGGCCTATGTACCGATCTTTGGGGCAAAGCACGCTGAAATTTCACTTAAGATTATTTCTGATCAATCCGAGCATTTACAAAAAAGGATTAAGCTGTTAGTGCGAAATGGCTTGATTGGGTTTGGCTTAGTTGTTGTGGTGTTAGGGCTCTTTTTAAATTTACGTATGTCCTTCTGGGTTGCCTTAGGTATTCCCATCTCCTTTGCTGGTATGTTCATTGTGGCCAATCTTTGGGGGATAACCATTAATGTTATCTCTCTTATGGGAATGATTATTGTGGTGGGTATATTGGTTGACGATGCCATAGTTGTGGCCGAGAGTATCTACCAGAAATATGAGCAGGGAATGAACGCCACAAAGGCAGCCATAAGTGGTCTTTTCGATGTATTGGCTCCGGTCTTTACCGCTGTCTTTACCACGATCTTTGCTTTTCTTCCCTTTTTCTTCTTCTCCGGAACCTTGGGACGTATTATCTATCAACTGGCTTTGGTTGTTATTGGGGCGCTCATCTTCTCCTTGGTTGAATCAATACTAATCCTACCAGCCCACTTGGCCCATTCCAAGGGGCTTTCCAAGGAGGGCACTGTCCATGGTATCCGCTCAATTTTTGAGCAGATGTATCGTTATCTTACCCATAACTTATATAGCCCAGCACTTTCATGGGCCCTTAACAATGCGGGAATAGTGATTGCCATAGCCGTAGGTTTTTTGATGATCACCTTTGGCCTTCTTCGTGGAGATTTTGTTGAGATATCTACCTTTCCCAATATTGACCGTGATGATATCACCCTAAATCTTACCATGACAACAGGGACCAGAGAGCATGTGACCGACTCAATCCTGCGACAGGTGGAAAAGAAGATTTGGGAATTAAATGAACAGGAAAAGAAAAAACGCAATGACAAACGGGATATCATTCTCTCCATTCAGCGGCAAATTGGAAGCAACCGATTGGGTGATAATGGGGGACATGCAGGTTTACTAGATATTGAGATGCTCGAGAGCAGCATTCGAAAAATGGAACACTTTAAGGTGTCTCGTATTATCAGAAAGGTTATGGGCACAATTCCGGGAAGTCAAAAGGTCTCATTTACTGGTGGCCGCTGGGGAAAGGCAGTGAATATCTCTCTATTAAGTAATGACTTAGACCAGCTTGACAAAGCAAAAGAATTACTTAAAGAGAAATTAGCAGAGTATCCCATTCTAACCGACATTACCGACTCCGATATTGAGGGGTGGCGCGAAGTGCGTTTAACCTTAAAGCCTGCTGCTTATATGGCCGGACTGACCATAAGTGAGATTGCCGGACAGGTACGACAGGGATTCTTTGGTTGGGAAGTGCAGCGCTTTCAACGGGGTGAGGATGAAATTCGTGTGTGGGTTCGTTTTACCAATCAGGACCGAACCTCCTTGGGCAAATTGGAAAATATGCATATCCAAGCCAAAGATGGTTCGCGGTATCTTCTGTCAACAGTTGCTGACTATACTATAGATCGTGGTCGGGTTACAATTGCTCACCTTGATGGTAGGCGAGAGGTGCGGATTAAGGCAGCTCTTATTGATCCGGAAATTTCTGTCAACACCGTAATCGAGGATATCAAAGAAAAAACAATTCCTTTGGTACAAGAGCAAATCCATGATGTGTATGTTTCCTTTGAAGGGCGGGCACGGCAGGATGTCAGATTTGCTAAATCTTTGAAAAAATCCTTTCCTCCGGCACTGTTGGGAATTGCAGTGATTCTCGTGTTAGTCTTTCGTTCCTATTTGCAAGGGATAATAATCTTTTTAATGATTCCCCTTGGTCTTTCTGGTGCAGTTTGGGGACACCTCTTTCACGGATTTATGATCACTCGCCTCTCCATGTTTGGCTTGATTGCTCTTGCTGGAATTGTGATTAATGATAGTATTGTTTTTATTGATCAGATCAACAAAAATCTCAGAAAGGGTTTGCCCATATTTGAAGCAATTCACTCTGCTGGATTATCAAGGCTCAGGCCAATTATTCTTACCACAATTACTACTGTAGCAGGTATGGCTCCACTCATTTTAGAGACAAGCCGACAAGCGCAGTTTCTTATACCCATGGCGGTATCACTCACCTATGGCTTGATTTTTGGCTCACTCTTTATCCTTTTTGTGGTGCCCGCACTCATTAAGACACTCAATCGATCTCGAGTGCTTTACGTTCGCTACTACCAAGGAAAGAAGACCAGTCGTGAGGCTGTTGAACCGGCTGTTCGGGAACTGCAAGCAGAGAAGGAGGCACAATAACCATGAAGATAAGACTACTCATACTGCTCCCTTTTCTTGTCATGGCTGATACACTCTCTCTGAAAGAGGCTGTGATGATTGCCTTGGAGAACAACTACGCCATTAAAATTGCTCGCCTAGATGAGCAAAAGGCCAATAATAACGAGAAGTTAAAGTATGGTGCCATGCTCCCTATAGTGCGTGCTGATGGCTCTCTCTCCCATACCTACTCAGATAATAATTCCATACCAACACTACCCTCAACCAATATAGATAATACCTCTACCGTGTATACTGCTGGTGTTGCTGGGAATTGGACTCTCTTTGACGGGTTTCGCATGTTCTATGCTTTCAAACAGGTAGAACAGAGTGGTGATTTGACCCGTCAAGCAAGCAGGTTTAGTATTGAAGCCTCAGTTGCCGCGGTTATCACTGCCTATTACAACCTTTTAGCTGCAGAAGCACTTTTACAGGTTGCTCAGGATCAGCTTACCCTCTCAAAACAGTTGCTCCTTCAGCAGAAAAATAGATATGATTTTGGTGGAGCAACCGAGCAAATCCTCCTTCTTCAACAGGTCATCGTCAATAGCGATTCCTCTCAAGTTAATGCACGATTGTTTGATTTAATCCAGGCCAGACACTCACTCAATGTTGCTCTGGGTAACCCACCCAATGCAGCGATTAATATTCTTTCCGATACCATTGTTGAGGCGCCAACACAAAGGGCTTCCTATTGGTTTGACCTGGCCAAAAAGCATAACGCCGGATTACAAATTGCTCAAATAAAACAGAATATTGCGGCAACTGATTTGGGTATTGCCAAAGCATCCTTTTGGCCTATGCTTACGGCAAATGGTTCGTACTCACAAAGCTTTGGGGACACAGAACAGGAACGGGCCTCAGTAGGACTTAACCTTACTTGGCAACTCTTCAATGGTTTTAGAACCTTGACAACCAGACAAAATGCCCAGTTGACAGTTAAATCAAACGAGCTATCAGTAGCATTAGAATTAAAGGAGCTTGAATCATTAATCTATGCTCAATGGAATCGAAGGCAGAATGCCTTTAATCAATTAGAATTTGAGCAGGAAGCACAAAAACTTGCAAAAAAATCGCTTGCAATTAGCAAAGAGAAATATACACTTGGTGGAATCTCTTCTTTACAATTGCGCGAAGCACAGGTGGCACTTATTCAGTCCCAGGTTCGCTTTCAAACTGCCCTGTTTCAGTACAAAATCTCACGAGTACAATTACAGCAATTGGCTGGGGTTTTAAAAATTAATCACTGATCTTTAATTGGTTTATCTGTGGGATTATAGCTTTCAAACACACTCCCTCGATCGCAGAAGCTGCAGGACTCAGTCTCATCTAAATGACATTGGTTACATATGGTTTCATGGGGTCTTCTGTTTTGGGTGGTTTTTGTATGCTCTTGCGCAACCTCATCAACCTCAAAAAGCTCTTGTTGTGCTTCATCTAAAAGTTTTTCCAAATGTGATGAGTCAGAGTTGATGCCTCTACTTTTAAGAATATCCACTATCATCGGGATGGATTGCTTGAAGAGTTCAATGGCCTTTTTTGTCTGGTCTAACATAGCAGCACTGATCATGAAAAAGATATATGTCTGTTTAGGTCATTATTATTAATATATGGGAAAATTGGGGTTTTGAATCTATTTAAATTGTTAAATAATTGGTTCTTTTCGTTGATATATCTAAGGGTTTAGGGAATTTGGGCGCTTTCTCGAATGCAATTTTTAAAAGACAAAAGATATGGGGGTTCCCTTCGCTGCGCTCAGGTCGCTGCACTCAGGTCGCTGCACAATTTCCTCCCTTGGTCGGGTGCTCTCTGGGCTAGGCTCTTCCGTCTCGGTCTGGCCTTTGGCTATACTAAACCCGCCACCTGGCTAACCCAAAAGATTAATGGCTCATCGAAATTATTTTTTAGAAAGAGAGAGCTTTTGTAGGGCTCGAACAGATCTTCACTTTACCCAAACATCTATGCGGTGCGATTGAAGGGGGTGAAAATCGTTTATTTTCACAAAATAATCTAACACCAAGAAAACTCAACATCACCAAATAAAAACTAAGGGGGAATCAGCAAGATCACCTGAGAGGCTTTATTATCTGATTGCCCACACTATCAGGTCCACCGTTTAGGTGGAACTGGTAGCGTGGTTGCAAGCAGTTAAAAGGCAAGAGGGAAGCTTGCTGTAGGGGGATTTCCCCCTGGATAACGTTTTGAATAGCAAATCGAGTCTAAATAATTTTAATAGAGAAAAAAATTCCCTGTTGGATAGGAAAATAAGTTCATCTTCCATCGGAAATTTTAAAGAGTACTTTAGCGTTTTTTTTTGTTTTTTTTATCCCAAAGTTTAATAAGCCTGTAATGGTATGATATATCACAAGATATAAATGTGAGACTTGGAACATGTTTTTCTATAGTATCTATATAATCATTGGCACTAATGTTGCATTAAGTTGAGGCGGGTAAACTGCGCCCCTTAAAAAAAACGAGGAAAATATGATTAAAAATATTCTTGCTCAAAAAACAAACATCCCACTGGTCCTTAAAAGTTTAGACGCTGGTATGTTGCGGGCTCGGGTTATTGCCAATAATATCGCCAATGTATCAACCCCTGAGTTTAAACGGGTCGAAGTAAAATTTGAAGATGAACTAAAAAAAGCTATTGATCGCAGCCGTTTGCGGGGGAGTAGAACCAATGAAAACCACTTGGCCTTGGGAAGAAAACGTTTTAATGAGGTCAAAGCCCAGGCGTATAAACCAGTTGATCCCACACTCCCCAGTGGAGTAAACAACGTTGATATTGATACAGAGATGGCCAAGCTTGCAGAAAATCAGCTAATGTTTAACATGCATACACGGTTTGTTAAAGGTGCTTACTCAAAATTGAATGCAGCAATTAAAGGGAAGAGCTTAAACCCCTAATCCTTTCAGCCTAAGATGAGGTGATCGATATGCCCCTATCAGGAATTTTTTCAGGATTAACCATAAGCGCATCTGGTATGCGAGCCCAGCGTATTCGACAAAACGCCATTTCATCGAACTTGGCCAATGCCGAAACAACCAGAACCGCCGAAGGCGGCCCCTATCGTCGCCAGTTTGTGGTATTTGAGGCCCCCAGTGATCAGAAGGATACAAAAATATTAAACCAAGAAGTGGCGCTCCATGGAAAAAGTACTACGGAGAATCATTTGCCCATTCCAGCGTCAAACTTTCCCCGAGACACACGCTTCTTTGGCAATGGGGTTCGGGTTGCAGAAATTCGCGAGGACTCGCGGCCACCACGTATGGTGCACGATCCTGCACACCCCGATGCTAATGAGCAGGGATACGTGGCTATGCCCAACATAAACGTAGTACGGGAAATGGCTGATATGATTGCAGCAACCCGCGCCTATGAGGCAAATGCCACCGCCTTTAATGCAATGAAAAACATGATCGCTCAAGTAACCAACCAGATGTAAAGGAGTGAATAGTACATGAATGCTGCTGCAGTACAAAGCCCACAAACCTTGGATTACTTCTTAAAACTGGCCCATTCTGCTCGGGTAAGAAATGCTGGGTTTAAAGTGCCCCTTTCTCCAAATAATACGGTATCAAATAAACCTTCAACTATCAGAGAAAGTAAAATCACTGCAGAGGCAAAAATGTTAAGTAAACTCTACGCATCACCCACGCAGCAGAAGGATAAACAGGTTTCCTTGGGCACGCGCTTTGATGCCTATGCATAATAAAATTAAAACATGCTGGAAATTAATTCTTTAAAAGCCGATAACCATACTACATAGTATAATAAAAAGAAAAATAAAATAAAAAGGGAAGAGCGATGTCAAATGTCAATTCAATAGGACCTATTCAAGGTGCTGATGGCCCACAAAAAGGCTCGAAGTCGCAAAGGATTGCCAAAGACAAATACCCCAGTTTCAAGGATACGCTTAATGGAGTCATGAAAGAGGTTAATGACATGCAGTCTAAGGCCGATGCTTCGATCCAGAAGATGGCTGCCGGTGAAATTACTGATGTGCATCAGGTAATGAACTCCGTGCAGGAAGCGAACCTTGCCTTTAACATGATGATGGAGATCCGTAATAAGGTTCTTGACGCCTATCAAGAAATCATGCGCATGCGACTCTAGGGTAATACGTTTTTGCACCACGGACAGGGTATAGTTTAATACCGGGCCAAAAATTTTTTATAACAAAGTTAAAGTAATTAATGAAATTTCCCTTAAACACTTTTGTAAACTTTCACGCTCTCAATCGGCAAGGAGCCAAAGATGTCGGAATTCTTTAAACAACTTATTGCACAGTTAGCATCGGTATGGCAAAAGCTCTCACTGCAACAGAAAGTAATTACCGCCTCCTTAGTTGGATTTACTCTGTTAGGACTTGTCTCACTCATGTTGTGGGCTCGCAGTGACAGCAATACCGTGGCGGGATTTCGACGTCTCTATTCTGATTTAGATGTGGAAGAGGCCTCAATTATTACTGAAAAACTCTCTGAAGCAGGGTATAAATTCAAACTTGCCAATGATGGGAGAACTATCATGGTGCAGGCAAAAAAGATCTACGAGGCACGGATGCTTTTAGCCCGTGAAGGACTTCCAGCAAATCGTGGAGTAGGATATGAGCTTTTTGATAAGAATAATTTAGGAGTGACCGACTTTGTGCAAAAGTTGAATGCCCGCCGTGCCTTAGAGGGAGAGCTTCAACGCACTGTTGAAGGGCTTGAGGAGGTCAAATCTGCTCGGATTCATATTGTGGTGCCCCAGCAAACAATCTTTTTGGAAAAGCAAAAAGAGCCAACAGCCTCGGTTGTTATTCGACCAGTACCAGGAAAAAAGCTCTCTAAGGGACAGGTCAAGGGGATATCCCATCTCATCTCTTCCAGTGTAGAAGGGCTTAAAGCAAATAGTATATCCATTGTTGATTTTGAGGGAAATTTACTCTCCAACCCTTATACCGACGATGAGACAGCCCTAACAAGCTTTCGTAATATGGAATTGCAGCAAAATATTGAAAAGCATTTAGAGCGGAAGGTAGACAGACTCCTGATTGATGTATTAGGTCCCGGTAAGGCAAAAGTGCAGATGGCGATTGATCTGGACTTTGATCATGTTGAAAAGACCATGGAAAAGTATGATCCCGAAAGCAAGGTGGTCCGATCAGAGGAACGTAGCGATGAGAATGTGAAGAATGCGCCTGATGGGGACCGGCAACAGGAGCGATCACTCACCAACTTTGAAATTGATAAGACTGTTGAGCATATTGTTCATGAAGTGGGCAATATTAAACGGCTCACCATTTCTGTAGCAGTTGATGGCCAGTATGTAAAAGATGAAGAGGGTAAGTTTATCTATGAGCCACGCTCCACAGAGGACCTTGCCAATATAGAGGATATTGTTAAAAACGCAGTCGGGTACGATCTTGCAAGGGGAGACCAGATTGCCATTGCCAACATGCGCTTTGATAATGAGTATATCCGTCGTGAACAGGACTCCATGCTCCAGGAAGAACGGTGGGAGTTCTGGATGATGATAGCCCGCTATGCGGCGATTGTCATAATTGCAGTTATGGTAGTCCTCTTGCTCCGCTTTCTTGCCAAGACCCTTGCTGAAGCTATGAATCCACCGATACCACAGGTTGAAATTGGCGGTCCTAAGGAGGAGCTCAAGGTTGAGGTGCCTGAAGATGTTCAAAAGAGCAATGAGCTCTTAGAACACATTGAGGTCATGACCAGGGAAGCCCCGGTTAATATCAGTGCCATTATTCGAGACTGGCTCAGAGAAAGTAAGAAATCAGGGAAGTAGTACTATGTTGCACATGGCTGGTCTACAATGGTATAATCAGAAATATAACAATTACTTATCTTGTGTTATACAAACTTGGGGAAAATAAAATAGTATGTCTGTTGGATTTTACAAAGATAGCTATGGTGATGCAGAGAAACTGCAAAAAAGAAAGAGCTTGGCTGATACCATGTCAGGGCCTAAAAAAGCGGCCATTGTTATGGTTGCCCTTGGTTCAAAGGCCTCGTCAGAGATTTTTAAGAACCTTGAAGATATGGAGGTCGAGCAGCTTACCACAGAAATTGCACGGTTAGAAAATGTCACCCCCGAGATACGTGATGCGGTGCTAGAGGAGTTTCATACGCTCGCTATGGCTCACCAATATATCTCTCAGGGTGGTGTGGATTACGCCCGTGAGATATTGGAAAAGGCACTGGGATCTGCAAAGGCAGCAGAAATCCTTGATAAGGTCCAGCAAACCATCCGTACCACCGGTTTCAACCTCTTAGAAAATGTTGATCCCAAACAGCTTGTTAATTTTATACAAAAAGAGCATCCTCAGACAATAGCTCTGCTCTTGGCTCATATGGAACCAGCCAATGCTGCGCCCATTATCTCTGCTTTGCCACAGGAGTTGCAGGTTGATGTGGCAACCAGGATCGCTACCATGGAAAGTATCTCACCAGAGACACTGACCCAGGTGGAAGAGGTGCTTATTGATCAGGTTAAAGCACTCTTTGGCGGTAATGTTTCAGAGATTGGTGGTGTTAAAGCGGTTGCTGAGATGCTTAATAGTGTTGACCGTGGTGCTGAAAAGAATATTCTTGGTAATCTGGAGAGAGAAAATCCTGAACTTGCCACAGAGATCAAGAATCTTATGTTTGTATTTGAGGATGTCATGCTCCTTGATGATCGCTCAATGCAGCGGGTTCTTAAAGAGATTGATACCAAAGAGTTATCAATGGCACTTAAAGGCGCTTCAGAGGAGTTGCAGGAGAAGTTCTTTAAGAATATGTCCTCCCGTGCTGGTGAGATGATTCGAGAAGATATGGAATATATGGGCCCAATCAGGCTTAAGGATGTGGAGGAAGTGCAACAGCGTATTGTGGATGTGATCCGCAGACTTGAGGAGGATGGAGAAGTAATCATTTCCGGTCGTGGTGGTGAAGAGGAGATTATTGTATAGCCCTTCTTACTCAATTAGCCAAATGAGCGGATGCCAACCTCGAATGAAAGGGAATTCATGCCCAATAAAGACTTAGGCTCGCAAGATATTACCACTCTGGTCGATCAACTACTGCATACAAAAGATCCTGCCACGGTTGGCCTACGAAGAATCCTGAAAAAGAAGGAGGAGGCTGGAAAGGATTACCCCCTTCAGTCCTATGATTTTAATAATCTCTCCTCTGAAAAGAGTGGCTACAACAAAGTATTTGATGATGAAGAAAAGAGACTTATTGAGCTGGAAAAGAGTGTTATTCAGCTAAAACAGATGCTGGTAAAGCAGAAGGAAAATGCTGAAAAGGCTATAGAGCAGTCCTATCAATCAGGGCTAAAAGAGGGAATAGAAAAAGGGGAGAAGCAAGCAAAGGATGCAGCTCAGTCCCTCTTTAATGAGAAGATCCAGGAAGTGGAAAAAAGAATCAATACACTGTTTTCAAGCTTCGAAGAATCCCAAAAAAAGGTGATTGTCGATTCCCATAAACAGGTGATGGAGATCTGTTTGCTCATTGCAAAAAAAATCCTTAATCATGAAACTACTGTTGATCAAGAAAGTGTGCTCCATGTTATAAAAAAGGCGTTGAGTCACTTGGCAGATAGACAGGAATTCACGATCCGCGTTTCACCCAAGGACCTCTCTGTTGTAACTGAAAAGAGAGAGCTTTGGTCCTCTATTTCTGATCAATTGGATACCATTACCATTAAAGAGGATGAGCGCATTGAGCAGGGAGGCTGCATAATTGAGTCAGCCAATGGGGTTATTGATGCGCGTATGGCAACTCAGATGCATGAAATGGCTGAATCGATTGAATCGGTGTGGGAGTCGGTATTCTCAAATTTGGATATCAATCAGTCGCAGGAATAGATAGGAATAAGCATTGGTATGATGCAATGATTGTACTTTAATAACATTATTATACTGTCTGGCTTAACTTACAAAATAACAACAAGTTGAGGTATTTAATCTTCCTCCATTTAGTATTCTAGGACCATAGGGTATGACCACAAACTTCAACTTTGATCCCTTTGCACAAACAATAGAAGAGAGTGATCCTATTCGTCTTCATGGACGAATAACCGAGGTGATTGGGCTCCTTATAGAATCAACGGGTCCACCTGCATCAGTGGGTGATGTCTGCCTCATCCAAAAAGAGGATAAGGTTGTTGGGAGAGCTGAGGTTGTTGGCTTTCGTAAGGAGCGCACTCTGCTTATGCCTTTAGGCCCTTTGGAAGGGATTCATCCTGGTTTTACGGTGGTAAGTACAAAAAAGCCGCTTACTGTTCAAGTTGGCCAGAATCTGTTAGGGAGAATCCTTGATGGACTAGGCAACCCTATTGATGGCAAGGGTGGATTACAGCCAGAGGCCTCTCGCTCTGTGTTCTCCCGTGTTCCCAATCCCTTAAGTAGAACCAGAATTAGCGAAGCCTTTGAAACTGGGGTTCGTTCAATTGATAGCATGCTGACGGTGGGTAAGGGCCAACGGATGGGTATCTTTAGTGGAAGTGGCATTGGTAAAAGTGTGTTATTGGGGATGATGGCAAAGAATTGTGTCTCCGATGTGAATGTGATTGCCCTTATTGGTGAGCGGGGCAGGGAAGTGCGGGAGTTTTTAGAGAGAGACCTTGGTGAAGAGGGACTCAAACGGTCTGTGGTTGTTGTGGCAACCTCTGATCAACCCGCCTTGATTCGCATGAAAGGTGCTATGGTTGCTGCAACAATAGCCGAATACTTTCGTGATCTCGGTAAGGATGTCCTCTTTCTCTGTGACTCACTAACCCGCATGGCAACAGCGCAACGGGAAATTGGCCTTGCTATTGGTGAACCTCCGGCAACCAAGGGATTCACCCCCTCGGTGTTTACCACGCTTCCCATGTTTCTAGAGCGCGCTGGCACCTCTGATAAGGGAACCATAACGGGATTCTTTGCAGTCCTTGTTGAGGGTGATGACATGGACGAACCCATCTCCGATGCGGCCAGAAGTATTCTTGATGGTCATGTGGTACTCTCTCGCGAGTTGGCTCATCGTAACCATTATCCAGCTATTGATGTGCTTAAAAGCATTTCTCGCTGCCAGCCCGATGTGATAACTGAGGAGCATGGACAGTTGATTAGTCGAATGAAAGACCTTTTAGCTGCCTATAAAGAGAATGAAGACCTCATTCAAATTGGTGCCTATGCCATGGGAAGCAATACCCGGGTTGATAAGGCAATGAAAATCTACGACCCCTTTATGAAGTTTCTTCAGCAGAGCCGTACCGATGCGACAAACCTTCGGGATAGCCTGTCGCAACTGGAGGCAATTCAATCACTTCTAGGAGAGCAGTAGATGAAGCAGTTTGTCTTCTCCTTAGAGGCGCTTTTAAAGACGCGCATGCGTGAAGAGGAGCAGATCAAGTTGGCCTTGGGACGAAAGAATGGCGATATCTTTAATGCACAAACGGAGTTGAACGAAATCCATGAGGAGCTAAAAGAGCTCCAATCAACTCAAAAGGAGGGCCGTGAATCCTGCAGGGATGTAACTGAACTACGCTATTCTGTAACGTATAGAAATAAACTGAAACTGGATATCATCCACAAGGGGCAGCAGATTTATGAATACCAAAAGGAGCTTGCCCATATTCGCCAGCGACTGGTGCAGGCAAAACAGAAGAGACGGGCAATTGAGCTGCTCAAGGAGAAGCAGTATGCTGCCTGGCAGAAAGAAGCCCAGAAACAGGAGAATGTTTTTCTAGATGAACTCTCTCAAACTGCATTTATCCGAAAAAAGAGACAAAAGCAGAAAAGCTCCCATTCTTCAGAGGTAACCTAAACAGCAATGAAAATATTGAAGGTAGCTTTCTCTTTTCTGGTACTCTTTGCACTGCCTCTTTGGGCTGGAAGATTCACCACTACTGATTTTAGTCTACTAAATGATAGCAACAACGTAGATATTCTACCCGGTGATCTTCATCTTGCTGCCTATGATACTATTCATGTAGCTCTGCTGCAAGATGCAATTCTTACTGCTAACAGTGCAGATTCCTCATACACACCTGATGTTACGATCTCCTCAGGCGATACCTTTGCCTTTTACTGGGCAGAGTTTGCAAGCTCGCTTCACAGCGTGTATCGAAGACCAATTGCGCTTACAACCTATGGCTACACCTTGCTCAACCAAGAGACGGTCTTTGGCGGCTTTGGTTTGCCCGTTAGTTGGCTTCATGGGGCAAAGGGAACCACAGCAGCAACCTATCTAACATCCTACTATGATTCTCTTGGCATTTTGGGATGTTTTAAGGGTGACAGCGTTAAATTTACCAGTGCCCCCAATAATTCATTGGCCCATCTTGCCTCTGATACCTTCTGTCTGGTTTATAAAGAGGGAAATTCCCGCTTAAAAATGCGCCGTTTACGCATTAGTGGAAGCTCGGTACAGTATGCTGATGCGGATATTGCCGACAAAACCATTCGGCAGAACCTGAGCGGTCCTTCGGGAAACTTCTCCAACAGTTCTGTGGCAATTGATAGTTCCAGAAATATCTTTATAACGGTGACCCGCGGTGCCAGTTTAATGGCAAAAAATTTAGAGTATCTCCTTACTGATCGCACCTATACTACCAATGATGCCGGTGCTATTGCAAACAACATCAGTCTCAATACCGGCGGTGATGTTAAATATGCTGATGCGCCGGTTATTTCCTATGCAGATAATAAATTTGCTTCGGTCTTTTGGACCTCTGCAGGAATATTTTTGTATATTGCCACAGTCAGTGGCGCTCCACCCTCGGTCTCCTCCTGGAACATATTCCCGGTTGTTGCGGGAAACACCTATCGTGCTCCCACAATAACCACCAATGGTAAAAAGGTGGTAATTTTATGGAAGAACCTTGCCACTCAAAGAATCGAGGGGAAAGTTTTAACCGTGTCTGCTGGTGTCTTATCTGCTGTTCCTCCAGAAACAAGAGTATACTCTAATGCTTCTTCAACTGTTGCTGATCATGGTCCGGCCCTCAATGCCGTTATTAATGAGAATGATAATATTGCAGTTACCTGGAAGCAGAATCAAAATGCCGTTGGCTCTATTTGGGCACAACGGGGCGTGATTTATACAGCCGGTGATCTAACCTCTGTGGTGGATTCGGTCACCTTTTTTACTATAGGTGACTCAGTGGTCTTTCAAGCAGGAGCCATTGATACAACCCTAAACTTAGGAGCGGTAACCTGCTCCTTGCAAGTGGGGCCCACCACCAATACAGCAGTAGGGTGGAGCAATTGGATCTCCCTTGCCGATGCTACAGCTTTGGCAACCAACACCAAGGGTACGGCAAAATACTTTCGCTACAAAACCAATCTCTTCCGGCATGTCTCAGATTCTATAAAGTCACCCATCCTTAAGGAAGTTACTGTCAATTGGAACCTCAAACCCCACTACCAAAACTTGGATTCGGTGTTAGTAAACAATGTTAAGTATGCTAGTTTAGGTGGTTTTGGTGATACCATTGATATCATCTCCCACAGTGACACAGTTGATTGTCATTTCCGAGTGCGCGATGCTGATCCAGAGGATTCCCTCTTTACCTGGACCCCCTGGGATGTTAGCCCCAATCTTGCAAAAGATACTACTATGGGTGTACCCACTCGGTACCACAGACATCGCCTTGAACCAAAAGCAGTCTGGGATACGGTGTATAATTGTCTCTTTCAAATCCAGGACGAGCACCGCTGGGATGGGGTGTCACAGGACCTTACCATTCGAGCACGTAAAGCTAATCCGGTCATCACCCAGGTCACCTTTGATGGGCAGCCAGTGAACAATACAGGAACTGTTAATATTACTGTGGGAAAGCCCTCTGATGTTGCAGTATCAATTGAACGGCCTTCTGTGGTAAGCTGGAACAACATTGAGTATGAAATGGCTACTATGAGTATTGATACGCTTGTAACAACAGCATCTCAACTGCGGTTTACCCCCACAAAAGATGACGTTGTTATGCAAATCGTAGCCATGGACCAGTTCAATGCCTCTGATACCTTTTTAATGCTCTTTAAGTTTCCCTTCTATACCATCGACTCTATAGAAAACCCCAATTATTGCCATACTAAAAAGAGACTTGCCGATAGTCTAACCTACATCCTTGGACGGGACAGTTTAGACACCCTCACCCTCCCTGTATATAATACAGGAAACGACACCCTTACCCTGGACTCAATCTTTTTTACCGGGGGTGTAGGTAGCTGGTTAAAACTTGGTTTAGCACAATCTGGTGGTATGCAATACTTTGACTCCCTCACCTCAGCAAATAATATAATCCCAATTAATCTTCTTCCTGACTCAACATCACCGATCCGTTTTATAGTTGATTTACGCAATCTTACCGGTGATGCTGTAATCAGCGATACGGTAATAATCTACTGTAATGACCCTGCCTATCCTGTTGATACACTTGTTGTTACAATAGAACATAATGACCTGCCAACCATCCGTTCTGTTGATTACTATTATTTACCAAATAGGCCCTACTGGCTACAGAAGCGATCAAAGCAGTTGTATCAAATACCTCCCCACGCAAAAATGCGCTACATTTTTTCCGAGCCCATGGATACCGCTTCGCTTTCAGACAATTTAATTGCCTATAGTGTGTTTGACTCAACCCAGAACAATCGCTTAGATACCATACACTTTACCCCTACTTGGAATGGTGGTGATACACTCTTATTGTCACCGAATTACTCAATGGCCAGTACTCATTTCAATGGTCTCAGGCCACCAACAGGGCTCTATATCCCAACTGATTCAATTGGGGTAATTCTTTCACCACAACTTCAGGACCGTGCTCAAACACCAAGTGGTCCAAACCTGATAGATTTCCACAATGATTTTGTGCAAGATACCACTGATTCGCTCTTTACCTTCCGGGTTGATTCAATTAATTTCACCTTAGATTCAGTAACACCCAAGAATTTGCAAATCGCAGTGGCCACAACCGCTCCTATTGTCATGCATTTTTCCTCACCAATCTATCCAGGCACTATTGATACAGCAACCTATAATAACCGCAATCTCTATATCTATACCCGCTATAATTCCTACTTTGATTCAACCCGCCAGGTGATTTTTGACTCTGTATTCATTACGGATAACCGAGTCACCTTTATTCCGGGCAAGCGCTTTTTCTATGGCGACAGTGTATACTGTATTTATAAAGGTATTGCAGCCCGGGATACACTGGGGTACTCAATCGACCTCAACCGTGATGGTATTCCCATTGGTCTTTTTGATTCAGCCTCAACCGTCGATGACTTCTCCTGGGTCTTCCATGTAGAGGACATTACCAATGATTCGGTATTCCCCGATAGTGCTGCGACTAATGTTGCCCTAACCACTCCCATATCCATGACCTTCTCTGCACCACTCTTTCCCAACACCATTGATACAGCTCTTACTGCCAATAGAAGCCTTACTATTACCTCTCGCTACAGTCAGGGAGATACCCTAGGCTTTGATAGTGTGCGTATTGGCACTAACACAGCCACATTCTATCTCAATCGACGGCTCTTCTTTTCAGACAGTGTCAACTGTCAGTTTCACGGACTTGTCATACGTGATAGCACGCTCTTCTCCATTGATCTTGCCGGTGATACCATCTATTCAACGGGTAATGGCCGGTCCTGGCATTTTGAAATTCTTCCTCTTACCATTGTATCAGTCTCACCTGATAGTGGTACCGATGATGCTGGGGTGCGCTCTCGAGTTTCCATGACATTCTCTGGACCGGTATCACCTCAAATCTTTGATACTACTATGGTTGCAGATAGTAATAAAAGTTTTTTCTTAACATCAAGATACAGCGGTGGTGAACGATTGCCCATGCGGGATCTCGATTTTTCCACAGATAGTGCCACCATTTCCCTTTTACCACTTCGAGCTTATTTTAGTTACGACAGTATTATTTGTAACTTTGCTGGATTTGTTCGCGACTATAGCTATGCTACAACAGGGCCACTTTTACCAACTGATACCAGTGTGTTGATTAATACCTACTCATGGCACTTTTTAACTGGTCGCGATGGCTTTTACACCTTTCCCAACCCCTATAAGCCCGGTAGTAATCAACAGCATGCTGCCTTTGATGGTATCATGTTTAAAAATATCCACGCCATAACCGCAACGCAGCAAAATGTGACCCGAGTGCGCATCAAAATTTTTAATATGAATACCCACCCAGTGTTTGAGTCACCGGTGATCATGTTTCAAGCTGGTGCAACCTCAGGCAAACCACAGTGGCTTTGGCATACCCGCAATAGCCGCGGCTCCCTTGTTGCCTCTGGGGTCTATTTCTATGCGATTTATGACCTCTCTGGAGCAGTTTTGCTTAAGGGGAAATTGTTGATTGTTAGGTAATTTATTTGTATTTATTGTTTTTGATCTATAAATTGAGTATAGGAGGGGAAGTCTCCCCTGCGACAGAGCTAAGGAGTCCATCCTGCAACAAAAAGTAGTATTCTGTCGGTTTTCGCTATCCGCTCAACCCGCCATAATTCAACTTTTTATAGCAGCCTGTCCACCTGGATCTCTGTCTACCCCTCTAATACTTTAATATTGGTTCCAACCATTGAGGTATGTAGGAGTGATGCATGGAATACCTAAGGGGAACAGAGAAACAAATCCCAACTTAAGATTGTAGAGGTAATACATAAACAGCTAATTTGCTTTGATATGTTTTACATTGGTCATTCTCGCAGGAATTTTATGGGAATCTTAATCTTGAGTGACGTTCAGCAATAAACAATTTATCACTTCAAACAATTTAGAAAGAGTTTTTATAAATGAAAAGACCGTTTCATTTTTGTGGAATGGGGTTTGTACAAGAACAAAGACCTCTCCGCAATTGCGGAGAGGGGTATGCAAGCTTGTTCCATCTATTTCACGTTTGCGGAATGGGGTATGTAAGCCTGTTCCACCAATTCCACATTTGCGGAAAGGGGTATGCGAGGATGGGGAACCTATTCCGCATTTGCGGAACAGGGTATGCAAGTCTATTCCATCAATTCCACATTTGCGGAAAGGGGTATGTAAACGTGCATCACCTTTTCCACATTTGCGGAATAAGGTTTGCATGAATACGGAAGGCTTTCCACACTTCTGTGGTTGATATTGCACAGTTTAGATATAGGTTATATTTTTTTCTAATGGAGTAGGTAAGAGCGAATTGAACTAATTCAACAAATACACACCCAATAGAAAATTATGGATTGATTATTTTAATTCTTATAATTTGTACTACATAATATGTACACGATTCAACCTTCAAAAGATGTATACTAATTATATTAAGATAGAGAAAGTTAATATTGACAAACACTATGAATGCACCAATGAAGGGTTTGAATTCAGTAAGAAAAAGATCTCGCAATTTTTGCTGGAAATTGGGACTCATATGCGCAAAATTGAAGATAAAGGCATAGAATCTTTCAAATGGAAAATGAATTGATTCTATAATCCATTTTAAGGAGATACATCATGAAAAAGAGATTACTATGTTTAATTATTGCCATAACCTTTTTTTGTTGCTCTGATGAAATGGGTGGAACAAATGATGAAACATCTTCTGGTATTTCATTGTTTAAGCCTGATGGGAAACCTGCTGTAGGAGCGATAATTCAATTTTATGTTGTTGGCGATACAAGTAGACAATTCGTTCATCAAACTATAACGGATAATAGTGGAATTTATTTTCTTAATGGAATTGTATCACAAAGTGGTAATTACAATATATGGGCTAAGCTTGATGACTCACTTGTGGCAATGCAGGACTCGGTATATATTGCACCAACTAACCACTTTGTCAAGGATGATACTTTAGGAAAGCCTGGTTCAATTACAGGGATCGTCGGCTTACAGCCTGGAGATCCAGTACAAACTGTAACAGTTCAAGCCTTAGGGACACATATTTATAGCAATGTTAATGAAAAAGGAAAATTTACCCTGCATACGATGGCACACGGAGAATATACATTAAGATTAGTTACAACTCTCCCCGAGTATACCCCCACCTACTTTTCTGTATCTGCCAAAAGCAATGTTAATGATACTATTCTTGATACTCTATGGCTTATATATGCTGGTATACCAATTGTTACCGGAATTTCAGCATTATATGATACCCTTCATGGGATTGTAACCCTATCTTGGAACAATGCATCATATAATGATTTTCAGGATTTCCTTATATATCGAGATCATTATGATTCAGTTAATCTCTCACCTAACCCAATAGACAACACAGTTGATACTATTTATAGAGATACAATTTATAACTCATCGACAATAGATCCACAGGATTATCGATTTAAATATAGAATAGCAATAAGAAACAATTCACAGGTTAATGGAAGAACCTATAAGTTTGAGGATGTTAAAGCGATTTCTCCTGAAAAAGTGAAAACAACTTTTTCATTTTCAACAAAGCATATAAGAACCGGTCGTCTAGTAAATTCTGGATCGGTCAATGACTCTATTCAGATTGCATTGCTATTAAAAAATAAAAGACGAAGAATTTCCGATGTTTCTTGGGCTGTAGAGCACATTGATTCTATTAAACAAATTACAAACTTCGATTCACTGAGCAGCTTTAATTCAGACACATTGATATATTCTTGGGAAGATATAGGGGAATATCCCATATTTACAATTTCAAAAGATGACGGCGGTAGTATCTGGGTTGATACAATGAAAATATCTATTGTTGCTGATATTCCAATTGCTAAAGCTTCGACTACTACTCCTTTGTTATCCGCAAATGACACAATTCGATTGTATGGCAATGCAACTGAAGTTTTTGGCAAAATAGTAAAATGGGAGTGGGATGTTGGTAATACTGGAACATTTATTGAAACCACACCGGACAGCAATATTGCTCAAATTGCTCCCTCCATAGGTCCTAAAAATTTTCCAATTTTGCTAAAAGTAACTGATGAAGATGGTAATATTGCTGTTGACTCTACTCATGTTGCTGTGATGGGGAAGGTTGCTGATATTGATGGAAATACATACAATACAATTTTAATCGGAGAACAAGAGTGGACAATCGAGAATCTACGCACAACAAAATTCAATGATGGGGCATCTATTCCTCATGTTGAAGAGAAAATCAAATGGATTGGTTTAACGTCCAGTGCAT
The DNA here is from genome assembly GCA_028278335.1 of Chitinivibrionales bacterium. Classification (GTDB taxonomy): domain Bacteria; phylum Fibrobacterota; class Chitinivibrionia; order Chitinivibrionales; family JANQEN01; genus JANQEN01. Next base: position 32,829 of record JANQEN010000275.1, on the reverse strand, counting down.
ATTGCTATTATGATAACGATGAAAACAACAGAGAAAAATATGGAATAATGTATAACTGGTATACTGTAGATACTAAGAAATTAGCGCCAGAGGGCTGGCACGTTCCATCATATCTTGAATACTTAGAATTAAGAAATTTTCTGATTACCAATGGTTATAATTGGGATGGAACGACAATATCTGATAGGGTTGGCAAATCAATGGCAACTAAGTATGGCTGGAAAATTAATAAGAATCCAGGTAATATTGGTCATGATACATTAGCAAATAACTCTTCCCACTTCTCTGGTTTACCTGGTGGATATCGTTCGGGTGGCGAAGGTGATTTCATCGATCAGTCTATTCAGTGTATGTGGTGGACCAGTACTTGGACAGGTGAATCAACTGCAGATGGGCGTAGATTAGCATACGATGGTTTTTATTTGGGTGCATTACCTAATGCAAACCATAGTAATGGCTTTTATATACGGTTGGTTAAGAATAAAAATTAAGGAAATATAACTAATATTTATTTGAGGGTGTGGTTGGCTTAAAATTAGAAACAAAGAGGTTGATTATTGTTCTAAACCACCATTTCGAGTGTTGGATAGGTCTAATCAAGCCATTTTATTCTGATTGAAGGATATAAGAACAGCTCCAACCTTTTGCCCAGTTTCTACATAGGTAAAAGCCTCTTGGATTTGCTCCATAGGGTAGGTTTTGTCAATTACTGGTTTTATTTTACTCGTTTGTAAAAGCTTTTTGACCAACTGCATGCTGGTAGGTCGGTCATAGGGGAAGGGGAATGTTACTTTTTTATTGCCTATAAATAGTGAAAAAAGCGCTAAAAAGGGATTCTGTGCATAGGGCCCAAGCTCCGATGAGCTATATACACCACCAGAGTGGAGTAAGGGTTTACATTTACTAAAGGTGGACTTACCAACAGCATCAAAGATACAGTGGAACTTCTCCTTAGTCTTGGAGAATTCTTCCTGAGTATAATCAATAATTGATGAAGCACCTAAAGACTTGACCAAATCAGCATGTTCCCCGCGGCATACTGCAGTAACGGTTGCCCCATAATAAACAGCCAACTGCAGTGTTGCATTGCCAATCGCACCGGTTGCTCCATTCACTAAAACAGAATCGCCTTTCTTTAGCGTTACTTTGTTAAGAAAGTTGACTGCATAGTGAACTCCCTCTGCCAAAGCAACACACTCCTCAAAGCTACTATCTTCCGGTACCATTTCAATGGCATTGGTCTCTTTGGTCACGAAATACTGGGCATGGGAACATATCCCATTATCATCAAAACCAAAGACTCGGTCACCGGGTTTGAATTTGGTTACCTTTTCACCAATCGATTCAACAATACCAGCAAAATCAGTTCCCAAGCTTGGCTTTTTGGGACCAAATAAACCAGTGAAGAGTCTCATAATCACCGGCTTTGCCCGAAGCATTGCACAGTCAGTGCGATTCGCTGTTGTGGTATAGACCTTTACCAAGATCTCGGTGTCTTTGGGTGTTGGTTTGTCCACCTCTTTTACTACGAGTACATCCGGAGGCCCATAATTGGTTTGGATTATTGCTTGCATGGCGCCATATCCTGATAAGTTAAGGACAAAAACAATGAGTACGGTAACTCAAAATATTATTTGGATTGTAGAAAGAATGAGAGATTGTTAATTATTTACAAATTATAATCTTCTTTACAATAGACCTTTTCTTCGAAGAAGCTCTAAGAACATAATTACCAGCACTGATCTTCTGTTTTAGTAAGACAAAGGGCTGTTCATTGTATTGTGAAGTATACGAGTATGCCTGCTGCCCCTTTGCATTGATAATCTCAAAGAGGATCGTGCCCTTCAGGGTGTTGCCAAGGGAAATTGTGTTGTTTTGAAAAACAAATGAGGGGGTATTGGTGTTGGATGGGATTATTATTGGTGTACTAGGGAATTGTGTCCGTCTCCATCGTTTATCTGCACGTCTATCTATCCATTTGAGCATTTCTTTTGAGAGTGTATTCGTATCGATCCTATTTGAATCAATGGAGAAATAGTGGTACCAATTTCCATCAGGCCCCATGAGAGTTGACCGAAGGATTCTTGATTCAATAATTGACGGTGCAATGGTAGTGATATGATTATTAGCAAGATAGAGGCTTGTTAAACTAGTCAGACTACTAAGGAAGTGTGGGATTTGGGTGATTTTATTGTGGGTCATGTTTATCTTGTGTAATCCAGAAATTTCCTTGAGAATAAAAGGAATTTCTTCAAAATCATTTCCGTCCAACTGAATACTCTTTATGCTTTGACACTGTTTAATCTCATCAGGAAGTTTACTGATTTGTGAATTGGAAAGAGTTAAAGTGTGTAAGTTTATACAGGAACTAATTAAGCCTGGAATGCTTTTAATGTTGGTGCCACCTATCATCAGTTTTTCGAGGTTTATACAATTTCCAATCTCCTCTGGGATTGTCTCAATTTCTAAGCTGGTATAAACAGTTAATTCCTTCAAAGAGGGGGTAAATATTTGTGAAGGGATTGCTTTGAGTCTCCTATTTTCGAAAAGATAAATATGACTTAAATTGGGACACTCTTTGATCTCCTCGGGAAATTGTTCAATGCTGGTCTTTCGGAGGGATATATAATTTAATTGCTTTGCATTGCCTATTTCTGAAGGGAGTTTGTTGATTTTAGGGCAATCTTGAATTAAAATTTGCAGAAGTTCTGTATTAAAAAGCCCACCTGGAAGAGAGACTAAATTGTTATTCAATTTAAATTCATAGGAATTAACCTTGGTACAGGAGACAATCTCTTCGGGGAGTGTTTTGATGCCAGTTCTTGCAATAGTCACTTTCAACAACTGTTTGCTTTGGCCAATCCCCTTGGGTATCTCTTCTAATTTAGGGCAATCGTTAATATGGAGTTCTATAAGACTATCGGTAAAAATTCCAGGGGGAATAGTAGTAAGAAGCTTGTTGTAATATAGGTTGACACCCAATATTTTTGTACAATAGGAAATTTCAGAAGGGATGAGTTCTATGTTGCTACTCCGTAAAGTAAAATAGGTAAGTTCGGTCAAGTTTTGTATAGAAGGGGGGATAGTAGTTATAGATACATTGGGGTTAAATATTACTACTCTTCCGAAATCGTTAAAGGTTGCAATTTTATTTAGTGGCTGACCACTATAACCATTAATATCCAGTATTTCCTGGATGACAGCAGTATCACTCATGGATCCAAAAGTAGATAATGAAAAGAGGACAATGAAAATGAAGAAAAATGGTTTGGAATTCATCTGCTCTTCCTCTAAAACTAAATGTGATACTATTCCCAGAATCTTGTTTTCCCGAAGTCTCTATACTCTATAAATTAAATAAATTATACCATAGATATGATTTTTTCTTTCCCCAGTAAAATCTTTAATTTAAGGACGTATCACTATAGGATTCGTTGAGATCCAATTCTCTCGCCAGTACCAATTGATATCAACATTATTTAGTGGCATACCTTCTCCAAGTGGCTCGTCGGACAATCCAATGTTAGTAAGGGGAATTCGTGTAGCACTTCGCAAGTGTAAAGAGTCCCGGGCAAAGAACAAAATGGTCGCCTGTATATTGTCACCGGTGCAGGTACATTCTGTAGCTGCCCAATAGAGTCTAAAACTTCCAAAAAGATAGGCGCTCTCCTGTCCTAACTCTCCCCAGGAGAGCCAATTAAGAATATCGTCACCAAGCCACTGTACTGTTTCGGTGAAACTCAATGAGTTTAAACTAAAATTATCCTGGCCATTGAGATCAGAGGGACTAAAGGTTGTTTCATCAGGATTCTCCTGCCTCTGTTGTGAACAATACTCTTCCAATCGTGTGCGAATGTTTTGTCGAACACTTGCCATATGAGGATGCTGTCGCATCTGTTGAGTCCACGGGTGAGATGAGCCAAATCCCTGTTGCAGCTCACCATGCAAGGGTTCTGCAAGAATATCATAAAGGCTGGTGCCTAGGATAAAGGCTAAAAGCAATTCCCGAGAACCTTGGTAGGGAGTGTCTGGTTCTGGACCTTGAGGTGTTGGTCGTGGCTGCGGTCTTTGTAATGGAGGCAAGCTCGGTTCAGAGGCGTCATCAGAGTTGTCATCTGGTTCGGGCATTTGCACAGCAGGACTTATAAGGCGAAACCTGCTGACTCGTTCCCCCCAGCCATCTAAGCGGACCACAATTTGACGAGAACGCGGTCCCTGCAAAGAGAGAGTCGAGTCCCAACAGTGTTCAACGTGGCGTTGAAATCCACCTCTGGCCATCAATGCGGGTATACGTGCGCGCATAACCTTTGTACCCAGCTCAGTTCTGATTTGTCGAATAAAAGCTGCGCGGTCATTGACACCGGGATTTGGTTGTATAATAAAATCCCCGGACACATCCGGATGGGGATCAATACGCCTTTGTACAGTATTGTTGTTTGTCGGTGAAATCTTCATTGAAGGATGTACATTGTTTTCTGGCTCAACCATTTTTTGAACCCATGGTGTTTTTTGGGCTGGTTCACGATGAGCAAAAGTTTGATTAGTTACATGTGTTTGTTGGTTGACTGTTGTGAGAGATTGTCTTTGAAGGGTTGGCCCATTAGGGCTAGCAAAAGAGGAGAAGGGTGCTTGAGAGCCAAGATGTGCAAAAAGGGGTGCCTCACGAGATTGTAGCGTATCGGACTCCGATGATTTTTTTGATCGATCTGCAGCAGGGGAGTGGTCAGCTTTATTTTGATGAGTGACTTTTGGTTGCATTGATGATTCCAAAGTGTGATATGATGTTTACCAATAGTAATATACGGTATTTGTCTAATTGAATGGGAGCATTATTATAATATTCACTGAATCACCATTGTAGAACATACTACCCTGTTCTCTAAAACATCATTTTCCTCTTCTTGGGTTTCTAAATAGCTTTTGAATATGTTCTGTTTGTCAGGGTTTTTAATGATAAGCTCTTCACAGCGGAGCTTTATTCTCTGATAGATAAAATCGTTTGATGGCTTAATGCTCTCATTAGGAATGATAATTTCGTCAATGAGGTTCATCTTTGCTTGCCGAATTTGTTGTAAAATGGTTTTTTTATTGAGGATTTGTGGGTGAGTATATTCGTTACCGTCTTCAATATAGGTTTCATCGATAATAAATATGCCCTCTGGTTTTAGTAGCGGTTTTAAACAGGATATGGTTTCGTAAAAATTGCCAAAAACCGGACCAATTGATCCCAAAACTATTACATCAAAATGTTTTTTTGGTAAATCAATTTTTCTTATGTCACCAACAGAAAAGTGGCATAGGTTTTCAACATCAAGCGCTTTTGATTTAACTATAGCATCATTAATAAATTCTGTAACACCATCAATTCCATAACAGTGGCAAAAAAATTCTTTGGCAATAGTAATCGATACAGCGCCTTTTCCACATCCAAGGTCTAAAACAGTGAGTGCAGATGAGGCCTCTGTATTCCTTTGTAGAGCCTTTACAATAATTTTTGGATCTGAGCCAAATTCCCAAAGGTCTTGCAGTATATGGGGTAGAAAGGGAAATATAGCCTGATCTGTTCCATCTAAGGCAACAACTACGCTCTCTTCAAGTGATTTCATAGTTAGTAGGTGCTCTTTGTCTTTATGTTTTAAATAAGGTGGTTTGTATCGATAGAACAACGTTCACTATTGTATAAATATTCAATAAATATAGTAACCATTCGTAGAATATGGTTAATATATTGATTTTATTTAAGCTTTGTTGGGCACTATTGTGTGTAAATCGTATTCATTATGGCTCAATTAACCTAGCAATTTACGGTGTTTAAAATATATTAACGATATAAATTCGAGAAATACAATCATGTGTATGCCACATAGTTTGATTTATGCGTGGTGCACAATATTTGTTTACATTGCTGCAATGATTTGTGAAATTTCAAAAAAGTTTGCTTATATTACTTAATAGAAATTAACTATATATTAATATTCTGGGAGGAGGAGCCTAGTGAGTAAGCGTATATTTTTAGTGGTCTTACTTTTTTCTTGCATCATTTACTCAAACAATCGTGAAATCTCAACTGATCTAAAGGGTGATTTCGCTATTGAAAAATATCGGGGTTATACTGAGTTTTCCGGTACAACTATGTACGGAGAAACCGGCGATCCTAACTTACCCGTTAAAATGGGGACTTTTTTATTGCCCTCAGACGCTGATGTAAACAGTGTCTCTTTGGCAATTGAGGGGTTGCAGGAAAGTGTTGTTCAGGGACCTGTTGCAATTAAACCATTAGAGCCTGCAAGAACCTGTGATGGTAAAGTGATAATGCCCGAGAACAAGACGATTGTTGATGGAAAAAATGTTGCAGTCTATGGGCAAGACAAGTTTTTCCCAAGTAGTTATGTTGATGTTGAAGCAACCTTGGTTGGTGCTTTGGCAAATTATAAAATAGTGAAGTACATGGTCTATTTAGCCAAGTATAACCCTGTGTCTAACACATTGAAGCGTCTTGATGCAGGAAAATTGGTTGTCAATTATGAATCGGTAAAGGGATATAACAAGGCAAAGAGTGCTGCTTACAAGATTACTCCCTATTCCAAGAAAATGATAAGTATTCTTGCTGAAAATGCAGATCAATTTTTAGCAGAGTACAGCGCAGAATTTACCTTCACCAATAAACCAGTCTATGCAATTATGACAACCTCTGAAGTGAAGAATGGATTGTCAAAATTTAATGCTCTGGTTGAGTCAAAAAAGAATAAAGGTTATGATGTAAAAGTCTTTACTGATTCAGACTGGGGTGGTGGAACAGGTAGCCGAGCTGCGGATAACATCCGTGAATGGCTTGTTGATAACTATAAAACTATGGGTATTAGCCATGTACTCTTTATTGGAAACCCAAATCCTAGTGGTTCTAAAGTTGCTATGAAAGTTGTCAATACTGGACAGAAACCACCAACAGACTTCTATTTTGGTGAACTCTCTTCAGGAAGCAATTTCATGAGAAGAAGTGACCATGTGGCAGATGTCTGTACTGGTAGACTCTGTGTGCATAGTAGTAGCGACTACACTGCCATTGACAAATGCATTGAGAAAATCATTGAGTATGAGAACAAACCGAAATCTGAAATCGGCTGGCGCAAGAGAGCTGTTTTAGCTGCTAAGGGATGGAGTTCTAACTCAATGTGTTCCGATCTCTTTAATGAAGTCTATAATAAGTTTGCAAAACCAAAAAATTGGGAAGTATATCGAATTTATTCCAATAATGAGGGTAATCCCGATGAAAGTTCCTGCTCACAAACAAGAGTCACCAGAGCTTGGAACAGTTTTAAACCCGGTTTCTTACCTTGGGCAACCCATGGAAGTAAAACTTCTTCCAGTGGTATTATGAACACCAGAGGTGTCGATGATTTAGAGCATAAAGATAAACCGACCATTGCCTTTATGGGTGCCTGTTTGAATGCATCACCAACAACTTCGGGGAACCTAAGCCAAACCTATTTTAAGAAACATGGTATTGCCTCAGTAGCAAACACCGTTAGTTCTTATTACAGACCTGGTCAATCAAGTTTTGCTGGAAGTATGTATCAAGCTGGTGCAATTTATGGGTATTGTAAAGGAATCATTGATCAACAACTTGCTGCTGGTGAAGCGGTAGATTATATGAAAGCCCAGGGAGCCTCAAGAAAGGATTGTTGGAACAACACCTGTAGTCACAATATTTATGGGTGCCCCGATGTAGGTATCGAATCCTGTGGTGGTGGAACTCCAATTGATGTTTTTAATAACACCTTTTCAACCAGAAGCTCTTCTACGGTTATGTTAAAGAAAAACATGCTTTATATTAATGACCTTACTGCTGGTGCAACAGTATCTATTGTAAATAGTGCTGGTGCAACAATTAAATCCTACAGTGCAGCAAAGCAAACAATGACACTATCGACTAACAACTTAAGTTCTGGTTTTTACTTTTGTGTCGTAAAAATGAATAACGCTGTGTCGAAGTATAAGTTTATTAAACTGTAAATGATAGGTTTAAGTAATATGATATTAAAGGGACGTTTTTATAACGTCCCTTTTTTTTATCAATTAATACTGGCAAATAACCTATAAAAAGCGTAAATTATATAGTGGTGACCCACCTATGACGTTGGGATCTTTGGGGGCCTCAACATATTAAATTATTTGAATAATTTAACCCAAACGATTGGGATATGTTATGAGATGGCCTCTAACAATAGTAGTAGTGTTGATGTCCTGTTCGATTATTTTCGCGGTTCCTGAAATCAACAAACCAGCTCCTGATTTTACACTCTATAATTTGGCGACCGGTGATTCTACGACGTTATCCGATTTTCGGGGTGAAAAGGCAGTTCTGCTTATATCGGGAAACCTTTGTTGAGGACCCTTTGTCAATGCCGCGCGGGATCGCGAAGAACTCTATCAAAAGTATAAAAATAATTCATCAATTGCCATGTTTGATGTGTACGTCAAAGAGACGCACCCGGATATGAATTTTCAGCCCTCTACCTTTGAGCAACGCATTGAACTCTATCGTGAATACCAGAACAAGTATGATATGACCATACCAGTGCTTATAGATAATATGAAGAATGAGTGGCTCAATTTATATAAACCAGGGCCAACCGGGTGTGTATTGATTGACAAACGTGGAATTGTCGTGTATACGATTCAGTTTGTCATGTCTGCCAATTCTTACAATACCATTGATCGAGAGGTTGCAAAGCTTGTCAATGAATATGAACCCTATTCCTATACTAATGGGAGCGATTACACACCAGCTTCAGAACCACTCGTAGTTACTAGGTTGAATAACAGTATTATTTCCGTTGCATTTCCTTCGAATCAAGTTGGTAGTATGAAAGTTTATTCTATTTTGGGTAGACTTGTCGCAACTCAACAGGGACAGGGTACAATGCTGTTCACTCCTCAACCGGTACTTTCTAAGGGCAGATTTCTCTTGAAAATTTCAACAAGCAATCAGAAATTAACTCGAATCATTACCCTACAGTAAGGAAAGCATTTTTAGGGAGTAAAGCAATGAGATTATTGCTATTTATAGCGCTATTGGGTATAACCCATTCCTTTAGCAATGAAATAATTTGGTCTTGGCAAAATCCATTTCCCCAGGGAAATTCTTTAAAGGCACTCCATGTTTTTGATGAAGATAATGTCATTGGGATTGGTGGTAATTCGATTGTTGCAACTGATGATAAGGGAGTAACCTGGAAGAGTATAAGCATAGATAGTATAACATCCCAAGGAGTCAATGCGGTATTCTTTGTTGACAAAAAGATTGGGTGGATTGTAGGTGCCTCTGGAAAGATCTGTAAAACTAAAGATGGTGGAGTAAACTGGGTAAAACAGAGCAGTGGTACCACAAAGGAGTTGCGGGCGCTCTATTTTCAGGATGCTCAAAAGGGGTGGGCCTGCGGCTATAAGGGCACATTGCTTCAGACAACTGATGGGGGAGAGTCCTGGCAATTAAAAGAGGTGGGCGATTCTCTTCAACTTGAGGACTGTTATTTTAGTAGTGACACTAAGGGTAGTTTGGTTGGATGGACTGATTTCAGTGGGTATACATTATATACAACTAACGGTGGATCATCGTGGAGTATCAAAGCTAGTGATGAAAATCGCAACCTCTTTGCCTCTCATTTCTTTAATGCCAACACAGGAGTCGCTGTTGGCGAATGGGGAATGGTTTTAAAAACCACTAATGGAGGAAACTCCTGGAGTAAACAGAGTAACTCCGGTGGTGACCTTTTATATGACGTTGCTTTTTCTGGTGATCAAAGGGGGTTTGCTTCAGGTCAATCTGGTATTATTATTAAGTCAACCAATGGCGGGCGTTCCTATAGCGGAAGTACCACCAATTCAAAAAAGGATCTCTTTGCTATTGGACTCGCCAATACTTCAACTGCTTGGGCAATGGGGGAGAGTGGTATCATACTTAAGACCACCAATAGTGGTTCATCCTGGAACAAGCAAAGTAAGGGCACCCTTGAGCATCTTTACGCCGTGACTTGCATAGATTCAAATACAGCATGGGCCGTTGGCATTTTAGGTAATATCCTAAAGACATCTGATGGTGGCAATCGTTGGACAAAGCAGGATAATGATTCTATAAACCCACTGTATACAGTGTGCTTTATAAATGAGCAAAAGGGATGGTGCGCTGGTTGGTATGGGATTATTCTGCACACCAGTGATGGTGGTACAAAATGGAAAGTGCAAAAGAGTGGGATTACTAAAAATCTAAATGCTCTAACCTTTTCCTCCCCCCAATCTGGTTATACGGTGGGAGATAGGGGAGTAGCACTACAAACCATTGATGGAGGGAGTACATGGTCCTCCTTGTCAACAGGCACCACGGAGGATTTAAGGGGGCTCCATTTTATAAATAATCAAAAAGGTTGGATCTGCGGTAAAAAAGGGACGATTATTGCAACCTCCAATAATGGCAATCAATGGAATGAACAGTCCAGTGGGACCACTGGGGACTTGAATGCAGTCTACTTTGTCAATGCTGATAGGGGATGGGCTGTAGGAAGCGATGGAGTGATTGTTACTACGGAAAATGGTGGGAGTTCTTGGAGTATTCAACAGAGCACGGTGACCGCAGCCCTAAAATCAGTAACATTTTTAGATTCGGTTCGAGGATGGATCACTGGCGAGAAGGGTACCATTTTAAGGACAGTTAATGCAGGCAAAGAGTGGATAACATGCTCCTCACCAACAGTAAATACCCTTTATGGTGTTTCCTTTGGAAGCATAGCAAAGGGGTGGGTCGTTGGTGAGCATGGCTCTATTCTTAAGACAGAGAATGGTGGGGTGACCCCCATTGCTTATCAAAGGAGATTAAAATGTAACATTGCTCCTGTTTTGCAGATTCGCTCTTCAAATAATCACCACGCTGCTATACAAATCTCCTTTGAAATTCCAAAGAGTAGTATAGTCGTACTTTCTATTTACGACCTTTCTGGAAAGAAATTAAAAACTCTTACCAATGGGTTTCATGTAAAAGGTCGATATAGCAGAACCGTACTCAGAAGAGATGTGCCCAGTGGTCTTTTTATTGTAACATTGCAATTGGAATCATTGGCTATTTCTCAAAAGGTTGCTCTTTTTAAATAATGGTCTATCTTTCAGAATGGGTATTTGCGCAGCGTGCTGATAAATACCCATAATAAGTGCAATTTGGGTGTTGAGCAGTCCTGACATGTCCTTTGATATTTAGCGGATTAATCATCCATTTTGCTTCCCATGATATAAGTTGTAAATAATGTATGATTTTCTTGAAACAAAAATCATCGACTTTTATTTTTGATCTGAAAGTTTCACCATGGACTTGTTTAATAGATTTTTGTCCAATGGGAACACGCCATGGGGGGCTAGAAACTTATCATTTAAATGGAGGCTTTATGTTACAAAAAATCACCACACTCTTATGCATTTCTATTGTTCTGGTCTCTGCAGGAACAGTAAAAAAAGTCTATAAATTTTCCGATTTGAGGGTTAAAGAGGGATACACCTACCTCAAAGGTTGTCGCCCCAGTGATCAGGGTTTTGCTCCTGCTGTATCGGTGAAGGGGTGCATGCTTATGCTCAAACCCGGGGAACAGGCAAAATCGGTGTCTGTTGAATATGGCAATCTTGTACGATTTAAGGGAAATCATGCGATTGAGCCAGTTATTCCTGCCTATAAAGATATGAGCGCTATTAAGGGAAATGCGAAAAGAGAGATTATGCGCGATGCACAAGCACGGAGCCTCTTAGCAGCGGTCTATGATAAGGATGCCCTCTTTCCAGGCATTGAAAAGAATCCACCCTTTATAACAGGATACAAAAACGGTGTGCCCTTGACCACTGTTGCAGTCAATCCTGTTCAGTACAATCCTGTTCGTCAAGAACTTTATACCTATGATAGAATTACAGTGACTGTTGAAACCGAACCTGTTGATGCTTCAAAAGAGGTGGCTGCGTATGTTATGACACCCTTTTCTAGAAGTCTTCTGTACCAGATGGTTGATAATAAAGAAGCTGTTGCAACCTTAAAACTTTCACCCAGGGCTAAGACCGATTATGAGGTTTGTATTATCTCCCATGATGCAATTAAAAGCAAGTTTGATGAATATGTGGCTTTTAATAAACGTCGTGGGTTTCGGGCAAAGGTCTTTTCCGTATCCGAGGCATCTCAAGGTGGCAGCGGGACAGTTCAAGAGAAGATCAGAGCTTTTATAAAGAAACAATATACTGATCATAAGATTGTCTTTGTGGTCCTTGGTGGTGATGTTGAGCATATCAAGATACAAAAACTCTACTCCGAAGCCTATGACCACAATCAAACCCCAGATCGTTTTCGTAAGGTCTACTCTGGTGCAGATATGTTTTATGCGACCTTAGATGGCAGCTGGAATAACAACGGCAACAATAAATATGGAGAACCTGGTGAAGAGGACATGTACTTTGAGGTGTTTTTAGCACGTATGCCTGCGGACAATACGACTCACCTAGATAACATGCTCAAAAAGACATTCCACTATGCAGAGACCCCTAAAAAGGATCTTGTTAAAAAGGTGCTTATGGCAGGAGAGTTTGCATGGGATGACTATGGCAAGACAATTTGGGGAGCAGATAACCTTGCACTCTTTGTTGGCTACCAAGATAGATATGGCTGGAAAACTCACGGATGGCCAGAGCCAAAATTTGATCTTGAGTGGATTACAGACAAGGAAACCGGTGCGGAAAATGGCTGGGTTGGCAGAGATCTAAATAATGAATTGGTTCGCCACAAACCATCATGGATAAATCATCAGGGACATGGTAATACATCCTATTCTTTTTCCATAAGTAGTACTCAGATTCCTAATGTCTTTAACAATACCGGAAACAATCAGAACTATTTTATATCCTATTCCGGTGGTTGTAATATAATGAATTTTGAAGTACGTGACTGTTTTATGGAGATGATGGTAACCCAATCAAAGGGTGCAGTCTATGTCATGGGTAACTGGGATAATGGGATTGGCGATGATGATGATAACAATCACCCCAGTTGTGTGCCCATTCGTTTTCTACATGATGCGATTTTTAATCCAGAGCGGCGCATCCATTTCATTGAGGCAACCTTTGCCGGGGGAAAAGAATCAATTGCAGAGACTGCAATCAACCCCAATGCCCTTAATATTGCACCCTATTATGGCTTAATGCGTTATTGCTGCTATAATACCAATGGCTTTGGTGATCCAGCGCTCTCTATTTGGACAGACACACCAAAGGACTTGACGCCCACCACATTCAATGTTTTAGCTACTGCTGAAAAATTTACCATTGAGAATTGTCCACCCTATACCTGTGTTGCTTTGGCAGATGCTTCGACTGATGAGATATTTAGCACCCAGATCACTGGGTATAAATACAACGCCAATACCAGTTTTGTAATAGGCGATAGTGCTAGCTCAATTGCAGACGCAGCCTATAAAGAATATGCAGCTCAAAATAATAAAATAAAGGTGTATATAAAGGCAACTAATTACTTGCCAAAGTCCTTTGATGTGAGTATGGCAACCCCGATTGCACAGACAACTAATCCAGAGGATCTTCAACAGTTAACAATAAATTCGGTAGGAAAGAATACACTAGTTTCCTTGACACTTGCAAAGAACACCTCTGTTTCGATGTCCCTTTATAATGTAAAGGGTGCTTGTGTAAAACAAGTAAAGGATTTCTCTGTTAAAGCTGGAACTAAAAAGATAGTTTCCCTTGATACCGATGGGTTTGGAAGTGGTCTTTACTATTGTAAAATCTCTACACCTCAATTCCAGAAGGTGAATACCTTTTTAGTAACAAACTAGAGCATTATAGATAATAGGACAATAAAAAAGCTCTGGGGATATCTCTCCAGAGCTTTTTTATGATGTATAACTATTCAGTTGGTTTAATTTACTTTGTTAACGCAAAAGATGTAACTGTTTGGGTGTTTTTCATTGTGAATTTACAGTAGTATACACCAGCTGCCTGATTGCTCATATCAATAGAGTGCCGGTGAGTTCCTTTTGACAACCGCTGTTTTGCAAAGACAGTTTTAACCAATTTACCCATGCAATTGTAGAGGGATAGTGAAGCATGGCGAGTCTGTTCCAAAGTATAGGTTGCTGAGATTTTGTTTTGATGAGGGGTGATAGAAAAACTACGGATAGGATTAGGCAATGTGGTGGAAATTGAAGTAGCCACTGAAAGTTCAAAAGCTGCAGGAAGATAATTGGGAGCCTTGATATAGGCTTTAATTTTGCCATTATTTGCCACAAATGTTTTGTAGGCCTTATCAGAAATTTCGCAAGTACTATCACCAACAACAAAATTTGCTCCACTGGAATATTTATATCCGGTGATCTGTGCGGTAATCTCCTTATCATTGGATGGGTCAACTAACAACACACAGGTATAGGGAGGTGTCTTTATTGTCAATTTGCCAGCGGTCACGGTATGATCAAAGAGTTTGTCCAACTTTTTAGGTTTATCAGTCCACACACCCAATGCTGGATCACCAAGTGTATTTGTATTGTAGGTGCAGTAGCGAATGAGGCCATAATAGGGTGGGATATTAATTGCATTTGGATCAGTTGAAACATCAATGAGTGCTTCCTTTCCAGTGGCGTGGGCAGCTTCTAAGAAGGGCACCCGTTTCTTTTTATTAAACATTGCATCACGGGCAAATCGGCAGACCAAAGTACTTTGGCTATTGTTGTCATCATCATCGGCATAGCCACTATCCCAGTTACCCTGCATGGCAACCGCCCCTTTTGCCGCATATACCGCCTGTTCCATAAAGCAGTCACGTACCTTAAATTGAGCAGGATTACAGCCAACCTGTGATACGCCGATCCAGTAGTTTTGGGAGCTCCCTTCATTGGTATAGGTACGATCAATGGCATTTGCGTTGATCGTCATACAGTACGTCGTGTTTGAATGACCATCATGATCGATCCAAGAGGGTTTTGTCTGGAGAATTTTCCCCCGTAAATCATTGCCACCCCAACCGTGGGCCGCACCGGTCTCCTTGTCTGATATGCGAGAAATTTTAAACTTTGGCTCTGGCCATCCGTATGATTTATACCCATAGCGATCTTTATAACCGACACAGAGTTCCAAGTTGTCAATACCCCAGATAGTTTTTCCATAGTCATCCCACATGAATTCACCAGCTAAAAGAACATTAGTGGCTTGGTCGGCATGGGGTGTTTCAGTATAGTGGGTTGTCTTTTTTAGTATGTTAGTCAGATGGGTTGTGTTGTCAACCGGCATTCTTCCTACGTATACTTCCCAAAGTAAATCTTCTTCGCCCGGTTCACCCCACTTATTATTGTTATTACTATTCCAATTACCGTCCAGAGTACCATAATAGAGATCTGAGCCTGAATATTTTCTCAAGAATCTATCCGGTGTTTGATTGTGATCGTAGGATTCGGAATAGAGCTCGCGATGGACAATCTTATCAATATCTCCACCCAATACACAGAAAACTATTTTGCTCTCCTTGTATTGATTATTAATGTAATTTCTGATTCTATCTTGGTTGGTTGCACCAGCAGTTTTGAGCACATCAGCAATAAGGACAACTTTGGTTCTAAGCCCACGCCTTTTATTTAATGCCACGTAGTCATTGAACTTATCCTTTACTGCAGGATAGGTGATCACACAAACCTCGTAGTCATTTTCATCCATGGGAGTGAGTTCAAAATCAGCTAACATTTCTGGGTTGTCTATTGTAAACTGGAGAATACTTCGGTGAAAGGGTGTCATCACATAGGCTGCAACCTTGTCCTCTGCTTTGATTGGTTCTGTTTCAAGAGTTACCGTAACTTCATCATAGTAGTACAACTCCTCACGAACAGGATTATACTGAACTGGATGAACAACCACAACACCACAGGCAACACCATACTTAAACTGATTATCCGGCTGATATTCATGGTTAATACCAGGATAGAGTGCGTCCTTTTCATAATACCGGGCCAGTAATTTCTGAGCTGAAGCATCTTCGTAAATACTACCCTTTTGAGGTGATCTTGTACCATCGGTACTTTTAAAAGCTGGGATGGTTGCGCGGATATGAAATTTTCCCGGAAGTTTTATCAGGTTTCCATAGGTAACAGTTGCTGATGTTGCTTTTTGGCCCACAGGGCATGCTAACACCATCCCTTTGACTGCAACCGCAGGTGCAAATCCTTGCATACTTGGACGGCCACCGGGAATATAGACATCGCCATTACTTACTGTGATTGGTTGATCGAGTCGGTATGTTTTAGTGACCGATGCAGCAGTGACTGTTAATATAGAGAAACATAGACAAACAATAATTTTTTGAAGCATAGGGCCCTCACACGGTGAATTGGTTTGGATTACTACTAATTACTTTGAATTGAATTTACTTAAAATATACATATTCGAAACATTGTGAATATTGATAATCATTGTTTGGTGATATATAATATGAAATATAATCCAAGCGCATTTGGTAATCATAATAAAATTACTTTGCAATAAAATCATTAAAATGATGGAACCTCTATTGATGTAACACGGATATGGAAACTATTCTTTAATCATATCCTGCATAATCATGACTGTCTCTTGTAGATAAACGTCTTTTTCAAGATCTTCAAGCCATTTTTTATTATTCTCAATTTTTAAGCTATCAGTACCTAATGATTTTAAATCTATGGCAAGATTGGCTATTGATAAGTCAGGTAAAGTAGACTTCATATCTTCAAAGGATTTACTCTCCTTTTCAGCTGTCTCTAATTCTTGCATATACTCTTTATAAACAAGTGTAAAAAGTTTTCGATCTCTTTTCTCTTTGATTTTTTTACTACGATCTTCAACACGCTGAAATAGCTTGTGATTTTTTATTCGTTCTTTGCTTTTATTCGAAAGTCTTAATAAATCGTAAGGTGGTTGTAAGGTGTCATATTGGATTGGGTCAATTTGATCCCAGGGGATAACGTAATCCTGTTCCTTTTCACCCATATCTAAATATTGAAAAATGTCGGGAAGAGCAATGTCTGGTATGACTCCCTTTTTCTGTGTTGCCCCACCATTTATTCTATAAAATTTTTGGGTGGTAACCTTTAAGGCACCTAGGTCGCCAGCTTTAATGGGATATCGGCGAGCAATTTTGTTGAGGTTTAAAAAGGTTTGAACAGTTCCCTTGCCAAAGGAGGATTTGCTGGTTCCAACAACAATACCACGTTTATAGTCCTGCATTGCTGCAGCAAGAATTTCTGAAGCAGAGGCACTGGCATTGTTAATAAGGACAATCAGCGGGCCATCATATTGGACCTTAGGATTACGATCTCGCAGTTGGTGTGTGGTGCCATTTCTTTTTTTTACTTGCACAACACCACCTGTTTTGATAAATAGACCGGCGATATCAACAACATCCCTCAAAGAACCACCACTGTTATTCCTCAGATCGAAAATAAGTCCTTGAATATGCTCTTTCTTTAATTTTGAGATCTCCTTTTCAACATCCTGGGAACAGTTACGCGCTCCTTGATTAGTAAAATCAGCATAGAATTTTGGCAATTTGATGTAGCCTAGCTTTAAAGGATTTTTACCATACTCCAACAGTGCTGATTTTGCATAGGTTGCCTCAATGATCACGACATCTCGCTCAATGGCAATAACCTTTTTGGTGCCCTTTACCTTTTCCACAGTCAGGCGAACCTCCGTACCTTTTTTTCCTCTAATAAGGCGGACAGCATCGGAGAGTGGCATGTCAACTACATCAACCGGATCCTCTGATCCCTGTGCTACTGCAATAATTTTATCCCCAACCTCAAGCTCTCCCTGTCGTTGAGAGGCGCTTCCGGGCACGATCTGGACAACCTCAATAAATCCATCCTTTTCTCTTAAAAGCGCACCAATACCCTCCAGTTGCCCGGACATGTTAATGTCAAAATCCTCTTTCTCCTTAGGAGGAAAGTAGTTTGTGTGCGGATCATAGAGAGCGGTCATGGCATTTATTAAGAGAGAGAGACGCTCATTATCGCTGATTTTATCAGTCCGTTTGTACCAGTTATTGTAGTTCTTTTTTACCTTTTCCCGAGCCTCTTGTTCAAGTTCTACTAAGGTTTTTGGCTTTTTCTTTTCCGAAAGGGTTGAGTCCTTTGGTGAATCTTCAGTTTTACTGCTATCCTCTTCTTGTTTTTCCTGCTCCTTTACAAGATCGGCTAGCTTTTGCATCACTCGATGCTTAATCCTTTTTTGCCAACGGATTTTTAAATCTGCAGTGTCTTTGGCAAAGGTACCCTCTTCAGGATCAATCAGAATACTATCTTTGTCTGTAAAATTCTTAAGAGTTGTATGAGCCTGTGCAACATAACCCTTCGAATCTTTAATTCGTTGAACTATTAAGGATTTTGCCAGTTTGAAAAAGGTGTTTTTCCCAACAGCCATTTCATCATCAAGCAGGTGGAAATACTTTTTTAAGGAATCAATGTCCTGCTGTAAAAAAAACTTCTTTTCGTAGTCCAAGTATTTAATAAAGTTGTGAAACAAATCTTCAGAAAAGGAGTCGTCAATTTTTCTTGGAGAAAAATGAATGTCTTCTAAACTCTGTATGATGAGAGGTGGAAGGACCCTCTCCTTCGATTGTTCCGCATAAAGTAAGTGTGCTGCAATGATGATTAAAACAAGTGTCCAACAATGTACTGCTAACAATTTCTTCATGTACTTTCCTTATGCGGATTAGATTGTAAACCAAAATAGGTTATTGGTTTAAAAAGGCTTTTTTAATTTCACTGTGTTCCGGATCAAGTTCGTAAGCCTTCGCAAGGTGTTTTTTGTAGTCTTCTTGACTATTGCGAATTTGAGCGATTTTTGCCAAACCAAACACTGCCACTCCCAGTGTGGGATCCAGCTTTAAGGCATCTTTGTAATATTTGTCAGCCCAGAGTGGTTTTTTCTGAGCAAGATATACTTCTGCTTGGTAATACTTGGCATGAGCGTTTTTGGCATCGATGTAGGTGATTTCACGAAAAATTTCAATAGCCTCTGCATACTGGGCTTGATCTTTATGAAGGGCTCCAAGAACAATCAGGGCCTCAATATTTTCAGGATCGACTGCTCGAATGTCCTCAATAGCATTTATTGCTTCATCAAATCGTTGAGCTTCATGGAGTCTTTTCGCGTATGTTAAACGAAGGGAATTCTCCGGCTTGATTTGGAGGAGTTCATTGAGCTCAGAAATCTCTTGATCAAACTTCTCAGCCTGATGATAAGCTGTTATTAGTTGCATACGAAGGTCGGTATCATCTGGTTTTAGCTCTTTTGCCTTTGAAAGGTAAGCTGCAGCCTTTCGATACTTGCCGTTTTTTTGATACTCCGATGCCTTTGCTAGAAGGGTTGGTAAATCTGTTGATGTAACAACTTCAACGGGCTCTTCCTTCTGTTTTGATTGATTTTTTGATGAAGAACTCTGGTCTGTGAGTTGGCTACCGCCTGCTTTCGTTGTTTTGCTCCCCATACAAGCAAGCATAAGCATACAGGTAAGAGCGGAACAAATAAAGAGTACTTTGTAGTTCATATAACACCTCGAAAATAGATAACGTTAACCCCCTCTTCCTTGTCATACGTGAGATTTGTAAATCGCCCCACTAAATAATATAATGAATATATGTTTTATTCAATGTTATAATACATAGAAAACTTAAAGTAACCTTTAAAAATTCAATTCCTAGTGCGGCTGGCTGTAAAACACTTTGAGTTTCATTGCATTTAATCGACGAATCAAAGTGGGTTCGCCTTTCTCACATGCTTCGTCCAAATGTTTTTCGAATAGCCTCAAAACAAAACTGAATTAGTAGAGGCAACTTTAAAAAACTGTCCATTATATTTTGTAATTTTTATACAAAATGCAACTCACGTTAGTCTCCGTAAAGTTGCAAAAAGGACAATTTTTATCTAAGCGATTAGATTGTGTCGATGCATTTAAATTAAGTGGTACCAAAAAAACTTTAATTAAATTAGCTAATTGTGTTAAAACTTGCAAAAAATGCTTAATAAAGGTATAATATAGGTACCAAATAAATTTAATTAAGATCTTGTTTAATTTGTGTTTTATTAAACAAATAGCTATTTTAATACTGTATGACCAAAAACAAAATCCCACTCTTAAATGTGTTTGATTATTTCGATTATCGAGATTATCTTGATGATGTTATAAAGCAATTAAAGATTATTGAAGTGGGTTTTTCCTATCGTTCCTTTTCCCAAAAGACGGGAATCCCCAATCACAATTATATCTTACGTGTTATAAAAAAACAGCGTAATCTCACACCACGCTATCTCCCTAATATTAGTTCCTTTCTTAACCATACAAAACAGGAGGCAGAATACTTTCAACAATTGGTCATGTTTAATAATGCTAAACGTCCTTCACAAAAGGAACGTCTCTTAAGAACTCTACTCTCTTTTCGTTACAGTCGTGGGGTCCATGTTCTTACTGATAATAAACTCAAGTTCTTTGACAAATGGTACTATCCTGTTGTTCGTGAGCTTGCCATAATTTGTAACTTTCAAGAGGATTACAATTTGTTGGCAAGAAAATGTATTCCTCGGATAACACCTACCCAAGCTCGTAGTGCTATTCGTTACCTCGTGGACAATGAATTCCTAAAGAAAAATGGCACTGGGCAATATGTGCCAATTAATCAAGTAGTGTCAACCGAGCCGGAAGTTGATTCTGCAATTATTGCAAAATATCATAAAACTACCATTACGCAATGTGCCGAAGCTGTGGAAAAGGTTGATAAGGAGAAGAGGAATTTTTCTTCTTTAACCTTACGTGTTTCAAAGGACACCTATGAGGAGATGAAAAGAGAAATAGCAAGCTGTCGTAGAAAGCTTTTAGCTATGGCCAAAGAGAGTAACAATCCAGAGATGATCTGTTTTGCCGGTTTTCAATTATTACCGCGGTCAGAGCTTATTGATCGTGCTGCCACCAATCAAGATGGAAAAAAAGATGAATTATAAGCGAAGCTACCTTTCTTTCTTGCTAGCCTTAATACTTATTGGAATTATTGGCTGTTCATTAGATGTATCTGATAGTGGTGGCGGCTCTGAAGTGGGTAATGGTATCATCGCCGGAACGGTGTTTTCCGATAACGGAACTCCAGCCGTTGGTATCTCTTTGTGCTTACTTCCTTCTAATTATGTTCCCTTTGCACAGATTAAGGATAATGATTTACAGTATGATACAACCGATGAGTCCGGCGCCTATTCTTTTAAAGTGGTCTGTGGTGACACCTCGCTTTATAACATTGAAGCCTTTGATCCGCAAACAGGAAACAGAGCATTGATCTCCCATGTTGAACCGCCACGTCAGGAATATGGAATCAAGTACCTTCCACAGGCAATAGCAAAGGATGTGGGCACAGTCGTGCTTTATATTCCTGATTCCCTCAATACAAAGACTGGTTATACCTTTATTAAAGGAACCACTTGGAAATCATCCTTGGAAAAGGCAAAACCTTTCTGTGAAGGCTTTCTTAGTCTTGCTGTTGATTCCATTCCCGAATCAACGGTGCCCTGTTTTTATTATGATATGGATACTATCAACGTGTTGCCCCATATCTTGTCTGATACTGTTGAAGTCATTGCGAAGGAAACCACCTATGTTGACGCCTTTCTCTATTGGGCACACTATACAACAAATAATTCAACTCTTCCACAAGCACATATTCTTGATCTCTATATTGATGAGCAGGGGAATGTTTGGTTGGCTATTGATACCGAAGGTGTATTTGTATTGTCTGGGACACAGTGGCACTCTTACAACGAGGTGAACTCCTCACTTCCCAACAATATTGTTTATCATATTACCGGTGATAAAAAGGGAACCCTTTGGTTTGCTACCTACAGTGGTGCTGCATGCCTCAAAGGAGATGTGTGGCAAACCATTTCTCCTTCAAACTCCGAGTTGCCATCCGATTTTGTTAACCAAATTGAAATTGGTAATAATGGTGTTATTTGGTTTGCCACAGAAGATGGCGTTGCTTCTTTAGATGGAGATACATGGGCTGTGTATCGTGCTGAAAATTCAAATTTACCCTCAAATATCGTTAAGAGTTTGGCAGTGTCCTCTGATGGCAGTGTCTGGTTTGCAACCTATCAGGGAGTCGCCCATTTTAACCATGGAAAATGGATAATATACAATACACAAAATTCAAAAATTGCCTCTGATAATACATTCTATATAACAATTGACACAAAGCAATCCATCTGGGTTGGTTATTTTTGGGAATGTGGCGTCAGTCAATTTATGGGAAGCTCCTGGAACACCTTTGATTGGAACCACTCCCCAGTACTTGACGGTACTATTAATCAAATGGTCTCGGATTCTTATGGGAATCTGTGGGTTGCGACAAAATATGGCTTGACAAAGTTTAATGGAAAAAAATGGGACGATCTGGTTGGAAAACGATTTAAGCAATTGCAGCACAAACAACTAACAACCATTGACATTGACAAAGATGATAATAAATGGCTTGGTACTTGGTCAAGGAGTACCGTAGATCATGGTGTAATTTCTTTTGGGCCTACTATAAAATAAGGGGTGTCAATTGACATCTATACTTTAAACCATCAGCAAAGAAGGGAGGGGAGGAAAATGAAAAACATAATGACACTTGTATTGGTGCTTTTATTTGTCGTTTTTCAGATTTCGACCTCGGAGGAAAAAACCGTCACACTACAAAATGGATTGGAGGGGTATACTGGATGTGTTGATGCACATGTCACAAAAACCAACTGGTCCAGTATTAGTGACTATCAACCAACAAAAAATCATGGATCAGAGCAATTACTTCGTGTACATCGGGAATCCTGTTGAAGCTACCCCGTAGCCCGGGTGGCGATAAAATTCGATGTGTCAAGTATACCTGCAAATGCAACAGTAAAAAGTGCTAAACTATCCCTCTATTGCTATGCCCATGGCACTAAATTGCATACTGGGGGGAATCCTAACAATGCAGCAAAGGCGATCTATAGAATGACTGGCAACTGGAGTGAAAGTTCAATAACTTGGAACAATAAACCACAGTTTAATAGTTCGGCAATTGCTCAAAACTCAAATACTAGCACCAATAGGTGGGAGGATTTTACTGTTACAGAAGCGGTAAAAGATATGGTTGCCAATGGTAATACAAACTATGGCTTTCTTATTAAATTTCCCTCTGAAACCAGTTATAAGGGCGCTCGGTTCAGATCTTCCGAATATAGTACCACCAGCAATCGACCAAAATTGGTGGTTACCTATGAAACCGGAGATCAACAGGCACCGACGGTTACTGTGACCGCACCAACAGCAGGGGAGATTTTGCAAGGTGGTGAAAGCTATACAATTAAGTGGAACGCTCAGGACAATGTGGGTGTTACTGCACGGGCAATCTATTTCATATCCACATCCAGTTCAATTGAGCCACTGATTGACAGTTCCTCAGGAAACAGTGGAACCTTTGTGTGGACTGTACCAAAGGAATCGATTACCGATTGCAAAATACTGGTAAAAGCCTATGATGCTGCGGGGAATATGGGCCAGGATGAGTCGGGAGCTTTTTCTATTAGTAGTGTTGGGATAATCACAAATCGTTTTAACCTTCCCTTTGCAAAAGAGTATTCAGTGACAATCCTCAATGCTCAGGGACGTATTATCTCGACTGCCCATAAGGTAAACCTACAAGCGATTGACCACCTGTTGAACAATGTACCCAATGGTATTCACTATGTGAAAATTGAAACACCAAAGACCGGTATAATTAAAAGGGTTGTGAACATACAATAGCCTATTCAATGGAATAGGATGTTTTTCTCTCAAGGGCGGATGGCTACTCAACTAGTTTTGGGTAGCCATCTTTATTTCTATAAGATGGTTATCGGTGATACAATGAGATTCGACAATTATTGTCTCTTGTAAAAATCCTCCAAAAGCTAACCTTCAGACTCTTCGGCAATCTTCTTCTTTACAGCCACATCAAATTGTTTTCGAGATATGATGTTGGTAGCAACTAAGACATCACCCAATCGCATGCCTGGAAAATCACCATTCTGTTGCGCATTTAATGCTGTTTGTAGTTGGTCCTTTGTAATGAATCCCAGCTCAATCAAATAATCGCCAATCCTTTTTTTGTTGGAAGACAGCTTAAATTGATTGATCGCCTTTTGTAAACTATCAGCAACAGTAGCCACTGTTGCTGCGTTATTCTTAGACTCCTCTAACTGTCCTGACGCTTCTTTGCATGCGTTGTTAATGGTGACAATTTTTGTGGAGACCTCTGATAATCCCAAGGCTGACTCTTTAATATTTGAGTTCATGGTATTTGCTGACTGTTCTACTCCACCGATGCTATCATAAATAGAGAGAATGGTTGTTGATTGCTCTTCGATTACCTGTACAATAGATTGCGAAATGGTGTGTACCTCTTCGATGATGGATGCAATATCATTTACTGCATTTACAACCGAGACTGTGTCGTATTGAATCTTTTTAATCTGCTGCTCAATTTCTTCAGTTGCCGTAGCCGATTGTCTGGCCAGAATTTTTATTTCATTTGCCACTACGGCAAAGCCTTTACCCTCTTCTCCAGCTGAGGCTGCCTCAATTGTTGCATTAAGAGAAAGGAGATTTGTTTTATCGGCAATGCCATTGATAACATCAACAATACGACCGATCTCTTTTGCCGATGTGTGTAAACGAGACACACCATCCTTAGTATTCTTTACAAAGTGTGTTGCCTGATTGACAATCTCTGATTCTTTACGACAACTGAGGGCAACATCATTTATAGAGGAATTCATATTCTCTATGGAACCAACAATGGAATTGATTGATGAATGCATATGTTGTGCGCTCTCGGAGATAGTGAGTATGTTCTTTGAGGCATTTTCTCCGATCGATGCAACGGTTTCTGATTGTGAGCACATCTGCGCTGATTTATTAGATATGCTTGTGGACATCTCTGAAAGGTCTTTAGAAGTATTGGTTAGTGTAATTGAGTTTGATGTTATGTGGACTAAGTTTTTACGCATGGTATTGAGAAAAGAGTTTAACTCTTGTGCTAATAGGGCAATCTCTTTAGTTGATGAGGGGGTAAAGTTTTTTGAAAGGTCACCCTTTTCTGCCCTGTGCAGCTCATCACTAATCTTTAAAATTGGTTGTATATAATATCGACGATTTCTAAAGAAAAAATAGCCCCCAACAGCCAGACCACCGATACCACACTGTATGAGTCCCATTGGATTGAGTGCCTTAAAAATCAATGCATAGATAAGGGACGGACTGCAACTTAATCCTATAGATATACAGAGAGTAATAACCATACTCAAAAAGAAATGTGAACTGGAATAGCTGTTTTTTGACATAATGAGTAGTGTCTGTGGTAATGAGCACATCAGCGCATGAAAATGATAGTGCAACAGCATTAATGAATTATCTTCATTATACAATAAAAATATAAAAATTCTATACAATATCTTTTCAGTTACATTAGTTGCTACTTAAGGTGGCCCAAGTAATTAGTTATGCTTTAGTTATGAGTATACCACTGACATTCCTCTATTCCACATTAAAAGTATTTTAAAGCGTATTTTTTAAGCAGTTGCCAAATAGTCACAAACCTTAATACCACTAATTTTGGCCAAAATCATTAAAGTTGAAAGAAAAAATGATAAAAAAACAGTATTTTTTACTATATTTAGATTAAGCAAAAAAAGTAATAAATCATGGCCCAGTCATCATCATTTCAAGGGAAGGACAATCCTATGATTAGTAGAAAAACTGGCTTAATGTGTATATTTGTTATCGTTTCAATATGTTACAGCATCCTTTTTGCAAAAGAGGTGAAAGTATCAGGTTTTGTTAAGACCTTTTCAAATAATCAACCCATTGACTCTGCAATGGTGGTGATTTTTGAAACAGATCTAAGCATGTCCAGTGCACCTTCATCATTTGACACCACCTTTTCTCAAACCAATGGCGCATTCAATATGGTGATTACGGTGAGCGATACCTGTAAGATGCTTGTCTATGCAGCCTATAAACCTGGTTTTCTTGCAAAGAGTGCTACAAGAATGTTTTTGCTTCAGCCGGTTCCTAATGATCTGAAACTTGGGGAGATTAAATTAAAAACAATTGATGACGCCAAAGACACCTTACAGGTTAAGGGAAAAACAGTTGACTCCTTAACATCAGAAGCAATTGCTGATGCATTGCTTGTCATTACCTCCGGTCTTATTGGTGATATTACTATAGATTCTGTACGCTCTGGAACTAATGGAGAATTTGATACAAAAATTCCTTTTATTCCAAGCTCAGGACTCTTTAATTCTATGATATATCTCGCATCAAAAGATGAATATGAACCAAAACAGGGCATGCAAGACATCCCACAAAATAGAGTGGTTGATCTTGGTACAGTAAAGATGTACAAAATCGGGAATCCCATAAAGAACCCCTACCAAATTCTTTACAATGCCAAACCTAATCAAGTAAAAATATATGCGATTAATGGAAAACTTCTCTATACAGGGTCTATAGATCGAGCAACGATCAAGAGTGCTAAGTTCGTTACCAATCAGCAGGTTATTGTAAGATACTTTAAGGATAACAAGCTTATTGGTACTCTTAAGAATGTGTTGATTCATTAGATTGCTGTCGCTTATTAAATTTTACTAACGTGATTTAATCGATTTTGTGGCATGGTCATTTATAGATCATGCCATATTTTTTGTGTTAAGGTCGTCGGGATGCTGCCCGACAGCAGACATACTTTCTTTGCTTGTGCAAAGAAACACACCCCGCAATCGCACTAATCACATAGATATTTGGTCGCTTGATAACTCGCCCAAAGGGCTCGAACAGATCTTCGCGTTCCCCAAATATCTATGTGGTGCGATTGAAGGGGATCAAAATCACTTTATACCGCTTCTCAATAATTTTGTCCTATGTTGTGTTGCGGTATAACTGTTTCTATAAAAGTTTTGTCAAAAATCATGGGACAAAACTTTTGAGAAACAGTATAGATTATAGTAGTATCCCAAAAAATTACCAGTTGATTCTGACGACACACATTAATCCCAGATTATGCAGTAGGAGTAAATGCAGAAGTGCAAGATTATGACATAGTAAGGCTTGAAGGATTTGAAGGGCATATCTACAAGGTGATATGGCAAAAAAGCCTGAAAGTCTTAATGAGCATAGGATTGTGCTTCTGCACTGCTTCCTATTGTATAATCTGGGATTAAGAAAGTTACTGCGATTGCGATGGTGAATCCTTTTCTAAAACGGACAGGAACTCGCAAGCTTCATTATAATAATAGGTTCCTGTTTTAGGATAGTCCTCTTTAATTGATTTGAGTGTTGTTACTAATGTTGTAACATCACCACTCCCAATGAGGGTTGAAAGAATGCTTATCTTGTCGATTTTATCTTTTAGATCAGTTTTTAAGGCGTAGTCATTTTTAAAAGAGCTAAAATCCAAGTAGTCATACATAACAGTTTGAATGCTTTCAAACACATCAAAATCAAGGGTGTCGTCAAAGTAAATGTCAAACCAGCAGGGAAGATTAAAGCCTGTCACAAAATATGGCTCACCATTAAAATTGTAGAACTCTGCATTCAGTGATGCAAGTTTATCCAACCAATTGGTGATATGCTCTTTTGATCCATCACCCTTTGTAATGGTGATGTTCTCTTTGCACTCCTCTAAATTGCCAACCTCAAGCTGCGAGAGGCTTGGAATACCAAATAATCGGCAGGCGCCCGTTCGACCCTGATGCATTGTGCACCGTTTTTGGTCGAGGAAATGACAATGAATGTTCCCCGCATAGTCTGGATGAACTTCAACAGGCATACTAAAATAGGTGGCAAGCTGTTCAGCAGAACAATGGGTTTGCAAATGATGGGCAAAATAGATAAACTCGGTAAGGGTGCACGTGGGAGAGACGCAACATAATCCACATTGAGTGCATGCTACCTTTGGGAGCTCCTGGTATAGTCGCTCCATTGATTGCAGAATCTCTTTTGCCATAAAAAGGTCCCCTGTTTACAATGGGATACATTGATAAACAGGGGAAAGGATTTCGATTTGAATTAAAGAGTGATATCGATTTTTGTCTGTTCCTTTGGGGTGGAAAGAACAAAATAGGTATTTATTCGTGCAATACCAGGGATTTTAGCCATTTTTTCAATTGAAAAAGATTCATAACTTTTAATATCTTCGGTAACAATTTTTAAGACAAAATCTCGGTCACCAGCAAGGCGATGGCATTCTAAAATTTCAGGAATTTCCTGAACAGCTTCTTTAAACTTGTTGAGGGTTTCAATTGAATGTTCTGCCATATTAATAATGACATACACAATGGTACCCTTACCAACTTTTTTGCCATCAACCAGAGCAACATAATTTTTTATGATGCCTGTCTTTTCCAGTTTTCTCACACGTTCCAAAGTTGACGCTGGTGCCAATCCAATGCGGTTAGCAAGCTCTGCATTGGTAATAGAACTGTTATCCTGCAGGATGTCTAAGATTTTTTGATTAATTTTGTCTAAAGGTTTCATAGTGCCCTCCATTTAATATTAGATAATTTAAGCATAAACGATAAATATCATAATTAATTTAAAAATATAAACTATTTACCATATTATATTTGAATGTTAGCAAAAATACAAGTAAAATTACTATCAATTGCACCTAAGCTTGGCAATCAAATTTTTATCGCTATACCCTTAATATTTATATAGAAATGGTCCTGAGCTACTCTTTTAAAAAGAGGATAGTTCTAGGCCCGCCCCAAACTCTAGAATTGACAAATTTAATATAATTTACGAATATTATTCGGTAATTAAAATAATATTGGATGAACAAAAAGTAAAATGTTTTTTAAATTAATTTCATTTTCTTTACAAAATAATGATTAATTATAATAAAAAAAATGTAATTAATAATACAAACGTTGAATTACCCTAGGAAAATACAAATATAAATTGGCTAGCCTCTGCCTGGAAAATTAGTCAAAGCAGACTTTGTTTTTCGGTTCTCTGGTAAATAGATTTAAAAGCAAGAGTGAGCATAGTAAAACAGTAAATCTTTCAAGAATTGCTTAGTAAATAGGAGAAATATTCGCCCCTTAGTTCATTATGTCAACTGCCAATTGATCGAAAGTTTATTGCTGTCAGTTTACATGGAGATGAACTTTCACAGTTTCCTAAAAGTTGTAAAACCTAAATAACAAAGAAAAAAGGCTAATTCTCTGAATTTAGTTGGGTTTATTATTATTTTTAGAAGTTACTCAAAAAAATGGATATATGAAATTATTATAGGGATTACTATGCATAACGGAAATATTCTCTTTCTTTGTACACAGAATTCTGCTCGGAGCCAAATGGCGGAAGCTTTAGCAAAATCTATAGCTCCCGATGGTATATCAGTTTTTAGTGCCGGTACTCAAGTAACAACCATTCACCCTTTGGCAAAAAAAGCATTAGATGAATTGGCAACTTCCTATCAAGGTCAATTTTCTAAATCCATTAACGAGTTAGAAACTAAAAATTATGATTTGGTTATCACACTCTGTGATTCCGTTAAAGAGCAGTGTCCCATATTTATTGGTGCGCCAGCTTCAGTGCATTGGTCTATAGAAGATCCTGGCTCCTTTGAAGGTTCCTCAGAGGATCATTTAAAAAAGTTTATCGATACTGCCCTTACCATTAAACAGTTAATTAGTGATCTTTTTGAGCGGGGCTACTATTCTGCGTTTATGCAAATAAAACAGACACGAGAAAATATCGTCAACAGCTTAAATGAGGGTATTATTGCCCATGATATCAATAGAAAGATATTCTTTTTTAGTAAATCAGCAGAACGAATTACCGGCATTAAAGCTTCTGACATAGTAGGAAAAGATTGTCATGAAGTGTTCTCACCGAATTTGTGCGGAGAAAACTGTAGCTTCTGTGAAGATTATGTGCCGCCAAAATTTGATCATAAGGATTATTCTACGGTCCTCCTTGATGGGAAAGGGAACCGTAAGGAGCTTGAGGTTTCAGTCACTGCGCTCCGGGATGAGAAATCAAATCCCATTGGTGTAGTCGCCCTCTTTAATGATAAAACAACCTTGAGTAATCTTAAGCGTCAATTAAAGGAAGAGGAAGAGTTTAGGGGCATGATCGGTCAGGATCACAAAATGCAGGATATCTATCAACTGATCCGTGATCTTGCTCAGTGTGATTTTCCCGTGTCAATTAGTGGCGAGAGTGGGACTGGTAAGGAGTTGGTTGCTCGAGCTATCCATGAAGAGAGCCCGCGTAGAGAAAAGCTTTTTGTTCCAATTAACTGTGGTGCTTTACCAGAGGGAACTTTAGAGAGTGAGCTCTTTGGCCATGTTAAGGGTGCCTTTACCGGTGCGATTAGAGATAAAAAGGGACGTTTTGAACTTGCCGATGGGGGCACACTCTTTCTTGATGAAGTGGGGGAGCTTTCCCAAGCGATTCAGGTGAAGTTGCTGCGAGTCCTTCAGGAGGGCATTTTTGAACCTGTAGGGAGCGAGCGGTCAAAGAGCGTGGATGTTCGCATCATAAGCGCCTCTAATAAAGACTTAAAGGATATGATAAAGAAGGAAAAATTTCGGGATGATCTCTATTATCGACTGGCAGTGGTGCCTGTGGATTTACCTCCTTTAAGAGACCGCAGAAATGACATTCCTATACTGGCCGAATTCTTTCTCTCTCAGATTGGAAAGAAGCTGGGAAGACCAACCTTGCAATTGTCAAAGGAAGCCCTGTCACTTATGATGTCCTATAGCTGGCCCGGTAATGTAAGGCAGTTACAGAATGCTATACAGTTTACCACTATCAAATGTCACGACACCATAATATTACCAGAACATTTACCCCCGGAAATATTGGAAGCCTCTGGAGGTATGATATTTGAGCGCCCTCAATTAGATCAACCGGGGAAAGTGGGAAGAAAGCCAAAATTACATGAGGATGTGGTGATTATGACCTTGCGAAAAACCGGTGGCAATAAAGCTAAAGCTGCACGTATGTTAGGCGTTGGAAGGGCAACCCTCTACAATTTCCTTAAAGAGAATCCTCATATTGAGAATACAGTAGAAGTTTAGGGTTCTTTCTTACATTTTAGTTTATTTGGGCGTTCTCCTTTCAAGCTCGAATCGAGCTTTGCCAGGCTTCGTGTTCGCTACGGTATTTTTGCTTTGCAAAAACACTGCTTGCACCTTGCAAATCCCTGCTCACGCAATAGATCAAAAGAATATCCTATGATGTGCTCGACTGTGAGGAGGAAGGATTGGTTAAGATCTAAGACTCTATAAAAATAAATAGCATTTGGGCGTTCCCCTGCAAAGCAGGGGAACGCCCAAATATTTTTAAAATTTTAACTTTGCCACTGAGCATCACCCAAATATTCTTCAAATTTTAATAATTACCCCTAAGAACCGTCCAAATATTGGAAAAAATAGAATTAAAAGTAAGAGAAATTAACCGTATAGCATCTAAACACATATGCCTATTATAGTTACAATAGAATAAAGAATAAATCTCCAGATAAATCAATAAATCCTTTAATTATAAGGGTTGACAAAGCTTTTTAGGGGTGGTATATTTAAGGGGTATACTGCTAGAATAGCTTAAAGGTGTTTAGTATGAATACAGATAGTAAACAATATTTAATTGAGAATTTCGTCAAACTTTTAGATATTTATTTGGAGTTCCAGAAAAATCCCAAAGATTATGGTAGTGGTGACAAACTAACCCAATCTGAGATTCATTTAATTAAGATTATCGCAGATGATGATAAAAATAATAGTGTTACTGAGCTTGCGAAAATCACCAATGTTACTAAGGGTGCAATATCACAAACCCTAAACAAACTTGAGAAGAAAAAATTAATAAATAAAGTAAAAGATGAGAATAATAACTCTAAACTAAATATTTGTCTAACCAATAAAGGGTACTTGGCCTATTATGGGCATGAACACTATCATGATGAACAGGATATGGAGTTATTAAACTTTTTTGACAATTTAGACAACAAAGAAGAGGCACTGCTCTCTGACACCTTTTGTCAATTTGAAAAATGGTTGTTAAAGTGCCTTAATACTGGCAGATAATAAGGACATTGGCTTTTTTGATGTAAATCAACGGAGAATATTGTTATGTTAAAAAAAGAAAAGCTGAAATTGGAAAATTCTTTTGCTGAATTTGAAAAAGCAAATACAGTAATACCCGGTGGTGTCATGGGAATAAGAAGGCCCTATAATTTTGTGCCCGGTGAATATCCCATTTACTTTGATAATGCCCAGGGTGGTCATGTCTATGATATAGATGGAAACAAGTATTTAGATTATCTCTGTTCCTATGGGCCAATAATTATTGGACATCGGGAAAAAGAGATAGATGAGGCTGTGATAAAGCAAATGCAGGAAAAGGGGTTCTGTTTTTCCCTTACTCAGACCTACCAGAATCAGTTGGCAGAAAAATTTAATGAACTAATTCCCTGTGCTGAAATGAGTCTTTTTGTTTGCACCGGTTCAGATGCAACAACGCTAGCAATTAGACTTTCACGATCTTTTACAAATAAGAAAAAGGTTATACGGTGCGGCTACCATGGTTGGCATGACTGGTGTGTAGAAGTCAAAGGCGGTATACCAGAAAAATTATATGAAGATGTTAGTGAATTTAGATATAATGATATTGCTGGTTTAAAAAAGCTTCTAACGGAAAATAAAGATGACACAGCA
>JANQEN010000207.1 GCA_028278335.1 Chitinivibrionales bacterium | reverse complement strand
AGTGCAAGATTATTATTTAGTAAGACTTGAAGGTTTTGAAGGACATATCTACAAGGTGATATGGCCGAAAAGTCTGAAAGTCTTAATGGGCATAGGATTGTATTTATGCGCTACTTCCTATTGCATAATCTGGGTTTAAATATCATTGGGGATTATTCCTTCTTGGATTTATTGATGGACTCAGTGTATTTTTTTAAATAGGATATAAGCAATAGTATCATTTACTAAACACCGATAACAATATGAAAGATTGAGGGATATGTTAGTCAAGCTGGAGGTCGCTTCCTTTGCGGTTGATCCATCCCAAAACATTCCGATCGTTATTCTGAAAGAGCAGGGTGGAGAGCGTACCATTCCAATCTCTGTAGGCTCTTCTGAGGCAAGTGCCATTGCTATTAAGTATTTGGATATCAAATCAGAAAGACCACTGACCATTGACCTTGTGCGGAATGTCTTGGAACACATGGGAGGAGTACTAAAAAGAATCATCATTCATGATTTGGTTGACTCGGTATTTTTAGCCCATTTACAGATTGCTACTGAAAATAGTACTCATATCGTTGACTGTCGACCCAGTGATGCCATAGGATTGGCACTTCGGTGTGGTTGTGATATTTTTATTGAAGAGGCTGTGTTTGAGAAAAACGGTGGCAGCCCCATGGTCTCAGAGCGAGAGAAGATCCGTCAAACCATAGCAAACCTCGACACATTAGACTTTGGAAGATACTACTTAAAATAGAAGGAAAGAGATATGGCAAGAACACTTTTGGTGGTTGTTTTTTTAATCGGGTTAGCCTTTTCTGCACCAACCTCAATTTCCAACTCTTCACAGGTTTTTTCGCAGGCAAAACATTACTATCAGATTGGGCAATACGATTCGACCATTGCAATTGTTCATCGATATCTTAAAAAGAGAAATAAGGATCAGGCCACTGAATATATTGTCCCACTTTGTATGGAGGCTGTAGTACGAAGAGGGAAATATTCCGTTTTTGACCGTCTCTATGGCACCTACTTTCGTCGCTTCCCCCGCTCTCCTTTTATACCAAGACTCTATTATCTCAACGGTGTTGTGCGCGGTAAGAAAAAGGAACACAAAAAATCCTTAGTCTCCTTCTCAAAGGCCTTACAATTGGGTGTGTCTAAGGATCTTGATTCTTTAGTGCTGTTGAATGTGGAAACTCTCTGTAAAAGGGATCTTACTCATGGAACACTCAACCGATTCTCCCGAATCTCCGGGTTGCATCCAAAAATTGGGGAAGTATTGCTCTACTATGAGGTTAAAAAACTTCATGAATTAGGTCAGATCGCAAAAGCTAAAAGTCGTGCGGACAAGTATAAAAAGTTGTATTCTAAATCGCTTTACCACACCAAGGTCAAAGAGGTATTCGCCGAGGACAAGGGGCTTTTTAAAAAGAGTATTGATATAGGATTACTCGCACCGCTTTCAGGATACAATGCGGACCTCGGAAAGAGTGTCGTTCAGGGTGTCAAGCTGGCAATTGCCGACTACAATGCTCACAACACACCTAAAATCGATTTGGTTATTGCTGATACCCGTGGAAGCATGGTTGAAACCGCTAAAAAGACACGGGAATTGATAAAAGATTATAAAGTCTCTGTTATTTTGGGGCCAGTCCTTAGTCCAAATGCAACTGTGGCAGCATCGATTCTTATGGAAAATCCTGATGTGATCATGATCTCACCGACAGCCACTGATGATGGTATTGCTGGTTTGGGAAAAAATGTGTTCCAGCTAAATGTTACCTTGGGCATTTTGGGGATGCGTATTGCCCGTTATGCTATAGAGACTCTTGGCATTACCGAATTTGCCCTTATAACACCCATGAGCGAATATGGAAGAATCCTTTCTACTCAATTTAAGGATGAGGTAAAACGGTTAGGTGGCGAGATACTTGCAGATGAGTATTATGATGAAGGGACCCATGATTTCAAAAGTCAATTCGAGAGTTTACGCAAGAAATTGGCTGAGCGACACTGGGAGTTGTTAGCCTTGGATGGAATTTTGGGTATTGACGAAACGCCCAAGGACAAGCGAATGAAGGAATCCTATTTAAAGGACTCAACTATCGCAATTGGAGGACTCTTTGTTCCCGGTGAATCAAGTGATGCAATAAAAATTGCCTCACAGGTATACTTTCACAGGATTCGTACGCAGCTTTTGGGTTCCAATGGATGGCATAATAGCGCCACGATTTTAGATGGCAAGCGGTACGTTAACAACGCAATATTCTCGACTAATTTTGAAGTTGACGTACAGGATCCCAATTGGATCAGATTCTCGCGGCAGTATGAGACACAGTATAAAGAAAAACCTGACCATATCGTTGCCCCGTTGGGGTACGATGCAGCGCGTTTGGTAGTCAGTTTACTTCAATCGAGCAAAGGTTTTCGTCCCTTTGTAGAGGGATTACGCAAAACAGAACAGTTCAATGGTATCTCTGGTACCATTAGTTTAAATAACAGTGACGGGGTTAACTCTGAAGCTGCAATAATGAAAATTAGCAATAAGAAATTTATAAAGGTTCAATAGGACTCGATGGCTGGTCCAGTTGTTGGGCTTGTCAAAAAAGAGGAGTCACTAGTGAGTTTTTTGTGGACTTTTTTAAAATCTTGTTGCATCCCCATTATTCAATCGAGTGTTTCCTCAAGAGCAAAGGTGTCAGTTGTAAACGGGTATGAGTACACTAATTTACTTTATTAAGGAGACGATGCGGGGCTTTTTTCAAGCAAAGCTTATGACCTTTGTCTCAATTGTCACCATTGCCATTACCCTTTTTTCTCTTGGCTGCATATCGATTGTTTTTATAAATATTCAACGTTGGTTACATGATGCCTCCAGTGAGCCAGGGATTAGTGCTTTTATAAATGATCATAGTTATAGAGATTCGCTAGCCTGTCTTGACATCCAGAAACAGATAGAGTCATTTCCAGAGGTAAAGTCAGTTATGCTCATCAGTAAACAGGACGCCTGGAATGAATTTGAAAAAGAGTATGGCAAAGAGATGCTCGATGCTGTTGATGAAAACCCTTTACCAGCTTCCTTTCAAATCACCTTGAAACCGGAATACCTCAATGCCGAGGACCTTACAACGCTAAAGGAGAAGTTGGAGTCACTCTCCACCTTTGAGAGCATAACCTATTCCCATGAATGGGTATCAACGTTGCAACGGTTTCGAAGAAAGTTTTCCCTGATAGCCTCGGTCATAGCTGCCATATTGATGGTTGCGCTTCACTATATGATTGCCAATACCATTAAGCTTACCATTTATGCACGAAAAGATCTCATTACCAATATGCATTTTGTTGGGGCAACCGACTTTTACATAAAAACACCCTTTATCCTTGAGGGGATGCTTCAGGGATTGATTGGCGGGTTGTTGGGGATTGTTGGACTCAATGTGCTGCAACTCTTTCTTGTCAACTTTTCCTTTTATTGGGGAGAGTGGTTCTTTTATCCGGTTATTTTATTAATAGGGATCTTTTTTGGATGGATTGGAAGCCTCAGCGCGGTTCGAAAGTTTTTAGTTTAACCGGCGTACTTTTTTGTGTGTTGGTTTTTTCACTTGGTGCCCAGCCAAAGAAAAAAAACCTATTACAAGAGTTTGATACCAAGATAAAAGAGAAAAGCAAAGTAATTGATTCAATTCGTATAGAGCTTGAGCGAGGGCGAAAGACTATATCGCAACTGGAGAAAAAAGAGAAAAATTACCTTTCGCAATTGGAGCTCTTGGAGAAAAATATTGACGCAGCCCGACGATATTTAACAGAGGTTACGGGAAATATCGATACGATGACCATACACATTGACATGCTCCAAGATTCTATTCAGTCGCTCTCAGTTGCCCTGACTCAACGCCAAAAAAAGATGATTAAGCGATTGCGCTATATTTATATGTCGGGTCAACCAAAGATCATTGAAGTAATTTTGACTGCAAAAAACGTCTCTGAGATACTACGGCGAAACAAATATTTTCAGGCACTTAACCGATACGATAAAAATTTAATTCGAACAATCGATAGTACCAGATCAATGATTGAGCAGCATACTGAGCACATGATTACCCAGCAGGATGAGCTCATTGCCCTTAAGCAGTCCAAGGAAGAGGAGAGTGTGCTTTTGGAAAAGGAGCAAAAAGATCGCACTAAAGTGCTGGGTGAAGTAACAGCCGAAAAAGATGCCTATGTTGTAATGGTAAAGGAGCTTGAGCGGGCACAGCAAGAGTTGAACCTTTTGGTAAAACGACTTGAGGAGCGTCGAAAAAAAGCGAAGCTTGACCAGGAGCGGAGCCTCAAAGTGGCCTTTCAGAAGAGAGTTGGCAAGCTTCCCTGGCCGGTCAGCGGTCCAATCATCCGTGATTTTGGAAAGATTGTTCATCCCGTATATAAAACCGTTATCATGAGTAATGGTATTGATATTAAGATTGCTAAAGGCAACTCAGTATATTGTGTTGCGCCCGGAACGGTTGATTATGTTGGTTGGATGCGGGGATATGGAAAGTTCGTTATTGTCAATCATTATGGCGGATACCTTACCATCTATGCACATCTTGAAAAGATAGAGGTAGCCCAGGATCAAGAGATTGACTATGGTGCTTCACTAGGTGTGTCTGGTGATACTGGTTCGCTGGATGGCCCGAAACTCCATTTTCAGATTCGTCATCTATCGGAAACACTCAACCCTAACAAATGGCTTGAAAAGAGAGAGTGATAATGGCAAAGCAGTTAGTGTGGCAACAGTTGGTCGGACAAGAGAGAGTAGCACAAACCTTAGCATCAGCCTTTAGCAGTAATACATTGGGACATGCCTATCTTTTTTCCGGCGATGCCGGTGTGGGAAAGTTCCAAGCAGCTTTAGAGATCTGCATGGCGCTCCACTGTGAGCATGCCAGTCAGGTACCCTGTTTTAATTGTTCCTCCTGCACGCAGATACTAAATTATTCCCATCCTGATTTTCATGTTGTATTTCCTGTAACGCTAGATGCCTCCCATAAAAGTTCTGGAGATAGCACTAAATTGAGTGAGGCTGGATGGAACTATATTGCTGAGGAGACTCGCTATAAGCTTGCCAATCCATACAGTATAGAGGAGACCCGCTTAAAACATATTCCCGTTGAGTGGATACGAGAGCTTAATCACTCAATAATGCGAGGATCGGTTAAAGGCGGGGTTAACACAGCAATCTTCTGTGATGTTGATACCATGCAAAAAGAATCGGCCAATGCCATGCTTAAAACACTTGAAGAACCGCCTGCTCGAACAATGATTATACTATTGACCTCCCGCCCTCATTCCGTGCTACCCACCATACGCTCGCGGTGTCAGATTATTCGATTTGGCAACATTGCCTCCCAGGAGATGAGGCAAGCGCTCATTAAGGTTCATGCAGAGGGCAGGGATGAGACTTCCCTTGATCACGTGGTGGAGAGAGCCAATGGTTCCATGGGAAAGGCACTTCTCTTATTAGAGGAGTCCTTGGATGAGTTCAGTGAAAAAGCTGCGGCCCTCTGGGAGGCCTGTGCCTCAAAAATGCCCTGGCAGAGAGTCAACGCTGAGCTGGAAGCGCTCTCTCAAGAGCTTCTTGGTGGTGGGTGGGATTACGCAGCAGGAGAAAAATTGATGCTTTCCTTTCAATTTATTGTTCGGAAAACCTATTTTCAAACGATTCAGGGTGCGCAAAACTACCTAAGTAATGAGAGTGCCCTGTCACCGGAGGTTCCCCCGTTGGATATATATAAGGCTGAGAAGCTGTATGCTTCCTGCGAGAATTCTG
Source organism: Chitinivibrionales bacterium (assembly GCA_028278335.1). Classification (GTDB taxonomy): domain Bacteria; phylum Fibrobacterota; class Chitinivibrionia; order Chitinivibrionales; family JANQEN01; genus JANQEN01. Next base: position 34,111 of record JANQEN010000207.1, on the reverse strand, counting down.
TTTCTGCGGTGCGATCACGGGTGAATGCTCATTTGGTACTACTCTGCTTAATTATGGAGATTATGGAGATTTTACATGGGAAAGAATACCAAGCTAGTTGAGGTCGTCTTTAAGGGCGAGCGGCGGGTTGTCTATAGAAACCGTAATGAACTCGATATTAACGAGGGTGATTACGTTGTTGTCGAGGCAGATAGAGGTCACGACCTAGGGCGTGTCTCCTTTATTGGAGAATTGGTTCGGCTCAAACGGGGCAAGGGGGAGACCAAAAGCGTTGTACGCATGGCAGAAGAGGGCGATATAAAAAAACTTGAGGATAATAAAAAGAAAGAGCAAGATGCCTTTAAGCTCTGTAAGGAAAAGATTGAAAAATTTAATTTGGATATGAAGCTGGTTGATGTGGAACAGCAGTTTGATGGCAGCAAGATTACCTTCTATTTTACTGCAGCACAGCGTGTTGACTTTAGAGAGCTTGTAAAGGAATTGGCCTCCATTTATCGAACCCGCATTGAATTACGTCAAATTGGCGTTCGTGACGAAGCAAAGCGGTTGAGCGGTTTTGGCATTTGCGGACAAAAGCAGTGCTGCAGCGCTTTCTTAACCGAGTTTGAACAGATTACAACCCAATTAGCCAAGAATCAGCAACTTTCGCTCAATCCATCAAAAATTTCGGGAAACTGCGGTCGACTTCTCTGTTGTTTGCGCTATGAAGAGGAGACCTATCAGGAAGTGTTTGAGGCTTACCCACCCATGGGAAGTCACATTCGGATAAATAAGAAAAGTGGCACCTTATGTTATATAAATATGTTTCAAAATCAGGGGCAGGTCCGATTTGAGGATAATACCAGTGAATGGTTTCCCCCAAAGGTACTGAGAGAGGGATTTGTAGAGAGCAATGAAAAATAAAAAAATAGATGAGAAACAACCGAAGCGCCTTTTAGTCACCATGGCATTGCCCTATGCCAATGGAGATATTCACCTTGGGCACCTGGTCGAGGCAGTGCAGACCGATGTGTATGTACGATTCAAGAAGATGGTCGGGCAGGAAACCATTTATGTCTGTGCCGATGATACCCATGGAACACCAATTGAGCTGAATGCAATGAAGCGTGGCATTACACCGGAGCAACTGATTGACGAAGCGTGGAAAAACCATTCCCGGGATTATGCCTCCTTTTCAATTGATTTTGATATCTTTTATTCGACCAATTCCCCGGAGAATCGTAAATGGTCGGAGTTGGTCTTTCAACGGATGCAGGAAAAAAACCTTGTTGAAAAAAAGGTTATTGAGCAATACTACTGCGAAAGCTGCGGACGATTTTTACCAGACCGGTTTATCAGCGGGACCTGTCCCAAATGCGGTGCGAATGATCAGTACGGCGACGTGTGCGAAAGCTGTGGCGCCACCTATGATCCGGTTGATCTTAAAAATCCCAAATGTGTAACCTGCGGCGAGGTGCCAGTGTTAAAGTCTTCGGAGCACTTTTTTGTGCAGTTGGCCACAGCTGAACCATTTTTACGAAAGTACCTCAATGAGACCAATGTCCTCCAAGATGATATGAAGAATTTTGTGATGCATTGGATTGACGATGGTCTTAAGGAGTGGTGTATTTCACGGGATGGACCCTATTTTGGGTTTGAAATCCCTGGGACTACCAATAAATATTTTTACGTATGGCTTGATGCACCAATTGGATATATCGCATCTACTGAGAAGTGGTGTAATGACAACAACCGTCAAACACTTGACTTCTGGGGAGAAGACGCACCCTCTGAAATAGTCCATTTTATTGGTAAGGATATTGTCTACTTTCATATTCTCTTTTGGCCTGTTATGCTGCAAGCGGCATCACTCAAGCTTCCCTCCCGGGAGTTTGTCCATGGTTTTCTTACCGTCGAGGGAGAAAAGATGTCTAAGAGTCGCGGTACTTTTATCTTGGCAAAGGATTTTGTCGATTCGGTTAAGCACCCCTTTGCCTGTGAATACCTGCGGTTTTACTATGGAGCGAAATTGACAAACAATACTGCTGATATCGATCTCAATGTGGAAGAGTTTTGCAATAAGGTCAACACTATTCTGGTGAATAATATTGGCAATCTGCACCATCGCACATCGATTTTCTTGGAGCGCTTTTTTGAATCCAAGGTTCCCGATGTGGCCTGGGATAGGGCTATGGCAGAACAGGTCGAAAAGATAGCTGGGGAGATCAAAGGACATTTTGAAAATGTAGAATTTAAGGCTGTGATAGAGAAGGTTCAGGCCTTGGGAAGCATGGGTAATAAGTACTATCAAGACACAAAGCCCTGGGAGCTTGTAAAGAGTGATAAGGAAAAGGCGGCTATCGTAATGGTAACCTGTGTGAATTTGGTAAAGGCCTGTGCGGTATTTTTAAAACCCTTTATCCCCAATTTAACAACTAAATTCGAGAAACAGTACAATACAACCTTTGCCTGGAGTGATTACACTTTCTCTGTAAAGGGATGCCCCCTAGGAAAAACAGAGAAGATTGTCATGCCCTTAGAGCAAAAAGAGCTAGCCATTCTTTCAGGCAAGAAAAATACGCCAGAGTCTTCTGAAAAAGAGGAGACTGTAATATCCATTGAGGATTTTCATAAGGTCAAGCTTCAGATCGGTGCTGTTAAAGCTGCAGAGCGCGTTGAAAAAGCAGACAAGCTTTTAAAACTGGTGGTGGATGATGGTAAAAGAGAGCGGCAAATTGTCGCCGGCATTGCCAAGTCCTATACACCGGAGGAGATTGTCGGGAAAAAGGTTGTCTTTGTTGCTAATCTTAAGCCTGCTAAAATTAGAGGCCTTACTTCGGAGGGGATGATCCTTGCTGCGATTAAACGGAAAAAGATGTGTGTCATAACCCCTGATAATGATATGCCTGCAGGAGCACAGGTCTCATGAGAGACCCGGCAATCCCCCGCGAAATCCTTATTGTTCGAGAATCAGAACCCCAGGCAGCAGCAGTTATCTCAAAAGAGCTAGGTGTCTCTTCGCTAATCAGTCAAGTATTGGTGGCACGAAATCTCCGTACCTTCGATGAGTGCAAGCGGTTCTTCAGGCCCGACATGTCCCACTTTCATGATCCCTTTCTTTTTAATCATATGGAGAAGGTCGTATCACGAATTTTGGCTGCTGTTAGTGAGGGGGAGAAGATCGTTGTCTACGGAGATTACGATGTGGATGGCATCACTGGGACGGTTGTGTTGTTACAGTTTTTACAACGCCTTGGTGCTAATTGCAGCCATTACATTCCCAATCGATTGACCGATGGGTATGGTATGTCTGTCAAAGGGATCGATGCAATCGCCTCGCAAAAAGCGTCGCTTGTAATTTCGGTTGACTGCGGTATTACCGCTGTTGAACCGGTCGCGCACGCACAATCCTGTGGTATTGATACGATCATCACCGATCACCATGAAGCACCTGCCGTTGTACCACAGGCCTTTGCTATTTTAAACCCCAAAATGCCTGAGTGTCCCTATCCATTTAAGGCGCTGGCTGGAGTTGGGATCATTCTCAAGCTCTGTCATGCATTGGCAGTGCGCTCTTCCCTAGAGGATGATGCCTGGCTTGACTATATTGATATTGTGTCGGTTGGCACTGCCGCTGATATAGTTCCCTTAGTTGATGAAAATAGAGTTATTTCAAAGCTGGGATTCCAGCAATTGTCACAGACAAAAAATGTTGGCATGCAGCATTTGCTTGCTTTAAAAAAGCTGGAAGGCAAGGCTCTGTCCACAGCCGATGTGGTTTTTCTCATCGCCCCCTGTATCAATGCTGCCGGGAGATTAGGCGATCAGGACCGGGGTGTTAAGTTGTTGATGACCAAAGATCCAGGCGAGGCACAGCTCTTTGCCAGGGAGTTGGTTGAGATAAACCGAGAGCGCCAGGCTTTGGATAGGTTTGTGCAAGAGGCTGCAGAACAGTGGGTGTTGCAAAATGTAAATTTACAGGACGACTATGCTATTGTTGCTGGGCATGAGGATTGGCATGTTGGGGTGATTGGTATATCAGCCTCAAAAATTGTTGATCGTTTTTATCGGCCGACCTTTCTTTTTTCCTATGATAAAGACGGCATTGCCCGAGGTTCTGCACGGAGTATCAAGGGGTTTCACCTTGTGGAGGCATTACGCGAGTGTGATGACCTTTTTCTTAGCTATGGAGGACACTCTGCTGCAGCAGGGGGAAGTATGCTCATCGAGAATATCCCCACCTTCAGAAAACGTTTTAACGAAGTGGTTAAATCACGCGTTTCTCAAGACGATCTTGTTCCGCGAGTGGTTTCGGATACGGAAGTAACCATCGGTGATCTGACTCCAAAGGTTTTAAATATACTCAAGCAGATGGGACCCTTTGGGCCGGGGAACATGCGTCCCGTTTTTCTCTGTAAAGGATTAAACAACCGCTATCCCCCAAGGGTAGTGGGAAAAAAACATCTCAAGATGGTCGTTTCTACCCATGGTCAGGTTATGGATGCCATAGCCTTCAATTATGGTGATCGACATACAGAGGTCAGTACAGCCGACTCTTTTTCCTTAGCTTTTTCATTGGAAGAGAACGTATGGAATGGCAAAACGAGTTTGCAGATGAAGGTCAAGGGTATTGCTGTAGAGTAATCTAGGAATCATCTGTTATTTATTGTAGAGTTCCACATATTGCTCAACAACTCGATCAATGGCAAAATGATTGCGTGTGTAAACACCGAGTTCTTTTATGTGCTCCCGATGTATCGCTCTGTTTTCAAGCCAATCATGCACTCGCTGTATAAAAGTGTTATTTTCATCCTGCGGAATAAGAAGAGGACTTCCCTTTAAAAAGAGATCCCGTGCACCACCGGAATCCATGGCAACTACAGGTATATCACGAATCATCGCATCTAAGAGGGCCGAGCCTAACCCCTCTTTTGTTGAAGTAGAGATATAAAGATCAAAGGCGGGATAGAGACGCTCAACATGCTCAACAACATCGGTTAGAAGTATGTTAGGGTGTGCTTGAGCCTCTTTTTTTATAGAGGGTGGAAGTTGTCCTACACAGGCAATATTAACATTGGGAAATGCCTTATTTAGCGATTGTGCTAACTGAAAGATGAGAGAGATATTTTTCTCTCTGGTAAAGTAGGCTACCGATCCTATAATAATAGCTTCTTTGGGGAAGCCTAAAGCTGCTCGACACTCCTCTTGAGAGAGAGCTTGTTGTGGTAGCTTAACACCATCGGGAATAATTGACAGTGAATCTTTTTTAGTAATAATCGGCTTGCAATAGGCTGCAACAGCCTGCGATATGGCGACAATGGATTGGGCATGATTGTACTTTAGTTTATTAAAAAAGGTAGGACGGATGGGAAAGACCGTGCGTCGCGTAAACAAAAGAGCAATACCCAACAGACGTGATGCCATATACCCAAAGGTAAAGGCCTTGCTGTCGTGGCAGTGGATAATAGTAGGAGAGAGCTTTTTTACTTGGTATATGAAAGCAATGATGCCAAATAGATTTATAAAGGTCGTTAGTGCGTGTGGTTCTGCCTTACCAGCCTTTTTTTCTGAGAGACCACTCTTTTTCTGGAAGAGAAGAGTGCTGTCGAAGCCTCTTTTTAGGAAACCTTCGTGAAGCCAGAGAAGCTGCCGTTCACCACCACGAAAATGAGGTTCACAGGAGAGGTGCAGAATTCTGGGGTGGTCGCTCATGTAAAGTGATGTTACTCCAGGGGAAGGTTGGTGTTCCATTGAGCCTCGCCACCTGTGCGGTATAGCTCAAAGAGTTTGCAGTATTTTAGGAACACGTAATGACCACTAAGAAGGCACACAATAAGACCAGTAAATCCATCGAGTAGGCCACCCTTAAAAAAGTAGACCTTAGTAAAATGAAACAGTGGCCGGCCAATAATAAAAAAAGGCGAAACAGGTTTCTTTCGAGCATACATTTGCTGAGCAACCAATGTTGTAAAGGTGTTCATTTTTGCTAGATGGTGTGCCATATTTCTATAGGAATAGTGATACAAAATTCCAGACACCTGACCGGTTGAGCCTGAGACCAGCACCTTTTCATGGATTTGATCTCCCGAAAGCTTTGCCTTGTCCCTATTAAAGAGGCGAAGAATATAGTCGGGATGCCACCCACAATGATGAATCCATTTCCCCAGATAGGAGCTTTTTCTGTTGAGGTAGTAGCCATCCTGTTCAAAGGAGAGCGACTCTATAGCCTTGGCCAATTGGGGGGAGAGAACCTCGTCAGAATCAATCCAGAGGATCCAACTGTTGTTGGTCTTTTCAATGGCGATCTCCTTCTGTCTTGAATAGCCTTGCCACTCTTGGGAATAGACCCTATTTGTAAATTGCTTTGCAATACTAAGAGTAGCGTCGGTGCTTAAGGAATCAACCACTATTATCTCATCAGAGATTGGGGCAACACTTTTAAGACACTGCTCTAATGTTGCTTCCGCATTGTAGGTAATTAGTATAGTGGAAATTTTTTTAATCATTTTAACAGGTTAAAAGGGTTTGTACGTGTTGCCCTTAATATAACCTTTCTTGCAAATAATTATCTAGGGAATAAATGATTTTATCATATTTTATACCACTTGTAGATACTGAAATAACAAACGTGAATAGGATTTAAATGGTAATGCGAATCGGCTATGACGCAAAGAGGATTTTCCATAATAGAAGTGGGCTTGGAAACTATGGTCGTACTAGCTTGCGGATTTTACCAAAGTTCTATCCCCTCAATGAGTATCATCTTTATACACCATCGCCAAATAAAGAACTCTGGCCCGGTGAGCAGAAGGGTATGCCTGTGCATGTGCCAAAGAGGCCGATCGACCGTCTGTTTAAAGATTATTGGCGGGCCTTTTCTATGACTAAACAGATCGCGCAGGACAATCTTGATATTTTTCATGGGTTGAACAATGAGCTTCCCCAGGGGATTCATAAAACAGATGTAAAAACAGTCATGACTGTACATGACTTGATCTTTCTTCGGTATCCCCACTATTACAAATATATTGATAGAACGGTCTATCGCATTAAAAGTCACTATAGCGTTGGTATTGCCGACCAGATCATCGCAGATACAGAGCAGACAAAAAAGGACCTTATCCACTTCTTTTCTGTGCCTGCAGAAAAAATTGAGGTGATTTATTTAAGCTGCAATCCCCTCTACTATACCCTGGTTGACAAAGAGCACCAAGCGAAGGTGAAAGCTAAATACAACCTGCCCGAAACCTATATCCTCTGTGTTGGCACAATAGAGGAGCGAAAAAACCTTCTTTCCGTTGTAAAGGCCTTGCACCAGGGAAACATTGATGTGCCCTTAGTGGCGGTGGGTAGAGCAACACCCTATCTAAAAAACATTAAGGAGTACTGTGCTACTCATAATCTATCTGACCGAGTCTTTTTTCTTCACCATGTAGAAACCATTGATCTTCCCGCTCTCTATCAGGGTGCTCAATTGGTGACCTTCATCTCTTTTTTCGAGGGCTTTGGCTTTCCCATATTAGAGGCTCTCTACTCAAAGGTACCGGTCATCTCCTCTATTGATGGCTGCTTTAGCGAAGTTGGCGGGAAGTCATCGTTGTATGTTGATCCCAAGTCTGTTGAGGAAATTATTGAAGCCATACAAAGAGTGCTTCAGGATAGCTCTCTGCGCCAAAAAATGATAACCGACGGGTATGCTCACGCCCAAAACTTTAATGAGGATGTCATTGCTCATAAGATGATGGCCCTCTACGAAAAAGTACACTCATCATAATTTCCTCACAACATCCTAACAAGAGCTTTGTGCCACAATAGACTCCTACTACTCTGGAAGTGGGTTGTTTTCGCATACAATGTAGTTTTGTTTTCCTTGAAGTGCACTTTTGTCGCTTACAATGAACTCCTGCTATTCTGGAAATGGATTGTGGTTGCCTACAATTGGGTTCTACTGTTCTGGAGGTGGGTTGTGATTGTCCATAATTGAGTCCTACTGCTCTGGAAGTGAATTGTTGCTCTCCGCAATCGAGCCCTACAGCTCTCAAAGTATGTTGTAGAATCTAAGATAAAAGATCCTCAATAGCCTCTTTGACTCGAAGAGAGCACTTGCCATCAGTGTAGGAGTAGATGTACTCTTTATCCTCTTTAAGCTGCTTTTTTCGCTGCTCTGTTGGGTTAACAGCTTGAGTAACCGCCTCTGCAAGTTGCTCCGGTTGAGAAATATGCACAAAGGAGTCTTTGAGCCATTCCGTTGTTTTCTCCTCTAAAAGAGGTTCTCCATCGGAGTGTTTAAGTTTGGCATCCTCTAAATCATAGATAATTCCGCACCGCTCTAAGGCTAAAAATTCGTTTATTACGCTCGAGGCTTCGCTGATCATGGTATCTGCAGCAAAAAGATAGGGCATGATATCGTGGATATCCTTAGAGACCAGACAAAGGTTTTGATGCTTTTGGGCCAATTTTTCAAATATGCGGTGCTGGGAGTGGGGAGCGTATTTACCCGACCAGGAGTAGGGGTGAAGCTTTACCACCACATTGTATTGCTCAACAATTGTATGGATTGATTGGGCTACCTTGAAAATAGAGGTCGGTTTATAGGTCGGTGCGTAGAGCACGATTTTTTTATTGGGATCAAGATTGTGCCGTGTTATTATCTCCTCTCGGGAGTAAGCTCCAGTAAAAAAGGGGTCCAGCTTAGGCAGTCCCACATCACGGATGGTCTCTATGGTGTCCAGCCCATGCTCTTTTAGCTTTTCAATTCGATAGCGCCCCTCTGCAAAAACAACATAGCGGGTATGGGGCTGCTTGAGTAAATTACGATAGCGAAGCGTTTTAAAGCAGGGACCATGATCAACATTACATAAAAGCGCATTGCCATATCTTTTGGGATTTGGCAACGTGTCACCACAGATGACCACATCAGGATTTTTACAATTGCGATCAATGGTGAATCCCTTTTCAATAAACTTTTTTTCAATTGCTTCCCGTTGGGAGAGAAGAAAAATGCCAAAGAGGCGTTTGTGGTTTGGTCCGATACTGATGGTCAGGTCATAGGAGGGGTCTTTAGCTAATGCTGTATAGATTGGCTCCATTGCAGGCCAGTAGTATTCTTGCACAATTTCAAAGTGTACTTTTATTTTTTTGCTCTTCATAGAATGGCGATTTCCTGGATGGTATTTATGTATTTTAGTTCCCAGTCTTCCTTTTTTCAATCGAAGATTAAAATACATTATCTGTTAAATTCCTATTAAGAAAGTGTTAGCTATGAAAGCAATTATTCTTGCAGCCGGGTATGGAAATAGAATGCGCCCTTTTACGGACCAAACCCACAAGACCTTGCTACCAGTGGGAGAGCGGACCATTCTTAGCCGGATTATTGATGGGCTTATTGATAATGCTATTACTGAGATCATTATGGTAACCGGCTTCCGTGCAGAGGAGTTACAGGAATATTTGCAATCAACCTACTCCGATGTTACCTTTAGCTATGTCCATAATGAACGATATCGAGAAACGAATAACATCTTTTCCTTGGCCCTTGCCTTTGATGCTATTGAGATCACCAGTGATACTATTGTGATTGAATCGGACCTGATCTATGACCCATCGGTCATTGATAGGCTCCTTAAAAGCCCCTATGACAATGTGGCCTTGGTTGATAAATTTAGAAGCGGTATGGACGGCACCGTGGTAACCGTTGATAACAATAAGGTTATCACAAGCGTCATTCCACCCCATTTACAGGATGAAAACTTTGATTTCTCTGATAAGTACAAGACCCTCAATATTTATAAGTTTTCCCAGGAGTTTTGTAAAACCTCCTTTAAAAAATTGCTCTCCTACTATGCCAATGTTATTGATGACAATTGCTACTATGAGCTTATTTTGGGTATCCTTATCTATATGCAAAAAGAGGTGATCCACGCTGGTATTGTTGATGATATGGTGTGGGCCGAGGTGGATGACCCCAATGATCTTGCTGTTGCCGAGTTTGTCTTTAACAAGGACCGCAAAAAGATCTTAGAGGATCGCTTTGGCGGCTTTTGGAACTATGATGTGCTTGACTACTGTTTTATTCGGAACATGCACTTTCCCGATAGCTCTATTATTTCGGAGATGAAAAACAACCTGGCCAATTTGATTCACAACTATGGGTCAAAGCAGAGCTTTTTAAATAGAAAGATGTCTTGGTTTCTCCTTTGTAAGGAGGAGCGGGTGCTTGCCCTTAATGGGGCCTCACAAATCTATCCTGTTTTGCAGCAGAAATTTGGCCAGGAAACAGTGTTGGTGCCCAAGCCTGGTTTTGGCGAGTACACTCGAATCTTTCCCAATGTAGAGTACTATTACGATGAGATTGGCATACACACCGATGATATTGAAGAAAAGATGGGCGCCTGCTCGGTAGTGGTGATTGTCAATCCTAACAACCCCACAGGATCTGAGGTTTCGACTGATTGGATCGTTGCTACAGCCAAGGCCCATCCCCAAAAAACCTTTATTGTTGATGAGTCCTTTATTGAATTTTCTCAGTTCAGCTCGATTATTGATACGTTGGAAGAGCAGCCCTTGGATAATGTTGTTGTGGTGAAGAGTCTGAGTAAATCATTGGGAATTCCCGGTGTTCGTTTGGGTTATTCCTATTGCTGTGATGCTGAGTTTAACAATTACGTGAGCAGTAGAATCCCTATTTGGAACATGAACTCTCTTGCCGAGTTCACCTTAGAGATAATTCTCAAGCACCGAAAAGTTTTGGCCCAATCCATTGCAGAGACCAAGCGGGACCGGGCAAAGTTTACAGAGGGATTGCAGGCTCTCTCTTGTGTTAAAGAGGTGTACACCAGTGGAGCTAATTTTCTTTTGCTTCAGTTGGAGGATTCATGCTCCTGTGAGGATTTAGTAAATACTATGCTAAAGGAGCACTCTATCTATTTAAAGGATGTGTCCAATAAATTTTCTAAAAAGGGCAATTTTTTACGTCTTGCAGTTCGCCTGCCCGAGGAGAACAGTTTACTTATTGAGAAGATTGGTGAGGCTATAAAAAGTAAAGATTAATCCTCCTCTTCCTCGTTTTCTTCAGCCTGCTCCTCCAACCGATTCTTTTGCCACTGCTCTGGAGAAACCCCGGCTATTCTGGAAAAGATTTCTTCAAACTCTTTTTGTGAGGCAAATCCCGTTTCTGAAACTACCCGGTCAATTGTCATATTGTCCTGAGTGAGTAGCTCCTTTGCCTTTGCTATTCGAAGAAGCTGCAATAGTTGAGAAAAGGTTGTCTCTCGCTCTTTTTGTAATAATAATTCGATGTTTTCCGAAGAGAGTCCCGTGGCCTGGGCAACTGTTTCAATAGAAAGGCCCCTCTGGGTAAGGCTTTTTTCAATCTGATTTAAAAGGTTTTGTAATTGTGGTGAGGGTAGTCTCTCTTCGCTTTTTTCAAAGGAGCGATTCCTTTTATAGGAGATTATGAGAAGAAATGCGATAACAACGATCACCAAAAGGATTAGGGATAAGCCGAGAAAGAGAGCAATTTTTAAGGGGATAAAGGCTTGGCGAAGTTTGATGGTTCCCCAATTCTCGGGGCTATGTCGTTCTGCTGGATTTGCCCCAGACCAGGATGTGACCTGCGACTCCTGTAAACCTTTGTGGTTGGTGTTGACAACTGATATGTCGAAACCAAATCGTCTGTTGGGAAACTGAAGGTCCGAGAGAAGGTATAAAGGTACACACGCTTCAATGGTATATCCTGCATCGGAAAGAGAGCTTCGCCATCGAACCTCCTCGTTGAGCCGGAAAAGCACGCTGTCCATGACTTGGCTGCCCGAGTCGGTCATGTCAACAGCCCAGGCAAAGCTTATTGTCTTGGGACAAAAGGAGAGAATGCGATGCTCTTTTTTTAAAAAGGGGTCCCGGGTCTGTTTCATGTCAAAACAAACCTCAACACGATCGTAGACAGTTACCAAGGGATCATAGACCTTAACACAGAGAAAGAAGCTTATTCCAGTCCATCCACAGCGAAAGCTTCCATTACCGGCTAGGTTTTTCCATCCCTTTGTTGGCCATTCATTGCTGTTTCCATCAACAACAATATCCTCCTCTTCAAGCACTTGATAAGCATAGCATCTTTTTTTGGAATGATTAATTGTTCGGTTGATGATCCAGTGATGGGGGGTCGGCGCTGAAATAATGGTGTCCCCCTGAGGATGAAAAAGTATATAGCTAAATTGAAGATGGATTTGATCTTGGTCAGAAAGGGAGGAGTTGTCCCAAAAAACCTCAAAGGGGGGCTTAAAAAAAGTGCCCAAGGTGTCGACCTGAGCAGGGTAATGGTTGACCAGCAAAACAACCTGTGTCACTGAGCAGAGAGGATTGATTGCATACCGTATCTTTTGTTTATTCAATATTGTTTGATGAGGTGGTGATATGATTCGAGCACTATCCTTAGATATAAGGGTTTTTTGCTTAGTTTCCGTTGAATCTGAAACTTTAGAAAAGGAAAATAAATAGAGACTAAAAATGAGAATAAAATGATATATTTTCATGGTATCGTTTCTATGGTTGTTTGGGTATACGCTTGGTGATTTAATGAAATCATCAAGTCCTTCTGTAGAATAAAATATGAAATAGTACTCTCAACAATGGGGATTTACTATGAAACCGTTAAAAATGGTCTTTTTTGTAATGGCAGGCATTTGGATTCTTCTGCTCTTTTTTGAAAAAATTTCCCACTCCACACATTCAGGAACATCCAAAAAGACCTTTAAGCCCTTGCGGTTGCTTTTTGCTGCGGTTAGTCTTGTTAAATCAATATTGCTGTTATCATTGGTTGTCTTTAACGTCTTTATGGCCATAGCCCTTATAGAGGATAAAAAGTAGTTGAGATTATTTGACTCAACTCGGAGAGAACACTATGAAAACTATCTACTTTGACAACAATGCCACAACCGCTGTGGCTCCGGAAGTGCTTGATGCGATGTTGCCCTTTTTCAAGGATAACTATGGCAACCCCTCAAGCATTCATAGATTTGGCGGGAGTCTAAAAAAACATATCGAAAAGGCTCGCCAACAGGTTGCTGCGCTCATTAATGCCAGTCCCTCAGAGATTTACTTTACCAGTTGTGGCTCTGAGAGCGATAACATGGCGATCCAGGGTTTTTGTACACAAACGGGAAACGGGGCAAGGCTTGTAACATCAACGGTAGAACATCCGGCTGTACGAGCTAGCTGTCAAGCAATGGCAAATCGTGGGGTAACACTTTTTGAAGTGCCTGTTGACTCTTCGGGACTCCTAGAGATGGAGACTCTGCAAAACACTGCAATAGATGAGCGCACACTCATGACGATGATGTGGGCAAATAACGAAACCGGTGTAGTATTTCCCATTCAGGAGGTGGCCGAATTTGTCAAGAGCAAGGGCGGCATGGTTCATACCGATGCTGTGCAGGCTGCGGGAAAAATTCCTATAGATATGAAGAAGGTTCCCGTTGACATGATGGCGCTTTCCGGTCATAAACTTCATGCACCCAAAGGGGTTGGTGTCATCTATATCCGGAAGGGAACAAAAATCCCACCGCTCCTTTTTGGTGGACATCAGGAGAGTGGGCTTCGGGCTGGCACCGAGAACATCGCCTATATTGTTGGCCTTGGCACAGCCTGTGAACTAGCCCAAAAGAGGATGGCCGAAGAGAATACCCGGGTGAAGGCATTGCGGGATCGTTTAGAAAAAGGAGTTTTAGAATCCTGTAAAGAGGCTAAGTTAAATGGTGATCCAAAGCATCGTTTGCCCAATACAACTAATATTAGTTTCAAGTTTATTGAGGGTGAGGCAATCCTATTATTGCTTGATGAGAAAAATGTTGCCGCCTCCTCAGGATCTGCCTGCACAACTGGCTCTTTGGAGCCCTCCCATGTGATGCAGGCAATGGGGCTACCCTATGTGTTGGCACACAGCTCGATTCGTTTTAGTCTGAGCTATTACTCAGAGGAGAAAGAGGTCGATAGGGTAATAGAGATTATGCCAGAGATCGTTGATTACCTTCGTCAATTATCACCCTATGTCAATGAATAGTGGTAAGGCACTTTAGTAAAGGAATAGAGACGCATGCAATCACTTATTGAGAAAATCACCGCTTTGAAGAAACAGCGCAACGCCATAATTCTTTCCCACACCTATCAACCTGGAGAGATTCAGGATGTTGCCGACTACGTGGGTGATTCCTATGGTCTTAGTGTGAAAGCTGCTGAAGAGAAGCGTGCCGATTGTATCGTATTTTGTGGTGTTCGCTTTATGGCAGAAACAGCAGCAATACTAAGCCCTCAAAAAGAGGTGATCCTGCCCATACCTGATGCTGGCTGCCCCATGGCTGATATGATTACTGCAGAGGAACTTGTTGATTTTAAAAAGGAGCACCCCGACTATCTAGTTATGTGCTATGTCAATTCCACTGCAGAGATAAAGGCGCTATCCGATATCTGTTGTACCAGCTCCAATGCGGTAAAGATTGCTGAGCAGATTCCTAAGGAGCAAGGAATTATCTTTGTGCCCGATCAGTATCTGGGATCATGGATCCAGGAGAAGACCGGTCATACCATGGCTCTGTGGGAAGGGTTTTGTCCAACCCATCTGCATATCTCCCCAGAGATGATTGCGAATGCAAAAAAAGAGCATCCAGAGGCTGTTGTTTTGATTCATCCTGAGGCACCGAAGGAGTGTCGCGATTTAGCTGATGGTGTGATGTCAACCGGAGGAATGTGCTCCTATGTAAAGGAGTCTTCGGAGAATGCCTTTGTGATTGCCACGGAAATTGGTATTGTCCATACCCTACAGCGTCAGAATCCGGAAAAAAAATTCTATCCCATTGATAGCTCTGTTGTGTGTCCCAACATGAAAAAGGGAAGCCTTCAATCTGTCTGTGATGCTTTGGAAGGAACGGGCGGTGAGGTTATTACCGTGCCTGAAGCAATAGCTGAGAAAGCCATTCATTCGCTTCAGAAGATGCTTGAAATGAGCAAGTAAGAGACTCTTAAAACTGTTATCGCCTGAGAACCTTTTGAACAAAATCCATAAGGATAGATCGGATATTTTGAATTCCTGTTAGCTCTATACCTAAAAAGGTTATGAAAAAGGAAGGGCCACCAGCATAGAGACATAATAGAAAGTGCTTAAGCGGTGTCATCTCTGAAAAGAAAGAAAAGTAGCTGGTTGTTCTTTTAAGACCAAAGGAGCAGAGAGTTCCCAAACATGCAAAAAGAGTAATAAGCAAGATGTCCTTTAAGAGAGCCTGTTGATTATTTCCTTTGTAGTGGCGATTCCAAAAGGTGTTAATAGAAATACAGAGAATTGTCATGGCAGCTGTTGCAGCAAGAGCAATACCCTGTGAGCCATTTGTTCGAGCCAGGTAATAATAAAGGGGTAAACAAAGGCCAATGGAGAGGGTGCTTACGATCATAGGAAAAAAAGTTCTCTGCATCGCATAATAGGCTCGAATGTAAAGTAGTGCTCCCGCCATGAAGAAGGCGCAGGGTATATAGTAGGAGAAGGTCTTTGCAACCAGGGCAGTGTCTTCAGGTCGAAAGGTACCTCCCTCTAAAAGAATGCCAATAATGTTCGGAGCTAATACAAAAGAGATGCCTACAATAGGAATTAGTAAGGCAGCGATTTTAATAAGTATCTTTGAGAGAAGGTTGTGCAATTCGTCAAGTTTTTGTGATACTGCAAGTTGTGAAATAAAGGGGTAAACGCCGGCAACCACTGCTTGTCCAAAAAAGCCAAAGAGCATGCTAACAACCTTGTAGGCATAGTCAAGATTTGCAATTGCTCCTTCACCATTGGGAATAAAGGTCGCAAATAATTTGGGAAGAAACTCATTGGAGAAGGTCATGCTAAGACCGATTATAAGAGGAATCGTTAGGAACAAGAAGGTGTGAAGGCTTTTATCCCGCAAGTCTATATGCGGTTTAAATCGCATGCCAACCCGAAGCGCACCAGGAATTTGAATAACAACATTCCCCACAAAGGATCCCAAAAGCACGCCCCAAGAGAATCCTTCAATACCAATTTTATTGTAAAGGGCTACTCCTCCGATAATAATTCCAACGTTATAGAGTACTGGGGTTAATGAAGGTAAGAGAAATCGTTTCTTAGCATATTGAGCTCCGTTTAATAATGCGCCCCAGAAAAAAAAGAGTTGCGCTGGGAGAATAATTCGTGTGAGTCTTAAGGTGAGGCCCATTTGAGAGGGGTTATTTGGGTCGTTAATGTTTTCTCCCACAAAGAAGAAGAGGTTGCTGGTAAAGGTCATCGATAAGACAATTGCAATAATAAAGGCAATAGTCCCTACAGTAAAAACATTGGAAAAGAATCGCCAGGCTCCCTGTTCATCATCCTGTGCCAAGTACTTCTGAAAGAGAGGGATGAAGGTTATTGAAAGAGCGCTTCCCGCAAGAAAGTGGTTTATAAGATCAGGTATGGCAAAGGCAAATATGTAGGCGTCAACCTCTCCTGAGACTCCTGCAAGGTGGGCCAGTGTTTTAATCCTTCCCCATCCTAAAAGTCTACTAAGGATGTTGGACACTGCCATGATTATAACAGCATAGGTTGCAGCTTTACCAAGTGAGTTGTTCGTTTCTGATTGTGATTTTGTCTTCATCAAATTCTTAAAAGCAAAACAATTAACGAATAGAAATGATCGAATTGAAAAGCAAACAGAGCATAGTTACATTGTTATAATTTTGAAAATATATCTGGATTCAATATTTACGAAGAAATGAATGACCTTGGTGACAATAAAAAAAGGACCCATAAGTGATTATGGGTCCCTATAACTTGCTATACGAGAAAGCTAGGCTATTTCTTCTTTTTCTTTGCCGCTTTCTTTTTAACAACCTTCTTAGCAGCCTTTTTCTTGACTACTTTTTTTGCCGGAGCCTTTTTAGCTTTTTTAACGACCTTTTTCTTTACAACTTTCTTAGCGGTTTTTTTTGCGGCTTTCTTTACCGTCTTCTTCTTGACAGCCTTTTTAACGACTTTCTTCTTTACAACCTTCTTTTTGACGGCTTTCTTCTTAACGACCTTTTTCTTTACAACTTTCTTTTTCCCCTTCTTTGACTCATTGATAATTCGATAAGTCTGAGAAATTGAAAGTTTAAATTTCTTTGCAAGAGCAATACCGGAAGCACCAGCTTTGTAGGCCTTAATAATTTTTTCATTTCTCTCGGCATTTTTTGCAATGACGGATTCAATTGCATATTTTTTACGCAATTGATGAACGGCTTGACGAGTGATGCCAAATTGCTCGCCAATTTTTGCATCAGTTTTTAGTTTTTTCTGCAGTTTGATCAACTGAGCTTTTGTAATTCTAGCCATATATTTTTACTCCTTGTTTGAATAAAAGTGGCCGTGGTTATTACATTATGTAAAAAGTATAACACTTAATTATTTTCTTTGCAAGATAATTTTTGATCTTCTCTGTAAATTTAATTAGCTCAGTGTAAACTCGAAAAATACTAAAAATCAATTACCATAAATAAAGCTGATGCATTTACAATTCAATATATAATAAATGTCGAAAGTTGTCAACAACAAAACAATTTGTAAAGCATTGCCAAAACTGGGGTTAGTGTGGCATGTAAATTGAACAATTGACAAGTGTTTGGTATTCGCTTGTCAAAAACTATGAAAAATAAACTTCTATGAAACCAAAAAGCTTACCTGATACCATTGTAGAATACATTAAAAGTTCACCTGCGGGAGTATCCTCCTTAGAGCTGGCCGAAACCTTTTTAAAGTTTAAGGGTCCTATGGCATCGTTGGCACATAAAGCAGTGTTTGCAACACTGGCAAAAGATCTTCGCTGTACCTATGGAGAGGATCAACTCTGGCATGCAACCGATGCTGAGGTAGATACAGACAGCACACACTTACACGATACGCCCTGGGCTATTGTGTATGTCCTTATCAGTTCAGATCAGACTGGAAGGAAACCTTTACATGTAAGTGTTCTATCACCCCACGCAGCTCAACCAATCATTTTAGAGGCATGGATGGTTGATCCCTTATCACTTTCTTTTGAAGAACGCAGTGTCCTTGTGGGAAGTGATCAGGAATCTTTTAACGGTCGAGAAACAGTGGCCATGGAGCTTGAGTCAGCCTTGGAAGGGATGACTGCAATCTTTATTTCCTACAATCAACAGAGAACGCTGATGCGTTTTTGCATGGAGCATGGAGTCTATCTAACTGATGATACTCTTCTTTTGAGTAATCTTTTAAGGCCACTGGCACTCCAAGCACAAAAGCCAGCAACCCTACAAAATTATTATCAACTTCTCTTTTCAACAGCACCCAGGTTGTCTTCGATAAGATCCTATGGGGAATCATTTTTACGTTGTTTTAATCATATTGTTTCCCTATTGGTGGATAAGAATATAACTGTACGTTCTGATTTAAATGAGAAAATGTTTAACAGTGAGCAACAGAAGTTATGGAGACAAGCACGGTTTAGTATAGAGGATATTAAAAAACTTCCTCAAGCTCCAGGTATCTACGGATTTAAAAATTCCTGCGGGGAGCACATTTACATTGGGAAAGCAAAAAATCTACGGCGAAGGTTGATGAATTACTTTCGAATACATGATGAATCAATAAAAAAGATGGAACAGCTTAGAGAACATGCATCAGAGTTAATTACCCATATCTGTGGATCAGAGCTTGAGTGTCTTGTTTATGAATACCGGCTCATTCAAAAATACTCTCCCTCGTTAAATGCTCAAACCAACATAAACGAAAGAGATGGTGCCTATAAATCCCTTCAGGATTGCATCGTGATTCTTCCCCATGTGGAAAAAGAGAAGGCAATGACCTTTTGGTTTAGAGAAGATCAGAAGCTGCAGCTTATTCCTTTAGACAAGTCAAGTATCGATAGAGACTCCTTGGTAGAAAAAATTCAATCATTTTTTTATTCTGAAAAGCTGCCTATTAGTAAGTCGGATTTTGCAGAGCAAGAGATATCCTTTCGATGGATTAATCGACACCGAGACGCATTAATTATCATCCAAGTTCATCAATTTGGTACAGCCAAAGAGATTTCGGGAGCTCTTGAGTATAGCATCAAAAACGAATTGTCCTAAAAAGCTGTTCTTGGAATTTATTAAAAGGAATGTTATAAGGCATGCAATGTGTCGATATTTTAATTATATTTTTTGTAATCCAAGAATAACCTTAAAAAGGAAAAACTGTGAACTATGATCATGATCATGACCGATATGTAAGCAAAAATCGATCTATGGCAAGTGGCTACTATGTTGATAAGCACGATCGGGAAATGGAGAGAAAGGGATTCTCCCATCAGCAAAGACAAGAGGACGCCTCTTGTTTTAACTGTAAATTCAAGAGCAAATGTTCGGAATTTAGAGCAAAGCGAACCGGTGGCTCTACTGGTGCAGCATCCTTTGGTGGTGATGAGAAATTTATTTGTAAGCGCTACGAACCAGCTCCCACAAAAAAGCAATCAATGTCAGACCGTCAAATAAAATCATTACTGAAAAATACTAAAAGAGGACGATAGTAAGGAGAGGGTATGAATCCTACGCCGCTGCAAAGATACAAAGAGGCTTATACACTTCAGTATGTTGAACATGACACAACGTTGGCACGAAAAATGTACCAACAGTTGGTTAAAGAGTTTCCCGGGTCGGATATTGCAGAATATGCTACTATCCAGCTTGAAGAGATGTCGAAAGTAATTGATGGTGATATAGCTCCAAAGACACCCATAACCAAGAGTGGTGTACCCATAGTCATGATGATTGCTCTGATAATAAACTTCCTTTTGTCGGTATTTCTTTTTGTTATGCTGTCAGTCAATGGGCAAGCTCATAAGAGGAATAGTAAAGAGCTTAAAGAATATGTTCAGGAATATTCCCGAGTTTTTTCAAAGCTCTATACCAACTCAGAGGGAGAGGCTTTTAACATTTTAGGTGAGATTAAGCGGTCCAACGAAAATGATATCTCTCCCTATGAAGTCACTGCTGATATGTATCTTAAACGTCACAAATTCCAGAAGGCCAGGCGGGAATATAAACAATTTATCAGGCGGAATCCAAACCAGTCAATTCCTGATGGACGGTTTGCCTATATTGACAAAGCAGAAGAACTCTACAAAAATAAAACAATGCCCAAGCAAGATACTGTTGAAACTTTTTCTGAACCACAAGGTGTTGTTCCAGAGAGAAAAAAGAGTGTTGTGAAACAGGAGGAAAAGACAACGCCAATGATAAAACCAAAAGGAAAGCTAGCAGATACAATTTCCTATTTTTAAAGTACTCCTAGAAAGATAGTATGGTGATTCCCCAAGAGATCAGAAAAAATGTTATTGATGGATTAATTCTCGATGAGAATGGGTGTTGGTGCTCTATTGATGAAGTACTCTCCCAGGAACGTGAACAAGAACCAGCACAATCACAGGATACTATTTCTCCGAAAGAGGAGCTGCCAACCAAAATCATCGATGATGAAAAACAGAAAGTTGAAGACCAAGAGAAATCCACGGATAAAACAACTACTAAGGAGAGCCCTAAAGGTAAGCCACTTGATGAAAAGGATAAGCAGACACATCAACTCGACACGAAACGAATAAAAGTTGCCGAGAGTCGTCCCGATCCTCAGGAAACGAAATTGATGAGAATCGACAAAATTGACTTTGAGGAATATGAAGCTGACGCGAAAAAAAAGGGGCTTGATGAGACATCTGAGCTGGATAATGTTTTCTCGGAAATTATGTCTGAACTAGAGGTCTTTTCTGAAGAAGGGCAGGATGACAATCAAAATCCTTCCCCAGAAGAGGAGAGGGATCCCCAAGAGAGTGAATCTGATGAGGAGGAAAGTGAAGAGCAAGCCTATGAAGATGCTAGTGATGAAAATGAACAGCCAGAATCGACAGAAATAGAATCTTCTGAGGAGCAAGAACCAGAAAATGTTAAGCCGGAAAAAGTCCTCAGTGATTGGGATAATGCTCGATCAAAAACAGGTAAACTGGTCCTCTATTTTATTGGGGGAGGAGCCCTCCTTGCATTAGTTATCGCAGCGTTTATGTTTCTATTTTAGCAAAGCTTTTGTTATAGAGTAAGCAATTTGGACTACTGCGGTTGAGTCTTTTGCTCCTTGAAAAGCGTAAGAAGCTTCTGAACTTGTGTTGTTTTATTAAACCGTTCTTGACAAATTATTCTTCCCTTTGAGCCCATTGATTTAAGAAGAGCTGGATGAGTAACAAATTTTTCAATAGCATCGGCAAATGCCTTGCAATTGTTGTAGGGTAATAAAAAGCCGCTCTCATTGTGGTGCACAATTTCTCGGATACCACCAGAATCAAAGGCTACCACTGGTAGACTATAGGAATGGGCTTCTGCAATAGCACGTCCGAAGGGTTCTTGAAATGAGGCATTAACAAATAGGTCGTGTGATGTGTAAACATCGTAAGTGTCATTGGTATAGGGCATGAGAGAACAGATATTTGATAGATTGTATTTAATTATTTGACCTTGAATTTCTTGACGATAGTCATCTGCCCAATATGCCGAATTACCAATGATAGATAGCGAAATAGAATGAGTAAGATTTCGAGTATTAAGCGTGTGCAGAACATCAAGAAGAAGATGGCACCCTTTCCAAGGAACAACCCGTCCCAAGTAGAGTAGACGTAATCGATTTTTGTCAACTTGCCCTGTTCTCATTGACGGAATTGTGACTCCGTTATACAGTAAACGGCACCTCTTTTTCATTGACAGTGGGAGGTGATCTCTCACGGCTTTAGATATGGCTATGACATGACATCGTTTTTTGGGAAATAAAAGTGAGTAGATATAAAAGGAGAGTCCACGTTTTTTAAAGATTTCACGCATGTGGATAAAAAGCGATGATGTGCGAATAAGCATGCTCATTAAAAAAAGAGTTATATGAGATTTTGGAACATTAGCATGAACAATATGCGGTGAGATTCTCTGTATTGCATTTCTACATTTTACTACGTACCACAAAAAGGAGATCAGAGCCGGGATTTGCCATACACTATTCTTAATCAAAGATCCTCGTTTAATACGCTTTAGTTTTTGACTGCAATTAATGACATGACAGGTCACCTTGAGGGTTTGCGCTTTTTGTACCAAGAGACCTTGCTCTGAGGTGATAAGATGACACTCATAATGATCTGGTGCATAGGCTAATATGTCAAGGAGAGAGTGTTCGGCTCCGCCAAACTGCTCTGCCCAATGATTGATAAAGACGACTTTTAACTTATTGGTTCCAGACATAGTGTGTTTTAAGACGAGTATATGCTTTTTGGGTTAATAAACGCATTGCCTTGACGTCTAATGCTAGCGATAAAATTGCTTGGGCAAGTGCTTTTGGGCTATTGGGTTCAACCAAGATTCCGCAGGTGCCATTGTCAATAACTTCAGGGATACCCCCTGATGCAGCGGCAACTATGGGTGTATGCATTGCCATAGCTTCCAAAAGTACAATACCAAACCCTTCAACCCCTCGTTCTGTCTCTAATGAAGGGAGAACAAAGATGTTTGACTGTAAATACTCTTTAGTTAAATCATTATCCGTAAGACCTTGCTTTATGTCAACAATTGAGGAAACTGATAAAGATTTACTCAGCTGCAATAACCGGAAAAAATCAGGGCCATTGCCAGCGATTGTTAATCGAAAGCTACTTTCTTTTTGGGTCAATAATGAAAGTGCGTTTAATAAAACTTCAAAGCCTTTATGGTATACTAATCGACCAACACTGAGTAATCTAATTGGTGGTTTTGTGTTAAATTCTGGTTTTTGTGGTAAAGAGTTTATCTCAATTTTGGGTACAATCATTTCGATTCTATGCTTGCACCCAATATCAATCAAAAGAGTGCGAGTGTATTCGCTTATGGTATATATCTCTTTTGCATGAAAGAGGACTGATCTTAAAAAAAATGATTTCCAGGTTATTTTTTTTAAGGGTAGCAACTCAGAGCCATAGGTAAAAACCGAGTAGGTTTTTCTTGTCACCGGATACAGAATCCAGGGCAGGATAGCTGCATAGATATTACCGCAAACAACAGTCACAGTTCCTTTGCTTTTTAATACTATTTTTAAAAATGGGATTAGTGCATTAACAATGTGTAATTTACTTTTTTTAAGAGAGATCGGAAATGAACAGGATTTAACGGTGGCTGTCAAAGAATTATTGGAATAATTTGTTCTGGTTGAGGATGGTATGAGTACCAAGTCCCTTTTTAAAAAGGTGTGTTTGACAATGCCATAAAGATATTTTTGAATTCCACCTTTGTCAGGAGGAAAGTCAAAGGTAAGAAGCAGTTTCACGATGTGTATTCCATTTGAGAATCATTGTCCGGTTCATTCTTGGAGAGAGAACCTTTTTTTCTGATATATAACTCCATAAGCACACCATTAAAAAACCAGAAATAGACATCGCCAGGAAAATAGTGTATATGGGTTCCGGTAACGCTTATAATTGCTATGGTAATATTCATAATGGTGATGCCCTTGGCAAGCCCGACAATTATGGCACTTTTGGAGTTGTCAATGACAAAGAGCCCATTGAGTACAAATTTGACAAATAATAAAATGATAAAAATAAATCCAGGATATCCAAACTCTGCAAGATAGGTAAAATAGAGCGAATCAGCTTTTAGCGCACCAACACCACGCCCTAAAAAAGCTGCCACTGGCTCTTTTGAGTAGACCAACAAATCTTGCCAAAGAGCAATTCTAGAAAGAAAGGAGTATTCCTTAAAAGGGTTGGAAAGCGCAGCACTTCGCTGGGTAATTAATAAATCAACGGTCTGCCGATTTGGGGCGCCGCGAGAGATAAGAGAGAGTGCCGAGTCTAAATTAAGTCCCGACTGAAATAGGTCTAAGGAAAACTGAGAAATCACATAGAGTATTGCTAGGCCAGATAAAAGTAATATTCGATTTCTATTTCCTTTTACTCTAAATAGTGTGTACCAGATTACCAGAATGATAATAATGCCAATCCAACATGACCTAACTGAAGTAAGAAGGATTGCATATATGAAAAGTGGGATTAAGAGTAGTAACAAAAAGGAAAATTTATTTTGTGTCCATTTGGTTAGCATTAACACCGCAATGATTGATAGGAGCATATAGTCACCAAAAGCCACTGGAGCTTGAAATATGGAAAAGGGGCGAGCAATACCTTGGATAAAAAGGGTTGTAAATTCGATTGAGGAGAGCCAAAGGTTTTCTGCCTTTGAGTACCCGAAGTAAAGTTGAATAATACCATAGAGCGATGCAATGACACCAATCACTATTGTAATTTGCCAAATTCGTTTAAGGTGAGCAAGTTTGTTTGTGTATAAGGTGCCAACCAAAAAGAAAAGTACCGGTGGGCCATAATATTTAAATTTGGCGATACCCTCTGATAGGGGAAGCTGATTAAAAAAAATTGAGCGGATTAGCAAATAAATGAAATAAATAAAAATGATATTGAAGTAGGGAGAGCCTCTGTTTTTGCGATCAAATCGTTCTTTAAAAACAAAGAAGAGTCCGGCTAAAATAAAGATAAGTAGAATGTCGCCGACAACAATTAAAGGATCTAAGGCTGGTCGTGAATATTTTAAATAGAAGAGTCTTCGAATATAGGGAATAAAAGGGGATAGTACAAAAAGTATATACATTCCACTTAAGGGTTGTCGTAGCACAGGATAAAAAATGAGCAATCCAAAAAGAATAACCACTTCCAATTGATTGGGGACATGCACCATTTTGTATGCAATAAGATGTCCGATTATTACTGCAAGAATTAAAACCCCAATATGGGTGATTCGTGTTTTTAAAAGACTAACCATAATTAACTGAAAAAGAGAGTTTTGTCAAATTGCGTTCTGATACAATTTCTCATATTGTTCAGCAATGATTGAAATGTTGAATTTTTTTGTAGCCGTTTCTCTGCCCTGTACTCCTAAGGTGTTCCTTAAATCTGTCTGTGCAATGAGTCTTAGCAATGATGATGCATAGTTAGATTTATTCACGATATATCCATCGTTTTCATGGGTTATTACCTCTTTAACGCCATGACTGGCTATAGCTATGACAACAGTTCCGCAGGCCATCGCTTCAATAGCTGGCACGCCAAACCCTTCATAAGAGCTAGGAAGGCAGTAGATCCACGCTTTTTGATACTCCTCTATGAGCCTACTTTCTGGTATCTGTTTAAGGTGAATAATATTTTTTCCTTGGCACGATTCTGGGCCAATGATTGTCAACTTACATTCTGGATACTTTTTTATTATACAATTATTAAAGAGATCAATTAAATAATCACCTTGTTTACGACTTTTAAGATCACCCATAAAAAGGAGAGAGGGCCACTCGGTTTTTTGATTATTTGGCATAAAGGTATCTGCTGCCACCCCACAGGGGATTACATGCTTTGTCAAGGGTAGGGCCCTTCGCGTTGCTTGAGATATCCCTACGGTTGTTCTTGATGAGAGCGATGAGAGCCATTCAAACACATAAAAGAGAGCCTGATATAAAAAACGAGATATCTTTCGTGCGTAAATCGCTTCGTGAAGAGCTGATCCATAAAAGGTTCTGATTCTATTTGTATTTCTTATACAGAGGTAATCGTCACCATGAAAATGAACCACATCATATTGTTTAAATGATTGGGCATGAAACTGAAGAGCTGGTTCAAACTTACGAAGAAAGGTAAAGGGCGTTTTATAGTGTAGTTGTTTGTGGTGATATTGAGCATGGGAAGGCTTTGGGCTAAAAGATATACAGGTAACAGAATGTCCCTTTTTTACTAATGCTTCGGCAAGACGGTGAACCTGAATTGAAACACCGTTTGGCTTATCCGAAGGGAGGTCTTTGCTTAGAAAGAGTATGTTAATAGTGATCCTTCACTTTCATTATAAAAGAAACAGTGTACGAAAACGAATACTACCATGGAGTAAAGCATAAAAAATGACAAATGGAGCCACAGCAAAGGAGAGCAGCTCTCTAAACCATTGAAGTCCTCCATGCACAAAGGGAATACCGCCTCGTCTTATTGTTAACACAGAAATCAATCCAAATACAACTAAAGAGCAGGGAAAGAGCAATTGTGTATTGACTAAGCCGATAATGATCAATATTATATAACTGAATAGAAGCGCAGCAATACCTGGTGGGTATGCCATACCAATATGTTTACGATAGAGATGTTTATGCTTTGCATAAAGCAATGGGTCGAATCGACGATTGTTGCAATTTTTCAAGAGATCCCAAGGTTCATTTTGCCGAAATCGATGGGTAACCATAATCGATTTTGAGAAAGCAATGGTATGCCCAGCCTTAATTATTGAATAAGCCAGATCAACATCCTCTCGTTGGAAGGAAAAACGTTCATCAAAGAGGTTTACTTTGTACAATATGTCCTTTCTGTAAAAAATATTGTTTGTACGGAAACCCTGTTTTTCGAGGCGTTTGAATTCTTTATAGGCACCCCTTTGGTTCTTCTTTTGTTCAATTGAGGTAAATCCTTCAACACCGACGACTTGTGGATTCCTTTCAAGATAGCTACAGGCATTTTCGATCCAGTCCTTAGATGGATGGCAGTCATCGTCAATAAATCCGCAGATTTCACCCTGGGCTTTTTTAATGCCAATGTTTCGTTTAACAGGAATGCTTTGGTTGTTTATATACATCCACTGAATCTGCGGATACTTTTTTTGAAGTGCCTCAGTAGGGTAGTCTGCTATAATGATACACTCTACTGATTGAGATTCTTGCAGCAGAGGTAGTATAGCTTGAGTAAATTCATCAATACTATTTGACCGATGAGAGGGAACAATTATGGAAATTGTGACTACTTTGCTTGTCGACACAGAATTTCCTCCAATGCATTGATTTGATATTCCCAATTATATTTTTGAATCGATCGAGGCGCCTCGCGACTTGCATCTATCAAATCAGTCTTATTCTGGGTTGTTTGTAAAATCTGAGAGGCATCTATTTGAGGATTAATTCCTGAGATGAGAAAACCATTCTTTTTATGAGTGAGTATCTCTCTATTTGAAGGGATGTCAGAAGCAAAAACTACTAAACCAAAGGAGAGTGCCTCTAATAGAGCAAATGAGTGTCCACCCTCGTATCGAGAGGTCATGATCATATAGGTGTTAGATCTATAAAATTGCTCCATCTGTTTGTGATGGCTGTTCGTAATATTAATTACATCGTGAGGTGTGTCATGGCAAAGCGACATAATCTGTGAATTGTCCAGGCCCGTTCCAACACAGGTTAGTTTGGCCATTTGCAATTCTGGTTTAATTATCTTAAAAATTTCAATAGCATGAACGATGTTTTTTTTCCAAGTGGTATTACCTACGAAGATAAAGTTTGGCTGAAAATTATTTTTTTTATCCAATTTTTTGACTGATTTTTTATGTATACCATTAGGTAGATAACATAGCCTATTCTTTACTTTTGGGTGTTTCTTTTTGAGAATGTCGTATTCCCACTTGGTGCCACAAACACACCGTGTTGCTAAATGAAGCATTGCGCGAAGCATAGGAAATCTAACCAGGCGACCTCGCCAGGTTGTGGGATTTGATATACTTTCTGAGGGAAGCCGTTTTTCAAGTTCAAAAACATTTTCCTCCCAACCATGATTGTAAAGAATGGTTCTTGTATTCAGTCGAAAGAGTTTTATTATCAAGGCACAAAAGAGAGCGTCTGTTGAACGACCAATGATCCAGTCTGGTTTTTTATATATCAATGCACATAGATAGGTAAGACAAAGCCTTAGGCTAAAGGTAATGTAATTACTTCCTCCCAAAGATTGTTTTGTATATACTGTAACCGAGTGACCGCGATTTTTTAAGCCACGGGAGAGCTCCCTCATGGAGGTTGCAATACCACCACTGTGGCAATTGGGAATGTATGCGGCAAACCAGATGACCATCAGGATATCTCCTTCTTGGTTTTTTTTGAATCCTTTGAAGATGTCCTGAGTATGTCCCAGTGGTGAAGATGGTTACCGATTTTTGTAATTAATTTATCAAGAGAACTCAATTGATCCAATTTTTCATGGGTAAAGTGAAGGGTAATACAGAGCGGTATTGTAGAGTTTTGCATGAGCTCAATTTGATCTGGAGCAGTAAGTTTCGATGCCTGCGAGTAGAATGGAGTGAGAGAGGGAAAAAAGATACTTCCATTAGCAAACACTGAGGGTCCAAAAAGATAATGGGTGAAGCGAACAGACTCGGGGCCTCCACAGATTATGGAGAAGGTGTTTCCTAAAAACTGTAGCTGATCCCAGGATATTGCATTAAAGGGAGGAATAAAGACATAGGGCTTTATCTCCTGAAAAAGCTGATTATTTGTAAGCTTAGCTAAGCGATCGTTTATTCCGGGAAAGGAGAGTTGCAGGATCTCACTTAAGAAGGGCCCAAAGGTTCCTTGATGATTAAATCCATGAATACCAACAATCGCCCCCTGTGCTACCAATTGATTGATGCGATCCCTATTGCGAGAGTTACAGAAATCATCACCGGTTATTGCAGCAACAAAGGGGACTTCCCACAGCTCTGCTTTTTTAATCAGTAAGTCGACTGAAGCGAGGTCCTTAAAAAAAATGTCATCAATTCTTAAAAAAAGATTGGGATTTTTTCTTTCTGTCAAAAATGAGAGCTTAGTCACCTTAGAAGAGATATTATATACCGTTCGTTTAGTGAAGGGAAATAGAGATGACTGAATTGGTTTGGGTCGTAACGTTATATGAGAGACGGAAGAGTTTCTATTAAAGCGCCACAAATGGGCAGTTCGGTTTTTATCCAAAAATAAAAGTGGATCAATCGGGTGGCGATACAACATCGATAATCCGTAATATGGTAAAAGAATCCAGGCAATGAGTTGTTCAATTATTGCGGATAACAACAGTACCAAGGCTTGTCTGGGCCGTCTTAAAAGAGTTGTCAGTTTCCGACGTCGAAGGGTCGTAAACCAATGCTTGAAGAGAATTGAACCATAAATGTCCCAGAAATGAATACCACAACGAAAGGTGTGGTATCGGTCCCGATGCTTCATGGAAAAGTTGAACTCTGCCTTTAAAAGTGAACTCATTCTTTTTCCAGTATTAAGGAGGTGTTTAGACAAGTTAATATTTCGAGGTTGATGAAATGCTATGACTGATTTATTAAAAAGAATTATGCCATACTTTTTCACTCGAAGGGCAAGCTCTTGATCCTCGGCATAGGGTCCTGTAAAGGATTCATCAAAGCCATTCAATGTATAAAGAATATCTTTCCGATAGATGATATTACTGGAGATACAAGCCCCACCATCTAGATTTTCCACTTCACTATCCCATAATCCAGTTCCCTTTGCCTTTGTTACCCCTTCAATTCCCAATGTGTTAGAGGATACCTCATTTAATGTTAGTCTTACATTTTGATACCAGTCCTCTCTGACTGTGACATCGTCATCTAAAAAGGCAATCCAATCTCCCTTTGATTCAAATAAACCTCGATTTCGTGCAAAGGCTGGACCATGATTTTTAAGATATGTTCTATATTGAGCACCATATTTCCGACAGAGTGCTTGATTTTTTTTACTATATGCTATTGAAGAGCCATCATCTACAACAGTAATTTGGATATGTTTTTCCTGGCTGCAACTTTTAGTCAGTGCATCCAGTGCATCACTTAAATAGTGAGCTCTATTTCGAGTGGGAATCACAATTGAAAGAAGCATGTTCATTTAGATCGTTATGAATAGTTTAAATCTATTATTTACATTATACTATTTATTAAGCGGTTATTCTAACATCAATCAAAATAATCAATTAAAGCAATCAGGTTTGGCGATTTATTTCTCTTTTCTATTCTAATGCAGTATTATGTATATTAATTTGGCAGATGATGGGGATATCTGTTTTAAAATTACTAAGCTATAATTTCTAATTCAATTTTTCCAAAAGATGATTTTTATTTCAAGTAACTCTAACTTGGGAGGATGTTTATGAATAGGTATACAAAGAGCTCAGTCATCATTTCAATTATACTTTTTGTTGTCATCAGTGTTTCTGCGCAATATAGCCAATACTCTCAGCGGTCACTATTAGAAAAAAAGGTGTTCTATGTGGCCAATAATAAAATTGGTTCAGCCAAGTTCTGGGCTCTACCCTTAGGGAAGTTTGACTGTACCCTTAATAGATATTTTCCCGGTGAAGGTAAAATCAATATTGCTGCGGCCATGAACTTTTCCTTGCTCTCCAGTGGGTATATTGAAGGAACTGGCTATGGTGAACGGGGTAAAGCAACTGGGGAAGCTCAATTCGCAATTCAAGATGGTGACAGTATTAAACCATTGGAACTTGGTGATATTAGTTATGTGTTTGATAGAGGAAAACAGGTGAAGTTAAGAGATGGAACAACCCATCCCCTAATTCTCAATTGTGAGATTAATAACCTTACTATACGGCGTATGAGTATTATGATTTGGTTTTATGATAAGAAGTTTGGAGAGCTTAAACACTCAAAAGATGTGCCTCTCATTTCTGCCTTCTCCTTTACAAAAGAGGGTGCCTTGCGAGCATTGAAGGCAAATAAGGCAATTAAGAAGTAGTATCATTAATTTAAACGGCTCTTCATTAGACTCAAACTTAACAATGTTACTTTCTGGAAAAATAATAGAGGAACAGAAGAACTATTATATTGTTGATACCGAAGCTGGCATTGTGCAGTCAACGCTCAAAGGAGCGCTTAAGAAAAAGAAAAACCGTCTCTATGTCGGTGATCAAGTTACCATCGAAGTTTTTAATAAAGACCCCTTAGAGGGAATTATTAGAAAACTCGAAAAACGAAAGAATGTGTTCCCAAGGCCTGCAATAGCCAATATAGAGCAAGTTGTCCTGGTGAACACCTTTAAAGCGCCTCAGCTACATTTAGGGTTTGTTGATCGATTTCTATTCACCTCTGAAGTGTTTGGATTTAGCACTGTCCTTGTGTTCAATAAAATGGATCTGCTTGATGGGGATGAAAGAAAATTACTTGAACCCCTTACTGTCTACTACGAAAAAATTGGCTACAAAACATTGGAGATTTCTGCTCTCTCTGGAGACTCTATCGAGTCATTTATTGATGCATGCCAGGAAAGAGTCTCAATTCTTGCTGGACAATCTGGCACAGGAAAGAGTACAATTCTTGCACAGGTTTTTCCTTCGAGGCACTTTCGGACCAACGAGCTTTCAAAGCAGATAAATCGCGGAACCCATACAACGACCAATACAACACTCCTAAAACTACCTGAGTCTGGATATATAGCAGATTCGCCAGGAGTCTCCTATGTAGATCTGCCTAAAGTTGATGAACGAGAAGTGTCAAGACACTTCCCAGAAATTTACTCATGCCAAAGCGAGTGTCGGTTTCATAATTGTATGCATGATAATGAACCAGGTTGTGCAGTAAAGCTACAGGTTGAAAGCGGTGATATTATACAATCTAGATATGACAATTATATAACCATTTGCAAATCAGTCAAAGAGCTGCGTCAGAATTATAGAGGAAATCGAAGATTTTAAGTTGATAATGGTCTGCTAAATCTCGTATACCTCCTGCTCTAAGGGCATATAGACATTCTTATACCCTTTACTCTTAAGGGCATTGCTAAAGGGCTCCATCTGATCAATCTCACCGTGAACCAAGAAGATATGCTTTAGTTTAGAGGGTTTGTTTGTGTCTATATACTTAAGAAGCTCTCGCCTGTCCGCATGAGCACTGAAGGAATCCATTTTTTCAACCTTACATTTTACCTTAAAATCTTCACCAAATATACGGATGTTTTTATCTCCATCCATAATTTTTCTTGCTAAGGTGTGCTTTGCTGCATAACCAACAAAAAGCAATAGTGTTCTATGGTTCTCGATATTATTTCTAAGATGATGGAGAATTCGACCACCTTCAGCCATACCTGAGGCAGAAATGATGATATGAGGATATTTTTGTGCATTTAGGTTTTTTGATTCCTCAACAGTCTCTACATATTTCAGGCGTCGGAATCCAAAGGGGTCTTCATTATTTTCAAGGAATATTCTTTTCGTTTCCCTGTCCAAGTCTTGCAAATATTTCCTAAAAACATCTGTTGCATGAACTGCCATGGGGCTGTCAACAAATATGGGCATTTCGGGAATGCGGTTTTCATTAAAGAGTTTATGTAAGATATAGATAACTAATTGAGTCCTCCCAACCGCAAAGGAGGGGATAATAATTTTTCCACCAGCTCCAGCGGTGTCTATAATTAATTGTGCCAATTGCTCTTCAATGTCGGAAAAATCGGAGTGGAGCCTATTGCCATAGGTGGTTTCCATTATTAATACGTCAAGGTCACGAAGTTGGTTTGGGTCGTGAACAATAGGCATGTGGGGACGACCAACATCGCCGGTGTAGCCAATGCGAATTTTTTTCTTTTTTTCTTCGATTTCTAAAAGGACACTTGCTGATCCAAGAATGTGGCCAGCGTCGCGAAGAGTGACATTTACCCCTTGACCAACAGTAAATACACGATCGTAGTCCACACTAACAAAAGAATCCAAAGAGGCTTTTACATCTTCAAGAGTATATAAAGGCTCAATAGGAGGTTCCTTTTTTTTGGCCCTAATTTTATTAACCCATTCAATGTCACGTTGTTGCAAATAGGCAGAATCCTTCAACATGATTTTGCACAAGTCAACAGTTGGTTGGGTCGCGAAAATCGAGCCCCCATAACCATGCTTTATCAGATTAGGAATGTTCCCACTATGATCCATATGAGCATGGGATAAAATGAGTGTATCTATTGAGGTGGGGTCAAAGTGAAATTTCTTACTTTTTTCGTATGCCTCTTGTCGCCTGCCTTGAAATAATCCGCAATCAAGCATAAGCGAGGTGCCATTGACTGTTACAACAAACTGTGCTCCGGTGACGTTTTGTGCAGCACCGCAGAATTTAATTTTCATTCACGCTCCCGATTTAATCAGTCCAGATATCTTTAGGTAACCTCTGAAAATTCATTTCCTACTGCGGCTGGCTGCAAAACACTTTGGATTTCGTTACATTCAATCAACGAATCACTGCGGATTCGCCTCTTTCATGTGCCTCATCCAAAGGTTTTTCGCTCTGCCTCAAAACAAAACTGAATTATTAGAGGTCACCTTTATTTATTGTAACTCATAAAAATAATTTTAGCAAATGAAATTAGACGCATTTCAGAGAGAACCATTTATTTTGTTGACAGGGCTCATATATAATAACGTAAAATTATTGCTTTGAAGCAATGGGTTACTAGCTATTTGTTTCATGTTGTATATTACAATAATCTTAAGATGTAAACACTTTACAAGGTGACAGAGTACATGGTGTCTCCCATAGATAAACCTGATTATACTAGCGATGCAGAACGATATATAAATGATTTAAAAGATGGTTGTATCCTTCTATCCCATGAAGATTTAGAGGACCCAAACTTTAAAGTGACCGTTGTTCTCCTCTGCGTTTACAATAATGAAGGTGCCTTTGGATTGGTCTGCAACAGGCCCTCTCATATGCCCCTCACAGAAGTATTTGATCTGGATCCCGTAGTGCTAAAAAATATCCCAAAGCGTAATATGTACATCGGTGGCCCTGTTCAGCAGGAAAATTTGGTCATTGTTCAGATCGCAGATTCAGCACCTGAACATGCCTATAACATTGCTCCTAGGGTTTTTTTGGGGGGAGAATGGGGATCGATTGAAGATATTCTTTCCAGTGATTGTGCTACCACACGCCTATTTTTAGGGTATTCCGGATGGGCTCCAGGACAATTAGAAATGGAAATTTTAGAAGGTGCTTGGGAAGTATATCATGTTAATGTGGCCCAGTTTCTTCTTAATTGGCAGGAGCCTTTATTTAATGATATTCACAAAATTCGAGAATATTTAAAGAGTCACTAAGTAATAGCTTTTTTGATGTCCATAAACCCAGATCATGCAATAGGAAGCAGCGCAGAAGCACAATCTAATGCCTATTAAGACTTTCAGGCTTTTCGGCCATATCACCTTGTAGATATGCCCTTCAAAACCTTCAAGTCTTACTAAATCATAACCTTGCACTTCTGCATCTACTCCTACTG
>JANQEN010000184.1 GCA_028278335.1 Chitinivibrionales bacterium | reverse complement strand
GATGGACAAGGTAGTCCAGTCCAATGCGTCCAATGCCGAAGAAAATGCCAGTGCCTCCGAAGAAATGAATGCCCAGGCCGAGCAGATGATGGCCTATGTGGGGGATCTTTCGGCCATGGTGGGCGCAAGCGGCAACAATGGAAAGATCGGAGGCTCGGCGCTGAAGCACATTGACAACGCTGAAACACAAACGGAAAGCAAATCTACCACTATTCATCAGCCAAAAGAGGTTAAAGCTGCACAGTTGATTCCCATGGGTGATGATGATTTTGGGGATTTTTAATTCCTAATCAATAAATCAGGAATCTTGACAAAAAAAATCTATTGGAAGCGAGTATGACCAAAAGCCCCTAAATAGTGAAAAAGGAAAAGAAGACTTTACCAGATTTGGCGCGATCACCTCCGAAATGGAATTCAAAGGCCATGAATACCAGGAAGGGGATGTCTTGATAAACATTCTTGGAGAGCTGGCCGGCAAACTTAAACTCGAATTTGAAGTGTAATCTTCTGCGCATGATAGTGCGGTATTACACCCGGCATGGATTTTAAAGAGGTTGGATCTATGCCGGGTTTTTTTTATTGCTATCCGCAATCTATCTTGCCGTGGGTAGCGAACATACCCATTAAATCATCAATAAAATACCCCTTGTGGTTGGACAATAAATCAGGTATTAAAAGTGTTTGGAAAAAAGTACCTGTGTGCAAACTAACTGGACAGGATTACTGAATGTTATAAATCCTTATAAATTTATTGGATAGACAAAAGACGCAAGACCTAATTCTTGGTGGGATAGGGGATGTGCGGACTGTCTTTAAATAAAAGCCAAATTGCCTTTTAAAGGTGGTTTGGTTTTTTTATTGGGGTAGATTTGGATATTAGGTAGGTATCTGTAATAATATATGTTTTTTTCCATGTGGCAAGTGATCGCAGGTTTTGAAGTTGTCGTTTTTTACCGATTAAAAAAGGCGGCACATCATGAAAAAAGATAAAATACTTATATCGGCCGTCACCGCCCGTATCAAAACGGTAATCATCGTTGCAATAATCCTCGGTATAGCTTTTATAATTATCACTGATCCAGAGAAAATAACCTTTGAGGGTAAAACCCCAAAGCACAGGCCATTAACATTAACAGGTGTATTAATGAAACCGGAGGGTAAAGGACCATTTCCAGCGATTATTCTCCTCCATGGATGTGCAGGTATGTACACAAAGTCTAAGAGCAACATTTACCATGCTTGGGTAACCAGACTCGTGAGTTGGGGTTATGTCACATTTCAGGTGGATAGTCTTGGCCCACGTAACCAAACTAGTATTTGTGGCGATGGTTACAAAGTTCACACACTCGAGCGCATTTACGATGCTTTTGCTGGTAAATCTTATTTAGAGAGCCAGTCATATGTGGATGATAAACGCCTAGCTGTTATGGGATGGTCACACGGCGCATGGACGCTCCTTTACGCAGTTGATAAAAATCATATGGACGGCTTCGGGGCAGATCCATTCAAGGCAGCAATAGCGTTCTACCCATATTGCGAATTTACACCATTTCAATTGAATACTCCACTTCTGATTCTAATCGGTGAAAAAGATGATTGGACACCAGCATATTTGTGCAAAAACATGGAGTTAGGATCAGAGTCAAGCAAAGAAATTACCTTAAAGGTATACCCAGATGCTTATCACGGATTTGATCATGAAGGGGTAGATACTAAAGTGAAGGGGCATAAATTAAAGCATAATCCCGCTGCTACCAAGGATGCAATCTTTCAGGTTAAGAGATTTTTAGAAAAGCATCTCCAGTGATTGTTGTGCTATCTGCTATCTCAGATCCGGAACGGTAATGGATTTTTGAGGTAGGCTCAACATATATGAATTATTATCCAATTTGAGCTATTGAACAAGCCGGGTGGAGGTGACGGCGAGAAACTGGCGGGTTTTTCGTGAAGATCTTTGGTACTCACATTACCGAGGGCCGCACCTCACCCGGAAACGTTATCTTGCATGACCAATTTTTAGCAGATGCAATTTCGTTTGACAAGAATGCACATCAAAAAATAAGGACCAAACATGAATTCGATATGGATACTTGGAGCTGGAAAGTTCGGGCTTCGTGCGGGTGCAGAATTGATTCAAAAACATCCGAACGCCAAAGTCTTATTAATTGA
>JANQEN010000155.1 GCA_028278335.1 Chitinivibrionales bacterium | reverse complement strand
TGCGCTAACAAAGATTTAAGGAAGAACTGGGTAGGAGATTAATACGAGTCTAAGGGAGGGGCGATTTCTTTTCCATCAGTTAGCCAGTTTTCCACTTTGTTATGATCCCTATAAACCTCTATCTTTACCTGGGTCGCAGTGGCTTCAACATACGCCTTAAACACCATCATCATTCCAAATTGAACATTGGTTGGAGCGATGATTGCTATCTTTTTGCACTTCCCGCCCTCCAAGCTCGTCAATATTTTATAAATGAATTCTGTAATGTCCTTATTGAGAATATCAAAAAAGTCCATATATGTGAGATTCCATATAACCGATTTATCACCCCAAGAGCCCATGTTTTTATTTATAAAATCTGCAAACATATTAAGATTAATTTGAGCATCAACTGTGATGGTGATAATTTGACCTTTGTTGTGAGTGGTGATACCTGTCATGCCTATCCTCGCTGAAAAAAACGTTTAAACATAACTATTTAGGTATTTTTATCAAGCCCTGCCCCCAGGCTTTAATGGCTGATATCTACATTATCGGTAGATTTACTTATAGTGACGGAATTTCTTTGAGATATTCCTGAAACAGATTAAACGACTAAGATTGTCTGCAGTAAACGTCAGCTTTGTACACACTGAAGGAATTTAAGATAAATAATATTTGATCGGTCCCTTGGTCATCCTATAGAGGTTATGGTGTTAAGCGTTAAATGTCACATGGTCAGGGAGTCTTTTACTGGGGAAATAAGAATCCCCGCCTGCCTTGGAGTGTTAGAACTGGAGTTACAGGCGGGGATTTCAACGAATAACCTCCCCAGATTCAGCTCCCCTTTTTACTGTCTTCGGAAAAATTTCATCGGATTTTGAGTGTATTTTGCTATTGTAGACAAAAATAATACTGAGCTTTGAGGGAGTCCCCTGATCGCACCTATGGTTTGAAGAATTGAGGTCCTGAATATAGGGCGCCATGTGGTCAGGGGGCTTTTGTCATACTTAAAGCTCAGTGTGTCCCTCGGCCAAGGCTGTTTCCCTGCTCACCTCTAAGGTTGCCTTTTAGTCGGGGGTGCTTTTTACTGCACTAATGAGTCTTTTTACGTATACAAAAAATATCCTTCGGTCAGGTTTACCTCTATCTTTCCTCTCTTTATACCCCTCAACCTGGCCGAGGGATTTTATAAAAACTATATAGTATTCAAACATTACATCCCCTGGTTAAAGTG
>JANQEN010000127.1 GCA_028278335.1 Chitinivibrionales bacterium | reverse complement strand
TCTATCTTCACATCGTATACTGCTCCACTGACCAAGGCATCACTGGGATCAGTTGACACAGAGGATACATTGGCATTATTCGAAAGATCTCCTCCATTGAGCGTTGTCCAATGAGGGTTGTCACTCTCAAAGGCCGCCGCAAAGGTGATCACATGGGGACTGTTTCCGTCAGCAGTACCACTGGTCCTGGTAAAGGTCATCTTCACGGTACCTGATGATGCATCCTCAAGCAACTCAAAGTCAATATTTAAGGCATTATTATCAGTTGAGCTGTTTGCCGGAGTGGTCAGTGTTGGTGTCTCAGTACCCACATCATAGGTGACCCCAGTTCGTGATACCTGTGTTGCTGTGTTTCCTGCTGCATCAGTAGCATCAAACTCAATAGTGTAGATCGCCCCATCAACTAAGGTTGGGTTATTGGTTAAGGTGATGTTGTTATGTGCTCCCGTATTAAGCTCAGCTCCAGCTAAGGCCTGAGTATGGGGCGATGATCCATCGATCGATCCACCAGTCCGGGTCCAGGTGACAGTACCCGAAGCTACTGCCTCACTGAGTGTATAGGATACCTGAGTATTTGCAACAGTTGCATCCTGGGCTGGAGCTACACTACTTATGACTGGGGCTGTGTTATCATAGGTAAAGGTATTGTTTGTAGCAGAGGCTGCGGTATTACCCACAGCATCTTGATACTCGATCTTCACATCGTATACCGCTCCACTGACCAAGGCATCACTGGGATCAGTTGACACAGAGGAAACATTGGCATTATTCGAAAGATCTCCTCCATTGAGCGTTGTCGAATGAGGGTTGTCACTCTCAAAGGCCGCCGCAAAGGTGATCACATGGGGGCTGTTTCCATCAGCGCTACCCCCGATCCTGGTAAAGGTCATCTTCACCGTACCCGATGATGCAGCTTCAGGTAAGGTAAAGTCTATGTCCAGTGCATTGTTATCAGTTGAGCTGTTTGCCGGAGTGGTCAGTGTTGGTGTCTCAGTACCCACATCATAGGTGACCCCAGTTCTTGTGATTGTTGTAGCCGAGTTCCCCGCTGCATCGGTTGCATCAAATTCAATGGTGTAGATCGCTCCGTCAACTAGAGTGGGGTTGTTGGATAGGGTAGTATTATTATGCGCTCCAGTATTAAGCTCAGCTCCAGCCAAGGCCTGAGTGTGGGGTGATGATCCATCAATTGACCCACCAGTCCGTGTCCAGGTGACAGTTCCCGAAGCTACTGCCTCACTGAGTGTATAGGATACTTGGGTATTTGCCACGGTTGCATCCTGGGCTGGAGCTACAGAAGAAAAGGAGGGATTCTCATTGTCTACCTGAAACGCCTCGGATGTTCCATAGGCAGCACTATTGGCCCAACCATCGTTAGCATAGAAGCGTACCATCACATCACTCTGATCTACATTGTTAAAATCAGCGGACACATCACCGTGTTTGGTGTCAAAGGTAAAACTATGGACTGTGCCACCCCAGCCATTGGCAGAGCTATAACTGCTTCCACCATCTGCCCAGTTTGCCGAGAGTGCTCCTGAGGTATGACTTAGTGCATTCCAATTTGAGCCATTGTTGACAGAGTAGGAGAAGGTATTTAGGGTGCATGCTTCAGCATCAGCGTCATTAATTCTAAATTGGATAGTGATAATACCATCACCGGAAGATGATTGTGTACACTGGGCTTGGGGAATAACATTGTTTGCAGAATATCCCACAATGGGGTAATTGCCAAAGTTCCAGTTTGTATTGCTGCCACTATTGGTTGAATTTGTGGCAGTGCCACTTGAAACCGAGGCATTGCTATTTTTTATATCAGCATAATTTGCAGAAAGGGTTCCAGTAACAGCAATAGTCCAGGCTGACCCTGCAGTGTTGTTTAGATCAAGAACATTGCCGCTCTGTCCATTGAGCTGACAATCACCGGCAACCGTTAAAGTTCGCCCTCCAATGTTAACAACTGAAGATACTGGAGAAATGGTAAAATCACCACCATTGGCAGTGGTAATATCTTGGCTATTAAAATCAAGAGTACCCGCTGATTGGCTAAACCCATTTGTCTTAAGATCAGCACCACTCAATCTTAAAGTGCCACTTCCTGAGTGAACAATAGAGGGATAGGTGGTTGTGGCATTTTTAATGGTGAATGTTTGAGTCCCCCCTGTTGCATTGAACTCCAAGGTGCCCGTACTTGGAGTTACTGAGTTGAGGTTTGAAAAGTTACAGGAGGTTCCTGTGGTTCGCAAGGTGGAGGATCCAAAATCCAAGTTACCACCAGTGTTGGAATTGATGTTTCCGACGGTGTGGGTAAGGCCACTACCTAAATTTAACGAACCATTGGCTACGGATATCAAGTCTGCTGACACATTATTATTGGTAAAGGTCCATCCACCACTACTATTACCAAAGACCATAAAGTACAAGGAACTGGCGCCGCAGTCAATTGTTTTTCCGGTGCTTGCTGCATCAAACTGAATGGTACCCGAAGAGTGGTTAAAGGTTGCACTATTGGAAAAACTGCCCGATAGGTTAAAGGTGCTTGAGGGAGCAGTAAATGTTCCTGAGTTGGAAATGGAGAGGTCGCCAGCAACACTTAATGTGCTATTAGTAGCAATAAGGGTACCCCCATTAACTGTTGTATTACCGGATATGGTTACGGTTCTATTTAAAAGTCCAAAGCTACCAGTGGTCACCGTTAAATCGTTGCTAACGGTAATTGTCGTTGCTGCGGTCCATCCACCTCCGGAACCATTAATGGTGAGGTTGTTAATACTACCTACTGTTTGATTGATTGAATTGCCACCAGAGGTACCGTCTAAGGTAATGGTTCCCGATGAATTATTAAAGGTTCCCCCCTCCAACAGAAAATTTGTCGCAACAGTAAAGCTTTGTCCAGAGCCTGGTGCAGTAACGGTGCCACTTTGAAGGCGAAACTGCCCTCCAACATCAATGTTTCCATTGGTAGCGGTTACGGTGCTTGCATTTATAGTCATGTCTCCGACAACCGAAAGGGTCAGGGCATTTGTCGAAATATCTAAGGTGCCATTGGTCAAGTCTGCAGCAGCAGTTGAAATAGTAAATGTTCTTGCTTCCACTGTTCCTGCATCAAGGATCATTATTTTTGGTAGGGTAACTCCTGGTTTTGGAATAAACTCATTGGTGGTTGCTACAGGAGGGCAAAAGCGAAGCTCTCCAGTACTGGTAAAGGTGCCCCCCGATCGAAAATCAGAGTGACCATAAATTTTCATCCACTTTCCATCAAAATCAAAGGAGCCGGTATAGCCGTTGCTAAAGGTGATGTCTCGGCATACAGCACTATCGGAAATAACACAATTGTTACTACCCCCAACAGAATTGAAAAACACATCATGAGTATCAGATGGCGCACCATTTGGACACCAGTTGTTTCCATCATTCCAGCTTGCACTACTACTTCCTTCCCAAGTTTTAACATTGTAAAAGATCCAGGTGCCAAAATTTGATCCGGAGCCAAGGCTATTAAAAGCTATACCAGTAGCTTCACCAGCAGTACAATTAGTAATATTTACATAAGTGGCTGTTAAAGAACCATACACCGTGAGCCACCAAAAATTTCCTGCGTTCATATTGAGGGAATTGGCTGTGTCACAGGAGCTTCCCTCAAAAACCGCATTGCCATTTACCGTAATTGTTCGACTATCTAAACTGTGGGTACCTGGATTATAAAATGTGGTACTAGTTCCATTGTAAATGCCAAAGTCAACCACGGTCTCTAAATCTTGCCCATTAAGATCAAAGGTACCACTGGTTTGGTTGTAGTGGAGGGCTTTTAATTTGGACCCACTCAATCGAAAGGTGCCTGTTCCTGTGTAACTGATACTGGGATGGGTTGCAGTGCCATTGAGCGGGGTAAAAACTTGCACCCCAGTTCCGTCAAGTTCTATTGTTCCCGAGCCAGCAGTTATAGAGGTAAGTGAAGAGAGATCCATGGAGTAACTGAACTCTAAAGTGGCATCACCAAAGTCAATGGCTCCACCAGTTGCAGAGAAACTTGCAATTGAGTGGGTAAGGCTTTCGTCACCAAAGTCAATGCCACCACTGGCTATCACAAGTCCATCGGATTGAAAATCATTGGTAGAAAGCTTTACGACACCATCTCCAATAACATTAACGGTGGTTAATTGATCACTATCATCACATGTGAGTGATACTGTGTCCCCGGAGGAGGGCATCATATAGAGCTGCCCTGTACCAAATGAAACAGCGCCACCATTATTACGAAAGTCTGCGTGTCCGGTAACTGTCAGGTCCTTATTGTTAAAGGTAAAGACTTGGTTGAAGCTGTCATCCACACGGATTCCACCAACGGTATCATTACTGCCTAGTGCACAAGTCAAGGAGGCACCAGCAGTAAAAACGGCCGTGTCCACTGCTGTTGGTGCTCCAGCAGGACTCCAGCTCGCTGCACTACTCCAACTGCTGGTTCCACCACCGGTCCAGGTTTTGGCAACTTGCGTAAAGCTTGGCATAAGTAAAGCAAAACTGCAGACAACAAGGAGTGTTGTTTTAAGCAATGGCTTGTTAATAAATTTAATTAGTCTAAGCAATGGCATAACTTCTGTATAGTAACGGTTTCTTAATTAAGGGCAACACCTAAAGAGATCGAATGTTCGTTATTGAAATGGATATGTTTTATCGTTCCCCGGGTTTTGCTTTTAAAGAGCGTATTATTATAGCTCATAATGGTTACATTGGAAATCTCACCATTGTGTAACTCTTGGACCAGTCCTCTGTCGGACTCCATATTCAATCCAATACCATGACTACTGATATCAGTCACTGTTGCCGGGTTGTAGTAGGTCTTTCGTTGACAGTTCAATTTAAGCACAACAAAAAATTGTGCTTTATAACGCTTTTCACTACGCTTCTCTTCATAATTTTTATCACTCTTTTCTTGAAGAAATTGCTCGATATCGCTTTTTAAAAATCGAAATTGACCACCCAGGGTTTTTTTGGCTTTGAGCTTTCCCTTTTTCACCCAGAGAAATACTGTTGAATGATTCACATTAAAGAGACGTGCTACCTCTGAGGACTTGAGGTATGTTTTTTTTGTTGGGGCTGCTTTGAGTGTCATAATACAAATCCTGCTACAGATAGTGTTATATTTTCTAATTATAAAATCTATATATATAGGTCCTCTAATTATACTCCCTTAGGTGTGAAGGTTTCAATAGAATAGAGGCAATTTAGATAACACCCCAAAAGACATAGTGTTATGCTACCAATTCTACTCCACAAAAAATGCAAAAAGTTGCTAAGCGGGAGTAGCATGCAATTTTTCATTGAATTTAGCTTATCCATGTCCTTCTCTCATGGTGGAGAGACAATGGCTTTGGCAATATTACTTTTCCTCATACTTTTTATTACATAGGAGACCCTTTTTAAATTTAAACCAACAGGATGATAGGTCGAGTAGTCATTGACTTTGCCATTGTAATATGGTACACTTTCCTTTGCGTGTTATTTATACGCATTGGCCTTGTGCCATTATAGTTCAATTGACAAAAGAGGGCGCTTGCTTTATGAAAATCCTTTCTGTTGATGATTCATCAACAAGTCTTGCCATGATAAAGAAGACTCTGCTTGAGCAGGGGTATACTGAGTTAAGCTTTTGTCAATCCGGTGACGAAGCACTTGAGTTTCTGAATGCCGAGGCTGTGGACTTGATCCTTTTAGACTGGCATATGCCAGGACTTACAGGACTTGATTTTTTACGTATTGTTAAAAACAATCCCAACACAAAGAAAATTCCTATTGTTATGCTCACCTCAGAAAACCACCCCTTAAGTATAGAAGAGGCACGACAAAGTGGCGCCAACGCATACCTGCTTAAACCGATTACTGGTGCTACTTTTCAAAAAGTGCTTACTTTGATTTATAATAATTAGATCATGAAATTGTAGTATTCCCTTTGTTTTAAAAATTGGGCGCGTCCCTCGCAGGCTCGGGTCGGGCTTGCTCCGGGTTTCGCCTTCGCTTCAGTAATTTTTGCTATGCAAAAATCACCGGCTTCGCCGCCCTCCACATCCCTCGCGCAAAAGATTAAAAGATTGTTGAAAGCTCAAAGTATCCTCAATATTAAAACCCATAACCACCCTAAGTATCTAAAATTTATAAAGTAATGCCGTGCCCCGACTGTCAAGGAGCGGATTTATGATCATCGAAAGACACAGTTCAACCCTCACCCCCGGACACTCTCTCTGTTATTGAACACTATAATGACTAAACTCTTTATCTTTTAGCTTTTCAACGTTAATTTACTTTAGGCACTTTAAATCACTTTTAACTTTTATAAGGTTCAAACAATAAAAAAGCGGGAACCATCTTTCCTGAAAGTTCCCGCTATCCTCCTATCTCTGAGAATGTTTCTTTACTCATACACAGGAGTCTCCTCAGGTTCTAAAGAGTCATCTTCATCAACAACCTCGTCATCACTGTTTTGATCACGGGTTGCTGAGGCCCGGGTTTTAGCATTGATCTCTTGGATCAACTCCTCTAAATACCCACCAATCTCTTGATAGGTGGTAGGATCATTGGTCACCCCAAAGTCAATGACAACAAGCATAGGTAAAAGAGCATCAAGCAGTTTCTGTTTTGCTGCAACCATCACCATGACAGTATCCTTACTCTTATCCTCAATCCGCTCATTTACAAGCACTTCAAAGGTGGTTTGGGTTTGCTGCAATTGATCAATTATTGTCTGAAGTCCAAGTATGGATACCCATTGTGAAAATGGTTCCCTATTGAGCATCTCTAAAATTGATCGAATGGTTGCAGTTGCTAAACCATATGAAAGGTAGTGATGTTGCCAGAGATCTCGGTTAATAAGCTCCTGCTTTATAGCCTTGGCCGCATCCGATACTGTTTGGTTGGAACTTATCTTCTCGGAAGAGCCAATTGAACGCTTTAAGGCAACCAAAAGGTCACTTCTCTGGGAGTGCT
The DNA here is from genome assembly GCA_028278335.1 of Chitinivibrionales bacterium. Lineage (GTDB taxonomy): Bacteria > Fibrobacterota > Chitinivibrionia > Chitinivibrionales > JANQEN01 > JANQEN01. Next base: position 22,181 of record JANQEN010000127.1, on the reverse strand, counting down.
TCACATTGATCTCTATGGTCAAGGGGTGTTTCAAGCTTCGTGAAAACACCGCCTCCATAGCATCTGTTGTGAGAGACACTGCCTCTACATAAGGTTGAATAGTACTGTTTTCAGGTAAAGCACTTTGTATCATGGCACTTGACCTGACTGCAAAGTTGTAAAGATCAGCATGGCTGATCCGTGCTGTTAAGAGCTTTCCAATGTTTGTATACATGGTCTACTCCTTTCGTGTTAAAGTTTATGCTATTGTTATTTTGCGACACTGTTAAACCTTTTCTGGGGTATGCCTCCTTTCTTGTTCCAGTAGCTTTATTGCTTTGGTTCACTGGTATCTATTGGTAATATGAGATAGAGAAGCGACAATCAGGCGACAATGAAGCGACATTTTGGCGACAATTTAGTGACTTTAGTGATTCTCGTATGGATTTCTACTAAGATGTGCTGTTTTCAGTTGAAATAGGTCTGACTATGTAACTCAGTTGTCCACAGTTCACATGAAATGGGCTTGACTAAGTAACTTAGTTGTCCAATGTTCACCTGAAATGGGGTTGACTGAGTAACTCAGTTGTCCTCCGTTCACCTGAAATAGGTTTGACTAAGTAACTGAGTTGTCCTCCGTTCACCTGAAATGGGTTTGACTATGTAACTGAGTTGTCCGCTGTTCACATGAAATGGGTTTAACTAAGTAACTCAGTTGTCCGCAGTTCACATGAATTGGGTTTGACTAAGTAACTGAGTTGGCCGTTGTTCACGTGAAATAGGCTTGACTAAGTAACTCAGTTGTCCGCTGTTCACGTGAAATGGGCTTGACTAAGTAACTTAGTTGGCTGCTGTTCACATGAAATAGGTTTGGCTAAGTAACTCAGTTGTCCGCTGTTCACCTGAAATGGGTTTGACTAAGTAACTGATTTATTCCCCATTAAAGTGAAATGGATTCAGCTGAGTGTCAAAGTTTTCTCTGTTGTGAAATGGAATCAAAGGGATTATAAGGCTATATATGTATATACCCTGAGAAATGGACTACTTTAAGAAGTGAAGCTCATTTAAACAACTTGTATCCCTCACCAATACTGGAGATAATAATATCTGCTTGCGGATCAATGAGTAGTAGTTTGCTTCTTAGCCGCTGCATTCGTTTATTCACACTCTTTGGTAACACAACACTGTCTTCATCTATGAGTGCAATAATCTGTTCTGTGGAAAAGATCTGCCTCGGATATTTTATGAGTGTTGAAAGAATAATAAACTCAGAGGCTGTTAGATCGGTAGTGTCGAGTGTTTTGTGTAAATAATATTTCAATTATACCTGATCTTTATGTGATTCTACAATGAGGATTTTGGGTTTGGTCATGTGGTGCTTTCTATGCTTTATAATGAAAATCTTTATGAACAGATAAAATATATCAAAAAGTGCTCTGGAATTGATTGGCTTTGTGGGGAAGTGGGATTTATATTAAATACTATGAGTCACTTTGATTAATTGCAGATTTCTAGTCAATCATAATGTTAGTGAGAAAATGACAATGCTTCACAATTTAGGATCAAAATTGTTTTTCTTATTGTGCTGGAATTTAGTGATGGCTGGTGAACTGATACCGGATTCAATTATTGATGTATTAATTGCTAATCAAATTGTGGGTAGAGATTCTGGCAAAAATGTAACTAGGGAGTTTCTGTCTGGGTGTATTAAGGTTCAAAATGACAGACAGTATTTACTTGAGTGCGATGACGTTCTATTTCCGTACCATATTGTTATCTACGTCGATGGAAATTCAATGGCTCGGGTCTTTTTGGTCATAGAAGATGGAGCGTCCGTAGAAAACCGATGGGTGTACAAGGCACATGACGGGAAATTTGTCGACATCAAAGAAGCTGTTTGGCCGAATATTACTGACGAAGAAATTAGCCAGTTGTTGATAAAGGCAACGTCCAATAAAAAATATTCTCCCGGTTTCATCCGGAGTTCTGTTCATTCAAGTTACCGGGTTAGCCTCAACAAGGACAACACGATCAAAGTTCATTCAGGCTTATCCGATGAATCGTTTGGGACAGAGTTAGGTGAAATCAAGTGGAGAAGGTGGAAATTTGAATTTGAGCCAAAAATCAGGTTCTAAGGCAGTTTTGGTCCCTAACAAGGTGGACGGGGGGCATGTATTAAACTGATAAAAAGAAGTATCCTGCGGCATTGTTACCTGAACTGTGTTTCTTAATACTTTTTTATAATATCCCATGGCAGTTGAGTCCAGCCCTAAAGAACAGGGCTGAGTTCTGCTCCAATTTTTGCATTATTTAGTGGAATTTATAATACATATCCCAAACCTTATTGAGGAGAAAAAATGAAAGCATATGTAATTCTAGTCATAGCAATATTTTTATGTTGTTTTTCACCTTATAGAGCTCAAATTGATTTATTGCATGTGTTTCAGCAATCAGAAAAAATGGCACATATAAGCGCAACTACCTATAGAACTAATGAAGATGCACCGGACCCTTCTTATGGTAGACATGTTGAAAGCAACATAAAAGTTGCCTATAGAGATGAAAAAGACACTTTAGCAGGGCCGAAAATGGAACACTTTTACTTAGCTCATTTAACCTGTACTTGTGGTAAACCAATTGATTACTATCGAAAAGGAAGTTGTTGCAATATTATAAGTAAGCATGCGTTTATTGGTAATACTGCACCGTTAGATCTCTATGAAATAAGGTGTAGAAGATGTAAAAAAAGTATAGAAATATATTTGAATATGTATGACCATGACACTGCCTTATATGCACCTTTAGGTTTTAAATTGACCACAAATAAATAACTGTATTTTAATAAAAATTATTAAGTTTACTGACGGGTTGCCTGGGTGAAACTGACAAATGAAATATCTTGAGGAACTGTCCTCTTGAACAGTATTACTTTACATTTTGCTAATATATCTAATTGCATCAGAACAATGATTTCAAGAAGGAGCCTGGACTCAGCTAATCTTAAATGTCGTAACAAACAGAGAAATGTCTCCGGAGAAATACTTATATATACAAAGGAAAATGTTTTATCCGATGAGGTGAAAAAGTTTTATTGCGACGGATGGGTGAGGGTCAATTACTCACTTGATGCGGATGTTATATACACCCAGGATGGGCATATAAATATGGAAAACCTGGAAAAAGCTATTAGAAAATTATTAGGAAATTTATTTAATACTAACGTTTTTTTATAACGAACACATAACAACAATACAAGTTGTATACCTATTTGAGTTCATATTTCTAAAAAATTAACGAGCGATATTATACTCTTTAGGTGTTATCATATTGACTATGAACATAAAGTATAAAATTTCATGGATCATCCTTTTAATCCTACTTTCTATTCTCAATATGGGAATAGAATGCTATCAACCTCCACCAGACATGGCGGCAGTTCAACCGGCTATCGTAGACTATGATGAATCAGTAGACTACAAGGGATTCCTGTTTTATTTTGAGTTCGTCGAAGACACAACTTTTGAACTCAAATTCGATTGGGAAAGCGAATTTCATGGTGGTATGAGAGCACATTATAAGTATGTTAAAGGGAGTGATATTGAGAGTAGAATAGGAAAGATTGCTATACTAAAATGTAGATAAAGTGTTAATGATTCGAGTACTGTTTCAACACTGGATGCTTTTACCATTCAAACTGATTTTACCATGCACCATCTTTACATTGGAAAAAGATTCAATCTTGGAAAATCCTGGCGACAGCCGGACTACGAGAAAGTTATTGAAATCAATTTTGGATTTAAAAAAGACACGGCCTATTACTATGCTTTTTTGTAGATGATTGGAAATTTCTTTTATAGGCATCACTCATAATTAAAATCATCCATCGATAATAAGAGATTGGACCTCTAAGGTAAAATCAGACATTTGAGAAAGGGAGTCCTGTGTTTCCATATAAAGCTTTAACCATGGTTGTAGTTTGTTCCAATGTTGTTTTTTTGTTTGGGTGATCATGCTTTTTACTAGTGCCTCTGCTTTTTTGGAATGCCCCGAGGCTTGTGCAACTTGTGCGTAATAAAAATGTAGGTTGTGTGGAACACTGGCATTATAAGTAATTGATTGGGTCGTGTCTCTATGGTTGAAGAGATACTCTAAGATTTCTAATTTCTTTGGCAAAGGCATTGATAACTCTTCAGAAAAAATCCCCCGGTTCTTTCTACCAGTATACATAATTATTGACCGCATTTGAGATATTGCCATTGTTCTTAAGTCTTCTCGAATCCAGTTTTCCATGCCAGTTGCTTTTATGGCAATGAAATAGTAGTGATGAATTGCCTGAGTCGGAAGGTTTGCTCGTTTCAAGGAGCGAGCATAGTAGAGTCTATACTTTAAAGATGTTGAATCGGCTTGGACTACCTGTTCAAGCAATTGTAGCCCTTCTAATTTTATTGGTTGTTTTTTAGCTTTACATACCTGTAATAGTCCAAGCTCAGCTTTAATCCGTAGGTCATCGGGAAAAAGTTTGTGGGCCTCTGCTAACAATCTTAGGGTGATTCCATGCCTGCCGGAGCGTTTTGAGAGGAGGGCCTCTTCATATATAAGCTCTCTATCGTTAACAAGGCTGGGCTTTAGAGCTTGCAATTTATAAATCATTTGCATTCCCGAGTCAGCCTCTGCTTCATAAAAACAGGCCTTACATTGGGCATTTAGGGCAATATCATATTCATAGCCACCACAGTCATCTGATTTTGATTCAAGGCGTGCTCGATAGGCTTGAATTAATCGGGTATAAGCATTTATGCTCTTTGGATCCTGGGCTAGGGCTTTCTCAAAATTATTAATAGCTTGATCGTAAAGACCTAGGGAATAAAATTTGTCTCCTGCAAAAAGAGCTGCCCGTATGATATCATTCGCCTCACTTGTTTGCTTGATGTACAAGGACATTTGAGTAATTCCAATGAGTAAGCCTAATCCTGTTGCACCAAGGCCAATAATACCAGGGACTGTTTTTATCCATTTGAATTTTGATGTCAATTTTTTCATGGTTGTTCTATTGCCCTTTTGGCTAGATCAAATATGTGATGAGGTTTCCGCAATAAATAGTATTTAGACATAGGTAGAAATAAAATAGTTTTTGAATTTCCCAGGATTAATTATTGATTACAATCTTAAAACTATTGTGTTGATTAAGATTGGTTTCAACTAAAAAAAATGAATCCACACCCGCCTCTCATTCCATCTACTGTTACTTTAAAACCTGGATATAATGTATTTTAACCACACTTTTCTATGATTTTTAATAGAAAGAGGATGATGAATCATCCAAGGAGAGGTGCCTGAGCTGGTTGAAAGGGGCGGTCTCGAAAACCGTTGTGCTCGTTAGGGTACCCAGGGTTCGAATCCCTGCCTCTCCGGGAGTAGCCTGCAAGGCTGCTCCCGGAGGGGCTTTGATGCAAGGATCGTTGTCACCTGTCGGTTCTGCTGGGTAAGGTTAAAGCTGCTATCGCAGCAGTCTATTATAATTTTTGCCCGGTCAACCACCGAACGGAAGTGAGGTAGAGACGAGGGTTTATCCCGAGTCAATCCCTGCCTCTCCGCGAGTAGCCTATAAGACTACCTGCGGAGGGGTTATGATGAAAGGACTATTGTCCGATTCAGTTGTATTGGGGATGGTTAAAACTGTAATTGCAACTATCTATTAAAGTATTTGCTGGATTGACCATCGAAGAGACGTGAGGTAGAGACAAGGGTTTGTTATAAAATTATCAACAAATCTCTTTTTCGTTTGATTCCAATCAACATCTAAGAGTTATGTGATGACTGCCAACTCATGCAACTATTTTTTGCGTTAGCCAGGCGGCGGGTGGCCTAAGGCCAGTCCGATCCCGCAAAGCGGGAGAGGACCGACTGGAAGGTAGCCCAGAGCCACGGCGACGCGAGCTTGCGAGGGAACGCCCAACTGAATTTGTAAGTGGTAGATCAATTGAATAGATAAGAGGATGGAACACCTTCTCATCTATAGAATCCATTTTAATTGCGTTAAATATAAAAAGTCCCCCTCAAAATCTTTGCTCTTTACTCAGCACTGTTTAATCGTGTATTTTTGAACCTGTTCTTTGAGAATTGTTAATAGATGGAGAGGTGTCCGAGCTGGCCGAAGGAACACGACTGGAAATCGTGTGTACCTCTGTGGTACCCAGGGTTCGAATCCCTGCCTCTCCGCCATTATTCATTGATAAAAATATTGGGGTCAGGCCCTGCGCAACAGAAGTCTGTGAACTCCGCCAGGCCTGGAAGGGAGCAACGGTAAACAATCGCTTCGTGTGCCGTAGGTAAACTTGACCCCCTTTCTTTGTGACCACAGGTAGATTAGGGTTATCATGAGCTATCTTGTTCTCGCCCGAAAATGGCGTCCTCTCAGTTTTGATGATGTTGTTGGCCAAGAGCATATCACCAGTACTTTAGCACGAGCCATAGAGAAGAACCGTGTCGCCCATGCCTATATCTTTACCGGGACCCGCGGTGTGGGTAAAACCACGACAGCTCGTATTTTGGCGCGAGCACTCAATTGTGATAAAGGCCCGACTCCTTCTCCCTGTGGGGAATGTGAAAGCTGTCAAAATATTATAAAGGGATCCAGCTTTGATGTTATTGAGATTGATGGTGCCTCAAATAATGGTGTTGATCATATTCGCGAGCTGCGGGAAAATGTCAGCTACACCTCAATGGGTGGCAAGTTTCGCATTTTTGTGATAGATGAAGTGCACATGCTCACTAAGGGTGCCTTTAATGCGCTTTTAAAAACCCTTGAAGAACCACCCAAAAATGTCATCTTTATTTTTGCTACCACAGAGCCACAAAAGATTCCCGAAACAATCCATTCGCGGTGTCAACGATATGATTTTCGTAGGATCTCTTCAGAGCATATTGTAGGACAATTGGAAAAGATCTGTGAGCAAGAGGCAATTCCCTTTGAGAAGAATGCACTTAAATTAGTAGGACACAAAGCTGATGGAAGCATGCGTGATGCCCTGAGCCTGATGGATCAGGTGTTATCTTTTTGCAAAGAGGGTATTGTTGAAGAGGAGGTTCGATCTGTCTTGGGTCTCGTTGAGACCGAGCTGTATACCTCGATAATTGCTGCGATTCAAAACCATGATCCGCTTCCGGTGTTGCAAGCAATCAACGATATTTTAGAGCGAGGGTTTGATCTCAATGAATTTATTACCGGATTTCAGGAGTATATTCGTACCCTCCTTTTTGCACGGCTTCCAGGTGCGCTTGAAAGCCAGCTTACCGATCTCTCCTTGGAGCACCTGAAAAAGCAGTCTGATTTAGCCTCCCAGTTCTCCGAAGGTGATCTTTTAAGAATGGCCGAGGTTTTGCGAAAAGCAGAATCTGATCTTAAGTGGAGTACCTATCCTCGCTTTTTAGTGGAGACTGCCATACTTAAACTGGTCTATATGGATAGCACAGTGACAGTTCAGCAGGTATTGCAATCTATCCAGAGAGACTCACCTGCCCCAGCCCAAAGCGTGTCTGATAAAAAAAAAACTAGTTTAGTTGACGATCCCCATCCCAAACAACCTATTGAGCCAAGCAAACCAGTAGTAGCAGCCTCATCGCAGACTCCTTTGGAGGAGGATTCCTTTAAGCCTTTGGTTAATACTAATGAGCCGGTTGATTTATTGGCACTCTGGCCAAAATTTATCGAAAAGTTGGTTGAAGACCGGCCCAGCCTTGGTTCCTTTATGTCAATGGCTCATATTGCTGAGACAACAGAAGAATCGATTGATCTTCGTTTTAAAGGCGAATTTAGTTTTCAGTTTGCTGAGGTGACAAAAAAAAGTAATCGAGATGTGATTAGTAAGAAATTATCTTCCTTTGTAGGAAAGAATATACTGTTGCATATTACAATTGAAAAAAATAACAAACCAAAAAGTGATGTAAAAACAAAATTGACTAATGGTAACACTCATAGACATCCTTCATTAGAAGATGATATGGCCAATGAACCGATTCTAAAAAAGGTAATTGAGATTTTTGATGGTGAAATTCTTTAATCAGGAGAGAGATATATGGCAAAGAATATCAATAAAATGCTAAAACAGGCCCAAAAAATGCAGTCCCAGCTTATGAAAGCCCAAGAGGATATGAGCAAGAAGGAGTTTGAGGGCACAGCCGGTGGTGGCATGGTAAAGGTTGTGTTAAATGGTGGTCAGGAGATCCAATCGGTCACCCTAAAGCCTGAGGTCGTTGATCCCGATGATGTGGAGATGTTGGAAGATCTTATTATAGCAGCCTTTCAAAATGCCCAGGAAAAAATTAAAGAGACCTCTGATGGGATGTTTGGTGGTATTACTGGTGGCATGAATATCCCCGGTCTTTAATCCCATGATCCCCAGCCTGGAAAATTTAGTGGAAGCGCTATCGCAGCTTCCAACCATAGGAAAAAAGAGTGCCTGGCGGCTGGCGCTCTTTCTGCTTGAGCAAAACCAAGAGCAGGTTGAAAACCTGGCGAACTGTATTGGTGAAATAAAAGAGAAGATTTGCGTTTGCTCTGAGTGCTTTAATTATAGTGAAGAGGAGCTCTGTTCCATCTGCACTTCTGCTACCCGAGATCGGTCGGTGATTTGTGTTGTAGAGAAGCCTATGGATGTCTTTACTATTGAACGATCAGGACGATATCGTGGGCTCTACCATGTGCTGGGTGGTGTGCTCTCACCAATTAATGGAGTGACTGTTGACAAACTGCGCATAGAGGAGCTAAAACAGCGTGTTGCCAAAGCCAAACCAGAAGAGCTGATTCTTGGTTTGGGGGGGAGCGCTGATGCAGAGACCACTGCTCTTTATTTGTCTAGGCTTTTTACGCAAAGTCCGCTGCGAATAACCCGTTTTGCTCGAGGGCTCCCTGCTGGTATGGAGTTGGAGTATGTTGATCAAGTCACTTTAAGTCAAGCGCTCAATGAGCGCATTGCTATTCATTATTCAACCGGTAACAAGGACAATTCATGAAGAAATGGTTGGTGCTATGGACACGTAAAGTATTTGGGTCTGCCCTGTTCTTGGGATATGTACCACTTATGCCCGGAACTGTTGGTGCATTAGCTGTTGTGGTGCTCCTATGGTTTTTTAAGGATAGTGTTGGCCTCTATTTTACTCCAGCAAAGGTTTTGACATTCTGGATGATTTATTTGGCCTGCTTGGCCATTGCCGTATTTCTCTCTAATAATGCCAAGGAGACCTTTGGTGCCAATGACCCTAAGCAGATTGTCATTGATGAATGTGTCGGTCAATTGATCACCTTTTTCTTGGTGCCCCTTACATGGCGCGCATTATTGCTCGGCTTTGTGCTCTTTCGCTTTTTCGATATTGTCAAGCCCTACCCAGTGCATAAATTTGAGGAGATCGAAGATGGGGTTGGAATTGTGATGGACGATGTTGTATCCGGTGTTTTGGCGAACGTGTCCCTGCTTTTTATTCTATGGGCTTACCATGGTGTACGGTCCTATTTATAAAAAAATAGGACCATGCAAAAAGATACTATTACTCTTTACTCATCTCCTTGAGATTTTTTTCTAGCTGCTCAAGATTTGTTAAGAGTCCTTGATATTTCTCCTTTTCCTTTGCAACAACTGCTTCAGGGGCTTTATTGACAAAGTTGGGATTCTCAATTTTGTTCTTTACCTTTGAAGCAACACCCTTGAGATGGTTGATTTCCTTGGTCAGACGGGCAACTTCAACTTCACGATCAATTAATCCTTCCAGCTCTAAGAATACCTGAATCCCCTTTACTACAGCCTGACCAGCAAAGGTCGGTTTTGATGCGGAAGAATCAATGGTTGTTTCGTCTAAACGAACAAAGAGGTTAATCAAATCAGTCTGACTCTGCAGCCATTGGGCAGTTGACTCCTTTGCGGGGATAATAAGAGCCTTTCCCCGTTTTTCCGGTGGAACATTATTCTCTGAACGAACGGTACGCAGGGCAATAATAATCTCCTGGAGCAAGCCAAACTGCTCCTCTATATCATCGCTGGTGTGGCTGATGTCAACCTTGGGAAAGGTGCTTGCCATAATTAATTCGCTCTCAGTGATATGTGCATAGGAGACTTTTTCTCTTAGATGGTGCCAGATCTCCTCGGTAATATAGGGCATAAAAGGGTGGAGAAGTTTTAAGATATGGGCTAAAACATAACTACAGAGATTAAGAGCATTGCTTTTTTTATCAGGACTATCATTTTGATAGAGGTCTGCCTTTTTAGCCTCTACATACCAATCGCAGAAGTCATGCCATATAAAATCATAGAGAAGATGACAGGCCTCATTGAGCCTAAAAAGATCAATGGCCTTTCTGGTACCTTCGATTGTTTTGTTGAGCTTGCTCAATATCCACTGGTCTTCTGCGCTAAAGGATTCGGTAGTGGGTAATGTATTGAATGTTACTTTTTGATCAATATTGCCCAGTAGAAAACGGGAGGCATTCCAGAGCTTGTTTGCAAAATTACGACCAATATCAAAGGTGTCTGGGTGGAGATAGACATCTGCTCCTTGCGCTGTGATCATAATCAATGAGAAACGTAGGGCATCGGCACCGTATTGATCAATAATCTCGATTGGATCGATAGAGTTTCCTAAGGACTTACTCATCTTTTTACCGGTGTCGTCGCGAACCGTGCCATGGAGCATAATATTGGTAAAGGGTAGTTTGCCGGTACAGTAGAGACCGGCCATAATCATACGGGCAACCCAGAAAAAGATGATTTCCGGTGCGGTTACCAGAGTATCGGTAGGATAAAATTTATTTACAAGATCGGTTTTTTCAGGCCATCCCATGGTTGAGAAGGGCCACAACCATGAAGAGAACCACGTGTCAAGAACGTCGTTGTCCTGTTCGAGATTTTGTGAATGACAGGCATTACATTTGGTTGGTGTTTCAACAGCAACTACTGTTTCTTGACAATCCTGGCAATACCAAACTGGGATACGGTGACCCCACCAAATCTGACGGGAGATGCACCAGTCTCGGGTGTTTTCCATCCAGTCGATATAGGTTTTTCTCCACCGCTTTGGATAGAAGGTGATGGTGTTATCCAAGGCTGCCTGTAAAGCACCTTCGGCTAAAGGTTTCATTTTTACAAACCATTGATCTGAGTAGTAGGGCTCAACAATGGTGTCACAGCGGTAACAGTGTCCAACCGCATGGCTATGGTTTTCTTCCTTTTCCAAAAGCCCCAGAGCCTTCATGTCTTCTACGAGATCTTTACGACAGGCAAATCGGTCTTGGCCAATATATTTTTGGGGTATCTCTCCACACATGGTGCCCGCTTCATCAATTACAACAATGGGCTCCATAGCATGTCGTTGTCCCATATGAAAATCATTAGGGTCGTGGGCAGGCGTGACTTTTACTGCGCCCGTACCAAAGCTTTTGTCCACAAAGTCATCGGCCACAATGGGTATTTCTCGGTTTACTAAGGGAAGAACTACTGTTTGGCCAATAAGATCGCTATACCGCTCATCCTTTGGATTGACTGCGATGCCGGTGTCGCCAAGCATGGTCTCTGGCCGGGTTGTAGCAACGACCATATGCCCCTCTCGGTTTTTAAAGGGGTATTTGAAGTGCCATAATTTTCCAGCCAACTCCTGGTGGGCAGCCTCTTCATCGGAGAGTGCAGTTTGACAACGGGGACACCAGTTGATTATGTACTTACCTCGGTAGATAAGGCCATCGTTGTAAAGCTTTACAAAAATTTCTCGAACAGCCTTAGATAATCCTTCATCCATGGTAAAGCGCTCTTTATCCCAATCACAGGATACACCAAGTTTTTTAAGCTGCTTGGTGATGGTGCTGTGATACTCCTGCTTCCATTTCCATACTTCTTGGATAAAGGCCTCTCGACCGAGAGTGTGTCTGTTTTTTTCTTCCAGAGCGAGCTTCTTTTCAACAACATTTTGTGTAGCAATACCTGCATGGTCTGTACCAGGAAGCCACAACGCCTCGAACCCATCCATTCTTTTATACCGAATAAGAATATCCTGAATAGTATTGTTAAGAGCATGACCCATATGCAATATACCGGTAACATTAGGCGGAGGAATCACAATCGAATAGGGTGGCTTTGTTGAGGATTCCGATGCTAAAAATGAGCTATTTTCAATCCAGCATGAATAGATCTTATCTTCAACTTGCTTAGGATTATACTGTTTCTCCATACTAATTCTCCGAATACTATTTCTAAAATCTTCATCTTAAGGGTTATAAAAATATAAAGAGCAATGAACAGCAAGCGCAGGAATTGCTATAATTAGAAAGATTTCTTATAGGGGGACCTAAAAAGGTTCACTCAATTAGATCTAATATCGTAAATATAAATCGCTAATTGATAATCCCTTATTGGTATACATAATAGCATTGGCAATGAGCGAGGCCACCGATACAACTTTCAGTTTATCAATCCTTTTTTCCGGTGGAATATGTACGGTGTCAGTAACATAGAGCTTTTTAATAGATGAGTTTTGGATGCGGTCAATTGCCTTTCCTGAGAGAACACCATGCACACAGTAGGCATTGATCTCCTGTACTCCAAACTCCTCCAAAGCTAAAGCCACCTCAATAAGTGAGCCGCCAGAGGCAACTTCATCATCAAAAATGAGGGCCTTTTTGCCCTTCACATCACCAATAACATTTTCAATGGTTGGGGATTCATCATCGTTTTTGCGACGCTTATCAAGAATAGCAAGAGGCACGCCCAAGCGAATGGCATAACGTCCGGCATGCTTGGCACTGCCTGCATCCGGTGCAACAACTACGCTATTTTCAAGCCCTTCCTTCTCACAGGATTGACAAAGCAATCTCCCAGCAAGGAGGTGGTCACAGGGGATACGAAAGAAGCCCTGTATCTGTGCAGAGTGAAGGTTCATGGTCATGACCCGATCTGCACCGGCAGTTTCTAAAAGATCTGCCATGAGTCGTGCAGTGATGGATATACGGGGTTCATCCTTTTTGTCGGAGCGCACATAGGGAAAATAGGGGAGCACCGCAGTAACTCGAGCTGCACTGGCATGCTTTACAGCATCGATCATGATCAGTAATTCCATAATGCCTTCATTAACAGGAATGCAAGAGGGTTGAATAATAAATACATCCTTACCACGGACACTCTCATTGTAGGATACTTTGATATTGTCATTGCTAAACTTTATAATATCACAGTTTCCCAGCTCCACTCTAGCATTCTGACAAATAGCCTTGGCTAAAGGAAGGTTAGCATTTCCTGAAAATATTTTCAAATCACCAATCATGGTTGTACCCTCATCTCATCTACTAAATAAATTCTATTACTATTCTTTAGAATAAAAAAACACTTAATCAGAGGTATTACTTACCCTTCTGCTTTTCGTCCCACTCAAAGGCCAAATCAAGCATCGATTCCTTGATAACCCGCGGTTGAAAAATCTTTTTGGGCTCAAAATAAAAATCGCCTTCATCTATCTCAAACATTTTTAAAATAGCTTCTCTACCAGTACTGTTTCTGTAAAAGGCATCAATTACCTTTCCCTTAGAAAAGGTAAGGTATCCCTTTCTTCGACCGCAGAAGATGTGCATGATACCCTCTCGATTGCCAATTTCTAAAAATTGGATCGTCTCTAGGAGGCTTGTTTGCTTAAGGTTTCCAGAAAAGAGAAAGGTTGTGTTTTTAATTTCATCATACTCTTTCTTTTTCTTCATTTGGTTGTTCAGAAGATATAAAAAGGAGAAACAGATACCAAAACCAGTAATTATTCCTAAAATGATAACAATAATTTGAGTAATGGTCATGTTTTAAAAACCTTGTTATCTATTCCTAATTTTCTAGAAATCCTCAAAAAATCGGATAAAAGCTGTTTGGTCGAATGCCTTCTAGGTAATTTTTAAAATACAATCTTGTGGCGATTTTTCAAATAATAAAAGCCAGCTATAAAGCCAATGTTAAAGTAAAAACCCTCCATGGTATAGCAATCTGGTTGATACTATTTCAGAAATTGTTTATGTAAGAGATCTTTTAAGGTAACCTCTAAAAATTCATTTCCTATTACGGCTGGCTGCAAAACGCTTTAGGTTTCGTTACATTCAATCACCGAATCACACCGGATTCGACTCTATCATGTGCCTATCCAAAGGCTTTTCGCTCAGCCTCAAGATAAAACTGAATTACTAGAGGTCACCTTAAATGATTCTATTCAACCAGTTGTTCTTTGTCACGGGTTCGAAAAACCTTTTCAATATTCTTTATTTTTTCCAAACTTCGAACAATCTCCTTTAGTTGTCGACTGTTTGCAATCTCCAGCTTAAGCGATCCATTGACCAGTTGATTGTTGACATTCAAGGTGCAGTTGACCACCTCTGCTTCACAATTGTCCAAGGAGAGCGACAGGTCTCTTAAAAGTCCCTTTCTATTCGTCGCTGTTAGCTCTAAATTGACAAAGTATTTTCTGGTCTCCTGTTTGTTGCCTTCCCAGGTGATCTCAATTGCCCGTTCATCATCTTTGTCGAACATGAGGCTATAGGAGCAGTCCTTTCGGTGTACTGAAATACCGCGGCCTTTGGTCATAAATCCAATGATTTCATCACCAGGAACCGGGTTGCAGCAGGGGGCATAGCGGATCATCATAGTGTCGTCTTTGCCTATATGCAGCTTTTTGCTTCGCCCGGTTAGGGAGTCTACAAAACGGGACAGTTGTGAGCCAACCGGCTTTTTAACCCGCCTCGATGAAAAATAGGCAAGGATCCGATTAACTGAGATTGCTCCACGGCCAACTTGCTCATAAAAGCCGTCTTCGGTTTTTCTATTAAAATATTCAAGCATCTGGGGTAGATGCTCCTTAAGTGATATGGAGAGATGAAGTTTCTTGATCTGAGCTTGGACAATCTCTTTTCCCAAGTCGATACTCTCTTGTCGCCCGGTAATGGTCAGCCATCGTTTTATCGCAGAGCGAGCTTTGGAGGTTTTGGCATCTTTAAGCCAATCGATAGATGGTTTTTTGGATTCTAAATGGAGGATCTCAACGGTGCTTCCACTCACGAGCTCCTTGCTGATGGTTTCAATCTTTCCATCAACCCGGGCACCAACGCAGTGGAGGCCCAGGTCTGTATGAACAGAAAAGGCAAAATCCAGGACAGTTGCACCCTTTGGTAGCGTGATTAAATCACCCTTGGGGGTGAACAGAAAGATCTCTGCATGGAAGAGGTCAACCTTAAAAAATTCAAAGAATTCAGTGGAGTCGGTAAGCTCCTTTTGCCACTCAATAATATTTTTAAGCCAGGTAAGGGCATTGTCATCCTTGGAGGGATGAGTCATTTTTCCGTCTTTGTAAAGCCAGTGTGCTGCAATGCCATCTTCGGCTGTTTGGTTCATCTGCCAGGTACGAATCTGCATTTCTATGATATGACCACCCTGGCCAACCACTGTGGTATGGAGTGATTGGTAACCATTGGTTTTTGGCGTGCTGATATAATCTTTAAAGCGATATTGAATCGGCTTCCACATTGAGTGGATAACACCGAGAGTGTGGTAGCAGTCACTAATGGAATCGGTAATGACACGCAGTGCCAAGAGGTCGTAAATCTCCTTAAAGGGCTTGTTTCTTTGAGACATCTTTCTATAGATACTAAAAAAGTGCTTTGGCCTTCCGACAACTACTGCCTTGACTCCCTCATTGTCAAGGGTGTTGCGTAGAGGAATAGCAAAGGTGTCGATGATCTTTTCCCGTTCGTGACGATCTCGAACCACCCGTGACACAATACCGTTGTATTCATTGGGATGCAAATGTTTGAAGGCCAAATCCTCAAGTTCCCATTTTATTCGGGCCATACCCAGGCGGTGGGCAAGGGGAGCATAGATATCCAAGGTTTCCGTGGCAATTGCCTTGATCTTTTCTGGCGCTAAAAACTTGAGCGTTCTTAAATTGTGGAGACGATCGGCGAATTTTATAATAATAACCCGAAGGTCGCGAGCCATGGAGAGCAGCATTTTGCGATAGGTTTCCACCTGTCTTTGCTGGCGAGAGCTTGCTTGGAAGGTGTCAATTTTTGTAACACCGTCCACAAGCCGGGCGATCTCATCGGAGAAAGTCTCTCGTAGCGTATCAATGGTCGCGTCGGTGTCTTCTAACACATCGTGTAGTAGTCCTGCGGCAATGGTAATATGGTCGAGTTTTTGTTCGGCAAGAATGATGGCCACGGCCACAGGATGCGCCAAAAAGGGCTCTCCCGATCGACGCAACTGATCTTTGTGGGCATTCCAGGCATACTGATACGCCTGTTTAAGAAGCGTTACTTTTATTTTTGGATTTACTTCACGAATCTTGGCGATAAATCGCCGCGTTGATTCTTTTGCCGTTATTGAGGGCGAAAACAAAGGGCCAACCTCTAATCAATAAGTTTCTCTTTTTCCTGTCTTAATATACTAAGCTTTGATTCAACTTCACCAAGAAGAAACCGCAACTCCGATGTTTTTTCAATGGCAGAAAGAATCTGCTGTTCTTCGGTAGTAAGGTTTTTGATCTGTGCTTTGATATCTTCCATAAGCAAGTTGAGGCCATTGATCCGGTTCTCCGCCTCCTTGATAAGCAGTTTTTCCTTTGACAAATCACGTAGTCGCGCTTCAACTGAGTTGGTAATATTCTCCATGTTTTCAACTTTTTCGCCGACCTTTGTGATCTCCGAGGATTGGGCCTTAATTGTTTCGATATTAGTGTCAGTTGACTTAATAATGGTAGTAAGATTATCAATTTTCGATTGAGCAGATTGAATCATTTGACGGTCCTTGTCAATTGACTTAATGCGGATTTCAATGTCGCTGATGAGGGTGTCAATGTTTTCGAGTCGGGAGTCAATAGTCGCGATTTTTGATGAGCGCCGGGACATCTGATCCATTTCACTCTTAAGGTTGTCAAGCATGGTTGAGGCTTCGCCAAGCTTTTGTTCCGCCTTGGTGATACTGTCAAAATGTCCTTCAATTGATTCAAGCTTGCTGTTACTTTGGGAGACAATTTTTTCGAAGGTGTCTCGATTGTCATGAATGGTCGTATTGTGTGAGGCAACCGCAGTCTTGAATTCGTCCAGTTTCTGTTGTGCGTCGTCAAAAAGAGAGCCAATGTCGTTTCGCATAGATTTGATACGTTCTTCTTCTGCAAGGAGGGCTTTCTTCTCCTGTGTCAAATTGGCCATCATAGTGTTTGCTTCCATAGATTGAGCGGAAATAGCAGAAAGCTTCTTAGAGATCTCTTCCACTGTTTTCTGCTCACTGGCCAGGCTTTGGATCTTCATGTTTATGTCGCCCAAGAGATAGTTAAGCTGATCCAGTCGTTTCTCAGTCTTCTCTATCTCACCCTTTCGTTGCAATTGTGAGGAGATGCGATCGTCAACCTCGGAGACCATGGTGCTTAAGTTGTCAATTTTATTCTCAACCTGGGAGATGATTTTTGCCTTTTCATCTATTTTTGTAATGTTCTCTTCAATGGACCCAGAGAGCAGATCAAGCTCATCAATACGTTGAGCCACACTGGAAATGTTTTGCTCATGCAGGGTCAACTCGGATATTTGTTTTTCTAAGCCCTTGGCATTTTCCTTGAAATTTTCAATACGCTCAGTAATTTGGTCAATATCCTTTCGATGCTCAAAGAGAGCATCCTCTTTTTTCGTTACATCTTCGATAAGAATTTTTATGTCCTGCAGTTTGGTATCAAAGGATTCAATGTCACGCCCCTTTTGTTGAACACTATCAATTCGTGATTCAATTTGGTTTATGTCTGTTTCTATGGTCTCTATTCGTTGGTGCATAGAGTCTATAGCGGTCCACTCGTGGTTCATCTCGTTTATCTTCGAGTGGATTTTGTCAAGGTTCTTTTCGTATTCCGTAACCTGGGCACGACTACTTTCAAGTTTTTGCTGGTGTTTAGAAAGGGTATTTAAAATTGCCTCGGTGTTGCGTGCTACATTGAACACCTCGTGAACTCGTTCGTTTACCTCGTCTATATGCTTGTCATGCTGCTGAAAGGCAGCAAGCTTTTGGCCAAACTCATCATTCATTTTAGTGACTTTGGAAATCTCTGCAGAGGCACCCTCCATATACTTTTTAAAGGAGCGTATTTCATTAATGGAGGAGCTACTCTCTTCAAGCATGGTGTTGATATCTTGGATATTCTTGTCGATCTTTTGCAGTGTCGATTGCTTTTTTTGAAGATGCTTGAGGTCTGAATCGATTTGCCAGGTAAGGGTGTTAAGCCGGCCAGCCTCTTCAGTGGCCTTTTCAACAACAATTTTTTGGTTTTCCAGAGATTTTATCTTTGTCTTGACATACTCGGATAGATGGTTAAGATTATCAACCTTATCCTTGACCAATTTATACTGAGTCATGTCCTGTTGAACATTGGTCATTTTATCATTTACCGATTCGGAAAAGGAGCCCACTTGATCCAGCTTTTTCTCTAACGCTTCTATTTGGATTGCGAACTGCTCAAGCTTTTTCTCTTTTTTTGTAACACTGTTAAGCAAATCATTCTGTCGTTTTTCTAAAGAGGAAATTGAATCTAAACTATCCTGCAGTACTTTAAGTTCTTTGTCTTTGGTCACCTTCTCAACAATTTTGTCGACCTTGGCACTAACGGAAGAGATATAGCTTTCGTTATCCTGTATTTTGCTCAGGGCAGCTTCTATTTTGGCAAATCGTTTTTCAATGTCCGTTGCTCTTTTAGTAAAATCACCCAAGCTTTTGCCTGTGCTAAGAGACTCTTCGATCTTATCTTTATAGAAGTCGTAGTCCGACTCCATTTTGTCTACTCCTGACCGTAAATCTTCCATTGAACGAATCGCAGAGTGTACATGAGATCGCTCATTCTCAAAGGTAGCAATCAGTGAGTGGAGGTCGGCCTTTTCGGAACGAACATTCTGAAGTATGTCCTGTATCGAACCTAAGTTCTTCTCTATTTCTGAAGCAAGAACTTCTGGATTTTTAAGGTCTGCTTTTTTTGTTTTTGAGAATATCATAGTAAAAGCTCCTCTTTAGGAATAGAACTTTCCTGGCAAATTTTCCACTGGCTATCACTCTTTACAAGGAGCAGCCTTTTTCCATTGGTCGTTTTAAACCGGTTGGATTCATAGGTTTGAAAAAATTTCAAAACCGCGGTGGAATCGGTAAAGTCTGCAAGAAAAATATTGTCAATAGAGATATTTATCATTGAGTACATAGTAAAGGTCGCTGCTTTTTTTGTTTTCCACTCTTCCCAATGCATTCCCTGGCTAAAGAATTTTTCAGGGTGGTAATGGCGAGAGTAGTGATCTATGTTTCTCGTCTCCCAGTCTTTTTGCCAGGTGTCAAGGATAGCGATAAAATAGCTACTTTTGGCCTGGTATGCCGAGAGAATCGTTTTACGTTTTTGGGCGACAGCCTTGTAGTTGGGCACTATTTCAGGATTGGGCAAAGAGTCCTTAGAAATGATGTGCACCGGAACACCAACCCCCGATTTTAACGTTGTGCCTAGCTCTATCAGGTCATCATTGTTAAGCTCTAAACAACCCCGTGTTTCTATGGGGATACTATCGGGGTTTGTACCATGTATCCAAATGCCATTACCCGTTCTTCCCTCTCTTTTGTCTATTTCATTGGGGTAGTTCAATACGAAAGCCAATGGCCCATATTGATTGTGTAGTTCTCGTCTCTCTTTACGACCGATAATGAAATAGAGACCCTCAGGAGTTTTTTTGTCGCCGGCCCGCATTTTTCTCCCATTACGTGCGCCATGGGCCATGTGATAGGTTCGCTTAATACTCCATGATGAGCCTTGATTGGCTAGAAAATACATTGTGTCATTTGCTTTATTTGCGAGAATGAAAAAATCCATTTCCCTGGGAAAGGAGACTGCCCGGGGATCAGGAGTTGCTGGAGGTACTTTTTCTTTGGGTTCAGGTTTTTCTTGGACAACCTCAACCGGTTGTTCCTGGGGGATCTCTTTTTGAGGAGTTTTCGATTCCGTCAATTCTTGTTTTTCTTGAGTAGCTAGCTTTGACAATTGAGCAATGGAGGCAAGTAAAGGCTCTCTATAGGAGACCCCTAAAACAATGAGAGCAATGAACGCCACCGAACCGGCAAGCCAGAGAAGGGCCGGGAAAGACCACCTGATTCGAAGAGAGAAACCCTCTCGGCCATAGGCTTTGTCAATCTCCTTTTTCCGCTCCCAAGTTTTAAGCCCGGTTTCAAGAGATTTTGCAAAACTCAGTACATATCTTTTAAGTCGATACACAACTAAACTTCTCGGTTCAAATACACGATTTCATAAAGCATACCGATACAATCAGCATAACTTGTTGTACAACAGTATTAAAAGAGCTGTCAAGATGGCTTACAATGTAAACAGCATTGTATCAATACTGTAAGCCTTGAGACAATACCACACTATACACTGGGTAATCCTCAATTCCTTACAAACTAATCGATCAGGGTAACCTCAAATAATTCATTTCCTACTGTGGTGGGCTACAATGCACATAGGTTTTTATTGTGCTCAAAGGATTTTCGCTCAGCCTCACCACAAAAATGAATTGTTTGAGGTTACCTAAATCTATTCTGAATTATATCATTCTGGTTTAGATAAGCAAAGAGAGTATCAATCTTTTAGTTGCCTCTTTTGCCTATTAATTAAACTTGGTTCCAATCTCAAAGGGATCAGATAAGTTTCTTACTTTTCTGCAGACATCAGAAATTGTTTCTTCGTTTGGACTTTTAGAGTAGGATACACCAATTGATTGAGGGGTTGGTCTATGGTATCGGTCTATTTCATTTTCATTAAAAACACCAATTGCAGGCTTTTTTAAGAGGTTGGCCAGTTCAAAAAAGAGTGTCTTTCCTGAGATGACAACATTTGATTTATAGAGGAGCGCTGCTAATCGTGCGGGAACGATGTCATTAAACACAGGCAATTGGCGTGCCTTTAGCCAGGAAAGGAAAGAGTCCTCTGGAATGGTATGGGAATAGAGATACCAAGTAGTGTTTTTAATAAGGTACAACTGTGAGAGGAGCTCTTCAGTCCATTGAGGACCAAAAGTATAGTAGCAGTATCGGGCGTCAACACCACCGAGCCATGAATCCAATGGTACAGAGGATTCCTTTAAAAGAAGGGTGATCTCCTCTATTTTATCCTCCGATACACTCCATTGAAGATCATCCTGAAGCGTTGCGCCCAGAGTTTTGGCTATAAGGTTGTTCTGTTCAATGCGGTGGTTCATCTGGTTTCCCGATTTAATTCGCAAATTGAAAAAGGGAAACTCTCCAGCCTCGGTATAGGTAACACGGATTTTTGGTTGGAGTTGTCCAATGAGATGCAAGAGTGAAAGGTCTGGATATCTTTCTAAAAAGATACAAAGATCAATATACTCTTTATGGAGGTCATGGTGCAACTCTTTGAGCTGCTTTGAAAAAAGGTAGCGCTCTGACTTGTCATATTCGATCAAAGAATTAATGATGCCAAGATTACTAAAGTAGGGGGAGACCTTTTTTTCACAGAGAATAATCGCTTGGATTTTATGTTTATCCTCAAAATACATACATAAGGAGACAATGTTTTGTATTTGATAAAGCGCTTCCAAGGGATCTTCGGGGAGAACAAAAAGAATACTTTTTGCAGAGGTGATATCATCGGGGAGGTCAATAATATGATCACCGCATTTTCTAAGTACTAAATGCTTGACCAGTTTAGTTCGTAGTCGTTTTCCTAGTACCAGGGAAAAGTAGTAGAGTAGCGGTCTGAGTTCTTTCTTTCGTTCCATCATTCGTCTATAGTATCGTTGATTGATTATATAATATAAAACAAAAACCCCTTAAGGAATAATTTTTAACCTAAAATGAGCAATTTTGTTTGGAAAAATTCATGTCATCCGCACAACTACTGAGATTCCTTAAAATACTCACTTAACTTTCCAAGTTAAGTTGCGTTTTCAAGAAATCCATTAGCAGCACGGCTAACAAAACCTTTTCTCAAAACAATCGCTCAGTTTAGGTTTAATTTCTCCAGTCTCTAAGTTTAACCCAGATTATGCAGTAGGAGTAGATGCAGAAGTGCAAGATTATGAATTAGTAAGACTTGAAGGTTTTGAAGGGCATATCTACAAGGTGATATGGCCGAAAAGTCTGAAAGTCTTAATGGGCATAGGGTTGTGCTTCTGCGCTATT
>JANQEN010000062.1 GCA_028278335.1 Chitinivibrionales bacterium | reverse complement strand
TTTGGCCATATCACCTTGTAGATATGCCCTTCAAACCCTTCAAGTCTTACTAAATCATAATCTTGCACTTCTGCATCTACTCCTACTGCATAATCTGGGTTTAACCTAAACATCCCGGTTGAATGTTCAAGTGAGTGGAAACTTGGAAGGCATTATGCAGACAACATCACAGGATACATTAAAAAAACTTACCTTTGAAGAGCTTGCCATTTCTGATTTACCCGCCATTATTCCAATCGAGTCTCAGGTCTCTTATCATCCCTGGGGTAGTACGCTCTTTATTCCAGAGTTGATGCAGAAGGGGTTTATGGGGTTTGTTGCTAAGGATGAAAAAGGAGGAGCTATTGGATTCATCATGGGAATGACAGTTGCCGATGAAGGGGAGATACGAAAAATCGCTGTGGCAACTCCCTATCAACGAAGAGGGGTGGGTACGCGAATTCTCAACCATTTTGTTCTGCGACTAAAGAGAAAGAAGATTAAACACATATACTTAGAGGTGAGGCATAATAATTTCTCTGCCATTGGTCTTTATAAAAAGGTTGGATTTTTGGAGAAGGCTCTTCGAAAGAACTATTATGGCACAGGCGAACATGCCTTGATTATGCGCCTCTCATTGTAGCAGAATCAAGCGGCTCTGGTAGGCAATTTACACAAGCATGTCGATCACTTCGCCTTTGCCCGCCTCCTTAGCAAGGCTCAGTGCTATTTCGGTTTGAACAGCAACCATCTTCTCGGCAAGCTCTATGCTCTTTATTTGAGCCATCTCCATGACATCACTCATAGCCTCAATGGAACTGCTGATTGTTTCTACGGATATTCCATCCATGGTTTTATCCTTTTTTTAGGTATACTATCCCTTTCTAGTATCGGAAGATAGCTGGGGCACTTTAATTTCTTTTTTTATAGGGGGTGCAGCAAATCATCTAACCTATTTTAATACAATAATCTAGGAAAGACTAAGAAATTATAAAGTAGATTTTTTGTTATTTTAATAGAAAAACTATTGACAAAGCCCTTTAAATCCATTATTATTACCATAAAAATAGACGTAATTCACCTAAACAATTTATGAAGGGGGTGAAAAAGAATGTTGCTGGACGAAAATTTTGATGCCGATGAGATCCTCCGAGACATGGATGAAAAGTTTGAAGATGAGGATTTGTTACCCAGTGATGATGATATGCGAGAGCTAAACTTCGGCAATGTTCATGACCAAAACGCCAATTTCAGTGACATGGCAAGCGATTTAGATACCACTGAAGATATGTGGCAATAATCATCGTTTAGATAAGCTAATTTTATATAAGTCTGACAGGATATTCCGGTCAGACTTTTTTTTTACACTGACTATACTAATTTCGCCCTATGAAAAAAACAGTTTACTTTATTTCTGATGCGCATCTGGGCATCTCATTAAAGAAATATGACCAACGTGAACAGTGTCTCTTCTCGTTTTTCAATGAGATCAAGGAAAAGGCTTCTCATTTAATTATTGTTGGTGATCTCTTTGATTTTTGGATTGAATATACCCATGCAATTCGACCGGTCTACTTTCCTGTCCTTCATGAGCTGAAAAAGCTAATTGATGCCGGTGTTGAGGTCCATTATCTTGCAGGAAATCACGATTTTGCCTTGGGGCCTTTTCTTCATGACGCTTTAGGAGTAGTATTGCATAGCCGGGAAATGACCACAACACTTCAGGGTAAGCGACTCTATATCCATCATGGAGATGGGGTTATTCCCTCACAGCGAGGCTATCGATTTTGGCGTACTTTGTTACGGAGCCCACTTAATCAACGGGTGTACAAGTGGCTTCATCCCAATTGGGGGATTCCTCTGGCGAACTTTTTCTCCAAGTCCAGTCGCTTCTTTCGATTTAGTAAAATGACAGACCAGCGAAGGCGGGAGTATCGAGCTGAGGCAAAAAAGATTTTAGATACTGGATATGATATGGTCCTCTTTGCACATACCCATAATGCAGAGCTTTGCTACCTAGAGGGAAAGGTTTTTTGCAATACTGGTGAATGGCTCAGACGCTATACCTATGCAACACTTGATGAGGGAGCTCTGACACTGTGGGAGTATTTTCCCGGTAAACCGGCACAACAGATTGAACCAATCTCTTAGCAGGGATTAAATCCTGGCTGTAATTGGTCGTAGCTTGCGAGCAAGGCCTGCGATATCACCTTTGTTTGGCCAATTACTGGCATAAAGTTCGTGTCGCCATTCCAGCGAGGAACAATGTGCATGTGCACATGCTGATCGATTCCCGCACCAGCTGTTCGTCCTAAGTTCATACCAATATTAAAGCCATCAGGGTGAATCTTCTCTTTAAGTACTCTTTTACAGGTATTGATACACTGCCATAATTCCAAGGCCTCTGTGTCATCAAGATCTTGGGAATCTGCGGTGTGCTTAAAGGGAACAGCCATAAGATGACCATTATTATAGGGAAAACGGTTCATAATCACAAAGCAGGTGCTTCCACGATAGAGGATTAAGTTTTCACGATCTCTATCCTCTTTGGGAAGGTCACAAAAGATACATCCTCCATCCTTTTTATCAACATTTTGGATGTATTCCATTCGCCATGGCGCCCACAATTTTTCCATGTAGAAGTCCCTTATTTTTTAATCACTATTCCGTTTATTCCTTTTTTAATATACAATTTAAACTGCTCTTTGAACATTGAATCATTGCGAAAAATTGATGAGATTTTTAATGGGCACAGAGATATAGAGGTACCAAAGGGATCTTTTTTTAAGTTACCTTGCATAAACCCTGTTTGAGTAAATATTTTGATTGGCTAAATAGACAAAGGAAAGAAAACCCTAGGGTGATCTTTAGTAATTCAGTTTTGTTTCTGAGCCAGCCGCAGCTGGAGATGAATTTTTAAAGGTTACCTTTTTACCCGATCGCTCTTAAAGGCGATGTATGGATACTCTATGAAAAATGACTATTCGCTTGAAACGTGCTTGACCCTTAGGAAACAGTTTGCTGACTGCAACCTGCATAGACCCATGAACATTGACCGCTATGAAGAGGGCGATGAGCTTTGCTATGAGGCAACTGCAATAAATGATCCCTCCGGAAGTGTTCAAAAAATAACCTTAGTCATTGAACGATTTGTGGGTGGTGGATTTGCCGGGCAGGTGTATAAAGTTCGCATTGTAACTATTGAGAATGGTACCATTGGGGGACTACAGGTAAATGGCATCTATGCCATGAAGATTCTCATTCCTCCTTCAAAGGGCTCACTATTCTTTAGAAATATTATGTACGGGATTGGATTTCAAGGTCCCTTTCAACTACAAACCAACCCTGCTGCAGCACGTTCTGGCGCTATTTGGCAGAAGTTTATTCGTCGTGGCGCCAAGATTCGTCTTAAGGATGAACAGGCTGTTAATGATATTCATGCAACCTTTGTTGACCAAACCTTGGGGAGCTGTGGTGAGATTAGCGATTGGGTGGAGGGACGCACCTGGCGGTTAGAGGTGGATGAACATTTAGATGAGCTTTCCCGGTGGAAAAGAGGGAAAAAATATGAGAGTGAAAAGCTAGGTTCACCGGAGTTTCGTGCAAAGAGAACCTTTATGAAAGCCTTTGTTGACCTGCTTCACGATATGGGAGCCCACGAATTTGCCCGGCAGTATGAGTGGTCAACCTGGAAGAGCCAGCCTAACTGTTTAAAGCGCGTTGATTCTGAGGGAGAACCCGGTAAAGGCCTTATGGCTGTAGACTTTCGAGCCGGTCTTGCCCTGTTGCCCTTTGTTCCCATGAGCCCCGGCGATGTTCCACTCATTTTTCAAGGGATTAGTCGGGGAAGTTTGGTGCAATTTGATCGAGGCAATATTGGACAGCTTGAAAGTTTTATAGAAAAACATAAGGATGCCTTTACTGATCTCTTGCCCATGCTGGAGGAGTTAAAAGAGGCAGAAACAATTTATAGAAATTCTGTGCCTGACATCACCCACAACCATGTGCGACTCCTCTTTAGTAAACAACTGTGGTCAACCATGTTAAAGAGCACTGTCCAGGGATGGAAAATTAGAAACTACATTGACAAAGAACGAGAAGCTTCTCTGCAAAATCGCTCTGTTACCGTATTCTTCTTGCGAATCCTCTTGTGTCTCCCCTTGTTTGGACTTGCGCTCTGTAAACTCTTTAATCATCAACAATGGCAAAAGCATTATCAAACTCTTCTAACCAATTTATCCTATTTAAAAATGGCAATTCGGGGAAAAATCATTGAAAAGAGCATTGGATGGTATAGAACAGGACGGGTTTCGCAGGAGCGAGCGCTCAGCTTTTCTCACTCCTTTTTGTCATTCCTCTTGCATCTACCATTCTCCTTCTTGCCGATTGGTATGAATAAATTCTTTACTGACTGGAGCTATTGTAAAGAACGATTGGATTATATCCTTTTAAGACCAGTTCGACTGTACTTTAATGCCAAACTCCGAGAGGATTGGCTCCGTGAAATGGTTGCCGATGGTCAGAAAAAACATATCATTAGTAAAGAGGATGCTGGCGTGATCCTCTCACGGATCAATGAACCCTTTATTCAAAAGTACTTAAAGAGCTTAGCGGTTCATGTGTGTACGGTTCCAATTACACAGGTGGTTTCTGTACTGATTGCAATCATCTATGTGTTGACCCACCCTGACATGCCACGAGCCCAGTCATGGTCTATTGGGCTGGGTATCATCGCTCTATTTCAGGTGATTCCCATATCTCCAGGCTCGCTTACTCGAGGACTCTATGTGCTTTACTTAGTTATCAAGGAGCGAAACTTTAAAGATTATAATATCGCCGTATTCCTTGGCTTTTTTAAATATATTGGCTATCTTGCCTTTCCCATACAGATGACCTATAAATATCCCACCCTTGCACGATTTATGGCGGGATATTGGGCTACCGAAGCTGTTCATGTGGTGCCGGTTTTTGGTGAGAGCGGTGCGCTTTTAGAGCATTTTGTCTTTAATCTGTTCTATAATTGGCCATTGACAATACGACGGAGAATGCGCGAAAAAATCGAGGCGCGGAAAGCTCTTAAACCACGATATTGGCATGTACCAATTTATGTTGCTTTTGCAGCAGCTCTCTTTGGGTGTGTGGACTATTTCTATATGTATTACACCCAGAGTTTACCAACACTTAAAAGTGTTGCTCCCTTTATTGCTCTTATTCCCTTTGTCTTTGGTTCCATTGTTGCCTCGGGAAGTGGTGGCGCTTCATTGGCCCGCCGCGTAATCGTCACAGCATTCGGGGGTATTGCAATAGGAATTTGCTACACGGGTATTTCTACTTTTTTTGGGTTCGATGGATCCATGGAGATAGGTGAAATTGTGGTAGAATCAATTTGGCGAATGTTTGTGATTACCATACCTGCGGTTTGCGGAGCTCTGTTTTCCGAGGTTCGATGAACATTGTTTGAGACAATTCTTTCTCGGTAGAGTTTAAAAAAAAAGTTGAAAAGCTATTGCAAATTTTGTGGCATGGCTATTTTGAGGTTTTGTCGCAATTGCAAAAAGATGTCATTACGAGGAGCGTAGCGACGTGGTAATCCCTTAAATTGGCTCAGAAGGCGAGATTATTCACAGGAGCTCACCGAGTCCCGCGCTTTGCTCGTAATGACATGAACAATTTAAGAGTTTTGAAACAACCTCCTCTTCCAAGATGAGAGGGGATTAAAATTATCTAAAATGTAAAGATTCTTATACTCGATTTCAATGAATCTGATTGAATATTACTTTAGAGGAAGTTTTTGTATCTCCTCGTATCTAAAGCAGTTTGTAACATGATCATTTACCATGCCAACAGCTTGCATAAAGGCATAGCAGATTGTGGAGCCCACAAAACTACAACCCAGTTTTTTAAGCTCTTTACTGATGCTATCTGAAAGAGGTGTGGTTGCAGGAATTGCATCCACTGTTTTCCAGGAATTTGTGATTGGTGTTCCATCAACAAAGTCCCAGAGATAATTACTAAGAGAACCATGTTTCTCTTGTATTGCCATAACTGCCTGTGCATTTTTTCTGACCGAGTAAACCTTGAGCCGGTTTCTAACAATCCCCGGATCTTGCAGGATCTTATTTAAGTGGGTGTCACTGTATTTTGCTACTTTTTCAATTGAAAAGCAGTCGAAGAGGCGTCGATAGTGCTCGCGTTTTTTAAGGATCGTCAGCCAACTAAGTCCAGCTTGGGCTCCCTCTAAAGACAAAAACTCGAAGAGTAGCTGGTCATCAAAGAGTGGGACACCCCACTCAGTATCATGATACTCCTTATAAAGCTCATGGGATTCAGCCCATGCACAACGTTGCAGTTTAGCCATTATAGTATCTCGATGTCAAAGATAGTATTACTTTACAATTACAAAGGCTTTGCTCAATCCGCCATGATTCTCTGTCTTCAAGTGACATAAGTATGAGCCGGGTGTTAATTGACCCTTTTTAATAGTATAGGTGTAAGTACCAGCTTGTTTCTCTCCACGGTCAATAGTATGGAGGCGTTTGCCTTTCATAGAGTAGACCGCAAGGTTTATCGCTTGATTTTGAGGAATAGTAACGGAGAAGTTGATCTCCTTGACTCTACATACTTGAAGAGAGCTTTGGTCGGTGCGTCGAGGGTGCGCAATGGAACTTATATCCAGCTTTTTTATCACCTCTCGGAGTGTGGCAATTGTTGCCTCTTTACCTTGGTTAAGCGTTACCTGTCGATCACTGACATGAATAAATCCAGCCATTTGGCATTGGCTCGGATCTGTTGGTGACCTATGTATTGATTGATACCACATACCAAGATAAGCTATATACTCACAAAGAAAGGCTCCCGGATTTCCCGCAGAGTCAATCCATGCAGAGACAGGGGTTTCTCTTATAACTGCAGTTTTTATCTCTTTTAGCGGGAGTGTTGCCTTGCGGGCATAATTTGTTGAAACCGTACTATCCGGTGGAGATGGTGTTGGTTGACGTGGTACTTTATAATCGTTGACCCACTGATTTAAATTCCTGGCAATGGTTTCGATCTCCCAAGGGCCGGCTCCTGCGCCGAAGCTGACAATGGCAACCGGTTTAATTGAATCGGCTATGTGCCAAAAATCTTTCCACACATTCTGGTAGTCTACCTCAAAAACTCCGGTGTAAGATCCAGGCTCTGGAAAGAATGAGTAAAGATCAAAGCCTCGATTTTCCCAGTTTTTTCCGATCCACCCCGAAGGGTTTAAATAGGAGTCAGTGCAAAAGGGAGCAATCATCTGACCTGTGGGATTCCAAAAGCCAGTGACCATAATTGCCTGAGATCGGTTCTCTGCAAGGACAGTACCGGTGAGCATAAGAACAATGGCTATGGTTACTTTACTAAATTGTCTTTTCATACTAATACCTTATTCAATAATACATTAATCCTGATATTAACAGCAGCTACTCTACAAAGAGTGTTTGGGAGAAAGATTTATTCTCAGTTGTTGGATTACAGGAAAACATACCCTTGTACGATCCACATATAAAAGCATCCTCTATGTTGGTGCCCATTACAGTGATATGGTCTGCGGTGAGCCCTTGGTTTGTGCCGAACCTCTGCCAAGTCCCACCGGTCAAGGCATAGAGCTGGCCCTTTCGAGCTGTTCCCCAAAGAGCCCAGAGAGTTTCTTTAGCGTCAATCACCAGAGATGACACCCTCTGAGAAGTCACATCAGCGGGAGCGGCTAATGATTTGATTCTGCCATTCTTTAGAGAATAAACACCCCTGTCCGTGCCAAGCACTACTG
Organism: Chitinivibrionales bacterium; assembly: GCA_028278335.1. GTDB lineage: Bacteria > Fibrobacterota > Chitinivibrionia > Chitinivibrionales > JANQEN01 > JANQEN01. Next base: position 4,175 of record JANQEN010000062.1, on the reverse strand, counting down.
ATCCCTGAGGGTCCACAGAAAGGGCGCGAATACTGCCAGCTGGAAGTCCCTGGGCTTGGTCAAGGGTTGACCAGGTGCCACCCTCTAATATGGAGAGACCGCGATTTGTTCCACAGTAGAGCCTGTTGTTTGCATCAACCGCCATTGCCCAGATGAAATTATCGGCAAGTCCTTTGGTACTATCATAGCAAGTCCAGGTGGTACCATTGAACATAGAGACACCGTGATATTCGGTGGCACACCAGACCTGATCCTTTTTGTCAACAATGATAGATCGGATATAATTGCTGGCCAGCCCGTCTAAACCAGTGTAGGTTTTCCATTGGTCAACCATTTTTTGGGTTACTCCATTTCCCAGGCAGGAAAACCATACTGCGCCAGTGCTGGTTAGGGCAATCGAAACAATTTTGTTTGAGGCTAGTCCATCCTCTTTTGAAAAGTTTTGAATAACAGTGCCCTGTTTATCGCATACAAAAACACCGGCATCGGTGCCAACCCAGGTGTTTTGTTTTTCCACAGCTATGGAGCGTACAATATTGGCTGCTTGGAACGGTGTTCGGGGTTGTGCAAAGGTTAGAGAAACTATTATAAATCCCAATAGGCTGGGAACAAACAAGGCTCGCATAGGGCCTCCATAAGGGATGTGTTCAAAGGAATGTGCTACTTACTTCTTTTATAAAATAGTTCAATTTTAACAAAGATACACCTATTGAGTGAAGTTAGTGCTAATTTGTGGAACCACTCTCTGATTATTTTAAGTTTGTTAAAGGCGACTGAGGATTCTATTGTACTGTTCAATTATACTTTCCCAATTCCAATTGTTTACTGCGTGGCATGGCCATTTATGTCATGCCATTTTGATGTCTTTAAAAATCGTCGGGAAGCTGCCCGACAGCAGCCTTACTTGGTCACTTCATTCTGCTGGGTAAGGAAGTAAAAATCCTTCGGATTTTATTCTATTATATTTTTGCCCGGTCTTCTATTACAAAGAAAAGTAAGCACTCGGAAGCCAGGACGGCTGGAGAGCACTGTGCCGAAGGCGCAGCCCGTCGGGTGTTTGCCAGGATGGCAAACATGAAAAGACGCCACCCGACCTCACCCCCAGCCCCTCTCCCACGGGGAGAGGGTAGCAAAAAAAGTATGGAACTAAATATTATATTGCCCTAATTGCATAGATATTTGGTCGCTCGATAACTCGCCCTGCGGGCTCGAACAGATCTTCGCTTTTTCCAAATATCAATACGGTGCGATTGAAGGGGATAAAGATTATCTTGAAAGATAACTATGATTTTCTTTAATAGTTTGTGTTGTTATTAGCTAGTTGATGAAACTTCATTCTTTATGAATTGAATTTCAACATAATCTTTAAACATTTACTGAATAATTATCGATCGCCAGAAAAGAGAGCCTGATATTGAGTGGCATTATGCTCCCAGGAGTATTCTCGACGTACATAGCTTTTTGCCTCGGCTATCTTGGCCTCTCTGTCAAGTTGGGACATAGCAAAATATGTATGGATTTGATTGGTAAAAGCCTCATAGTCATTGGGTTCAATAAGATATCCTCCTTCGCGAACACTCTCTACCAGAGCATCCACGGCAAAGGCTACAACAGGCGTTCCCGAATACATGCTTTCCAGCTGGGTCATGCCAAAGCCCTCGATGTCGTTTGCAAAGGGTATGTTGGGAAAGATAAAGAGGTCTGCCTTTTGCCTGAGCATGGCAATGGTTTCATCGGATGGACGATGAAGTATGGTAACGCGATCTTCTAGGTTATCACGCTCGCGGATTGTGGTTATCTTATTAAAGTCAGGGCCACCGCCACCAATAATAAGCTTTATATCCGGATCAAGCAGCGGTATTCCCTTCTCTAAAAAGGCTGCCACACCTTTGCGTGGCACCAATCTGCCAAAATTAAGGAGCACTCGGTCCTTTCCAAAAGTGATACCATGCTTCTGTTCAAACTCTTTTTGCAGACTGTCGCACTCTGCTTTGGGAATTTCCAATGGTTGGATTCCAACATAAATAAGGGAGATCTTCTCCGGGGGCACACTCATGGCAATGGTGGTTTCCCGAGTGTTTTTACTAATGACTGCCACAGCATCAGCAGTGTTAACGCCATTGGCCATCAGTGATCGAGCTATGGGATTGCCATAGGTCATCTCCATACCATAAATGGTGATGACAATCCTAAGCTTGGTAACAAGACGAAAGAGCGGGGCCAAAGAACCAACAACACCATCAGCAAGATAGATTACCCCAACTCTACCAAGGACAATATGAAAGAGACTCAAGAAAAAAGCATAGGGAAGAAACCAGCCTAAATGAAGAATTGATCGCTTGCTAAGAGCAATAAGGATTACGGGATTCTGCTTCTTGAGGCGGGTGCAGAGTTGGTAACAGTGTGTTTCAATCCCGCCGATTGAGGGTGGATATCGACGGGTTATAAAAAGAATGCTTCGCTTCATAGGGTTATAGGGTCAGAGCAAGCCCACAATTAAGCATGAATCCAACTCCACCAAGATCAACGTTTTTATCAATGTCACCAAAGGGGATCATAAGTTTTGCATCACCATAGATGGCAATGGGGATAACCGGTGGTTTAATCATGGTGCCAACCAGGAAGTGCATACCCCAGGTAGGATTTTTAGCCTCGTCAATGAGCTTCTCAACGATCTTTTTTGTAACTGTCTCTTTGTTGAAGGTTTGGCCAATGTCATTAATACTGTTTTCAACTGCATAGTCTATAACCTCTTCTACAAAAGCCGGTGTAATAATTGGCGTTCCTAAATGAAGTGATGCGCCAGCACCAGCATAGAGGCGGAAGGTTTTGAGGGTTGAGGGTTTTTCAATGATATTTTTTCGCAAGGAGAGATCTAACTGAAACTTAAAATAGGGTGTCTTAGAAAGGCCAAACATTTTTAAGTAGCCCATACCAAACTCTTCCAGTGTTAAATGCTGCTCGTTCATTTTTAGTAGCTTCTCATAATCACCGGTCTCTACAAAGTCCATGACGTCCTGCGCTGTTAGATTGTCCTGCAATTCTCCGTTGGGATATTTAAGGACCGCGTCATACTCCCAGGCTGCCAGATTACAGGATGCCTCAATCGCATCAATAAAGGGAAGGGGAATTGCATCGATAAAGGCTTTACCGCCAAAATTGATGGGGGAACGGGTCCAGTCAACCCGGGAGAGGGTAAAGGGTGCCCGTGCCTCTAAAATACCAACATTCTCCTTAACCAAATTTCTTAGACTATCAAGATCAATTCCCGCAGGAAGTTTATTTTGAAATTCAGAAAGATCTATTGATCCACCCAGGGTGTCTAATAATTCAATAGGTACAAGGTTACTAAATTTTAAGGGATCTTCTAGGTTGTCATCCATATTGAGGGTAAAGTCAAATCCCCAGTGAACACCGACGCCAACAATGGCATGGACAGGCATAACAAAAAGAAAGCAGGTGGCCATTGCCAAAACAATACTGTTTAGTCCTGTGAGTTTACGACGCGTTGACATAGCTAGCTCCTTTTTTTAAGGATAGAACTTTAGTTTATTCTATTATATAGTACCATATAAAGTCCAAAATAAAACCATACTCCTTATAAGTCAATATAAGGGTTTTCTTGTGGAATGATTCAAAAAAAATTAAAAGGAGAATCTATAATTAATTCTTGGGAATGATTGGATTACAGGCTGCTTCGCTTTGCTCCGTGGTCCGGCTTATAAGCATACCGGAAAGCACAAAAACTACAATGGAAAAAAACGATAGGTTTTTCCTCCATATGCTTCAGAATGAAATGACAATGACATCTTCAGGGCTTAATAAATATGGATATCTGAGTAGCTACAAATATTTTAAGGGGGAATCAGCAAGATCACGCGAGGACAATTGTTATCTGCTTGCCCACAAAGGCTGGTTCACCGAACAGGTGAAACAGATTTTGTGGATGCAAGCTGTTAATTTGGCTGAGTGAAGCTTGCTGTAGGGGGATTTTCCCCCTGAAAGATTAAACCCAGACTATGCAATAGGAAGTAGCGCAGAAGCACCATCCTATGCCCATTAAGACTTTCAGGCTTTTTGGCCATATCACCTTGTAGATATGCCCTTCAAACCCTTCAAGTCTTACTAAATCATAATCTTGCACTTCTGCATCTACTCCTACTGCATAATCTGGG
>JANQEN010000037.1 GCA_028278335.1 Chitinivibrionales bacterium | reverse complement strand
TCTAAGCTCTTGTCACTAATGGCATAGGAAAAGGCAGGCAGATCACCCAAAGATATGTCGAGTATTTTCGGAGTGCCAGTAGTGGCAAGGGAAACAGCGGTTTACCGCAGGCAACTGAGATTTTTAGGATAAGATTGGATGGTTTTACGTTTCTTCTGTTTCGAAGGGTAGAAATGATCTCCAAAGGGAAGAAAAAAAGGAATCCGCCTCTTGGTGTTGTATCAAAGAAGACTCGTCGTATAGCTATTGTCTTTATCGTTATTGTTTTAATCCCTGGATTAATTCTAAGCTTGCTAGCCATACAGACAGCGAGTAAGGAGAATGCCTACATTGAAAAACAGATGCGTGACTCTCTGTTTCCCGAAGTCCAAGATGTGACGACAAACATTGAAGCGCTACTTCAACAAATCCAAAAGGATCTTAATGATTCTATTTTGGTGCCCTCTTCACAGAAAGATACAGCAACAACACCTTCATCATCGCTTGTTGATCTTCCCTTCCTTCTCTCACCAAAACGGAGTATCCTTTGGCCTCTATATAGCGCAGGGCTCTCTGATAAGGCACACACTTTCATTAAATTTAACAGAGAATTCTTTCAGGACAGAATACCAATATATGTAAGAAAAAAGGTTCGAGCATCGCCAAAAAAACTTGAAAACATCATTAAATATAAAAATCCTTCTTTAAAAAAAAGTAAAGGAAAAAAATCACCAACGAAGGTTGATAAGGCATCAATCAAAATGAAACCGCTCAATGTCTATTACACCGAAGTGATTAAAGAAGTTGTTGACACAATAGAATCAAAGCGCTTCTCACAGCTCATTGAAAATAAAGGAGCTGGCATTATTCCTCGTATTGTTGATAATGAAATCATGTTGCTTTATTGGAAAAAGCTTGTAGATAACCATATCAAAGGCTGTGTGATAAATGAGGAGGAGCTTAAACGAAGGATTAAGGCAACCTTGCCTCTGTTCAGGACAAATATTCGTATCCTTACTATTTTGGATCATACAAACACACCCATATTTACTCCAGAGCACATTGAGCAATTGGATTGGTCAGAGCCCTTTGTGGCGTTGAGGATTAGCAACTTCCTCCCTCAATGGCGAGTTGCAGTGCACCTATCGGACCCAAATAGAATAGCAGCACAATCTAAGTTTAATACAATAGTTGTAGGCCTTTTAATAGCGATCTTGTTCATCTGTATTATTACCGGAGGTTTGCTTATTATTCGAAGGTTGAAAACAGAAATGGTTCTTGCTCAGCAGCAAACCACCTTTGTAGCCAATGTGTCCCATGAATTAAAAACACCATTAACGTCTATTCGGCTCTTTGCGGAATTGCTAAAGGAGGGGCGCCAAAGAGATATTGAAAAACAACAGAACTACCTCACAATAATGGTGTCGGAAACTGAGCGACTCACCCGTTTGATCAATAATGTGTTGGACTTTTCTCAAGCACAAAGTGGCGCCAAGAAGTACTCAAAGGAAGCCGTTAATGCGGTTGTGCTTTGTCAGGATGTGATTGAAAGCCAGAAGGTACGATTGGAATATATTGGTTTCACTGTTTCATTTACTTCTGCAATAGAGGATGCTCCTGTGTTAATAGATCTTGAGTCCTTAAAACAGGCTCTCTTAAATCTTATGTCAAATGCTGAAAAATATTCTCCCCATGAGAAAAAGATTGATCTAGCGCTATCAAAGGAAGATTCTTTTTGTATAATCGACGTTATGGACAAAGGAATTGGAATACCGAAACAGCATTTGCCAAAGATATTCAACAAATTTTATCGCGTCGATGAATCCTTGACAACGCGGGTTCAAGGATCTGGTCTTGGATTGACAATCACCAAACAAATAATTGAAGATCATCAAGGAACTATTAAGTATATCCAAAGAGAGCCCTGTGGAAGTATCTTTCGAATTTCACTGCCACTGGTAATGGAGTAGAACCATGAAGCAAAAGATTCTTATTGTTGAAGATGACAAGGCAATTCTCACAGGGCTTGTTGACCTTCTTGAGGGAGAGGGATACTCTGTTGTTCAAGCTACAGAAGGCAACCAGGCCGTGCAACTGTTTACTCGTGAATGCCCTGACCTTGTGCTTCTTGATATCATGATACCTGAGATGAGTGGATATGATGTGTGCAAAACAATCCGCAAGTCTGATGCAGCTACACCAATACTCATGCTTACAGCAAAGGGTCAGGAAGTTGATAAAGTTGTTGGCTTAGAACTTGGGGCTGATGATTATATTGTCAAACCCTTTGGTATTAATGAATTGCTTGCTCGCATCAGAGCTGCGCTTCGACGGCGACATATTGATGAAGAGCCTTTGAATGTGGCACCCTTCTCCTTTGGGTTGGTTTCAATTAATCCAAAAACCCTTGAGGGAAAGAGGGGTAACAGTTCCTTTGCTATAACGCCAAGGGAAGTAAAACTGTTACAGCTATTTATTAAGCACGAGGGAGAAGCGCTCCATCGATTTGTAATTCTTGATAAGGTGTGGGGGGTAAAATATGAGGGAACAACACGAACCTTAGATCAACATATTGTAAAGCTCCGACAAAAGATTGAGGAAGATCCATCCAATCCTAAGCATATTGTGACAGTCCATGGTGTTGGGTATAGATTTAAAAAAGAGTAGTCCTACCAACACCTCTGACATTGGAGTTCTTTGTTAATTTACTGTATTGATATGGTAATAAAAACATTTGCAATACTCAATAATTTTTTGAACCCAGATTATGCTGTAGTAGTAGATGCAGAAGTGCAAGATTATGATTTAGTAAGACTTGAAGGTTTTGAAGGGCATATCTACAAGGTGATATGGCCGAAAAGCCTGAAAGTCTTAATGGGCATAGGGTTGTGCTTCTGCGCTACTTCCTATTGCATAATCTGGGTTGAATGTATTTTATCACCATACACAAATACTGACTTTAACAACATAGGTTAGATCGTTCTGATTATGAACAACCGTGACACTCAGAAATGGCTAAAAGAGCTTAATCCTCAACAGTTAAAGGCAGTTACCCATTCTGATGGACCAACCTTGGTGATCGCCGGTGCAGGTAGTGGCAAAACCAAGACGCTAGCCTTTCGAGTGGCATATCTCATTTCACAGGGTGTGCCACCGGATAAAATATTACTCCTTACCTTTACCCGCCGCGCAGCAAAGGAGATGTTACGACGGGCAGGTGCTGCAATCTCTTCACAGGGCTCAATTATAAACCAGGTTTGGGGTGGAACCTTTCATGCAATTGCAAACCGCCTACTTCGGCTCTATGCGCAACCAGCCGGACTCTCACCAGACTTCACCATCATTGACCAATCCGATGCTGAAGACTTGTTGCAAATTCTTAGGCACAAATTGGGTTGTGCGGCCAAGGATAAGCGATTTCCTAAAAAGAGCACCTGTCTCTCGATTTACTCCCGTCGCATGAACTCTCAGAAGCCTTTGGAAACAGTGATAAAAAAACATTTTCCCTGGTGTGAAAAATGGATTCCCGAGCTTAAACCCTTATTTAAAGAGTATGTCACCTATAAACAGAAACAGGCTATCTTAGATTATGATGATCTTCTTCTCTATTGGTATTATCTTTTAGATAATCCGCAGGTTGCCGAGTCTGTAGAAAAACGATTTGATCATATTCTTGTTGATGAGTATCAGGATACCAATACCATTCAGGCTGACATACTATCAAAGATGAGAAGGAAGAAGAAGAATATTATGGTTGTCGGTGATGATGCCCAGAGTATTTACAGCTTCCGCTATGCCACAGTCCGCAACATATTAGATTTTCCCAAGACTTTTCCCACCACCGAGGTTATCACCCTTGAGCAAAATTATCGCTCTACAGAGATGATTCTGCAATCAACAAATAGAATAATTGCACAGGCATCAGAACGATATTCAAAAAATCTCTTTACTACTCGCAAGGGGGGAGCGCGCCCACAACTCATAACCTGCAAAGACGAAACCCATGAGAATGAGATCGTCACCAGTAAAATATTAGAACAGTATGAGGCGGGGATTCCTCTTCATAAACAGGCTGTTCTCTTTAGAGCAAGTTCCCATTCAAACTCCTTGGAGCTTGCACTCATGCACAAAGAGATCCCCTTTCACAAGCATGGTGGCCTGCGTTTTTTAGAAGCAGCCCATATAAAAGACTTGGTTGGTATTCTTCGTATTTTGGAAAATCACCGCGACGAGATGGCCTGGTTCCGCGTTCTACAACTTCTCGATGGTGTTGGCCCTGCTACTGCTGCAGGAATATTTAAACAGGTGAATGAAAATCCTTTTAACCCAAAGACTCTTAAATCTATAGAAGCTCCCAGTGCAATCCGAGGGGACGTTTCTCGTTTGACAACAATGCTTTGCGATATCCTTACACAAATATCAATGAAGCTTTCAGTACAAATTGAACGGATAATCACCTTTTATAAGCCCCTATTGGAAAAAAACTATGAGAATAGTGAGCCAAGAAGCAATGACATTGAACATTTGGCCCACCTGGCAAAGGAGTACACCTCACGCCGGCAATTTCTCAACGACTTGATTTTGGATCCCCCCTCCTCAACAAGTGACTTTGCCGGTCCAGCAAAGAAGAGTGACGACCATCTTATCCTTTCTACGATCCACTCTGCAAAGGGTGGTGAATGGGATGTTGTTTACCTTATCCACGCAGCCGACGGCTGCCTACCTTCTGATATGGCAACGGGCAATGACGCTGAAATCGAGGAGGAGCTCCGACTAGCCTATGTGGCTATGACCAGAGCAAAAGATTTTCTCTATATTACCTGGCCATTACGTTTTTATAAACATCACAAGAGCCTCTCCGATCATCATACCTATGCACAACGAAGTCGGTTTTTTACCGATGAGGTATGCACCACCTTTGAGGAGATTGCCTTACCAGAATCTGAAGAAAATACTGATCACATAGAGAATATTCAAACAACTGACAATATAGGAGCTAAGCTACAGGATCTCTGGGATTAACCTAGCGGATAGGAACAGTATGCCAAAAAAAACAAAAACTATTTATATGTGTAGCAACTGTGGTGAGGATTTCCCCAAATGGCAAGGGCACTGTCAGCACTGTGGACAATGGGACACCATAAGCGAATTCAAGCAGCCACGACTAAAGCAAGGCACTTCACGAGTATCACAATTGCAATCTGATTCGCAAGAAATTGTCGACCTCTCCTCATGTAAACCTTCGGCAATATCGCGAAACAGCTGTGGCTTTCCCGAGGTTGATCGGGTGCTTGGTGGTGGTATTGTTCCAGGCTCACTGGTCTTGGTCGGTGGAAACCCGGGAATCGGAAAATCAACGCTCCTACTCCATATTGCTGGATTTGCAACAGCAAATAACCTTTCTGTCCTGTATGTTTCCGGAGAAGAGTCCTTAGAACAGTTGTCACTTCGATCAAAAAGGCTTGGCCTTTCAAAGGTTCCTATCAATGTATTTACTGAAACAGCAACAGAACCAATTCTGAATACCATTGACACGCTGAAACCATCCATAGTTATTATTGACTCTATCCAAACAATTTTTTCTGAGGAGCTTGAGAGTGCGCCGGGATCGGTGTCTCAGGTGCGCGATTGCACAGCGATTCTTATGAAGTATGCCAAGCACTCCCAAACAGCCCTTTTCCTCATTGGCCATGTTACCAAGGATGGAGCTATCGCCGGCCCTCGCGTGTTAGAGCATATGGTAGACACGGTGCTTTACTTTGAAGGTGACTCCAGTTATCAGTATCGCATTCTACGAACAGTAAAAAATCGTTTTGGCCCCTCCGGTGAAATTGCACTTCTTGCAATGTCAGACCGAGGACTGGAGGAGGTAAAAAATGCATCGGAATTCTTTTTAATGCATCGAGACACTCCTCAGGTTGGCACCGCTATCGTTCCTATCTTAGAAGGCAGCCGTATACTGGTGGTGGAGTTGCAGTCGCTTGTCAATCCGACCCACTTCGGCCTTCCCCAACGAGTTGCCTCGGGTATCAATCCAAAAAAGCTTTCCCTGCTCATTGCAGTACTTGAGCGATATACAGGAGTATCCCTTGGTGATCATGATATTTTCTTTAATATCACCGGAGGGCTCACTGTATCAGAGCCTGCCATTGATGTAAGCATAGCTGCGGCATTACTCTCCTCTTTTCGAAATACCCCTATTCGAAATGGTCTCGCCTTTATAGGGGAGCTGGGTTTAGGAGGAGAAATACGACCAGTTAACAATATGACGCTCCGCCTCAAAGAGCTTGAGGGCATGGGATTTAAAGAGTGTGTTGTTCCAAGGCCAAAAAAACAGAATGATTGGATCTCCCCTCACATGAACATACAATTGATTACCTGTGAGAACATTAAGTATCTAGGGGACATTCTCTTTTAGCAAGTTCAACTTTTATTTCATATTTTCATGCAAAAAAGCAAATAGCTTATTGTAGTATTTTAACACATTTTTTTGTTTATAAAAGCCATGGCCCTCTTTGGCTTGTAAATAACGTTCAACCGTTACGTCTGCTCTTCGAAGTGCTGCTAAAAGTTTTACCGATTGTGATATTGAAACTCGAGAGTCGTTGGTACCGCCACACACCATTACAGGAACTTTAATATTCTTCACTGCATTAATAGGAGAAATCTCTTCTAAATAGGCCTTTTTATCACCATTGCCAAGATTGGAGTTGAAAAAGTCAAAGACAAAATTATTATACTTACCAAACTTGCTTCTCACATGTTTTCGCCAATCAAATACACCGGCATTGCTTATGGCACATCGATACAGGTCTGGCTCAAAGGCTACCCCACAAATTGACAAGTAACCACCAAAGCTACCACCCATAATTGCAATTCGCTTAGGGTCTGCAATCCCGCATTTAATGAGATGTTGTGTTCCATCGGTAATATCATTGTGCATCTTCTTAAATGAAAAACGATGTTTTTTTGAGATCACTTCCCCATAACCAATAGAGCCACGATAATTAATTTGAAATACCGCATATCCTCTACTGGCTAAGGCCTGAACCTCTGGCTCAAAGCCCCAATGATCACGAGCCCAGGGCCCTCCATGAACAAGAATAATTGTGGGATAGGGGGCACTGCCATGTAATGGTTTAGTAAGATAGGCATGAATTGAAAGTGAATCTCTAGTTTTAAACCAAATAGACTCCATGGGTGACATGTGGTCCTGTGAAATCCAAGGACGGCTCTTAAAGAGCAATTTCAAACTGTGCGAAGGTGCATGGAAGACATAGTACTCCTCTGGTTTCACATCACTATAACTGAGCACTAAAAACTGATGTAGATATCTATCTGAATCAGTAATTAAATTTGAGGTTTGAGGGAGCAAACTATCAATGGTGTTTTGAATTGATTCTATTTTTTTGTCAAACCAGACAGACTTTGGTTTACTGGCATCGTAGATAATTCCTTTCAAAGTCGTGTTTGATGGTTCTTCGTAAACATTTGAAAAAAAGTATAAATTGCAATTAACATCAAAAAGTGAGTCAGAATAGATACAATCCTTCAAAGAATCGGTTTTAACATTATACAAATAGAGCGATTTTGCTTTTTCTCCTTCATGAGCCCCAGAAACGTATAAATGGTCATCTTGAGAATGTGTTTTATAATAAATGAGGTCTTCATTTTTATCAATAATTGGGTACCACGAATCTTTTTTTGAATTCCGATAATAGTATTGAAATTGACCGTCATTTCCTTTTTGATACGTACTGATCACTCTTAAGTTACCGTCAAAATCAATAATACAATGATCTAATAGTCCCTTTATACCATGATCAATTTTGTTATATTTTAATGTGTGCACATTGATTCTTCCAATTGTTGTATAGGAAGAACGATCTCGAATTTTTATCATTGCATGATTTGTATCATTTATCAATCCATTAACAGGCCACCCCACATTTTTAAAGCAAAAGACATTTTTATCTTTAAGCGTGCGGTCAATAACGCCCATGTGTAAATGATAGAGTTTCATCTTACTAACATTATAGACAATTCTTGTATTACTCGCCCACCGGTACCGATAAATATCTCCATTGTTTCGCTCTTTTAATAAAAATTCCTCTTGAGAAAAAATGTGCTTTGTCATGAGAAGTTGTCGATCCTTCTCATTCGAATAGATTGCTGCAACAAATTGTCCATCCGGTGAAAGAGAAACCTTACTGATAATTGGTCTCCGAACGATACTATCTAATGATATGGGAGACGCTTTAAGCGTACTAATTAAAACAGCAAATAGAATTAAACAATTGGACTTCACTTATTAGGTCTCCTTTTTAGTTTCAAGATACATCTCAACCCGATTACGCCCATTCTCCTTAGCTTTATAGAGGGCTTTATCTGCCCGTTTAATTAGTAACTCCTGGTTTTTTGCATGGACACCGTAAATGGCAATACCAAAACTCAAGGTGCAATGAATATCTTTTCCCGTGGGTGTCTGGAATACCATATCAGCAATATGTTGACGTATTCTATCTACTGTTTCTTTAACACTTACCGCACCGGTTTCTCCTAAAATCAAGGTAAACTCTTCTCCACCATAGCGAGCCGCATTGTCTATACCTTCACGAATGCTACTCTGTAGTGCTCCTGAAATTGCCTTAAGCACCGCATCACCAAAACGATGACCATAGGTATCATTGAGTTTTTTAAAATGGTCGATGTCGCACAGGACAAGTGAAAGGTCCGTCTTGTATCGAAGGGATCGGGTAATAGCCTCTTTAAGCATATGCTGAAATTGTCGATGGTTATACAATCCGGTCAAACCATCACGAATGGCAAGGTTCTCTGTCTGCTCTAAAAGATCAATTTTCTCTATGGCAATTCCTGCCGATGATACTAATCGAGCAAGAAGCTCTTTGCTTGTCTCAGAAAAGGCATTGTTGCGAAGCGATTCTAAAAGAATCACCCCTTTACAATTCTCAACACCAATAGGAAAGGCCAAAAAGGAGCGAAACTCTTCAACCTGCGGCTCCTCTGTACAAAACCGAATCTCATAATGATCCCGGGAGAAGTTCCTGCAAAGGGCCATATTTTTTGTAAAGATAAGGTTGGAAATGGATTTACTTTGAATTGAGCAGGTAAGGCCAGAGAGCCCTTCCGTATGATGACCCCAGGCGCGTTTAATGTTGATATTTTCATACTCGCGATCTAAAAACCCGATAGTCAACCGTTCACAGTGAAAAGCAAAGGGGATGATCTCCACCAACTTATCCAACACAGCATCGATCTTATGTTCCTTAAAAAAATACTTCTCTGTGCTGCTCATTGCTACCAGTCGTTCATGGTCCAACCGGTGCTGATTATACAAATAGGCATTATAGACCGAGCGTCCACAAAAATCAGCCATAGCTGATAAAAAGGCCTGATCTTCATGGGTGAAATGCTGCTTCTCTTTACTATCCACAATGATGAGACCCTTTTCCATTTCCTCAATAATTATAGGAGAGGCAATAAGGGATCGAACACCAGCATCTTGCTGATAATAATAGAGGGTTGTACTATCCGAGACAATGTCATCGAGCTTGACTGGAGCGAGTCCCCCCTTTAAAAACGAGCCAACCACACCAACACCGGGAGTAATCACCGCTGCTTTGTCGATATGGTCATCCGGTGAAAAATATCGTCGTATCTCAAAGCCACCCTTTGCACCGGGAAAGAAAATAGCAACAGAATAGGAATTAATATGAGCATGAACCAATTTAATGCATACGTCAAGCACTTCATCGATGGTTTTTTCAAAATCTTTCAACTGCTGCAGTCGATAATCAGTGCCAATAACAGAGAAGTCTACTGCACCAAGCCCCTCTTCAATCTTTTTACCTGCCTGCTCAACCAGTGGCTGCTTTGGCTCAATAGGAATACTCATGGAAGTAGTATCCTTTTTCCTCACCGTTAACTGTTTGGCAAAGAGAAGAAGATAGAGAATCCCAAGGCCCACACCAATTGAAACTCCTGTTGTTTGGAAAGATCCTCCCAAAACAGTACAGAGAAGAATACCCAATAGAATAATACTCAACGGTATGGTATGGTTCTTCATGGTATTTAGCTGTGTTGCTGGTTATGAATGGGCAGACTCAACCACTTTTTTTACTATGGTTAAAACTGCCTCAGGTTCGAGTGGTTTTGACAGCACATCACTAAAGCCGATATTGATGAGACTTTTAATGTTCATTTTCTTCACAAAGGAAGTTACGCCTATAACCGGTATATGCGCAATTGCTTCGTTTTTCTTGAGGCTATTGAAAAATTTTATCCCATCCATAACCGGCATTATAATATCAGTAATGATGCAATCCGGTTTGTCTGACTCTGCCTTGTCAAGTCCGTCAAAACCGTTCTGCGCTATGATTATATCATACTGTTTATACAGGAACAATTCAAGCAAGTCTAAGGTATCATCATTATCGTCAATAAGAAGAATCTTTGCTCTACTCACCGTGAAGCTCCTTTGTAAAGAAATATCCCAATAATAAAGAAAAGAATGTTTCCAATCCACGCCGAGAAGATTGGATTGAGGACCTCTTTTTTACCTAATGCTAAGCCAAATTGGGACATGACCCAATAGGTAAAGACTAAAAGAAGACCAATGCCAAAGGAGACAGCACCCCCCTTCCTTCCAGCTCGAGCAGTAATCGAGAGGCCTAATAATATGACGATAAAATTCATCACCGGCAAAGCCAATTTGAATTGAAGATCTGCAATAAATTCAGAGGCCTTTTCACCGCGACTAATGGCCTTCTGAAGGTGATTCTTCAATTCCCAATAGCTCATATAATCAACGGTTGATCGGGTAAGGCGTGCTGTCATCTCACCGGGTGGTACCGTTAAGGTCGAGTCGGGCAGTGTATCAAAGGTGGTCTGCACAAATCGCTCATCAGCAAAGGATTTAATCCTTCCATTAATAAAGGCCCACTGATTTTCAACATAGACCATTTTCTCGGCAGTTAAATTTTCAACAATTCGATTACCAGAAAAAACAACTCTACTCACTCGATGGGCCAGTTGAGGCTCTGCACGAAACTGACCAAAACGGTAGGTTGTATTTTCACCAACAAAAAAGAAAAAGTCTCTTTTTAACTCACGGGGAGAATATTGGGTAGAGACACCACGTTTCTCTCGCGGTGTGCCTGCCTTTATATCCTCCCAAAGCTGTTTACGGCTGGCATTCGCTTCAGGAAGAATCTTCTCACCTAGATAAAAGCTAGACACCGACAGGAATATCCCAATAAAGAGCATGGGAATGGTCAATCGAGTAAAGCTAATACCAGCAGCTTTAATTGCGGTTAGCTCACTATTTTTTGCAAGGGCCACCATAGACATCATTGATGAGAGGAGAAAACCAATAGGAAAAATAAGCCCCAAAAACCAAGCGAGATAGTACCAATAGTATTCTACAACGTCAATAAAGGTAGCCTTTGAAAAACCTCGCATATTTGAGATATAATCAATAACAATAAAAACAACGACCAGTGAGGCAAAAACGATTATTGAATTCTTTACAAATATACGCACCAGATAAAATTGGGTAACCCCAAAGAGACGGTTACATATCCTAACCGGCAGTTGAACCACAGTAGAAAGAATAGATCGATGATGCTTAGCTGGCCGAAAAATCGAGGTTATCTTTTGCCAAAACTGTACAATTGGCCCATAGTTGATAAAGGTCGATTCCCGCATCATTCGGAGTGTCAGGATCAAACCAAAGGCACCAATAACAATATTACTGGACCACATGGTAATACCCGGCGGCGTAATGAGTCTATCGGCAAGGTTTTCTCCGGCAATGAGAAAG
Source organism: Chitinivibrionales bacterium (assembly GCA_028278335.1). Taxonomy (GTDB): domain Bacteria; phylum Fibrobacterota; class Chitinivibrionia; order Chitinivibrionales; family JANQEN01; genus JANQEN01. The sequence continues at coordinate 3,044 of JANQEN010000037.1, read as the reverse complement.
GACCAATAGAGGACAAAAAAGAAAATGCTATAGGTAACCCCCACAGCAATACTACCGTGCCGTGCAATAATGCCCAAGGGAATACCTATCAGAATAAATACAATACAGGCAAAGGAGATGGAGTACTTCTTATGCACCTCAACCATATATTGACTAATCTTCATGGTATACCGCTTTACCTGCTGTTTCGTTTGGCTCATGACATGTTTATTGTTGACAAAATGGCGTATTGCCCCATGGCGATGCTTCAGCATGGCCCGATGCCACTGCTCAAAGGTCTGTATACTATCCACCTGTGCCCAGGCTGCCAGTGCCACAGAATCACTGGTTGTATCAGCTTGTGCCAATGAGTCACCAATTGAGTCAACTGAGACACCTGTATCAGCAAGGATAGAATCATAGGTAAAACCATACTTAATAAAATCATCTAAGTTATCGGAATAGCGGACAAAGGCTTGCTTCTTCGACTCCTTGAATCCATTGACATCCAGAAGCAACTCTTTGGCACTTTTCTCCCGGTCACCTCGATACCCACGATCTGTTCTCTTTAGACGACTATCAACATTGGGAATAAAGATCATATGCTTCTTAAAGCTTCCCACAAAGTATTCCTGTTCATCATCCTTGTTGGTACTGTGAGTCTCTCCATTGTATAGAGTCAGCTGCAGGTATTTCTCATCATTGGTAAGAAGAAGGGTTCCGCTATCTGCAATGGTAGTTGCCGGATCCTCGCCAGGCATATTTGAGAAAATTTTAATACCCCGGAGCACCCCTTCGCTATGTTCAACATCATTGACAATCATACGATAATTATCAAAGTCTTTAATAAGGATATTCGGCTCAATTAATGCCGCAGGTTTTTTCCGAGATATGTCGGAGCGAAGACTGGCATACCGATGATTGGCATTGGGAAGAATAAGATTATGAAAAAATATGAGTGACACCGTTAAAATCGAAGCAGCCACAAAGACCGGAGTTATCAAATAAAAGAGGTTCTGCCCAGAGGCTTTTATAGCAAGGATCTCGTTATCTGCAGACATTTTACCAAAAGTAGTCAGCGTGGCAACCAACACCGCTGCTGGCACCGAAAGGACCACCATCCAGGCCATGCTAATCAGGAAGAGCTCTACAATCGTGCTCAGAGCAAGTCCCTTAAATAAAATCTTTCGCAAAAGATTTACAGCAAGTTGCATCGTAAACATGAAGATGGCAATAGCAAAGGAGTAGAAAAAGGGAGGGATCAGTTCACGGATTATATAGCGGTAGAGAATCATGGGAAAATCGAAATCCTTTGCAACCTATCTTTTATAACACCTTAAAAAACAATACTCAAGGAAAAATGCTTAATTGACGATATGTAATAGGGGATGTTGACCATCCTTTACTATAAATATATAATTAAAATCGACGAAGGTTTATAGGTATAATGCAAATTTAAAAAGGTAAAAGAGATATGAAATATAGTAGTGCGAATCTCTCTGTTTTAGTCGCTTTAGCCCTTTTTGCCGGATGTGCCTCCTCTCTAAAACAAGCAGAAAACGAGGCACTGCTCCCAGAGATTGATGTAGTACAGGTCAAGGAGTACTCTGAAGAGGCATTAAAACTTGCCCAGGAAGCAAAAATGGATGTCCAGATGATCAACACTAAACTTGCTGATGTTGACAATCGTCTGGTAGTCCTCTCCGAGGAGATTGCCAATGTTTCACAAGCGCGGATCGAAGAGCTGGAAAACCGCCTCTCTCTATTAATCGAAGCCTTTAAGGATCTGCATGAAAAAATGGCTGCCATAGAGGTGCTCCCCCAAATTCGCGTAGTAAAGAAAAAGAAACCAGCAGTATTTTCCCCTTCCGGGGCCTCAACCTTTGTTACCTCCTCTGAATATGATCAATATCAGAAGGGATTGAAGACCTTTGATAGTCGAGCCTACGACAAAGCAAAGGATCTCTTTTTGGGAGTCATCAAAAAGTTTCCCAAGGGTGAATATTCAGACAAAGCCCAATACTGGATTGGTGAGTGCCACTATGCCAAGCGTGACTATGCAAAGGCCATTGCGGCCTTTAACAAAGTCTTTGCTTACAAAAGAACCTCAAAAGGTGATGATGCACAGCTAAAATTGGGTTTATGCTATCTACGCATGGGAAAAAACGACAATGCAGTAGAGGAGTTTAACCGGCTTATTAACCGCTATCCTGCCAGTGAGTATGTCCCCCGAGCAAAGAAATACCTTACTGAAATAAAAAGATAAGCTTCAAACCTCAAACCAGCATTTCTTGATTAATCCCTCTTAAGAGAGGTCTATCATTATTTTATTGAGGAACAAATCTTCATTCAAAACCAAATAAGTGAATTCAATGGCTGAACATAAAAATACCAATTTAAGAAGTCTTGCAGAGGCACACCTCTATGTGGCTGTGGCTAAAGCAGATGGCATTGTAACTATAAAAGAACGAGCCCGGGCTCCCTACTATGCCCAAAAAAGTCAAAGTGTGTTTAATATCCTCCAAATCAATAGGGAGGTAAAAACACGGATAAAAAAAGATGTTCAAGAGATGCTTGAGGATAAAGCTTTTTATCAGTGGAGCGCAACCCAGCATTTAGATAAGGCTGTTGCTCTTTTAAAGGAGGCTAAAAAAGCCGGCGATTGGGGTGCTACACTCAGTATTCATAAAAATGAACAGGGTCTTTTACAATTGGCCCTTGTTGATGGATATATTCTCAAGGAATCTAAGTTTATCCAAGAGATCGAACAGCGGCTAAAGGAATTGGATTCTTAGTCCTATCAAAAATTATTGTAATTTTTTAATAATTATCACAATATTGTATCACACCTAACCGTAATAAATATGAACGGTAGAACAGGGGTTAAACCTCCTGGATAGGTTAAGTGTGATGAGAGAAAGGGAGTAGCGGTTTTGCTCCCTTTCTCAATTATTGCATTTCGATGATCACCATAATTTTTAACCCAGATTATGCAGTAGGAGTAGATGCAGAAGTGCAAGATTATGATTTAGTAAGACTTGAAGGTTTTGAAGGGCATATCTACA
>JANQEN010000036.1 GCA_028278335.1 Chitinivibrionales bacterium | reverse complement strand
TCCTCTTTTCATTAACCCAGACTATGCAATAGGAAGTAGCGCAGAAGCACAATCCTATGCCCATTAAGACTTTCAGGCTTTTTGGCCATATCACCTTGTAGATATGCCCTTCAAAACCTTCAAGTCTTACTAAATCATAACCTTGCACTTCTCCATCTACTCCTATTGCATAATCTGGGTTAAAAAAACAATCAATTTTCTTATTAACTCCTGTTTTAAAAACACCTCAAAGATAGTATATTTATAAAATCATCCGATTTTGTAAGAATGTTATTAGCCTCGGAATTGCAGCCTGTGAATAAATCAAATGACTATGATGTTAAATTAGAACTTTTTGAAGGCCCCCTTGATCTATTACTCTACCTGGTTAATAAGGCTGAGGTGAACATTGTTGATATATCCGTTTCTGAGATCGCCAAGCAATATTTAAAACACCTGGATCTTATGCGCGAGCTCAACATCAATGTGGCCAGTGAATACCTCTCAATGGCAGCCACGCTGGTGCGTTTAAAGGCCCATGAGCTCCTTCCTGAGAGTGAAGTTGAAGCTATTGAGGATGAAGAGGGTATTTTTAACCGACAGCAACTTATTGAAAAGCTTTTGGAGTATAAAAAGTTTAAAGAGGCAGCCAACTCCTTTCGGGTGATCGAATCGGAGCATTTGGGAAGCTTCTCCCGGGGTAGGCAGGAGGAGATTGAGACTGTTGCAACAACAGAAGATCCGGTGATGGAATCGGTCACGCTTTTTGATCTGATATCTGCCTTTCAAAATGTATTGGATCGTTATAGCGCGGAGGATCAGGATGAGCAACGAACTATTGCTCCCGAAACAGTACGCCTTGATGATCGCATTGAGTATATTCTCGGACGAATAGAGGATGAGGCAGAGATACCCTTTGTGGACCTCTTTTCTGAGGATCGACGGAAACTGGTGCTTATTGTTACCTTTATGGCCATTTTAGAGTTAGTTAAGATGAAAAAAGTTCAGTTTCGTCAGGAGAAACAATTGGGTGATCTGTATATAAAGAAGAGGCTGGAGAAAAAAAAGATTGTAGAAGAGAAGGAGAAACAGTAGAGAGAATATGGGCGATCCACAAGTCCCGCAGCAGCAACCCAAAAAGAACTCCGAGGCACTCCGCATATTAGAGGCGCTGATTTTTGCTTCCCATGATGTGATTGGTACGGATAAACTCAAATCAATCCTTCCAGACCAGCCCGATGCTCGAGCAATTCGGAAAATGGTCAATGAGCTGAATATTCAACTTCAGCAGGAGCGACATCCCTTTGAGATAGTAGAGCTTGCTGGTGGGTATCAATTTAGAACGGTTTCCTATTATCAGCCCTGGGTTCAACAGCTCTTTAAGGAGAAATCGTCGAAAAAGCTTTCGATTCAGGCTTTAGAGTGCCTTGCTATTATTGCCTACAAGCAGCCCATCACCAAGAACCAAATCGAATTTATCCGCGGTGTTATCTCAGATGGTGCTATGAAAACTCTTTTGGAAAAACGGCTGATCACTGTTGCTGGAAGAAGTGATAAACCGGGACGACCATTACTGTATACGACTACCGGTGATTTCCTAAAATACTTTGGTATAAATCGTGTTGGCGATCTTCCCAATATCGAGGAGTTTGAAGCCATAGCCAAGGAGAAGATGGAGGAGTTTTCTGAGGAGGAACTTTCTCAGGTTGAAATGGATTTTAATGGCACCTCTCAAGAGGGGGAGGCACCAAAGGAAGATAAAGAGAAGTCAGAAGAGAAAGATGTCGTAGAAAAGCCCAGTGACTCAGTGCAAAAACCAACAGAGGAGCAAACACAGAGCGATTCATCAGAAAACAAAGATGAAATAGAGACCGCCCAGCAAGAATCAGAAGAGACTACTAAACAGGAACATACACCCGCAGAAGATCAACCAAGCGAATTGCAATAACCATGGCTGTAAAAGAGAAGGAATCCAAGAAGAGTAGCCTCACCCCCATGATGCGTCAGTATATGGATATCAAGGCAAAAAACCCTGATACGGTGTTGCTCTATCGGATGGGTGACTTTTATGAACTTTTTCATGAGGATGCCAAAATTGCATCACAGGTGCTGGGACTAACGCTGACCAGCAGAAATCATGGTGGTGCTGATAAGACACCGTTGGCTGGATTTCCTCATCACGCCTTAGATCGCTATGCCAATCGATTGGTCCATGCGGGATATAAAATTGCCATTTGTGAACAAGTGGAAGATCCTAAACTTGCCAAGGGTATTGTCAAGCGGGACGTTATAGAAGTAATTACAGCCGGGACCGCTACCGAGGATAACTTTATCGATGAGAAGTCGAATAATTTTATTTGCGCTTTAGTGCCAGAGGAGAAGCGGAGTGGTCTGGCCCTCTGTGACCTCTCCACAGGTGAGTTCTCTGTTGAAGAGATTCCCCAGAGTCAATTGGAGGAGGAGATTACTCGCATTGACCCCCGAGAGATCATTGTAGCTGACACTGAGATCGAAGAGCTAAAGAGTACCCTAAAAAAAGCCTTTCCCAAACTATTGGTTTCGCCCTTTGACTCTTGGAAGTTTCAGAAAGAGCATGCCGAGGGAACGCTTAAAAATCATTTCCGCTTAGCCTCAATGCAGGGGATGGGCCTTGAGTCCTATAGCACAGGAATTGGTGCTGCCGGGGCCCTGCTCTCCTATTTAAAGGAACAAAAAAAGAGTGACCTGCCTCATATTATTGCCATAAAGGCACGAAGTTTAAGCACCTTTGCCGAGCTTGATCCGGCTAGTATTCGCAACTTAGAGCTGCTTCGCCCATTACAGACTGGCGAGAGTGATGGGACACTCATATCAGTGCTTGACAAGACAAGTACTGCCATGGGTGCCCGTTTGCTTAAAAAGTGGATCACCCACCCCCTAAAAAATATCGAAGAGATAAACCAGCGTCTTGACAGTGTGGAGTGGTTAAAAAAGGATCTCTTTGTGCGGGGCGAGGTTGAGCTCTTCATGAAGAGTATTACCGATATAGAACGACTGATTGGAAGAATCACCTTTGAGAGGGCCAATGCCCGGGACCTTATCTCCTTAAAACAGTCGCTCAATCAGTTTCCTGCTATTGTCAAGGCCCTCAGCAGTACTCCCTGTGCCTTAATTAAAGAAATTAGCAGTGCCCTTACTGGATTTGATCCAGTAGTGGATAGGGTAAACGAGACTCTGATGGATAACCCACCGCTTTCTATTCGAGAGGGTGGAATCATTCAGGAAGGAGTCTCCGAGGAGCTTGATGAGATTCGCTCAGCTGCGATCAATGGTAAACAGTGGATTGCAGAGCTCCAACAAACTGAGCGAGAACGCACCGGCGTTAGCACACTCAAGGTTAGCTACAACAAAGTCTTTGGTTACTATATCGAAGTCTCTAAGGCCAACCTGAGTGCCATTCCAGAAGATTACATTCGTAAACAGACCCTGGTCAATGCTGAACGCTTTATCACCCCTGAGCTAAAGGAGATGGAGTCCAATGTGCTTGGTGCTGAGGAGCGCCATGCCACTCTTGAGTACGAGATATTTATTGCCCTTCGTAAAGAGGTGGCCGACTTTTGTGAAGCCATTCAGAAAGCTGCCGGGGCAATTGCCCGGCTAGATCTCTTTGCAACCTGTGCCAAGATTGCTGCTGATAACCGCTACTGCCGGCCCGTCTTAACCGAGACCAAGGATATGCATATTGTTGATGGTCGCCACCCGGTTGTCGAGCAGATGAACTTGGATGATCAGTTTGTTCCTAATGATACAAACATGGCCTATGATGCAGCACAGATTTTTCTTATCACCGGTCCCAACATGGCTGGTAAATCAACCTATTTACGACAGAACGCTTTAATTGCCATCATGGCCCAAATGGGCTCCTTTGTTCCTGCCAAGAGTGCTGAAATTGGAATTGTGGATAAGTTTTTTACCCGGGTTGGTGCGTCTGATCGATTGGCCCGTGGGCAGAGTACCTTTTTGGTTGAGATGATCGAAGTGGCCAATATACTTAATAATGCTACAGACCAAAGCCTGGTACTTCTTGACGAGGTGGGAAGAGGTACTTCGACCTTTGATGGCATTAGTATTGCCTGGGCTGTGTCCGAGTACCTCCATGAAACCAAGGATCGTCAGGCGCGCACTTTTTTTGCCACCCACTACCATGAGCTGACCGAGCTATCACTCCTTTTTTCACGGATTAAAAATCTTCACATTAAGGTGAAGGAGTGGAATGATCAGATCATCTTTCTGCGTAAAATTGACACAGGAAGTTGTGATCACTCCTATGGCATCCAGGTAGCTCGTCTGGCCGGTGTGCCAAAAAAGGTGATCATGCGCGCCAAGGAGATTTTAACGAATCTCGAAAACATGGAACTTACCCCAGAGCATAAGCCCGTGCTTGCCCGTCACCATGACCAGGAACCACAAAAAAACTCAGTGCAGGAGGATCTCTTTCATGGTGTGCAAATGAATTTTATGGATGCCGCCGGTGTTGAGCTGATCCAACAACTCCAGCATCTTGATATCAATGAAGTCACTCCCTTGGAGGCCCTAAATTTATTAGCCGACCTTAAGAAAAAAGCGGATAAGTGTTAGTTTATTAGTATCAGTCCTCACTTCCAAGAAAATGTTCTGTGTTGTCATCACGAGCGTACGCGGCGATCTCAACCCTCACCCCCGACTCCTGCTCCCATGAATGAGAGAGGAAATAAAATGGCAAAATTATTTGGCGCCCTCCACCACGAAGTAACCTGTAAACCTCCCAGAGAGAGGTTTAAAAGGAGTGTTGTTGTTAGTTTTTGCCAAATACCCCTTGCAGCAGGGAAGTAATAAAGTTGACCTGCTATTGAAGAGTTCTGTTTTAAATCCTGGAATCAATATTAAAAAATCGCACTCTCTCAATAAGCACAATATACTATATTATTTCTCATTGAGTTAACCAACTGTAAATGTATTTAAAAATTTAGTTGATAAAAAGCTTTTTATAGATTGCTACTGATTGTACTGATTATTTGGGAGCCCTGATTAATGGTCCTGATACAATCGAAAATGGGTTAAACGTTTCCCCTCTATCCTTAAAGATGAGGTGATTGAAAACATAAACAATCTGTAAATGGTACATTAGGAGTAAAAAAAAGTTTTCATTTACTATTCATTCAATAAAGGAGTTTTTCTAATGGTTCTAAAATTTTTAGGGCAAATGAATTTGTTTGTCCCTCTACTGATTCTATCATTTGCATATATAATGATATTTGCAAAGGATAACAGGCAAAAAGAAGTGATTGGCCCATCGAGCCCAACCGCTAAATCTAAGAATACATATGATATTAAAATTGAAAATTCCAACAGCGGTAATAAGGTGGAAGGCGAGTTATCCACTGTGAAGGAGGTGTCAATTGGGGCCTCATCAGAAAAAAAACTTCAGGGGAATAGTTATACAATTAAGAAGATTGTTGTTGGCAGTTCTGTTGCCGGGTCAACAAAGGGTACTAAATACAAAGCAACACTAAAATAATACGTCAAAGGAGTTTCCATAATGAGAAATAGGCAAATAAATAAAATTTTACTTATAGTAATTAACATATTATTCTCCCAAACCTTTGCTGATGTCAGCTCTGGACTGGAGGTTCATTTAACCTTTGATGAGTCATCAGGTACAATCGCAACTGACGCCTCGGGAAATAATAACAATGGCTCAGTTCAGGGAAATCCTCAATGGATTAGTGGGCATAAAGGCAATGCTTTAAGCTTTGATGAGGTGAATGATCAGGTAGTTATTCCTGATTTTGATTATACCTCAGGTGGTACGTTTTCTGTCTCTTTTTGGTTTAAAGCAGATAACAATTCAGGAAGTCTTTATCAATATATGTTCAGTCATGGAGCTGTAAGTTCTGCAAACAGTTTTAACCTCTATTTGTTTGAGGAGGGAAACTCAACGGCGCCACGTTTGCGATCCAATATTCGTGATGGATCAAACACGCCGGGAAATCTGGATGCAGATGTTGACTATGCTGATAATGTATGGCATTTGTATACCCTTACAGTAACCTCAAATCAGGTTCTCGTGTATGTGGATGGTGTTTTACAAAGTACTTCCAGTAGTGGAGGAGGAAGTTTTAGCCCAAGTACTGACATATATATTGGTGGTAGAAGCGATGAAAATGCAGATAGATTTTTCGGTGGACAGATCGATGATTTTCGCATTTATAATCGTGTATTATCACCAGCAGATATTAGTGAGCTTTATGGAATTTCAATAATTTTCCAGGAGGACTTTAACGCCGACGAGATTGATTTTGTCTATAATGACGATCAATTCCGGGCAACCAATCAGCCAAGTTATGCTGCAGGCTCTCACGTAACGACTGGTGGTTTTAATAATACAGGAGCGATTCAAGTTACCTTAGGTGCAGCACCAAGTGGCTCTTCAGTGGCATCCTCAGGTGCATGGTCTAATACAATACACTTAACCCAAAGCTCAAATGTTTTAGTTTCGTTTATGTATAATTTAACACAATCACCGGAATATGAATCCAATGAATTCAGTGAGGCTCTCTTATCAGTTGATGGTGTGTTGCACGGTACCAGCCCGAATGATTATATCCACCGTATCACAGGAGATGGCAATGGCGGTAGCGATATATCCACAGGGTGGCAAAGTGTTACGATTAATCTAGGGATGTTGACATCGGGAACTCATACATTTTCTTTAGGTGCCTATAACAACCAATCAACCTACACCAATGAGACAACAACAATACTTTTGGATAATGTCTCCATTAGCATTTCGGGTGAGGAGATGCCTGGTTCGCGAACGACCGATTCGCTGGCTTTAGTTGCTCTCCAGAATGCCATTGATGGATTAGACTGGCCCTTATATCAAAGTATGAATACATGGCATTCCATACGAGTAGAGAATGATAGAGTAGTCCATTTGTCGCTTTCTGGTGATGAATCACCATTAAGTGGTACTATTCCTGCTGAAATTGGCAACCTGTCCGAGCTAAAATATTTGACTATTCAGTTTCTAGATCATGAAGGAAGAGGATTCACCAATGAAGTCTTTGATTTAAGAAAATTAGAAGTATTAAATTTGAACTACTGCAATATCGGTGGACAAATTCCAGGTAAAATAGACAATCTTGTTGATTTGACGAGATTGAATTTAGACCATAATAATCTCATTGATCCAATTCCAAGCAGCATTGGAAATCTAACTCAGCTTACAAGGTTAGGTTTGCATAATAATCTATTTACCTCTATTCCCTCATCAATTGGTTCATGTGTCAATATAGAGGGGATTAATTTGTCGTATAATAATCTCACAACGTTACCTATTGAGATCACAAACCTTACCCATATCACTATCTATAGTAGTCTAGCTGAGAATAAACTCTGTGCATTATCACAACCAATTATTGCATGGGCAAATGCCACAGATCCAGAATGGGCTTCATCGCAGGACTGTCCAGAACCGAGTGTTGAAATTAGTGCCAATCCAATATCTGGTGCAGCACCATTAACCGTAGATTTTTCTGCAGTTAATACAGGCTCCAGCAATATTGACACCTGGCAATGGAATTTTGGTGATGGTGGAACCAGTACCCTGCAAAATCCTACCCATACATTCACATCAGGAGGAGAATTTACCGTCCAATTGACAGCCAATGGCATTGGAGGAAGCGTTGTTGAAAATATGACTATAACTGTTTCTGCTCCTTCACCCATAGTTTCCATATCTGCAACACCAACCTTCGGTCAAGCACCTCTTTCGGTTGCTTTTAATGCAACAGTTATAGAAAACGGTCCAATTACTTCATGGACTTGGGCTTTTGGTAATGATGATTATAGTTCAGAACAAAATCCTTCATACACTTATTTAGTACATGGTACCTATAATGTAACCTTGCAAGCAGCCGGCCCAAATGGCAGTACAACTAAATCGATGACCGTAGAGGTGTCGCCAGCTAAGCCCAATGTCTCCATACTGGCATCACCACAAACTGGTGAAGCTCCATTGCATGTTTTCTTTGAGGGAGTGAGTTCAGATGGTGGGCCAGTTACTACATGGAGCTGGAATTATGGTGATAATGTTAATTCAACAGGAAAAAATGTCCAGCATGTATATGACTTTGCTGGGAATTATACTGTGCATCTATATGCGAGTGGTCCAGGAGGTAGCGATACTGCAATGACTGTAATTTCTGTAACCGGTTTTTCTGAAAGACAGGTTGATTCACTCGTTTTAGTTTCTTTATATAATAATACTGATGGTGACCATTGGTACAATAATACCAATTGGTTATCTCAATCACCTCTCGATTCCTGGTATGGTGTGGCAATGCTTGATAACAGAATCGACCGTTTGAAGCTGGACTCAAATAATCTTAGTGGAACCTTCCCTTCAGATCTAAACGATTGGAACAGAATAAGATATATTTCTTTATCAAAGAATAATCTTAGCGGAGAAATACCAATGGCCTTTGGTGGTTTATATGGCCTGGAATATGTAGATTTCTCGCAAAATAACATTTCTGGTTCTATTCCAAGTACAACAATCAATCTTACTGACTTAGATACTATCATAATGTCAGAGAATTTTCTCAGTGGTGATATATCTGATGTGCTGTATAATCTTCAGGGTGCACAAATTATTAATCTTGGAAAGAATCAAATTGCCGGTTCACTGAATAGTCAAATTGGAAATTATACTACTCTTACAGAGTTAATTTTGCATGGAAATTCAATAACTGGTTCAATTCCTTTAGAAATTCGTTCTCTTGTTAACCTTCAATCTCTTGTATTAAATAACAACCAGTTATCTGGATCAATACCAGCAAGTTTAATGGACCTAGGGGAATTGAGCATTCTTAATCTTAGCTCAAATGAATTTACCGGAGCAATTCCACCGGAGTTTGGAAATTTGCACAACCTTTTAAATCTTAATTTATGTAATAACCAACTATCTGGAGCTATACCAATTGAGTTTGGAAACCTTAACTTAGAATCACTTATACTAAACAATAATCAATTAACAGGGGCTTTACCAAATGTTTTAGGTAATGTAAGGGAATTGAGATATCTTAATATTTCACGCAATGAGTTTGCAGGAGATGTTCCATTAGAATTTGAACAATTATATAACTTAGTACGTTTGTCTATTAACAATAATCAACTAACCACTCTCCCTGAAGAAATAAGAATGCTTGATGGATTAGAAAGCCTGGACATTGGCTTTAATCAATTTTGTAATCTTAACCCCCTTGTTGAGGAGTGGGCAAATCAAAATGATCCGGACTGGGCTTCAACACAAACATGTGCAGATCCGGAAATTTCTCTTTCTGCAAATCCTCAATCAGGAGCAGCTCCTTTAGTTGTAGACTTTGCTGCCCAAGACATAGGTCAAACAAATATCGTTGACTGGCAGTGGGATTTCGGAGATGGTGGAACCAGTACTGAACAGAATCCTCCCTATACCTATACAAATGCAGGCACCTTTTGGGCAAAGGTATCTGCCACTGGAGCGGGAAGTACTTCTGCACGGGATTCTGTTTTAATCACTGTTACCAATCCTCCCAATGTAAACATTTCGGTGTCACCCTCTGCTGGTAATGCTCCGTTAATTGTAACTGTGTCGGTAGCAAATTCTGGTGGCCCTGTGGATACGTGGTCTTGGGACTTTGGTAATGGTACCACAAGCTCTGAACAAAACCCACCTCCACAAACCTTTTCAATACCAGGAAACTATATAATTGAGCTTACGGCTACTAATGCATCGGGAAGTTCCACAGATACAGCACACCTGCATGTGCATGAATCGACCACAGCGAATTTAACAATGGGTGTGTCTGGGCAGGGCTCGGTCTCTCCTCCTGTGGGGGTTACAATAGTAACAGTTCAAGAAGAAGTTGCAATTGTGGCAACTGCGGCTAGTGGATTTGTGTTCTCTCATTGGGGTGTCATTACTGGAGATGCGACCATACTTGAACCATCACTGCCTTCAACAGCAGTAGTTTGCCATAGTGATGCCACTATTCAAGCTGTGTTTATTCCTGAATTGTTTACACTTACTGTTAATAGCTCCGCCCATGGAACAACCAGCCCAATTGGTGACACATTAGTAAATCCAAGTGAGCCTGTTACAATTATTGCGATTCCCGATTCCGGGTATGCCTTTGATAAATGGTTGATTAATTCAGGTGTGGGAGTGATAGCAGACCCATACAACGACACTACCTCAATTGAAGTTTCAAGTCAAAACACTGTTATAACTGCCACCTTTGTTCCAATTTCTACTGAAATTCCCTTTAACAGAATGATTTCAATAGCAGGTGTATTGGAGGATGAACATGGTGATGTTATAGGAATGACAGAACCTGACACTATTGATATGTCAATTCGTCTTGTTACCGAGGCTGATTCTGGAGACACTTTGTACACTGAAACATTTTATTATATGGATGGCCAAGGTGTAATCGTGGATGAAGGAAATTTTGTTGTACGCCTAGGTCAAGGAAATTCTGTTGATGATATTCGCTCAGTAATTTCACAACAGGATAAACTCTTTGTAGAGATCACCATTGAAGGTGCTACTCCAGATGTTCTTCATCCTCGGTTGCCTTTAACTGCGAGCCCCTATGCCCTCTCCGTGACTGGTACAACATCAGATCAACAAAATGTAATACATGGAATGGGTGATCCAGTAACAAACAATGTGCCAGGTGCTATCGGTATGTTGTATGTAAATGATGAAGATAATACTACTTGGATGCGATTACAATCAGGATGGCATTTAATGGATTAATTTTTAATATTGACAGTTGATGATAAATATGTGGTATCCAGTTTGAATGAGATTGGGTACCACTTTCATTCATACTTTGAAATAAAATGTTTAACACAAAATATAAAATCAAAAAACCCTCTTTCAATCAAATGAAATGAGGGCTTTCTTTTCAAAGGGTTGATTTGTTTGAATTAGGCAGCCTGCAACTGACGGGTGTCCTCCAACTTGACAGAGGCTACAACAGAGACGCCTGATTCCTGTTGAGTGACGCCGTAGAGAAGGTCCGCTGCTTCCATGGTGTGTTTATTATGGGTAATTATAATAAACTGAGTCTTCTCGGCAAACTTTTTAAGTACCTTGACAAAGCGATTGATATTGGCATCGTCCAAGGGGGCATCCAACTCATCTAAGATACAGTAGGCAGAGGGCTTTACCAAGTAGAGTGCAAAGAGGAGTGAAATTGCGGTTAGTGCCCGTTCACCACCGGAAAGAAGGGCCACACCGCGCATCTTTTTACCAGCTGGCCGCGCATTGATCTTGATTGCTGCATCAAGGGGATCAACATTCTCCTCAAGCTCCAGGGTGGCCTCACCACCTTCAAAGAGGGTAGTAAACATTTCACGAAAGTTTGTCTGGACCTCTTTAAAGGTTTCAGAGAATTGGGTGCGTGCTTCACGGTTTAACTTTTTAATTGCCTTTTCAAGATCATCCACAGCGGTTTGTAGATCATCACGTTGGACAATCATCTCCTTGAGTTCACCGCTCTCCTGCTCGAATTCTTTGATCGCACCCATATTTACTTCACCTACGCGACGAAGGCGCTCTTTGAGAATATGAATGTTTTCACTCACTGCAGCATCCTCTTCGTCAATCATAGGAATGTCCTCGGAGGGTGACTGCAGGTCAATTTCGTAGGTGGCAAAAATCTTTTCGCGAATTGCCCGTTTTTGCTCTTCGTCTCTGGTTTGCTTGACCTCTAAGGTGTGGCGTTTATCAGAGTCGGATTCGAGGTCTCTTTGTGCATCCTTTATGTGGAGGCGTTCTTTTTCAATGTTATTGAGGAGGGCATTGTACTCTTCGCGAATCTTTTCAAAGACCTCTTGGAGTGCTTCCCGCTGCTCGGTTTGTTTGGCAATTGTTTCTTGGAGAACTTCTAAACGCCCCTTTAAGTTTTCCGTTTCTGCCAGAGCCTTATTACGATCTTCAACTTTCTGCTGTCGGCTTTGTGCCAAGGTTTCCAGATCTTTTTTTAGTGTATCAATGCTGCGAAGGTCCTGTTCTACTCTGTTGGCCAATCCCTGTTTAGAGAGTTCGATGTTTTTAAGGTGGTCAGCCTGTTGCGCTCGTTTGGTATCCATGTCAGAAAGATGCTCTTTGGCATTGCTTATTTGAGCCTCTAAATCGGATTTACCGGCCTGCATCTCCTCCAACTCAACCTTATGTTCTTTAATCTTCCATTTGTATTCATCAATACTGGAGCGATTTTGTGAAAGGTCGGGCACGATGCTTTGAATCCTCTCATTAATATTTTCTGTCTCATGTTCGTAGTGCTTGATGTTGGTCTCGTGCTCTTGTTGCATCTGTCGACCCGTATTGAGCTTCTCATCAATTTCAACAAGAGCAAGCTTTGCCTCATCACGATTGATAATGCAGATCTCTTTATCATGGATAACGGTTCGTAACTCTTTTTCAGAGAGTTTTATATCTACAGAGAGCTTTTCTATCTCCTGCTTTCTTTGGAGAATACCAACCTGGCTCTTCTTCTTTTTGCCAGCGATAACTGTTCCATTGGCATAGCAAATCGTGCCATCCTCAGAAACAATCAGAGAGTCTGTTTCAATTTTGGTCTGTAAATCAATGGCGGTCTCTGCATTGTCACAGGTGAGGATGCGATTAAAGAGATAATCAGCTAATTTTTTATAATCCTCTTTTGTATCGATCTGGATGCGAAGGGGTAATGTACTTTCTGCCACAATTGCTGCAGAGGGCACGTTAAGTTTCTGCAGGGTTTCTAAGGAGATCATGCGAGCCACACCGGCTTTTTCCTCCTTGAGGTAGGCCATAGCTTTTTTGAGGTCAGAATCAGTTTTATAGACCACAGTCTGAATAGCAGAGCCTAAAGCACGCTCAGCCATCTTGATCATTTGTGGGTCCTCGACTTCGATAAGGTCTGCCACAATACCCATGGTTCCAGGGATGTTCTTGGTAAGAAGGGCCTTTACACCGCTGCTGTATCCTTCAAAGGAGGCATCCAATCCCTCCAAAAAATGGAGTTTGGATTTACTGGCATCGATCTGTGATTCCAGGGACTTCTCCTGTTCCAAAAGGGAGTGATAGCGGCTATCCTCATGTTGGATCCGTTCCCAGAGACTTTCCCGAGCCTTCTTTTGGTTTTCAAAGGTTTCATTGACCACTTGCAGCTCATCATGGCATCGTTTGAGAGAGAGGCGATATTCTTCCAATCGCTCCTCCAGGCGTTTGATCTCAGCCTCATTGCGCTCACATTGCTCAATCATATTTCCCAGATTAGTTTGGCAGTTGCTCAACTCTCGCTGTTTTTCCCCTGTGGCGTGCACAAGGTCGAGTTGGTTTGTGGTGAGGTCATCCACAACCTCTCGCTGTCTAAATACCTTTGAATCAAAGCTTGAAAGCTCATCCTTGGCGCTTTCAACGCGGTGGGTGCACTCCTCCAACTGGGTCTTTCTGCTAATGATACTCTTTTCAATATCTCCAAGAATGCGGGTTTTCTCTTCACTTTGCGACTCAATTGAGGCGCTCTCCTGCTCAAAACGGGCTACATTTTCCTTAAGAAAAGCCTGGCTTTGACGACAGACCGTGATCTCCCGGTCTGAGGCATTGATCTTGTCACTGGCATCACTGAGGTTTTTTGAGGCCTGCTGTAACTCTTCCTCTTTTTCGGCCTTGTGGAGATCAAATTTCTCAATGGTTGATTCTGCAGCAGCAATATTAGCGCGCAGTGTTTCAATTGAGGCCTGGAGCTGAGCCATTGAGCTTCTGCGCTCTTTGATTGCCTCATCGAGGGTTGTAAAACGGCGGTTCTCAAAGCCCACTTCTAAGGTTTTAAGATCATCATGGTAACGCTTGTATCGTTTTGCCTTTTCAACCTGTCGACCCAGCATACGCACATAGCGGTCCTTTTCCTGGACTCGATCATTGATGCGTAAGAGATCCTGTGATGTACGATCAAGCTTCCGTTGGCTCTCGCGGATTTTCTGCTTAAACTTACCAATACCAGCAGCCTCTTCAAAAAGTATGCGTCGCTCCTCAGCTTTATCACTGAGGATTTTGTTGATCATACTGTTTTCAATAGTTGTATACACATTGGTACCGATTCCAGTGTCTAAAAAGAGGCTTGTGATATCCTTGAGACGGCACTGGGTACGGTTAATGAGATATTCACTCTCACCGCTGCGATAAATACGCCGGGTAATTGCCACTTCACTATATTCTAGTGGAAGGAGACCCTTGTTGTTTCCAATGGTTAGGGTTACTTCACCAAGATTGAGTGGTTGCCGTTTTTCTGACCCAGAAAAGATCACATCCTGCATGGAATTGCTACGAAGATTTGAGGTTTTTTGCTCGCCAAATACCCAGCGAATAGCATCAACAACATTACTTTTTCCACACCCATTGGGGCCGACAATCGCGGTTATTCCCTCGCCAAAATGTAGCTCAGTTTTCTCTGCAAATGACTTGAATCCGTATATGGTGAGCTTTTTTAAGATCATGTATGTAAAATTCCCTAGGAGAATGTGATATACTACAACAAATTGGTGTACATATTTTTTCAAGATACTACATATTGGATAATATGTCAAGAAAAAAGGATTGTCAAATCTCAATTTCAATGCAAAACTACCATGGGTAGTGCTATAGATGCGTAGATAGGGTATTTTTCAAGGCAAAGAGAGGAAAAATGGCCCCTCTTCTTGGACAATGTGTATTTTATTCCGCACTGGATATTGCATGGGGTATTTGGGGCCTAATACTTAAATCCAGATTATGCAATAGGAAGCAGCGCAGTATTACTATCCTATGCCCATTAAGACTTTCAGGCTTTTCAGCCATATCACCTTGTAGATATGCCCTTCAAAACCTTCAAGTCTTACTAAATCATAATCTTGCACTTCTGCATCTACTCCTACTG
>JANQEN010000028.1 GCA_028278335.1 Chitinivibrionales bacterium | reverse complement strand
CTGGACATGTCTGTTGTTTATTGTGTGTTGGGTTTCTGGAAGGGAAAACAATAGTGAGACTTACACATGAGCTCACACTCGGTTTGGGGGTGCCTTCCGGTCACGTGGTTTGCTCCCTTATTTGCATCACATTACCATTTGGAAATACTGGCTCCTGATTGGTTACTACCCCCACCGTCCAGTAAGATTTTTCTAGTATCAATAAAAAAAAAATTTGTTGTGTTGGGCAAAAAAAAAAGTAGAAACCAGGACGAGTAAGTAACGCGGTGCTTCACCGTAGTGCGCCACCCATCGCCCCGGTAGTTATGTCCCATTCATTTCTCGTTTTTTTATGTAAAAACACGCTCACTTCCGGTTTAGGGTCCTTATTTACATTGACCCATTTATCCTTGAAACGAGCGTTACTTCTGGGATCTGGGGCGAGTCTCTATTGACATCCGGTGACGTCATTCTGGGTCTCAATCACGTGGATCCCTAGTGAAAGGGAGAACAAAAGAACATTTGCATCACAATCCTGCTATTCATCTTCCTCAGTATATTAAGTACATCAAGTACATTATTTTCACTCTCGGACTCGTCGTGTACACATCATGGCTGAACCTGTGACTACTAATGCTGCTGTTCCAGTAAATACCTCAGAAGTTTCGCCACTCCTGCCTATTCCTCGGTTATCAGACCTCATTCTTACCCAGAGTTGTCCGTCATCCGTTTTGGTACAATATCTTGTTTCCGTTCCGAATTCTTGCGATGCCGAGTCCATCCTGCATCACCTCTGTTTGCGTGACTATGCTGCTGCTTTTTCTTATCTTCTCTCTTTACCTATTGATCATTGGCACAGAGACGTCATGAAGGACACTTTAAATGAGCGGTTGCTGAATGAATCGACCAAGACCGTGTTGGCTCTAACCAAGTATATTCCGGAATTATCGGCTCTCACTTTTGATGATACTACCAACATGTGGCAGGCCTTTGTTGGTCCACTCACCAATATGGAGACTGCACGGTGGGACATCCATGACTGGTTTTTTCAGTTACTTCATGCCAAACAAATGAAAGGTCAGTTGCTGTTCAATACCATTGCCCTTTCGTTATTCCCACGTATATCGCTTCGTTTTTTGTAACTGATATTTGTTTCTAACATAGGTCTTATCCTTCCTTGGGCATCCTGGACGTTTTTTTGTCGTAGAGACTTTCCAAACAATCCACAACCGCTTACTGTTTGGTTTCGATGTATAGATACTAGTTTTGACTTTACTTTTGCAAGTACCTTTAAAAACCAAACCGAAGGGTGGGTCACGTTTCCACTTCCCCTTTGGAATTGATTATACTCCCTCTTTTCTTTTTTGCAGACGAATGGGGACTCATTGACGGGTGGTGCTTTTTTTCCAATGACTCTAATCACATCCTTCCCTTAGTTCTTTACGTTAACCTTCCCCTATCAAACTCTATTTTATTCAGACGATTTCTATTTGCGCCCGATCATTGGATTCATGGTGTTTTCGTATAATTCTTTTTTATAGGTTTTTTTCGATCCCTCAATCACTTTCATCAATTACTTCCGGATATTACCTCTGTTAAAAAAGCCAAACAATCCCTTGTCATCTCCTACACCACCGTGTATGGAACTCTTACCTTTCCTTTTTATTAACTTTCAGTCATCTCCATCGCCACCTGTGCCTTAATATTTTTTATACATCATCTCCCCACGCCACCGCCACCTCGAGTATCGCGGTTTTCTCGTTGTTGCTTGGCTTTTTACGTAGAGCTTCGTTCGTCTGTGTGGTTTAGACTTGTCTTTTTTGTATTCTGTTCTGCCATAATCACGTTAATTGTTTGTATGATTCGATTTTTAATGATTATTCTTGTTTCGTAGACTCTCTGTTATTTCTTCGTGATTGGGAATGGTGGAGCGGAGATTATAGCATTACTAATTCTGATATCCCTCACATAAGCGATACTTGTTTTTTAATACTCTTTTGTATTCAATGTCGTTCGTTAACATCTGGCATGTCTGACGGATATATTTCCATTGCCCTTCAAACATAGTTTTTTTCTTGTTCTAGAGACAATTCTTTTCATCTGTGAAAACGAGCGAGGAAAATATCATCCTGGTACATGCCGTATAGGTCATGGCCAACGCCTTTTATTTGTACATTTTGCACCCCCTTTTAGTGTGACGTGGTTGTAAGTAGCTTTTTTTTCGCTCCACTTGACATCAATCTACACTTCATTTCAGACACACTCGAACAACGTATTGATGGGTGGACACGATTGTATGAACCTGTCAATCACATAGTCAGAACGCGTCCCTTTCCAGTTCCTAATGCACCACACGCTTTTTTACTTTATCATCATTTTCAAGGTCGTAAGCCATTCTTAGTCTTTCCCAATTTTCCTTTATTGTGACAGATTTGCTTCCCTTTCGTATACCATTGGGGTCCCCGTTGTTTGAATGTGTAAAGCATGCTTATTTAGTTTATCATCATGAGCAGACACAAGCACCGTATTTAGTTCTTCCTACTTTTCCTCTGTTGTAACAAGGGCACCATTTTCTAGTAAATGGTACACGTCCCAAGTGTAAAAGGTGATCTTTTTTTTGGAATAAAACATCTATCATACCTGATGTGCATTTTTCTGTTTTTTGATTTTAGATGGTGTATGGGAACCGTTGCTTGTAAAACATATTTCTAAATTGATTTGTATAATAAACTCACGAAACCTTTATTAGACGTGAGTTTGTTGCGTATGTGCACCGAGGACCTGCTAGAGATAGTGTTTCGTTACCAAGAAATGCACTGGACGAAAAATTGAAATTACGTCTAAAAAACAAATCCAAGACAAATCTGATGTCCACCCATCAATTGTCCCAAGTGTAATAAAACATCTATCATACCTGATGTACATTTTTCTGTCTTTTGATTTTAGATGGTGTATGGGAACCGATGCTTGTAAAACATATATCTAAAACAGCCTGTGATCTAGTAAACTTTTTATCATCCCTGTCCTTTTCTTAGGGATTTCCATTGAACGATCTCGTTTTATCCACAGACTATGGTGTTGCTCATTCAAGTCAATGGCGTGTTCCACTCACTGTTTGGCCCTGTTGGTGTGATTTTACCTATCATCGACAGATTATGGGACAATCTCCCTATTTTTGTTCACATTGCAAACTCAACCCCAATTTTTCAATTCATTCATAGGGATTTCCTTTTTTTTTTCAGAAGAGCATGGTGATGAACTAGACATGATGTATTTCTTTGAAACACAATTATTACTTTGTTTGGGCGGAAGTCGCAATTGTACTAGAGAAGCTGATCCCTGGCCACCTTATGAATGTACCAGTTGTCGTACAAATAATGGTCGATGTGGTCTTCAGGGATACCTCTTTCGTGTATGTCGCGCTCCCTGGTCCCGTCATTTTTCTTCCGAAAGTAGTGACGATGAGAGTGACCTTCCATGGATGATTGAATAAACTATACAACACCCATTGTTATTGTTTTTTATTGTTCTTATAGATTTCCTGTTGTTTATCATGGTGACCATTCCCTGTCCAGTAAAGCACCCCTATTTTCCAATGGATCATCATCTTAATAATGAATTATTCGATCGTGTTTTATATGACTTGGAACATCCTTACTATAGTAGTGACAGTGACGAAGAGGACTGTATTATTTTTCCATAGATTTCCTGTGGACCATCAACGTGTTTGTCCCCAGTCCTGATGATCCATTTGATATACCTTTTCGTGCTAATTTTTTAAATGGTTGTTTTTCTTAATAAACCATGTTGTTTTCTCTATGATGTGTTAGACACTATTGTTTTGGGCGGAGGCGGGTACTTCCGGTGACGTCATGTTGGGTCTCAATCACGTGGGTCCCTAGGGCATTCGTCCACTTTCACTTCCTACGCAAACCTCGTACGTGACTTCCGGTATGACCTCATCGTGGCTTGCTCTGACTTGTCAAGTAGTCTTTGTTTTCATAGATGGGTTTTTAGGTCTTTTTTTACAACCCACTTTTTACCAAGACCCGATTATAGCCTTCTTTACATTCAAGACTAGCCTTGGAATCCACATTTGGACCATTTTTGACCATTTTACGGCGTTTTCGTGCATTGCCTTTAGACGTATGCAAATTCGTTCACTTTTTGACTTGTCAAGTATGCAAATTATGCCAAACAACATGGGGTTACGCATGGGTGGA
>JANQEN010000292.1 GCA_028278335.1 Chitinivibrionales bacterium | reverse complement strand
TTTCGGGGAGGCTTACCATAACAACACTTATGCAAAAACTGCGCAACAGATATACACATTAAAAGATACCACCATTAAACGTACATATTGGACAGCAGTAGCCCATATGTATAATTCTACATTTAAGAATCCTAACAATTTAATCAACGTTGAATTACAAGATTCCGACGGTAGCCCAGAAGACATAGCAACAGGAGCCGCACAAAAAGCTTCTTTGATGGAATTGATTAAAAAATCTAGGGCTAAAGCAGAATTTAAAAAAGCTATCCAGAATTGGTATAAAAAAGGCGAAATTATTTTATACGTTAACTGGAAGCGTATATTCTTTAATGTGAGGAGAAAAACTGGTTTTAAATTTGACAAACTTGGCATAGATATACAGAAATGGGAAGTTGTGAGGCAACTTAAATATGATGGAGCGTGCATTAAATGCATTGAGCCGGAGAATTTTGTTTACGATACAAGTAGAGATGATGACTTTGAAAATTGCGCCAAGATACACAGAACCTGGGTGACGTATTCAAACATAGCGAATAACGAATCCTATAAAGAATTTATAAAACCAGAGGATATGGATGACCTTAAGCAAAGGGCTAACGACAGCAAGAAAGACCTTTCAAAAGATGTTGAAATGGTAAAAGACGGTACTTCTAGAGGATATGATAAGGGACTTATTGAGGTACTTGAGTTTCAAGGCGACTTCTCTTATGAAGTCGATGGAGAATGTAAGTTTCTTCCTAATATGAAAATAGTTGTAATAGGAAGAAAATATGTTGGATGTTTCCAATACAATCCTAATGTTATTAACTCTTACATATATTCGGCATACGAAAAAGACCCTGACAACGGCAGGGGGGTTCCTTTACTTGCAAGACTTGTCTCTAATTCCATCGCCACCACAGAGACTCTTAATAAAATTAATAAAGCACTTGGATTAAGCATAAATAAATGTTTTTTAGCACCAAAAGGATCACTCGACGCTGAGGCTTTAGAAGTGAAAGAAAACTCAGTCATTGAATATGACGATAATTTTGGGGAGGGGTTAAGGCTCGAACCGCTTGATTTCCAATCGGCGCTAGGAGTAGGTATTCAGTTTTTACAATTTTTAGAGGCAGAGGCCGAGAAAGACACGGGGAGATTCAAGTTTTCATCAGGAGACAGCCCCAAAGGATCTAGAACTCTTGGCGAGGTTAGAATAACCCAGAGAGGTCAGGACGCATTACAGGCATATGAAACTGATGTTATATATAATGACGTAGTTATCCCTATGTTCGAAAAACTTGGAGAGCTACAAGCAAATTTCCAGGATAGTGAAGAGGTAATTTCATTTAAAACTCCAGACGGGGTGGATGTGACGACAATAATAGATGATACAGTAAGACAGCAAAATTATATATACACAGTTATAGACACACAAACAGATATTGACAAAAAGTCTAACAATATGGACTATGTTAATACCGTAATGCAAATGATAGCACCCTATGCGGCGCAGTCCGGCCAAGGTATGATAAGCGTTCCTGAACTTATGAATGTACTAGGCTCTGCTTTTGACCAGGAAAATCCTAGTAAAATGTTAATTCAACCGCAACCAGTAGAGGAGGAGCCAATTGGACTACCAGAAGAAACAGGAATACTTGAGGATGTACCACCTGAGCAAGAACAAGAGTTGGCTGGAGGTGAAGTCCCACTTTTATAATGACCTGTTTAAAAGCATTTCCTTCCACGCCAAGCAAGATACAATGATAAGATTAGCGACGATTAAAGAAGTTTTTGAACATGTCGAGGATAAAGCAAAAAAAGTAGACGAATTTGATAGAGAGTTACTGAATAGAAAATATGAGGACAATCAAGAATGGATAACGAGCAAATTACCTATGAACAAACTGCAGATACTACGGTTGATAGCGTATCTAATGAAGCTACTGATAATCAAACAGTAGACACACACGAGGCCGATAGCACCGTCCAGGCAGAGATGGGCAACGAAGCCGATGCTCCAGTCCAAAACACTGACGATAGTATTGATGAAGATACGGTTAAAATCGGGGATAAAGAATACACCCCGTCGCAAATAGCAGAATTAGTCAAAAGGTCAGAAATGGCCTCTGAAGAAAAACCCCAAATAAGAGAAATTACATCCATCCAACAAGACTATGCCAGGATAGCTGATAGCCAAAAAAGTGATTATGTGGCGCTCTTTAAAAGGTATATGGCAAGGGCTGTGGCGCCAGAAGTTGAAATAATTAATAATGGCAAAAAAGAAATAGTACAAGACACCGACGCTATATTAACAGCAGTAAAAAACGGCATAAACACAGGGGATTTTACTCAATTTATACAACACTTGAGTCCTATTGATGTGCAAAATTTCATCAATGAGAGAGGCCAACTTGAAGAGTATTATGCCCCGCAAATTGAGACCATTGCCCAAGAATACCAAAATGTGACTGATATACAAGCCAAGCAGGAAGATATTACCAGGTGGGAAAGCTTTATAGAGGCCAATGCAAAAGATAAGCCATCTGAAAAATATATATTAAATTATTTCAAGGATAAGTACAATTTTGACGAAGGTCAACAAAAGGAGTTTTTGCAAAAATTCAGAGAAGCTAAAGCGCTGGATGCTAATAGTAAAGTACTGGACTCCGATACCGAAGAAATCAAGAAAGCGATGATGAACAGCTCAGTAGCAGGTACGCCACCAGCTGGCAAGCAGAAAATATTTACAAGAAAACAAATAGATGCAATGTCAATTGAAGAGTTTGCCAAAAATGAGAAAATCATTTTTGAGCAAGCCGCTAAGGGGTTAATCAAATAAGGAAGCACAGAGTTGACTTTCGTATAAATACAGCTTATTATTAAAGTTGCAAAGAAAAATTAACACCACTAACGACGCTTTACAGTAGACTATTACGCAATAGAAAGGAAGATAGTATGTCAACACAAGCAGATAACGTAAATTTTGCGATTAAACCATACCAAATGGTTTCTTTTAACATTGACGTGACAAATTCAAAGGATGTTGGAACAACAGGTATAACCCAGTCAAGGTTTTCCATCCCTGACAATCATTTTTTCATCCCAATGTACGTGGCAGTAGGAGCTGATCCAATTGTAGGTTCAGGCGCTTCGCTCGCCATAGGTACAGATGATGTGGCAACTGATCCTGATAATATTCTTGATACTACAGCAGTAACGGGACTGGACGCAACAGACGATTTCACCACAATCGCAGCCGGAACAACTATTACTAACGTATCAGGTTCAGCATTACCAATTTATTACAACGTAACAACAGCCGCAATTACTTCCGGTATTGTTGAAGTTGTAGGTGTACTAGGTCAGATTTCATCTAAAACATAGTAAATAGAAAGGATTTAACACATGAGTAACTTTGCAACATTTATACCAGAAGTATGGTCAAAAAAACTGGCTATGGAATTTGATAATTCCGGCGTCGGCATGCAGGTAGTCAACAGAAACTACGAAGGCGAAATTAAAAGCGGTGGCGATACTGTCCATATCAGGAAGCGCGGAGCGGTAACTATTAAAGATTACGTTGGTGTTATTGAAAGAGACAACATAATCACTACTGATCAAACAATGGTCATTGATCAAGAAAAATATTTCTCTTTTTTATGCCCTGATATTGAGAAAGCTCAATCAAACATCGACATTATGCGCGAGCATATGGAAGACGCTAAAGTTGAAATTGACCTTGTGAAAGACACAAGAATACTTTCACACGTGGCCAACGCACATGCCAATAACACAATTTCAACATCAGTAGTTACCAAAGACAACATATACGACAAGCTTTTAGGTGCACAAACAAAACTAAAACTCTCCAATGCCTTAACATCAACAGGTAGAACTAAAGATGGGAAACTCCCCTGGATAATTATTGATCCAGAGTTGGAAAAACTTCTTAGACAAGCCCCTGAGTTCAATCAGGCAACCTCACTTGGCGACAAACAGGTTAGGGCTGGTTCTATAGGTAAGATGGTAGCAGGTTTTGAAGTTCTCGTAGCAACAAACTTCACAGCGTCAGCAGGAACATATAATGTAATGTTCGGCACAAACGACGCTATAACCTTTGCTTCCCAAATAGCCAAAGTAAGAACCCTTCCTGACCCTGACAGCTTCGCTACCCAGGTAGACGGACTCTATGTCTATGGGTCAAAAGCTGTTAACCCGCTAGCTTTAGGAAAGTTGGTTTTAACACTTAGTTAAAAAGTAAGTTTTAAAGACGGGTGGGTCTAACCCACCCTATTTTTTTAAGAAAGGATATTAAGCATGACAAATTACAAACAAAACATAAGGCAAGAACCCAAAATAGACTTTAATAAATTACTTCTCGAAATAAGCCCGGAAGAAGTTAAAAAACTAAGAGATGCCGCTGATGAAAGAATCTCTAAAGAAGAAATGGAAGATGCCCTTAAAGAGAAAAAGCTTGAAAAAATAACCCAGTTTTCAGACAAAAGGGTCAAGCCTTTCGGGCTTGAAACATTCTATGATGTGTATTGCAGAGAAGTCAAAACAGTAACCACTTTAAACGGTATGCAGGTACAAGGCTTATTTGGTAATGATTACGAGGCCAAGAAAGATTTTGCAGCCAAGAAACTTGGTACTGTATATGAAGGTAAGGGTTACAGAATAACCTTTAAATGGGCACAGGTATTACAATAGTGAATTATTTCCAATTAATACAAGAAATTAGTAAAATAAAATTAGGGAAGGCTCCATCGGCCTTTTCCGATATTTCTAGTAATAAATTCAATAAGATCATAGAAGCTTTACAGGACTCAATAGAAGACTTCTACATGAGTGCAAGCTGGGAGTTTAGAAATAAAAAAACAACATTCTCAACCGTAGATGGTCAACAAGAATACCAGCACACATACGGCAACATTAAAAGACTATTAGTCACTGACACAAATAATGAAAAAAGAATACTCCATTACCATCCTGATTACGCCTTTTTATTGACTTTAGACACTACGGATGAAGGGATTCCTGAATACTATTCTATATATGGCGGTGAAATAATACTCCATCCTATACCTGACCAGGCTTATACGATGACAGTATTATATGAGTCTCAAAAATGGGCTAAATATGTGGGTGTAATTGACCAGAGTTCAGCTTCCGGCCAGGCTAATGTTTATATTACTGAAACAGAAGGCTTCTCAGTCGGCGACTCTGTAACAATAGAACCAGATACACCAAGAGCGGAAACTTTAATAATAAGCTCTATCACAGAAGATGACTATTTAACAATGACTGCCAACTTAGCGTCAACCCATGCATCAGGCAGTGTGGAGCTTTATAAAAACTCCTTTACCTATGAGGCTGATGAGCCTAATTTCCCTTCCCGGTTCCATACTATATTGGAGTACGATTCATTGAGAAGACTTTATTATGGCGATCCTGCCAGGGTAGCAAAATACGAAAGATTATACAGAGATAAATACAAAACAACAAAAATGGAAACAAGGATAAGCAAACAATCAAACCCATATTTTAAGGTGTAGCTATGAAATACGGCGATATTTTACTGTTTAAACCAAAAGATTTAAAAGGCAAGTTAATTGCCTATATAACAGGTTCTCAATTTTCCCATGCAGGGATGGCTTTATTCGGTAATCAATTTATAGAAGCTAACCCAAAAGGGATTAGAATTTCCAATCTCATGCAAATTAAAGACAGAGAATATTACCTGTGCGAGCTATGCGATAGTCATAGAGCAAAACTTTTAATACGCCAGTATTTAATTAAGCCTTTCCTGGACACCAAGTTGCATGATCCGTACGACTATTTACAAATAGCTAAATTTATATTATATTATGCTTCTTTTAAACTATGGAAACCAAAAGAAAACAATAACCCTTATGTGTGTTTTGAGCTGGTTTCTGCTATACTGGAAAAGGCCGGGATTATTAAAAATGTAAATACATCATTAATTACCGGAAAGGATTTATTTAATTATCCTATTTATAAACATAAATCATTAATAAAACCAAAAAGGTAATGAAATGCCTGATAAGAATATATTCAACGTATACGGCGGTCTTGATACCAGGAAGTCTTTTGGAATAGAGAAAGAATCCGGGGTTATTTCTTTTGATGAAGCCAAGAATATTGACATATTAGGCAAGTCTATCAGAAGATGTAAAGGACAGGAGCAGAAATTACAAATAAGCGGGGAAGCTATAAAGGGAATAGCGGAACATGAAATAAACGGCATTAAGTATATGAGCGTAGTCACTGATGCGCATAAATACTACAGAATAGATGATACCACATGGACAGCCTCAGAAGCTAATGATTTTGACCCTGGCGATATAAGTACAGCCAGTTATGCCTCTAAATTTTATACACCATCTGAGGCTACTGCTTTAATTGGATTGTTTTTCAAGAGCGATGGGACTAAAATGTATGTCACAGATGACACAACTGATTCTATATATCAATACTCTTTATCAACGGCATGGGATGTATCGACAGCAAGTTATGATACTGGCAAAACATTAGATCTAAACCCATCCAATGACCCAAGAGGTATATATATTAAATCAGATGGAACAAGACTATTCCTTGCCAGTAATAGTCCAGACGGGGTGTACTCATACACCTTTAGCACCCCTTGGGATGTGGGTACTCTTACTTATGACAGTAAGTATAAGGACATTGGCCCTAATTTCCCAAGCGGTATATGGTTTAATCCTGATGGGACAAGAATGTTTTTATCTGATGGGATTGGTAGATATATTTACCAAATTGAATTATCAACAGCTTGGGATATAACTACCGCTACATGGGTACTCGCAGACAGAATGCAAATAAACGCCACTAATAATGTAAGGGATATCTTTTTTAACTCAAGCGGAACAAAACTATACGCAACAGTGTTAAGCGGCTCATATACAGAGCAACATAATCTATCTACGCCTTATGAAATACTTAGCGGTGTTACATATGTAACGACATCACCTAACCATACCCCTTACGGACAAGCGGCTACGGGGCTTGCTTTCAGTTCCGATGGAATTAAAATGTATTTAGCAGATAGTCAAAATGACATCGTATATCAATGGGATTCTCCAGATATCAACGCAGCAGGTGCATTAGCGCCTTATTTTTTCCAGTTTCAAAACAAACTTGTTGTAATAACCGGCATGACAGACCCTTTTACTGATGATGGCACGACTATTACTCAAACCGGATTATATACTGCCAGAAGTGTTTATGGAACATGTGGAGCAGCTTTCAACGGAAGGATATTTATAGGGAGCGGAAATGCTATTTACTGGACAGCGGCTAACTCTACAACTGACTGGACAACCGCAAATGACGCAGGGTTTAAAACAGATTTAAATGGAACTGTAGTGGATATGAGGGTTTTTGGTTCATATCTCATGATATGGACTACTTCAGATGTATATTATCTGTCCGGTTATGATCCAAGTGATTTTAAATTTGACCATTGGAGCGACAACGGTGTATCTTCACGCTTCGCCAAT
>JANQEN010000281.1 GCA_028278335.1 Chitinivibrionales bacterium | reverse complement strand
ATTTGAATTAACTGTTGATAAAACCTGCTTCATGTTAGCTTCTGTGATTTCATCTTTAATTTCTAATTGAGTAGTGGCAATAGTTTTGGAATCATTTTCGCCGCCAAAGAACTCTACCAAATAGGGAGAACAGGTTGAAACCAGTGTTGCAATTAAAAAGGCAAAGACAAACCTGTAAGAAGAGAGTTCGGTTCTCTCTTGCGGATCGGGTGTCATGACAGCCATGACTGAGGAATAGGGAATATTGATAAGGGTGTACATCATCCAGAATAAAAAGTAGGTCAAATAGGCATAGGCAAGCATACTGCCTTCACTCTCAAATCCCGGAGTCATGAATGTTAGCACACCAATCAAACTCATGGGGATACAACCCCAGAGAAGATAAGGTCTATATCTTCCCCATTTGGTTTTTGTCCTATCAGCAAGCATACCCATGGCAGGATCGTTGATTGCATCCCATAATCTACCCAAACCAAACATGGTTCCCGCTTGTAAGGGTGTAATGCCAAATACGTCAGTGTAGAAAAACAGAATATAGAATTCTGTTATTTTCCAATAGAAATTTGATGCACTATCACCGAGTGCAAATCCGACTTTCTCCTTTAGTGACAGAATTCCCTTTTTCACTGCCGTGGCTGTCATTGCCGCTCCTTGTTAAAGTATTAGGACAAATATGCTACTGTTTGAGTTGATGTGATCGCTGTGACGATCATTCCAATATAATAATGTCATTTCCCTTTGCAAAAAACTTTTCAGCATTTTTCACAAAGGGAAATGAGGGTGTAATAAAATTAATATCGATGTTTAGCCCAGAAATCTTTGTAGAAGTAGTAGGCTTTACGAGGGTGCCGTAAATATGGGCTATCTGAACCGTCACCTTGTCCTACAATACCAAAAAATTCCTCAGAGGCGAATCCATCCTGGAAAGCATAGGTCATATCTTTGGTAATATCCTGCATATCCCAGGGACCAAGCTGGCTTTTCCACCATTCGTCAAGCCATTCAAAGATGACTCCTCCCAGACAGTTACCGTCTTCAGGTCCACCAGCATAATTGGCATGGATATCTCCCCAAGTACCCGCATGGTACTCAGCTTGACTCTCTTCATTATAGAGTATGGTGTCAGGATGAAAATCAACAATGTCGCAACCAAACTCAGAGATAATCACAGGACGGTCATAGGTTCGTTTTGCATAGTAAAAAAGCTCTCCAAAGCCCTCTTTACCGCGATACACATTCATTCCAAGAATGTCGATTTCTGGCGTATGCTCATTGTAGATTTCTATGAGTCCAGTACCCTGATTACCTACAATTACGGGATGGTCAGGATCCAATTCATGAATCATTTTGGCAGCTCTGTTGAGGAACTTGGCAAAACCCACAGGATCCTGTGATGCAGAGGTTTTGGTCGCGTTTATAACACCCTCTAAGCTAATGAGGTTGTTCTCATTTCCTAGCTGCCAGGCCAAAACGTAGTCTTCATCCTTGTTGTCAAGAACCATGTGGCGAACACTTTTAAGCATCCTTTTACAGTGCTCCTCGTTGCTGTAATCGGTTCCACCTTCCCAGTCCGCACCAGATCCAACGGTATAGGCGCCAAAAAAGTCACCAATGATTGCGCGGATACCGTAAGTCTTATACATGTCACGAAGGATTTCCTTGGGAAACTCCTTTTCACTGACAAACTTATTTTCCTTATCATCATAGTAATCAACTGAGCCGGTTGAATGTACTGGCGCATGGAGAAAGTGAATGGTATTAACTCCCATCTCTTTCATGAGCTGAAAGTCGCCAACGATTGGTTCGTCAGGATCTCTTTTGTTGTTTTTGTTCTTATCAACATAAGAATCATAGGGCGCATCCGCTCTGCCATTATTATTATCATCGGTAACAAGCCAGTTGCGCAAGGTCTTGTTGTGCGGTGATTCTCCAACTTTACTTGGTGTATAACGTACACAGCGGACCTGGTACGGCTTATTATTTACAAGCATCTGCCAATGACCATTTTCGTACTTAACAAGCCGAACTTTTCCCTCACCCCGTTTTTCAACGATCTTAAGCTTCGAAAGTTTAACCTTTTTTGCAGGCTTCTTCTTTACAATTTTACCGAGCTCAACATAGACCGTGTCGTTGGCAGTGTTAAACTCATTTTTATTCTTAATCTGAACATAGGTCGGCTCAAGCTCCAAGCCCAACTCAGGAAATTGTTCAACAATAAACTCCATCTTTGTAAAGATTGCATTTGCCAAATACCACACATATAATTTGTTGTCAGCCCACACGCCAACACCAGCAAAATGAATTAGGACCGAATAAAAAGCTTTTAGCGCATGTAAAGCAACTTTAGAGTCACGATGCTTGAGTGCTGCCTCTTTTAAAATCTCCGCTCTAATGAACATTGTCTTTGCGATATCATCATTTTTAAGTGCCAAATTATAATAATTTAAGGTATGACTTCGTAAAGAAAAGTTGGCCCAGGGGCCATCCTTAAGCCAGCCAGCTTCTTCAAATTGCTTAAACTGAGGATTTTGTTTAACCGACTCGACGTTGGGATAGATACCTTCTCCAACGGCTTTAGCAAGGCCAGCTTGATCAGTGATTTCATATTTATATGGTTCTGAACCGTCAGTTCCAGTAAAAGTTCCATACTTTGCATAGTCAACAATATCCTCAGTACCTGGGTCTGCAATGGTCAGAGGTTGGTCTAAAAGAGATTTGTCACGGGTCTCTTTCACGTAGAATCTCTCAGGAAGACCTGTGCCATTTTCCATACCAACCCATTTGCCGACAATCTTACCAGGAGTCACAAAGACGCTATCCTTTGCCTTTTTTGAACCTGAAGCAGATTTGATTTTAATTGTCACCCCTTCGTGTGCAAGGCCAAGAGCTGGATTTTGCGCAAAAATCTTCTCCAACTCCATCCGAGCACCCTCTGCAATAAACCAATAATTTGAACTATTTTTAAAATAGCAGACTGAATTTGGAAAGTGTACTATCACCGCATAAAATGCTTTAATAGCCTGCATCAGATGGCCGGCATCCTTTAAGGCTTTAGCTGCAAAAAATTGCCTCACACCATAATCTTCCGGAGCATCAAGCCAAGCATAAAACTGAGCAGCCAAGGAAGACTTAGGCTCCCAATGATTACCCTTGAGTTTTCCTTTGCCCTTTAAATCCTCATATTCCGGATTCATTTTGGCATATTCGATATTAGGGTATACACCGGCACCAACAGCCATTCGAAGACCACGAATATCGGTGATGCGATACCGATAGCTTGTTTTACCGACATTAACAAACTCACCATATTTACTGTAATCAACTAAATATTTATTACCCTGGTACTTTAATGGAAACTCAGTTTTAACCGGAATACCATCTTCGTTTGTTTTTACTGAACTTGCACAGCCTATAAAAAAGGTCAAAGAAACCGCTATTAGTAAACACCCAAATAACTTCTTTGACCGGTTTTGAAACAGGTTCATACAGCTAACCCTCCCTAGAAAATGTAATAATATTTGTTTTTGCTAATCGTCATTGTTTAAAGTAGTGATCGGTTTTCTTTATCTTACATATAGTCTAAAGGGTATACTCAAAAAGTATCACTCTTTGCACTATATCTCCTTTATTAGAGTAAACCGAAAAATAGCCACGAAAGTGGTGCTGAGTAAAATAAGAGTATCCCACCCCTTTGTCAAAAAACAGGTGGGATACTACTTTACCTAATTTCATAAATAACCAGGAGGACTTTATGAAATAGTATACGGTTCATTTTCTTTCGAATAAGTCGTAACCTTTTACTATTGATTTACATCTCGTAGCGAATTTCATCAACATAAAAAGTACAATTATCACCAGTAACGTCGGCGCCAGAAACAACCCAACCAAAACCCCAGAGAACAGAATCGGTCTTTTTACCAGTTAGGTCAAACTCGAATTTCTGCCATGATGTGGTGAGCGTCTTCTTTTCCTCAACAAAAAAGGAGTTATTATACTTGTTGTTAGCATCAGGCCTACCACCTGCAGAAAATTTAACAACTTCTCCACCCTTTTCGCCACGAGCATGAAAAACTATTTTTGTTGCATTGATAACAGCTCTACCTGGCAAATCTCCCCAGTTTTGATCAGCATTTTGGTACTGAACACCGCACCATTTATTTGCACCTGTGGGGGTGTATTTCCACTGAGTATTTTTTGCATCAGGGTCATCCTTAAGCAAATCTGAGCTGTAGGCATCATTCATTTCTATATCACCAAAATCACCCATCCAGCCAGAGGGGCCAAAAAAGGCAGGGACATCAAAGGGTGCATCGCAAGTTTCAGCCTCGGCGTCGGTCTGGATACTAACAGAGCCGCAATCGCCACTACTGGGAACATTGACATCGGCAGTAATGTAGCCTGTTTTCTCAACGGTACATTTACCCCGAGTTGCAAAACCACCAGTTTTAACGGTAAAATTACCAGAAGCATCGGTGGTGTCAGTCCCATTACCAGCTTTAACAACAGCATTGGGTAGTGCGTACGATTTGGCATCGACGACTTTACCCTTTACTTCAGCCGGCAGCTTGTCGTCCTGGGGGTCAGAACCATTATCACAACTGACCGCAAATAACATGAGTGATGCAAAGAGGGCAATTAAAAAGTGATGTTTAGTTAGGCGTATCATGTACATCCTCCTTATGTTTAGTTAAACTACTACTATACTTACTATTACTTGTTACTTATTTAAAAGAATTGTTTGTGAAATTATCTGAGTATTTATTTTAAGCCGAACCATATAGATTCCGCTACTAAATCCGTTAAGATCAAAGGTGACAGCCTTCCCTTTAAGCATTCCCTTTGCCTTATGGAGCATCTGTTGTCCGCGCAAGTTGTAAACCATAAGCGAAACATTCTTGGGATCAGCAGAACCTAAGTTGACCATCAATCGTTTGTTTTGAGGATTAAGGGCAATCGTTGCACTCTTGGCTGCTATAGTCGCAGCTTGCTGATGAATAGCAACAGGGCTTCCCAATGAAATATGATCTACATAAAGGGTACCGGTAAAGGCTTTGTCATGACCACCCCAGGGAAAACTTACGAATCCTGGATTAGGCCTCATATTGATTTTGGCGATCTTTGTCGCATCAAGAGGACCAGCAGAGAACCAAGTACCATTGAGTCTGCCCTTATAATCAATGACAAAATCTTTCCAATCAGTGCCCACCACACAGTTAAAGCCATTTGTGCCGTCACTAATTTCATCATTACCAACCTCTACTCCCTCAGCATCAACGAGTGACACACGAATTACTGCATCAACAGTTGATTTCATACGAATATAGAGTTTCTGTTTCGTATCGTCGGAAATATCAAAGGTCGCCGCTGCATCACCCTCATAGAGATCCATCTGAACATAATCCCACTCCCCGTGTCCTGTAGGACACTCAACATTGAGGGCTTGGTCTTTTTCAGAAAAATTATAAACCGCTATTTTTCTTGGAGGTGTAATAACCTCTTTTATAAACTTATCCTTTAGCACATTGTCGTTAAAGAGATCTGAGAAATGGTCACCACCACCCATCATGACATTAATATAATCA
This sequence comes from Chitinivibrionales bacterium, assembly GCA_028278335.1. Classification (GTDB taxonomy): domain Bacteria; phylum Fibrobacterota; class Chitinivibrionia; order Chitinivibrionales; family JANQEN01; genus JANQEN01. The sequence continues at coordinate 16,456 of JANQEN010000281.1, read as the reverse complement.
TCTTTTTTCTCAGTATGAGTTCCATTTGCTCCAGTAACCTTAAGTGAAACAGTCTTCTTTCCTGCTTTAGTATACTTAACGGTATGGGGTCCTTTTGTATTGGCGGTTGCCGGAGAGGCTCCATCACCAAAATTCCATTCGTAGCCGGTGATTGTTCCGGTTGACGCATCAGTAAAGGTAACTGAACCACCAGTGTCAATGCTCGTTGGGCTGGCAGTAAAATTGGACAACACGACATTATCGGGTATACCAACCTTAATCCAATCAAACTCAATATCACCTTGATAGTAGGAGTTATAAGCAACACCATTAATCGTATCAGGATAACTATACCAACCAGAGTTGATTTGAAACTTTATTGCCTTGATATTTCTATCATCTAAGGGGCCGAAGCCAACAAAGGACGTTCCATACTTGTTTACCATTTTATCGGTAAAATCAAAGGTAAATTCCTGAAAATCTTCTGTTAAGGGAAACTTGTTGGGCATTAAGGAATCAGTCGCTATATCATATTTATCAATCACATCAATTCTTAATAAGGCCAGGTGGTTAATAGTAGGACTTATGGGCTTCTTTCTAACTCGAACTGTAACCACGGGCTTTACTTTGGGGTGATTAAAATTTATTGCCTGTGCATTGGAGCCGTCATTCATATAATAGTAAAAACCGTCCCATTCGCCATGACCTTTGGGACAGGTTGACACAAAATGCTCTCCACCACTATGTGAGTATACCCAGGAATAGGTTGAGTCAGGGTCCTTTGGATGATAGGGACCATTAAACTTCTTACCCACAGAACTGGCATTTTTAAATTGCTCGTTCATTATCAAGGTGCTCGCTGGCACCTCTTCTACCAGGGCATACTCTGTTTTAGTCTCAGTGTCATCATTTTCTGGGCCGGTTACTTTGAGCGTCACCGTTTTTTTGCCTGCTGAATTGTAAGAAACCTTATGTGGTCCTTCTCCTGTTGCTGTAGCTGGAGAGGCCCCATCACCAAAATTCCATTCCCATTTGCTTACCTTGCCCATTGACTTGTCTTCAAAGTTAAGAGACTCGCCTTTATAGCAGCGCATATGGTCAGAGGCAAATTCTGAAATAACTTTATTTCCCGGATTATTAAGAGTATTAAAGAGATCATCTGAGGCATGCATCCAAAGGGATTTCTTCATCTCAGTTACCCAGAGATTCTTAAGGTCCGCATTATCTTGAATCCGAGAATTTCCCCAGTCAAAGCCTGAGTTTGCCCAGTGTGGCTGCTTGTTCCAATCCTGGTTGATGTACCCAACCGCTTTAACAACATCTTTGTTATTATTGACAAGATCAACCATTTTCTTGTACCAGGCATCCCAATGCTGCTGTCCACTTTGACCATCGGATGTTTTCCGTCCCTTGGCACAGGCCTCAGCAATAAAGATGGGTTTCTTATGTGCCTTGGCAAATTCGATCATATTCTTTCCATCACCCCAAAACAGGGTAAAACCACACCAGTCAACATATTCATCACCAGGATAATAGGCGTTTAAATCGTTGCCAGGCTCAGAATTGTCACAACTCTGCCAAACAAAGGCACAATTGGTTACACCTTCACGCTTGAATATGTCATAAATTCTTTTCCAGGCCTTCACAAAATCGGTAGAACTATACTTGTTCCATTGCCCATTAAATTCAAAGCCTGGACGAAGAAATACTGGTCGCTTTGCCTCATTCTTAATCCATCCAGCGATGCTTACAATCTGTTGATCCAAACCACCATTGGCAGCATTGGCTAATTGACCATTGGTTAAGTCCATACCAATAGCTATAACAGAGTTCTTAAAATCATCATCATGAAGATAGGCATGGGCATGAAGTGGCCCTGCACCGTAGTCAACTGGTTGCCAGATACCTAAATTGAATTGTAGGTCAGTATAGGTTGTGATGCCAGCAGGAAAAATCGCTTTATCACCGCCAATTACCTCTTCAATGTATCCTTTATTATTGGGGGCTCCCATACCACCGACCGCATCCATGTCCTGTCCAACAATCATAAGAACTTTTCCTGCGGGTGGCTCAAACTTTGCCTGTCCAAAGAGTGGCGCCATCATTGCAATAACAAGAAAAAGTGCCATCGCAGCAACAGCAATACTGCCGTTTCTCTTAGTTAGTTTTACATATTTCTGGTCCATGCTACCATTCCTCCCTTAGTTAAACGGTGCAAACCGATCTTTGTACGTATAACTGCTATACGGATAAGATCGGTTTTTATTTTTGTGGACTAAAAAATTTTATACTTAATACTACTTATTAAATTCTTCCCCATCCCATTCTTATGTCAAAACGGAAATTATGTAAGTTCTTTTCAATTTGCCAATAATTTTGAAATTGATAAAGAGCAGTACAGAGAAAGGTTGTTCCACCCAATGACTTAGAGATTAGTTTACTCCATAGCTCAATACCAAAACCCCAGTTTTCATAGGTTTCATCGGTATTTCCATAAGCGTGTTCTATATAGATCGGAACAGTCAAATCAAGTGAAGCTGGGCGTAAAAAATTGTTCCACTCTTTAGGAAGCCAAGGAGTTCTTTCTTCATCAATAATACGGAAACGTTGAAGAAGGTTCCATCGAAGCAATTTATTCTCACGACTTGGCCATCCAAAAATCGTTGAATCTTTACCGGCAATCTCGGTATCACCAAAAAACCACATGGGAAAAAAGCTAAAATCCATGCGACCATCCACAACACCCTTAAGATGTGAACCAGCTAGTAAAAAATTGTCAATACGATGCTCGGGATTCCACACTTCATCATCCATCATATATCCACCAAAGAAATGGAATCCACGAGTATTTTTTCGTTTGAATTTAAATTTTCCATACTCAATTGCAGGAAGGGGTATTGCTCCGTACATAGCAAAGTCAATCATTGCTCCCTTAACATTTTTTGCACGACGTTCCATGCCTGGGCTTGTTATATCATATTCAGGGATATCCAAAAGTACATTAAAAAATGATAGGGAGAGTTTATTAGAACTAATAAAACGTGAGAATTCAACTCTTCCTTCATACATATTCACATTTTCGAATGTGTCAGCTTTAAATTCGATTTGTCCCTTTCTACGAAGCAGGTTGTACCCAAGATCAACTTTCAGGTCAAAAAGATTCCCAATACTGTAGCTCTTAGTGAGTCCTCCCCCAACTTTAATTGTTTGGGTGTTTACAAATGTATCTGGTTTGAATCTTTGGAAGTATTGAGACTCTTTACTTTGGTTAAATCCAAACCGTACATCAATTGCCGGCATGATATTGTTTGGTGTATAAAATCTTGCCCGTGCATCTGTATTAAGTCGAAATGGAGAGCGACATATTCCTTTAACAACATCATTGGTTATTGTAAGATCGTTGCCGCGTCCCTCAAAAGCACCCTGCCTAAAGAAACCCAACAGTCCTGTAAACTGAATAGTATGATTATCGAGAAGGTCGAAATCGACTGGTTGCTTTCCTACATTAAGACCGCCAAGAAGGAAGAGACCAGGTTTTTTGTCACCATCGGCATTTTTATAAGGATAGCCTTTGTGTCTAGTTAAAGGTAAACCAAAATCCTGGAAATTATTAATAAGTCCTCTCTCAAGCCACTGCTCTAAAAAGGGATCGTCTTTTAAAGCAAAACCTGCTGCTTTACGGGCGCGGACCTTGCGGAGTCCTTCAAAAAACTGCTTCTCTGCGCGATAATTTAAACCACGATACCAAAGATAGCGGCCGTACCACATGTGATAGCCTGGCTCTTTTGGTTTTGCAGCAATAGCTTTTTCAAAGTACTCCTCAGCTTGTGGATGACCAACACGACGCATAAGCTCAGCAAGAACAGCTAAGCTATTTCCATCGGTTGGATTCTCATCAAGTTTTTTCTTAATAATTTTGCGAATATTGCGATTACTTACACCCATGGCTAGGTTTTCTGCTTCACCCATAGAAGCAAAGGGGCTTGCACCTACATAATCACTTTCCTCTGATGCACTGACTGGCTCTGAAAGCTCCTCGCTCTCAACAGAGGACTCGTCAACGGCCTCTTCTGTTGATTCTGCTGAGTACTCACTCTCTGTTTGGCTCTCCTCCATCTCGTCCTGGGCAAAGATATTCTGGCAGAGTAAAAGAGCTGCCAAAATGAAGAGTATCTGTATGATAGTTTTATTTTTATTCATCTTATTTCCTGTTAATAGTAAACTTATACACTTACTTAATTATTCGAGAACAATCCCTGCCACATAAAATGTAAAGGGTAAGTTTGAATCACTGATACCTGATATGGTCCATCCAAAAAGGCTTTGTGCTTGACAGACTCCGTACTGTTGAACCTGTCTCTGTACTTGAGCAGAAACATCAATCTCATACGGAGTCCACTCAGAAAGAATATCTTTTGTGCCGTCTGTTGAAGCTGCCCAAAAATTTCCATGAGGTGTTTGACCTAACCCAGCAGTAAAGAGTGCCTTATAGGGAACATTATCTCCCTTTACCCAAAAGGTCACTTTTTTTGCGTCCGGACTAATAGGAATTCCCGCTCTGGTGCCCCAATTATTTGAAGGATACAGCCACTTCACTCCTCCAAAGGTCTTTCCGCCAGATTTTGAGAAAACCACTTCATACACCCTTCCCTTTGCCCCAGAGGGTGGACTTACTTTTTCTGTTACCACAACATTTAAATTCCCAAACTCTTCACCAGCACCCATATAACCACTGGGATCAAAGTAATCCGATACAGTTAATGGTAATCCAACAGGACTTTCCGGTGGCTCAATTGGTTTGAGGCATGATTGCAGTGCGATGCAACAGGTCGCAATCACACATAAGACAATAACTTTTTTAAAACTCACTACAACCCCTCCTTGAATAAACAAACACTCACAGCACCAGTTCTTAAACTTTACGCTGCAATTAACTACGAAATTACTAATAATATAGAAAAATACTTATATAAAAGACCTAACTATTTATACATTTAATCAAAAAAATTATTGGTACTGATTACCACTCCACTCATCACGAATATTTGAAGGAACAAATCCACCTTTTCCAGCATTAAAGGTCCAGCGACACACACTGTGGAAAGATGTCTTATTACTTATTGTTACTACTCCTTTATATCCGTCGTATTTGCAGCTTGATGCTGCACTTCAAGGTTGTCAGAATCCTTATCCATATCAACATAAGAACTATTGATGCCCTGGGAGCTTAAAATGGAAAGCCATTTTCCATAGGCATTGTCATAGGTTTGAATCAGCTCTTTATTGGGCTCAATGGTTTTCACTGTTTTAAGGCCAGAGAAGGCTTCCTTTTCATCAGCAAAAATGCCAGCACCAACACCGGCACCACGGGCAGCGCCCTGGGAGCCGTCAGTATTGTACATCTCTACCTGAACACCGCAGACTGTGGCAAAAACCTCTGAAAAGAGGGGGCTGAGAAACATATTTGCATGGCCAGCCCGCACCGTTGCAACAGCAACCTTCATAGAGCGCATAACATCAAGTCCATAGCGTAATGCAAAAACAATACCCTCTTGAACAGCGCGCATGATGTGTGTTTTATCGTGAATATTAAAATTGAGTCCATGCACAGAGGCTTGCACCTCTCTATTTTCCAGAGTTCTCTCTGCACCATTACCATAGGGAAGCATAACCAAACCCTCACAACCGGGTTTTGCCTGTTGTCCCCATTCATTCATAGTCTCATATTTGATTGTTGTGTCGTTAATTGAGCCAAGGGTACTCCGGATCCAACGATTAAATATTCCGGTACCATTGATACATTGCAGAATTCCATAGCGAGGATTACCTTCATCATAATTTACATGAACAAAGGTGTTCACTCTGTTTTTACCATCATAAAGCGGACGATCATCAACACCATAGATCACACCGGAAGTACCTGCAGTGGCAGCAACCTCTCCTGGATTAAGCACATTTAAAGAGAAGGCATTATTGGGCTGATCTCCTGCACGATAAGCGACCGGTGTTCCCGGCTTCAACCCAAGATCAGCTGCGGCATCGGTGCGAACTTTACCCTGAACGGAAAAGGAAGGTACCACATTAGGAATAAGCTTCTTATCCAACTCATAGTAATCTAAAAGGCTCTTGGCCAATCCCTTTTCAGTGAAGTTCCACATGATTCCCTCTGAAAGGCCAGTGGGAGTTGTGGTGATTTCTCCAGTCAATTTCATGGCAATGTAGTCGCCAGGAAGCATGATTTTGTGGATTTTTTTATAGATGTCAGGACGCTTCATCTTCACCCAGCGAAGCTTTGACGCTGTAAAGTTTCCGGGAGAATTAAGAAAGTGGCGCAGGCAATACTCCTGCCCTAATGCTTCAAATGCCCGATTGCCGATCTCTACAGCCCGGCTATCACACCAAATAATTGATGGTGCCAGAGGATTACGATCCTTGTCAACCATGACAAGTCCGTGCATCTGATATGAAATTCCAATAGCTGTAACGTTTCTAAGGTCTACGCCGGAAGAACAGCGCAACAAAGTTGTTGCCCGTTTAATATGGTCCCACCATGTCTCTGGATGCTGCTCTGCCCAACCAGGTTCAGGTGCAAGGATCTCTAATTCTGTATCAGGTGAAATCGCCGATGCAACGAGATTCCCCGTGTCGCTATCTATGACACTTGCCTTAACAGATGAACTTCCGACATCGTAACCGAGTAAGTAACCGCCCTTTGCCATAGTTTAAGTCACCTCACTGGAAAGTAATAAATGAAATGTTGAGTAGATTAGTCAATTCGCCGTTGAATTGAATTCGTTGAGATGGGTATTCTAGTTCGCTCCAAAATATTTTTTTAGGAAAGTACCAGCTCTTACCACTCTGATCAAAAAGATAAATAAATCGATATTTAAAATCTATACGTAAAATTTAATTAAATTAAGTGTTTTAATATATTTTTAAAACTGTATTTTCTAGCATTCACAGAGTGTTTTCAAGGCGATCAGGAGCGTGTTCCACAGGCATGAGAGCTTAAAAAATATTTCATGCCTTAGGGAAATCAACCAGTAAATATTTTTACCTTTTACAACCTCAAAAGTAAAAAGCAACAACATATGAAAACTATCATTACTCAGTTAAAAGACCGATGGCATGCAAAGGGAGGATATGGTGAAATCCTGCGTACGGCCATTCCCCTCATTCTGAGCACTGGTGCCTGGTCAATTCAACACTTTGTTGATCGTATGTTCCTCTCCTGGTATTCTCCTGATGCTATGGCTGCGTCCATGCCTGCAGGCATACTCAATTTCACCATCCTCTGCTTCTTTTTTGGTATTTGCAGCTATAGTGGTACCTTTGTGGCTCAATATTTTGGTTCAAAGCAATATGATAAAATCGGTGCGCCAATCTGGCAGGGGTTTTATGTGGCTCTTTTTGGGGCAATTATTCTACTTTGTTGCATTCCTCTAGCAACCCCACTATTTAACCTTATTGGCCACGATCCAGCCATTAGAAAACATGAAATCATCTATTTCAGGATCCTCTGTCTTGGTGCTTTTGGGCCCATGGCATCTGCTGGTTTTGGGGGATTTTTCTCGGGGCGAGGACAAAATTGGCCAATCATGCTCATTAGCTCAGCCTCTACAGTTATAAATATTGTTTTTAACTATATATTAATATTTGGCAAACTTGGACTTGAGCCAATGGGAATAGCTGGGGCAGGGTACGCCACTTTAATTTCAGGTTTTTCCTCTGTGGTTTTCTACCTGTTTCTCATGGCAAAGAAAAATAATGACCAGAGGTTCCATTCCTGGCGAAGCTGGAGAATTAATTTCACCCTCTTAAAAAGGCTGCTTCGTTTTGGGCTTCCCAATGGAGTCCAGTTTTTCATTGATATTGCTGGATTTACGCTATTTATTCTCTTTATTGGAAGAATTGGCAATACTGAACTTGCAGCATCTAATATTGCCTTTAATATCAACACCTTAGCATTTATGCCCATGATCGGTGCCGGAATTGCGATCTCCATGCTTGTGGGACGCTATCTTGGAGAAAACAAACCATCCTTAGCACAGAAATCGGTTTATTCAGGATTCCACCTGACCTTCTGCTATATGGGGCTCATTGCGCTTCTCTATCTCCTTTTTCCCTCATTCTTCCTATTCTTTTACGAAGCTCAAGCTGACCCCGAGCAGTTTCAACCCATTAGCGATCTTGCCAAGGTCCTGCTTCGATTTGTAGCAATATATTCATTGTTCGACACAATGACTATTATTTTTGCCTCTGCAATTAAGGGAGCCGGGGATACACGCTTTGCAATGTGGCTGGTTGGTATTTTTTCACTCTGTTTTTTGGTGCTCCCCGCATATGTGGCACTTTTTGTCTTAAAAAAAGGTATCTTTATAGCTTGGTTTATTGTGACCGCATATGTCTCTCTTTTAGGATTTGGCTTTTTTATCCGCTTTATTCAGGGAAAATGGAAATCAATGCGTGTTATAGAAGAGAAATAGTAAATATAGAACTAACTTATTAATATATAAACAGTTACTAAATTACTCTTTTATTTTCATCAAACAAAAAACACAACTAATTTGCTTTTTATTAATATTCTCGCCGTTTAAAACGTAGATGAAATGAATAAGAAATATAATAATGTAAGTTTATCAAAAGCTTACACTCTAAAACAGGGCTTTGATTAAATTTAAAATAGCAAAAAACAGGCGTTATTATATAATAATATATTCTATATTTTAAGATCATTAAAACTTAATTGGTGAATTAAATTTTGATATTTATTACCTTTTAAGGGAGATACCAAGGTAATATCGACTATTTTCTGCACTTATTTACCTAATAGATTTATCTGTAAAATCTCACAAACGTAAATCATTCACAAATTGTGGTATGAGATATCCATACTATTTCAACATAAGGGAGATTATATGAATCTGCTTTTTTTTCAACGGTTTATCGGCAAACTTAAAATCCTTCCCCACCTTATTATCTTTATGGTGTTGATAAGTTTCACCATGGGATTTGCCAAAATGGCCAAGTTTGAACCACCTAATGGCAAGGCTCTTTTAGCACTGGGTCAATGTCTCGAAGGTGTTGGTGGTATGAAGGCCTATGGCAAGCACCCTGCACTCAGACAAGGATACATCGATAAAGTTGTTGGTGGAAACAGCAACCTCTTTCCCGGTGGAATAACTTTTTACACTAATGTTATTTTCAACTTAGGACTCACTTGGGACGGCACCTTTGAAGGCAACGACTTTGCTGGGATTATTCATGGTCGTCGTTATCTCTATCACAATGAGTTTAACAAATCAGTCTTTGTTATTGGTTTAGATCTTCAAAACCAGTCATACAATGGTCAGGTCCTCCCACAGCTTGGCCCAATTGCCAATGGTGAATTGGACCACATGGTTAAACAGCTTGCAGGATTTGTAAAACGATGCAACCGCCCAGTATTCTTAAGAATTGGCTATGAGTTTAATGGTCACTGGAATGGCTACGATCCTGGGACGTATGTTCGTGCATACAAACGTATAGTTGATATTTTCAGAAGTTTAGACATCCAAAACTGTGCCTTTGTTTGGCAATCCGCTGATGAAGGTGAAGCTGGTGGCAATATTTCTCCTTATTACCCTGGTGATGCTTATGTAGATTGGTGTGGATTTAGCTGGTTCACCGGTAACAGCCCTGCCATGGTTAATTTCGCTAAGCAGCATGACAAACCGGTGATGATCGCTGAAGCGACCACCAAGTTCCATTCAACCAGCCAAACCGGTGGAAACGATCTCTGGAATGGATACTTCAATGTAGTAATCAGTGCCATGAAAAATAGCAGTAACCGTATCAAAGCACTCTGTTACATCAACCAAAACTGGGAAGCACAACCGATTTGGCAAGGATCTTTTAAAGATTCACGTATTGGTGTAAACAATGTTTTAAAACAAAAATGGGTTGATGAAATCAAAAAGCCCTTTTGGCTCCATGCCAGTGACAATCTCTTTGCCACTCTCTACAACCCAGAAGGTAAAGTTGACGCCCAGTTTACCAATGACAAAATCCGCTGTTATACTGGTGGATCAATCAAGTATGAAAGTAAATCCTACGGAAACATTTCCTCTTACGAATGGAACTTTGGTAGTGGCGCCTCACCAGCAACAGCAACTGGTAAGGGACCACACAATGTTAAATACACCACCACTGGCGATAAAACAGTAAGCCTCAAAGTAACTGGTTCCGGTGGTTCTGATACAAAGGAAAAGAAAAATATCATTAAGGTTACCCAATTTCCCAGCGCAGGCTGGCTCTTCTCCGAGGAATTTAAGAGTGGTAGCTCAGTAAACTTTGCTGGACCGAAACCACCATGGCAGTGGGTTTTCTCACACGTTGAAAACGATGTTTTCCGCTCCTTTGGTGCAGATGGTCATGATGACTTTAGCCGCAACTGGTACCTAACCCATTCTGGTGGTAAAGCAGTTACCCTTAACCTCAATGATCCCCGGATCAAACCGGTCATTAAGGTTCGTGCCCGTAAGCAACCTACCCAGGTTGGTGTCAATGACAAGGTCTGTCTCACTGCAGGTTTGGCTGACGAATTTACAGTCTACTCTGATACTAAAATGAATCGTAAGAATCGCCTTCCCCTCACCACCGACTGGCAAGAGCTTACTGTTGACATGACCGGTGAATTAAAGAATGTTTGGGGTACAGACAAGCATGACTTTGCCATTTTTGGTGATGGTCCTCTTGCTACCGATCTTATTGGTAAAATGGGAATTGGTCTTAACTATGACTGGTACAATTACCCTGACACGGTTAATGGTATAATCTACGATTACTTCTTCCAAGGAAACGTTGATATTGATTACATCAAGATCGGTGAAGTGGGCGTCAATGCCATTCAGGATGAATTGGCTAATCAAAGCCTTGGCTCATTCAATGCTTTATTGAACAAAGCCCAGGGTCTTGTAACTATTGACCTGTCAAAACAGACTGCCTACAAGAACATTTCTGTTTCTCTCTTTGATCTGCTTGGAAAAGAGATTAAACTCCAGAGAGACGCCACTGCAGCCAATAAACTTCAGTACCATATTGGTTCAGTAAGTAATGGCATGTATGTACTTAAGGTTACCATGGATAATGTGACCATGAACAAGCCTTTTGTAATGGCAAAATAAAGAATTATACGCATTAAGCTTTTTAAAAGGTCTTCCTTGAATTTGGAAGGCCTTTTTTGATTTATACTATCAAAATCTCTTAAGATAACATCTACGGGGGGAAGCCCCCCCGCAACAAGCTTCCCTCACACCTTTTAACTGTTTGCATCCACAAAATCTGTTTCACCTAAACGGTGAACCATATTTTGTGGGCACTCAGTAATAAATGTGTTCGGGTGATCTTGTTGACTCCCCCTGGCCTTTTTTTTCAAAGCACTGATAATGAGCAAACTAATTGTATGATGAATCAATTGGACCTAGGTTGGCTCGTAACATCTTATGGATACACAACCTCCCCGCCCTTCACTACAATAAGCTTTCCCTTCTTTACCGTAGTCCAGGACTCGTTGCTCAAAGGCTTTGATGCAAATATCACCCCCTTTGACAAGGCGGGATAAATGGTGCTTAGGTCTACTGTTTTATTCATACCCTTGAAATGGATCTTGCCATAGGGAGATTTTCTTTTAACATAGTGAAGTCGTTCATCAGAATAGTTGTCACAGCGATAGGCAAAAAGATGCTCGCCGTTACTGAATAGACAGAACATCCATCCAAAATCATTAGCCCTTTTAAACTTAGATTCCAACCACTTACAGGTTTCACTATTCCATTCCTCAATACTCTCTTTTTCTATTTGACCCAAAAGATAGCAAAAGAGATGCTCGCTATCGGTGGTTCCAATAGGTTTAATAGAGCCAAGCTTCAAGCCATTTTGATAGTTGCTTAGCGTGCCATTATGACAAAACACATATTGCTTACCAGCAAGTTCCCGTTGAAAGGGGTGAGTGTTTCTGTAGAGCACACTACCCACCGTAGCGATCCGCACATGGGCCATCATCAGGGGTGCCTTATATTCCTCATAGGTTGTTAAAAAAGTTGCCAGTTTGCTGCTTAAAATTTTTGTCGGCTCCTTATACAACAAAACCGACTTATCCGGATAGTAAGCAGTTCCCCAGCCATGACGAAGCTCTCTATAACGAAATACCGAGAAAATATGCCGAGATTGAACAGTCTCATTAAAGGAGTAACCCATTAGCTCACAGCAATAGCCTTGCTGCATAAAGAGCATGGCTATCCCCAAAATTATGCTAATTTGCTTTATTATTCTAATCTGCATGAAGAGCCTCAACATATTGATTTTTTTAACAATTATACTATTAATTATTTACAACAATTCTCTTTTGATACTCAGAGATTCCCCCAGCCCTAAAGCGTACAAGGTACACACTATTACCAAAGGCTGTATTTGATGTATTAAAACCGACTCTATGATACCCTTCATCAAATTGGGCACTGTACCTCTTGAGTATCACTCCTTTAAGATTACACAATTCCCATGAAACCGACATTCCCTGTGGAAGAAAAAACCGAATACACTGCTCAGCGCTCCTCTGTGGCAAGAGGGTTGGCTTGGCGTAAGTATGCGATCTGCCCTGTGTCGGTTTGTTAATCGGATTTACAGCTTCCCAATACACACTACCCTTTTTAAAGACAGCCAATCGATTCACTGCGATGATACCCCATTGCTCTGTGGTCAATGCCTTAGAACTGAACATAAATCCATGTGCTGAAGCCGGATAGACCGTGCTCAAATCAACGTCCCTATTGGCGTCCACAAAATGAACCATGCCATAGGGATTCGATCTCCTGAGCCAAAACAATTTTTCTTTCAAACTTCGATCGGTGTACACAAAAAGGTACTCCCCTTCAGAGAATAAGAAGGAGAAATGCCCAAATTCATTTGCCCTTTGTAAAATCCCCTGAAACCAAGCGCAGTCATCTTTAGTCCAGGATTGGATATTTCTCTGCTCTATCTCACCTAAGAGATAGCAGAAGAGGTACTCACCGACACTGTTTCCAATTGGTTTAAATCGCTTTAAAGGCAGACTCTGTTGGTAATTTGTCAAATTTCCTGAGAAAACAAAGGAGTATCGATTTTTATTGAGCTCCCGCTGAAAGGGCTGTGCATTGACATGTCCCTCAGCTCTTATACCTGATTGACCCATAAAAATTGAGGTTTTTAATGAGGAGTAATTTGTTAAAAACTGAGCCAATTTACACTTTAAAGGATTTTTTTGAGCCTGAAAGTACTGTAAAGAGGCATCAGGATAAAAGGCCACGCCCCAGGTATCCCTATTTTTAATATGAGAAAACATGGAAAAGATGTGTCGTGCCTGGACTGGCTCATTAAAGCAGAATCCTACAAAGTCATCACCAACGGAGATAAATATCAAAGATATGACAAGGACTAACGTTTTAAGTACTATAAATTTTTCCACACAACCCCCAGCCATGTAAAACAGTATAGCTTTATTTAGTAATATAATACTTATATGTGATTGTGATTTGATAATTTTAAATGAACTAAAGCTAATATAAGAATCATATGGGCGTCTTCTTTATTTTGATAACTGAATTTTAATAAAAATATATGGGCGATCCTTCGCTTGCTCTCAGGCCGGGCCTGCTCCAGGCTCCGCTATCGCTACGGTATTTTGGCTTTGCCAAAACACTGCTGCGCACCTTTCGCGTCCCTATCGCAAAAGATTAATAAAGGTCAATCTGCACTGGTCATTGCCAAGCGCAGCGTGGCACCGCAGAGAACAGAGCTAGTACAACTGCACTTTCGGCTGACCAGCGAATTTATTTCTTTTTTACAAATGTAGGGACGCTGCTTGTCTGCACCCTCATGGTCATCCATTAATCCAACCCATACTGATTCAGACATTTTTTTCAACATCGAAACTCCTACCAGCTCTTCCAAACATTATTCGGCAACACATAATAAGTGAGCCCTAATCATTAAAAAACAAGACCCCTCATAACGAATATTTGCCCAGCTATAACAATAATTGAGCCCCCTTGCAGTGAAAATCAGACCCCTTTTAGCGAAGTTGAGCCCCCCCTAACTAGTAAATGAGCCCACTCACAGGGTAACTGAGCCTATCTAAAGAATTTTTACGCCCTGTTTGTATTGAAATGAGGGTGTTTTGCCAAATATTATTATGGAGTTGCCACTACTATAGCAATTGAGACTGATTATCGAATTCACGACTCCGGGACCCTGAGTGGTTTTGTGTCTTTGGCATGTCTGTAGTGACAATACACACTTTGTGGGGGTTCAAAATTTTGAACCCCTACCTCCAAAACATAATAATGGGTGTAGCATACTGCGTCCTACTGAATAAAATCCAAAATCTTTTATATAGTGTGAACCTGTTTAAACATTTCTTCTCAACACAATATCCAAGGACAAAAATTTTATATATTTTCTCTTTAACTGGTACATCATCTTTGTTTTTTGTTATTTAAAACTAAAATTGGCATTTTAGTATATGATCAAAAAATTAACAAACAATAATATGAAGAAGCAACTATTAACATTCCTCATTATAAGTATTACAGGAATTTCAGGTTTTACAAAAAACAATGAAAATCATTTTAATAATCCCAAAGAATTACCAAATTTTCTTGGAATACCCTGGGGAACAACCATCAATGAAGTCAAAAAAACATTTGAAGTAATTCATTTCCCTCAAGCCGTTCTTTTTTCTTTTGGGCATAATTTTAAAAAGTATCTTTCAAAAAACCTTTCAAAGCAAATTACTTTTTATAAGGTAAAGAAGACATTCCCAATAATTGAACCAAATATAAATAGTAAAATTGCACTTCTTATTTTCTGCAATGATAAACTTATCAGCTTAATAATTATGGCTGAAAAGCTAGAATACACCAAAGATAAAGAAAAAAAGCTATCAAATAAAATCCAAAATGAAATATTACCTGACTCATCTATACAATTTTGGAATATTATAATGAAAGCTCAAGGAAAGGATGGAAATACGTTTTACCAAGGAGGTTTTGCTGGTGTTGGTGAATTTGACAATTCATATTTAGAATTCCAAATCGGAGTCGGGGTGGTTAGCGATCCAACGCAATTGCAATTTTTTTTCTATTACATGGACAAAACCTTTTTTAATAATCTAACAAAATCTAATGATTATCGTCTAAATGAAAAGTTAAAAAGCGTATTGGGTTCCCAATATTTATTCACCAGAGTTTTAAGAAAACACCACATTAAAAGTGCTTGGGACTATTTAGAAAAAAAGAAGAAATAAGAATAGATAACCATATTACATTTAACTGCTTTTCGTAACATTTTACCTTTGCAAAAATGTTGTCCTTATTACCATTAAAATTTGCAACCCATCAATTTCAATAACAATAGGGCATTTGGGTTCAGCGAGGTTTTGCAGTTGTAGATTTGTGGTGTTAAAGTGAGGGTTGCTTTTCTGTGTGGGTATAATGGCTATTAAGGATATTCGTCTGCTATATAGATTGATAATAGCTACACCTTTTCCGCCCACAATGTGTTAAAAAAAATTAATTCCTCTTTGAATAATTTTGAGATATAGCTTTTATCTCTTTTAACCTTAATTCGGACACCTTTTTTTCCCGGCCAACATGCCCAATAATCCATTTTATTTAAGCCAGTTATCATTAGTTGATGTTGTAGTTGCCCATAGTAATAATCTGGAATAGTGTGATTAGTTGCTTTTTTGTATGCTGATTCACCACATTTTATCTCTACTAATTTTTTAAAGTCATCAGAAATGCCATCTAAACTCGCAATAAGCCATGGATACATTTTAGATTGAAGACATATTGGCTTAACAATGATACCTGTAGCTTTTTGATATTGTTCTCTTGCTTCTGGTTCTAGCATTGTGCCTTGTTGCATTTTGAAGTTTGGTTTTTCATCAATTTTATTTTTCTTTAGGAAACGAAGCTCTTCTGGTGATTTGAATCTGTTTTCAAGCATGATAATTGAGGCATCTGAAGCCCCAATTCCACCATGCCTCCAATTTCGCCATTTCTTTGTTCCCTGTTTTAGGTCAATAATTTGAAATGGCAAAACATCAATATCTTCAGTTTCGTTTCTTTTAAACAAAAAATCAAAAAGCACTGTTATCCCCAATTCGTCAAATCAATTAGTCCAACTCTTTCTACGTTAAAAATAATTCAAAAAGACGACAAGTCAATAATACTCTTTTGGGCCAGTTTCATATATAAAAATGCTTGAATGTTATATTGAATTTATTCTCCTCATTTAAAGAAGTTAAGTGTTCAAAGTGCCGAAAGTAACTTAAAATTAAAAATCAATGAAATCTTTTGACGTTCCGATAATCTTTTGCGCCAGGGATGTATAGGGCGGCGAAGCCGGTGATTTTTGCAAAGCAAAAATTACTGGAGCGAACGCGGAACCCGGAGCA